>NZ_PGUY01000020.1 GCF_002863585.1 Peribacillus deserti | reverse complement strand
ACTACAGGATGCTCGCTTTCCGCGGGGCGGGCGCTGAGCCTCCTCGGCTTCGCCTGTGGGGTCTCACCTGATCGAAAAGCGGAGGACGGTGCTTTTCAAGAAAAGATCCACTCAAAAGCTGAATGATGATCTTTATTAAAGTAGAGGCAAGACACTAAAAGAAATTCAGACACCTGATAATGAAGACTTGCTGATTGGCAAGCGATAGCGAAGACAGAAGCTTAGTCGCCCTTACCACGCTCGTAACGCCACGTCCTGTGGCCCCGCCTGGCTCGCACATCCTGTGCATCGTGCGTTAGCCCGGCATAAGACGAGCGGCAGTGAAAGGCCGATTTTGCCTTTTAATGGCGATTGGCTAGACCCGCGGTGTCAGTCCGGAGCTGGACAATACCCGCTGCTCCCGCACAGAAAAGCGGAAAGCGGTGCCTGCCCAACATATAAATATTAAACGCTCAGTAAAAATCCCAATAGATATAAAATTCTAAACAAATTGGCAGGCAGAGACCCGATAAAGAAGACTTGCTGATTGACGAACGACAGTGAAGACAGAAGCTTAGTCGCACTTACCACGCTCGCACCGCCACGTCCTGTGGCCCCGCCTGGCTCGCACATCCTGTGCGTCGTGCGTCAGCCAAGCATAAGACGAGCCTGCTGTGGGGAGTGCTTTTCTCCCCATAGACGGATTGGCTTATGACTCGAGGGTCTAAAGCCTTGAGCTGGATCAAGGAGTCTCGCACCTTACGTTCCAATCGACCTGACTGAACAATAGGGTGAAGTAACAAAACATATTAAAAAACAACAATCTTTTAGAAAAGAGCCTTATAAAAAGCACAAATCAAACCGAAATAAGTAGGTGCTTCATAAGACAAGAATTCAACGTTTCGTTCTTCTACGGGTATAGCTCCCGCAAGAATCAGTGTCTGCCAAATTCCATCCGGCTTTGCAGCTTCTATGAAATCAGGTTCAAAGGATCCCATTTCTTCCAGTTTATTCGTTTTTATCAACCTGACAGCTTCTTCATCAAGCTTTCTGGCAGCAGGATTGAAGCCGTATGGTCCTTCTGCGTCATGTGCGTGCGACCAGTCACAGCTTGCAACAAGAGCGATCCGCTTATCTGACTTTTCAGCTGCTTCTCTTATTGCTTTACCTAATTGAATGTGCTGGCCGAATGATAATTCCCTTGAAGGAGTGATTACGACTACAGGGACATCAGGCATAAACCTGAGAGGAACCATAGCTCCCCAATCCAGTTGAAGACATGAATAAGGGCCTTCGGTCGTTCCATAATTGATGGTTGCTGCCGGAATATGATTCGCCTTTGATGCTTCGGCAATACTGAAGCCCAATTCTTTATCCACTTTTTTCTCCATCGAAAAAGAAGCACCATTATCCCAAAGATTGCCCATCAGCCTTTCGGATACGGTTATGGAAAAGGCACCATTTATGCGGGTGCCATGCGGAGTCAGAAGAACAATGGAATCCGGTTCAGTTTTTCTCATTTCTTCGCCAATCTTATTTAGATTGTTCCTTGTCTGCTGCATCCGTTCTGGACTGCTGCCCATTAATTCAGGTATGATTTCGCTGCCGTGCGGGACGATGCAGGCAAAAGTAAAATGCTTCATTATATCTCCCCCTTTTGCTTTTAACTTTTATTTCTTTGTCAGAAAGCTTTTTCCCTTTAAAACGAAAGCATTTCCCCAGCGATTAGCTTGTATGATTCTATTCGCTCTTCATAAGTGGGTGTGATTGTAACGATCATGATTTCATCTGTGTTATACTCTGCAGCTATGCTTAACAGTTTGTTTTTCACCTGCGCTGGATTCCCGTAAACAGTCTTGTTCTTGTAGCTTGCAAACCTGTTTTTTTCTTCATCGGACATTATGTATTTTTTTGCTTTTGCTGCTGCAGGCAGCCCCTTTTCGTTCTGGCCTGTTTCTTGCTGTAATGTCCATATAAAATGACTCAGGACAAGGTCTTCGGCAAGCTCTTCGGTTTCTGCGCAGAAAGCTGAAACCGTTACGATGACTTCAGGTTGAGCAGAAAATTCATTTTTTTTGAAATGCTGCTGGTAGTTCTTAACGATATCAGCTCCGTTCTTATCACTCATAAATTGGCCAAACACATAGGAAGTCCCATTTTCTGCGGCCAATACAGAACTTTTATGGCTAGTTCCAAGCAGCCAAGGCTTTGGGGGGTTTTCAGGCAAAGGAGCAGCGGAAACTTTTGAAAACATGGAATCATCAGGGAAGTCATTGTGCAAAAAATGGAGCAGCTCTTGAAGCGTCTCTGGCATTTTCCATACATTCTTTAAAAAATTCCCGGATAGTGCAGCTGCTGCCTCAGCCGATCCTCCGGGAGCCCGGCCTATACCAAGATCAATCCTCCCTGGAAAAAGAGTCGCCAGCATATTGAACGTTTCGGCAACTTTATAGGGCTTATAATGTGGAAGTAAAATAGCCCCTGAACCGATGCGGATTTTTTTGGTGAGCGCGCCAATATACCCAAGCATAACTTCTGGCGCAGGACAGGCAAGCCCCTTCAAATCATGATGTTCCGCAATCCAATATCGGCTATATCCCAGCTTCTCTGCAATTTGAGCGAGCTTTGCCGATTCCAAAAGCGCGCTCCTTGGATCAGCTCCTGATAAAATAGGGGCTTGATCTAATATACTTAATTTCATCCAGCTTCCTTCTTTCTCTTTAGCAAAAAGTAATATCTATAGTATATTCTTTATTTCCCCGCGGCTCATCTATCCAGCCTTTTCGAATAAAAGTCAGCTTCATGAAAAAAACTGTCTCTCCGGCAGCTGGTATTCATACCTATCGATATGAATTTGAACGAGCCTTTAAATTTCATTATTAAGCCGGTTTTTTATTATAATTAATTCTTTTTTTATATAAGCAGCTTATTTGGGATTTAGATCTGACCGTTCCCATTTCCTACTACGGACTATCTTAAATGACTGGACCGAATGCTTTAACCTTCAGACCTCTATACGGCCTTTTGTACACCATTCTTCAGTATGGCAATGTGTATGGTCCCCAGACAAACAGCTAAAAAAGATTTCTTCTCTCTACCCTCTCCTTTACTCTTTAGCTGCGTTTTATAAGAAGAGATATTGGTATATGAGACGGGCTGGTATGAAGCATGGGTTTCCGGAGGAATCATGAGATTCTATGGAGGTGAGCTTTTAATTTAATAGATTTAAAAGGAATTTATGTTCCTATTTTTAGTAAGGCCATCATTAGGTAGTTGGTATACAGCTTAGAAAAACAAGCTATCAAGTCGGGGCAGCGGACTCCAGAAACGGTGTCTTGCATGAATGAAATGTTTCATATCACTGATGCCCTGTGGAAGACTTTGTTAACCGGGATTCGTGTATCACTTTGATATCTGCCCATTAAAAAAAGAAAAAACAGCATGACTGCTTTTTCTTTTTTATCAATCTTCATTAGCTGTTTTAGATTAATGGAGAACCTGGTATTCCGTTAATATCGTAACTAACCTTTATCTCAGCGCTTAAGGAATTTGATACTGAACAATAAGTCTCTTTTGATAATTTTATAGCACGTGCTACCTTATCTTCTGGAAGATCCCCTTCTAAACTGTAATGTATATGTATCCCAGTGAACCGCTTTGGATGCTCTTCGGCCCTTGATCCTTCGATATCAATGGAAAGATCCGTTAGATTTAGTCTCATTTTCTTTAAAATGGACACGATGTCTATTGCCGTACAGCCAGCCACTGCATGTAACAGCAGTTCCGTCGGGCGGGCTCCAGTATTTTCTCCCCCGATTTCCGCAGCAGCATCCATATGTATTTTATGTCCTGAGGGAGTTGTGCCTGAAAAAGCCATTTTCCCTTCCCATTTAATAGCTGTTTTCATCTTCGTTCACCTCCCTATTATCCAAGTTAGGGTATCCAACCTGAATTTATTTTATTATAAATCCCTCCGAAAAACATCTATGATTCATATAATTCACCCGCCGGCAGCTTTCCTTTACTCTTACTGGTAATAACGGATAAGCCCTTCTGTTACGGCATCGGCCGCAATTTGATTATAGCTGGTGCTCTGGATAGCGGCCATGTCATTCGGATTGGTAAGGAAGCCTAACTCAATTAAAACGGCCAATTTAGGATTTTCTCTTAGTACATAATAATCACCGAATTTCGCCCCATCCATTGGAAGTCCGAGTTTGCTGCTGAGTGATCGCTCTAGATCTGCGGCAAGATTCCGGTCGCTGCCATCTGTATAATAATAGGTACTTATTCCGCGGGCACCCGGATTCGTAAATGCGTTGTAATGGATGCTGATGAAAGCATCGGCAGTTAGTCTATTGCTGAAGCTTACCCTTTCAGCTGGTGAGAGAAAAACATCTGAATTTCTTGTCATTATAACCTTGGCTCCAGCCTGCTTTATTGACGAGGCAATAGCTTCCGAGGCACTCAATGTAAAATCTTTCTCATGAAGACCGTTAAAAGATAAAGCGCCAGGATCTGTCCCTCCATGCCCTGCATCTATGATAAACGTTCTCCCGCTTAGTTCTTTTGCTGTCGAGGCTGGTTTCTCACCTATGAAAGATGTCGTATATGTATCAGATATCCACGCCCTGCGTCCGCCTGTTAGCTGAACCTGCACCCATCCATTTGTCCTGTTTAATTCCTTATAAGTCTTTCCAGTCTCTGCTGTGCCGACTACCGGATATCCTGTGCCAGGTCCTGTCCGGAGCCGAACGCCGCTCTCTTTTACAGTTACAGTTTGTCTCGTACTTTCACTTACTTGTGTTGTGTTTTGACCAACTGACTGATATAGGAATTGCGAGGCAATCCATCCTGTCTTCCCATTATAGCTGACCTTTACCCATCCATTCTTTTCTTCGTAAACATGAACGATTGCCCGGTTAGGAAGCGAACCAATCACCTCTGATTGAATATCAGGATTATGTCTGATATTCAAAGAAGTAGCTCCTACCTTAAAAGAACCCTGTTTTTCTGCGTGAGCCTCTGAGTGATCCTGCCCGAATACCGCGAGTAAAATCAAACCTCCTGCTACTAGATGTTTTTTCATAATATCCCTCTTTCCGCACAGCATGTACCAGAATTTTCTGTCCTATCAATGGTAGCAACTAAAAACGGTCCAGGGGTAATCAAAAGCAGCGGGCAAATAAAAAATAATGAAAGAGGACTAGAACCATAGAGGATATGAGGGTAATTTGAAGGACACATCAGGAATAAGATGGATTGAATGCAGGAGGATGTTCCTTTCTGGAAAAAGAGAATGGTTCTAATATTATTAAAGTGTGATTATGTAATTAACTTTTAGTAGCTAAAACTGTATATTTTATTATTTTTCGCTGCCAAATTGATCCGTTTTGTATAGAGGAGTAAGGATTACAGGGAAAAACATATAAACGGAGGCACCATAAGTGCCTAATAGGCTGTGAACCAGCTAAATTTATCTGCGTATTGGAACGGTATGCTTATGTTTTTCAGGTTTATGCTTATGTTTCAACGGTTTATGCTTATGTTTATTACTTTTATGCTTGAGTTTGGGAGGTTTATGCTTAAGTTGGCTTTTTGTATGCTTATAGAAAGGTGCTTATGCTTAAGAACATAGGTTTATGCTTATAGGTTTGTGCTTATGCTCAGGTAATGGTTTCAACTTAAAGGTCTCTGCTTATGCTCAGGTATTTGGTTACTACTTAAAGGATTCTGCTATGCTCAGGGAATTGGTTTCTACTTAAAGGTACGTACTTATGCTCAGGTAATGGTTTCTACTTAAAGGTACGTACTTATGCTCAGGTAATGGTTTCTACTTAAAGGAATCTGCTTATGCTCAGGTATTTGGTGACTACTACTTAAAGGATTCTGGTATGCTCAGGGAATTGGTTTCTACTTAAAGGTACGTACTTATTCTCAAGTTGGTTTCTACTAAAGGAATCTGCTCATGCTCAGGTATTTGGTTACTACCTTAAAGGATTCTGCTATGCTCAGGAAATTGGTTTCTACTTAAAGGTACGTACTTATGCTCAGGTAATGGTTTCAACTTAAAGGTCTCTGCTTATGCTCAGGTATTTGGTTACTACTTAAAGGATTCTGCTATGCTCAGGGAATTGGTTTCTACTTAAAGGTGCGTACTTATGCTCAGGTTTTGGTTCTACTTAAAGGAATCTGCTCATTCTCAGGAAATTGGTTTCTACTTAAAGGTTCGCGCTTATGTCAGGAAAATAGGTTTATGCTTATAGGTTGGTGCTTATACTCGGGTAAATTGGTTTCTGCTTAAAGACTGTGCACGCTCAAGAAAATAAAGTTCCTGCTTAAAAGTATGTGCTTAATCTTAGATAAATGGAATCTGCTTAAAGCAATTTGTTTTTGACCAGGAAAAAAGATATATGCTTAAGTTTTTTCATTTATGCTTAAGTGGTATAAACAAAAACTCTGATCCGGCCACATTCATCTAAAGCGCAAGCGGCTCCTGATAATTAGACTTGCTTGATCGGGATTGCTCACCCCCACCTGCTATACAGCTGCTCAATTTCCTCTTTGTGACTCACTCCATATTCTTTTGGAGTTTCCAATACAAATAGAACATCCTTCAGAAGGGGAGAATGAATGAGCTCTTCAAATTGTTCTTCCTTGATATGTCCGGCATTAAATATATTGGCGTGCCTGTCTTTGCCAATTCCCATGCCGTACTTGGAGTTATTCAGATGCACCGCTGATAATTCTTGAAAATACCCCAGTTCCTTCCCCTTTTGGGACAGCTCTTTCCAATTATCACCGGTCCAGAGTCCGCTCGCAAAGGCGTGACATGTATCGAGACAAAAACCGATTTTTTGCGGCTCTTCACATAAATTCCTGACCTGCACCAATTCCTCCAATGTGGTGCCTATGGTTCCGGGAACGCCCGCATTATTCTCAAGCAGTATTTTACATTCGCCGTCCCATTTCGAAAGGACAGAGTTTAGGACTTCAATCATTAATGTGTAACTTTCGAGAGGGTTCGATGGATTGATTTGGCTGCCGTAGTGGACCACCACTCCCATTGATCCACAGGCTTCCGCAATCTCTAAATCATTCAGCAATGACTTGATGACGGCTTCTTTTTTTTCATCGGATGCCGGGGTAATGCTTGTCGGGTAGGGAGTATGCGCAATCGATGAGATAGAGCGGCCCAAACAGAATTCCTTGCACGCCTCGGCATCTCCCCGGTCAAACTCCTTCACGGAGAGGCTCCTCGGATTCTTGGGAAAATATTGATAAGCCTTTGCCTGCATGGAATCGGCATGCACAGCCGCAGCTAAATATCCGTCTCGTATACTGACATGACAGCCAAATCGCATCATAACCATCCGTTCTTTTCCAACTATTTTTGACAGTGTGTACAATAAAAGGTTTTTCTTGAAGAGATCATTTCTTTAGTGATAGGTGTCCCGCAACGGGCACAAGGTTCCCCTTTCCTATCATACACCCTGCATTTTTCATCATACCCGCCAGTCAGCTGGTCCCCGGCGTAAAGCGGGTTTTCCATGTATCCGCCGAATCGTATCGCATCCTTAAGGACAAACTGAACCGCCTCATATAGAGAGGTTCTTTCAGCCGGGTTTAAAGAACTTATATCCCTCACAGGCAAAATATGGGCCTCAAAGCAGATTTCATCTGAATAACAATTGCCAATCCCAGAGATAAAATGCTGATCAACCAGTTTTGTTTTCAGCCGGCCACGCTTGTTTCGCAGCAGGTTCAGGAAAAAGTCCAGTGTGAAGCCAGCATTTAATGGTTCGGGCCCTAGATCGGACAGCTCAGCAGCAGCACTTTCCTTATTGAATACATGCAAGTAACCCAGCCGCAGCCCTATGAAATATAGACTGTTTTCACCGAACTTTAAGGTGATCTGCACGGTTCTATCCGGTTTATCCGCTTCTTTTCCAAAAAACATCCAGCCGCCCAGCATTAAATGAAGGACAAGAATACAGTCATTTGAGAGAAAGAACACTAAATGCTTTGCCCTTCTTTCAACCTTTACGACAGTCTGTAACTTAACTTTCGATAAAAAGGATTCGGTTGGTACATTAATAGACTTTACCCGCCCGATCTCTGCATCTAAGATCACTTGTCCAGCTATTTTCTGGTTTAACAGATTTTTATATGTCTCCATTTCTGGCAGCTCCGGCAAGGAAATCCCTCCCCTATAAAATAATGGTAGACAAATGGCCAGCAGCGCAGCTTATAATGGCAGGCTTACTGGCTGAAATGTTTAGGAAATATTCGGGAAATGGGGGACAGTCCCCATAGCTATTTAATAGGATTAGGTTCGTACACTGCTTCCTGCTCAGCTGGATTAAGCTCCAGTTCGAGTTCCTCGATGGCTAGTGCCCTAGAGTGTTCAGTATGGCTCCACTCTCGTTGATTTTTTTTCAATAATCCCAAGATAGTCACCGGAATCCAAGATAGTCCGAACAAATATGACACAAAAAACCAGTGTAGTTTTTTCCCTTTTTTCTCCAGAATCATGGCAAGTATAGGCAATGATAGGTAGGCCGCAATAAAACAGCCATAAATCCAGCCATCCAGGAGGATTGATTTGTCAATCACATCGCCAAGGAAACCTTCCGCCTTATATACACCTGTATAAGAAAGAACTCCGGATATCATCAATATTAAAGCGAGTATCGACCTCGATGGCATAATTAAATAAATGGCTGAATCAATCAGCATAAATTTGCGCTTCTTCAATCCTTCGAGTATCAGAGGGAATGCATATCTTGTCATACAGTCAAAGTGACCCTGCATCCAGCGGATCCGCTGTTTGAACGATTGAACAAAACCCAGGGGCTTCTCATCATATAACTTGGCATCATGCGCCCAGGCGACCCTCTTTCCTGTTTGCAAGATATAGCGCTGTGTAAATTCAAGATCCTCTGTCAAAGAGGTGGCTCCCCACCCAATATCTTTCAGGACTTTTGTTGTAACCGTTACACCAGTTCCGCCTAGCTGGGCGGTCAAGCCTAAATGCTCGCGTACCAGCTGATAGATTCGATTGGTCGACCAATAAGCAAACGAATACGATTTGGTTACCCATGAATCTTCTGGATTTTTAGAGTCAAGGTACCCTTGAACTACTTCAAAGCCATCCAAAAGCTTGGAGTTTATAATGTCGAGAAAGTCCTTGCTGACAAGGTTATCTGCATCAAACATGACAACCGCATCATAAGACGTCCCTTGGTCTTCCAGCTCCCACAGTCTTTCAAACGCCCACTCCAGGCCGTAGCCCTTCCCTTTTTTATCCGGCTGATGCCTTTCCATCGCCGTGACTCCTGTTTTTCTTACAGCATCTGCTGTCCCATCACTGCAATTATCGCAAATCACATACACATCATATAAGTTGTCTGGGTAGTTTAGGTTTTTTAAATTCTCGCATATTTGTGTGATGACTTTTTCTTCATTATGTGCGGCAACTAATACAGCAAACCTATTTGCAGGACTTTTCAACTCTGTCTTTTTAAACTTCCTTAAGCCCGCATAGCTCATAATTGTCTGATATCCTACAAAAAATAAAGATATAGCTTGAACGGCACATAAAAAAATATAAAATCCCAGCTCCGCAGCGCCGCTCCACCCCTGCGTAAAAACTCCGTATCCGAAAGTTACAGCCAGGCATATGAATAACAAAAATATGATCATACCTTCACCTCTAATACTGCTTATTTTGGACTAGAACATATTTTAAGGCTATCCAAAATTGGAAGTCTTTAACCAAACCATATGTTTTAATGAACGAGGACTTATAGGCTGTATGTAAATTTGGCTAGACTACTTATATACCAAAAGATTGGAAGGGAAAATACCGTGAAAAATGTGAAAACAATATCACTGCCAGCTATTTTCATTTTTTTATCTTTAATACTTAAATCTTTTTATGTAAAAATAGAGCTGCTAAAGGAACTTACTATTACGGGAATGCTGGCTGAAATTTCTGTGATCGGCCTGATAATACTAGTACTTTCCTTTTATCTAAAAAAAGGGCAGCTGTTTTCATTCATTCTTCTAGATCTTATTTATACCTCGCTATGCCTGTCAGCTTTGCTATTCTTTGATTATTACAACACAATATTTACATACAAATCATTAACAGAAATAGATCAACTGGGTACCATAAAGGACAGCATTTTGGCCCTATTTAATAGAGAATACCTCGTTCTTTTTGCTGATTTCCCGTTACTTTTGGTGCTGCCAGCGCTTAAATTCCAAGCAATGAAATTTGAGACCCCCCTAACCAAAAAAGCAGCAATCTTTGCTGCTGCAACTGCATGTACTTTTGTTTCACTGGGTCTCACGAAATCAACAGAGTCTGTAAACGAACTTAGTAAATATGATAGGGTTGGACTAGTAGGCTATCAGTTCCTAGAAGCAGGCGCGGAGATACAGTCCCACTTCATAGCTGAACAAAAAATAAGTGCTGAAACGCTGGAAAAGAAGCGGCGATCCACCCAAAACGGCCCCATTAGGTTAAAAGGAATGGCCGAAGGAAAAAACGTCATAATCGTCCAGCTTGAATCTGTACAGCAGTTTCTCATAAATCTGGAAATTGACGGAAAACCAGTTACTCCGAATCTGAACAAACTCACAAAAAATTCCCTATACTTCCCTAATGTCTATACACAGGTCGGTAAAGGAAATACATCGGATGCGGAGTTCATCACAAACACGTCCCTTTACGCTCTCGGTGATATTCCAATGTCGTCCGCCGTAGAAGGGAAAACGGTCCCAAGTCTTCCAAGGGTCCTTGGACAGCTTGGCTATCAGACGGCAACCTTTCATGCAAACAGTGTTTCGTTCTGGAACCGGAAAAACCTGTACAAATCGCTCGGATTCAACCATTACTATGACAAAAAGTATTTTGGCACCAGTGACGTCATTTCGTATGGTGTATCAGATGAGGTCATGTATCGGAAAACTACCGAAAAGCTGGCTGAATTTCATGAGAGCAACAGGAAGTTTTACGCTCATGTAATTGCATTATCCAGTCATTTTCCATACCGTCTGCCTGAGGAAAAAAAGAACGATACCTTAGGACTGCCCAAGCGGTACAAAGATACTTTTGTTGGCTCTTATATTGAAGCAGTCAGTTACGCAGATTATGCCTTTGGAAGGTTTGTAGACCATTTAAAAAAAGCGGGATTATATGATGATACGCTTATTGTGGTATACGGGGACCACCAGGGAGTGCAGACAAAGAGCCCTAAAGATCAAGAACTCTTGAAGGAAATATTCGGGAGGGAATATTATAATCCTTTAGATCATCTAAACATCCCGCTCATCATGAAGGTTCCTGGAATAACTAAAGGAAGAACAATAGAAACCACGGGGGGATTAGTAGACATTTATCCGACCGCTGCAAACGTGCTAGGTCTTGATCTCTCAAAGCAAGTGGTATTTGGCAATGATTTAACAAACACAGATAAGAATACGGTTGGTATTCGCTTTTATGCACCCACTGGCACCTTTATTAATGAAAGATTTGGTTTTCTTCCTGGAAAAACAAAAAATGATGGAATTGAAACCTTTCTAAAGTCTAGAAAGACCATACCTGCGAGCGAGGATTCTGTAAACAGCATGAACCAGATCCTCAAATATATGAAACAATCAGACAGCTATGTAGAATCACTAAAATGAGTAAAAAGAGGAACCTCTGATCCAGGGATCAGAGGTTCTAGGCTTTTCTATCATAATGGCTATGTTAAAGTACAGTGTTGATTTTTTGCACTATGTTGATTGTAGCGGAAGGTGCGAGACTCCTGCGGGATAAGCGGGTCAAGGGAGACCCCACAGGCGCAAAGCGCTGAGGAGGCTCTCGGACCGCCCCGCGGAAAGCGAGTGCCTGCTAGCTGCAATCAACAGTCACGTTTAACAGAGCTATCATAATAAGGGAAAACCTGCAGATAACACTAGGGGGCAGAGCGATTAAAATGCTGGTACGATAGAGCTCTCAATGGATTCCTGGAACGCCTCTCTTATGTCGCTTGTAAAGGTGCCTGGAGCCCCGTTTCCTACAGGATTTCCATCTATGCTGGTAATAGATACAACTTCAGCAGTTGTGGAGGACATAAACACTTCATCGGCTTGCAGCAATGTTTCTTTTGAGAAGGCAAGTTCCTTGAATGCCCAGCCTTTGGAAGTAAATAATTCGAGCAATTTAGTTCTTGTAATTCCATTCAGGATTAGGTTGCCTGCCGGATGAGTATAGATGGTTCCATCCTTTATAATAAAGATGTTAGACGAAGTTCCCTCCGTCACATTACCGTCCCGGACAAGGATGCCTTCAAATGCCCCGGCTTCCTGGGCCTTTTGTTTGATCATAATGTTATACAGCAGGTTAAGGCTTTTGATATCACAGCGGAGCCAGCGCAGATCGTCGGCTGTAATAGCTTCCACTCCTTCATTTTGTTCCTTTACAGGGCGTTTTGACGGAACTGGATATGCAATCAGCTGAGGTTTTATATGTACGTCATATTGATGTTTTCTCGGCGCCACTCCCCTGGACAGCTGAACATAAATACCGCCATCCTGAAGCTCATTTTCTTCAATGAGAGAAAGCAGCTTTAGTTTAAGCTCTTCTATATTCATATTTGGAGTGATGCCGATTTCTTGAGAGCTCCGGTAAAATCTTGCCAGATGTTCGTCTAGTGTGTAAGGAACTCCCTCATACACCCGAATGACCTCATACACTCCATCACCAAACTGATATCCTCTATCCTCAATGTCCACTCTGACTTCTTCTCGCTCCTGTAATTCATTATTTACTAAAACTTTCATCGAACATCCTCCATCCGTTAAATGATCATCATTGATCCCCATTATTTTAGGAGGCGCTAATCACATCCTCCATAGAAGAAAAAATTAAAACTTGAATCCATTTTACCTTTTTTTATCACTCATACCAACCAATTCATTTAATTTTCTGTAAAGTGTAAGCAAATTGGTGAAGAAGACCTGAAATTATGCCAAATAAAAACCAGCCATAAACAGCTGGTTCTAAAAAAGCTTCAAATGTCATCTTTGTTCAGCCGCAGCCTCCGAAAGATCACTGATAAAATGGGATTTGATCTGCAGGAACCGCTCAATTTCATTTATCAAGACTAAAAGAGCAGCACGGGTTTCGAATTCCTCCCTTGTTTTCGGGAGCTCCATTTTTTCAAACGTATTCCTTAAGCTTCGCAATGACTCTAAAAGTTCTGTAGCGGGATTCTCTTCATTTATGCTAAGCCCGATATCCTCCATAAGCTCAGCAGCCATAGTATTTTGTTCAAAAGCTGTCGGGAGATGAAGAATAATTGGAATCACTCTCTGGATAATATCAAACTGTTGTTCACGCATATTAAAATAATCCCTATAATAATTCTCTTTTCGAAAAAAGGAATTTTCGGCACTCCGGCGTGCCAGTTCCTTTCCATCCTGCAGCGAGTTCTCACTTTTAACCACAAATTCATCATTCCAGACTCTTTCCTTCTTCCTGATAAAACGGGCCAGCTGGAGGAAGATCAGTTTGAAATATTCCTCTGTTTCTGCTGATTTTTTGCGGAGGCCTTTTTCAACACTAGGCATATAGAGATTCACGAGTAACGCCACCACGATCCCTATGGTAATGATGATAACCTCATTCAGAATAAATCCGAGTGTAATATCCTTCGTTAAGTATAATTGCATAACAATAACAAAACCAGGAATGATTCCTTCATGCAATCCCATTCTCGCCATTAATGGGATATAAATTAAAAGAAGAACACCGACTGAAATGGGTGTAAATGAACCCCATTGAAACAAAATTGTGGCAATCGCAATTCCGAGAAGACCTGCAGCAAATCGCCTAAAAGCAACAACGACTGACTGCCTTTTCGTGCTCTGAACACTAAGCAGAGTTATAATGGCCGCGGTAGCTGCATTTTCAAGCGAAAACATATTGGCGATGATTAAGGAAACCATTGCTCCTATAGCCGTTTTAATAGTTCTGCTGCCAATGATAAACACACTGTACCTTCTTTCCTGGAGATCTTTACATAGGTTTTCCAATGTCCATGGATAATATTGATTGACTGCTAATTAATATCCATGTCTAAAACAACTGGACAGTGGTCGCTCCCCATAATGTCACAATGAATCTCTGCTTCATGAATGTGGCTTATAAGTTTCTCTGACACAATGAAATAATCAATCCGCCACCCAATATTCCGTTCTCTGACCTTGTTCATATAAGACCACCAGGTATATGCGCCTTCTTTATCGGGATATAAGTACCGGTAGCTGTCTACAAAGCCGCTTGCCAGGAAGTCAGTCATTTTCATCCGTTCCTCATCCGTAAATCCTGAATTTCCTTTATTAGGCTTTGGGTTTCTAAGGTCGATTTCATTATGTGCAACATTAAGGTCACCGCATAAGATAACAGGTTTCTTTTGATCAAGTTCTTTAACATGGCAAAGAATCCGGTCTTCCCAATCCAGCCTGAATTTCAATCGTGCAAGATCCCGTTGGGAATTCGGCGTATACACGTTTACCAGGAAGAAATTCTCAAACTCCAGGGTCAATATCCTTCCTTCCGGCTCTCCTTCTTCAGTACCGAGTCCATACTTAACAGACAGTGGTTCTTGTTTGGTAAATACAGCTGTCCCAGAATATCCTTTTTTTATCGCGTAATTCCAATATTGTTGGTAGCCTTCCAGTTCGAGCGAAATTTGCCCTTCCTGCAGCTTAGTTTCCTGTATACAAAAAATATCTGCATTCATATCTGCGAAATATTCGCTGAACCCTTTTTTCACACATGCCCGCAGACCATTAACATTCCATGATACCAATTTCATTAAACTGTTTCGTCTCCTTCTTAATTAAATGAAACTACTAAACTTCTATTATATTTGTATCTCGTAAATATATAAAATTAAAAGCTTGCGATTCTATTATTTAGTGTACAAATGGAGGAAAGGCCGTTATTCAGCTTTTCTCTACGGCTGCTGCAATCTCACTGTATATGCGGACGATTTCCTCTATTTTCATTCTCACCAAACCGCTTGATGAAGGAGCAACGAAATCAGTGACACCAGGCACCATTGAAAGCTCTTGAAAGCCCCAAGAAACCTCCTTCCGTTTTGAATACTCCTGATACACTCCTTTACCTACAAAACAGACGAATTTGGGTTTATAATGCTTGATTTTAGAAATCAGCTCTTCCCTGCCCGCACGATATTCTTCTTTCGTAATTTCATCAGCTGCTTTAGTGGGCCGCGAAACGATATTAGTAAAACCATATCCTATTTCAAGCAGTGTATAATCTTCAAATGTGCTGTATATTCTATTGGTCAATCCCGATTTGTGGAGGATCTTCCAAAAACGATTATTAGGATTCGCATAATGATGACCCGTTTCCCCTGACCGGATGCTAGGGTTAAAGCCCACAAATAAGATTTTTAGGCCTTCTTTTATATGATCAAGTATGATATCCATTGGAATTCTCCTTTAGGCTGAGATAAAAAGCGAAACAAGCTGCCATAAATAAAGAGACTGTTTATTGAGTCTATATCTTATCCCCGGAAAAATATCGGATTAGTAGCTATAAAATCCGAGATGTCGGCTGAACGATTGTTAATCTATTAAGATTCCGCAAAAGATTGTCATTTTTCTGTGCTGAGATAAAAAGCGGAACTTTAATAGCGGCAGAAAATAAAAAACCTGACCACGTTTTCTGACTTTTCAACCTCAAATATGAGAAAAGTCTAATCGAAAATATGAACCACTTTCTCGAATTGGTGCCTCAAAGCAGCTTTTGTATCGGTTTTAAGGGATTTTGAGAGCCGGCTGGAAGTTTATGCTTATGTTTCAGAGGTTTATGCTTAGGTTTTCTAGTTTTATGCTTAAGTTCTCCCGGTTTACGCTTAAGTTTCGGTGTTTTATGCTTAAGTGTCGACCGCCTTCGCTTATCTTTGGTCACATATGCTTATCTATTGGCAGTTATGCTTAGTTCTGCCTGCTTATGCTTCATAACAGGTATTTATGCTGATGTTTAAAATTCCTATTAAATGAGAACGTGTACTCGAAAAATTTATTGTTATAGGCAGCATGTTTGTCTCCCTGATATTCACTGTCAGCATTCTCCAGAAACAAATCCCATTAGCTAATCCTAGACCTGGTCTTTTAACTTCATTATTAGTATAAAAGCTGTTTAACCTTATTGCCCTTTTTATATGAGAGACCAGGGTCTTTTACCTTCATTATTGATAAAAATAATTTAAACTTAACCTTATTGCCCATTATATATGGTAGACCTGAGAGATAGGAGGATCAGCCCCCATTTTGCAAGAATCCCCATACTTTTCTTCTAACTCAATAAAGTAATTGTGCATCTTCGTGACTCCTGCAGGAGGCTCTCTTTCAAAGTCTATCGGTTTTAAAAATTAATGAATCATGATTAATTGCCCAAGCAGGACTCTTAAATCACATACGTAAAAAATTTAGTATCAACTTTGAGTTTTGGGAAGTCTTCAGGCAGTTCTCTTTCGGTAATCTCTAAAAAACCATGTTTCTCATAAAATCTGTGAGCAGCCTTAAATTGTTCGGTTGTACCAAGGATAATCTTGACGATGGCCTGCTGCTCTGCCCACTCCAGGACTGTATGCAGTAAGTGAGCCGCTGTCCCATAGCTCTTGCCTCTATAATCCGGATGTACAAAAAGTTTTTTAAGGGCTGCTTGTTGATTTCCTATATCCTGGAGGGCTATAGTTCCTACAACATCTCCATTATGCAGAGCAATCCAGAAATTACCTCTTCCTGACTGATAGACTTTTTCTATCGAAAATAAATCAGGCTGATCCTCAAGCTTAATGGGTATGTTATATTCCTGCTGCTGAATAAATGCGATCAACTCTACTACTGAATTTTGGTATTCATTTGTGTATTTTTGAATTTCCATTTCCGTTTTCATTTTGGGCCGCCTTTAAATTAGTATTATGCTTTTTTAGCAAGGCTGTGTTCGCAAACTTTGTTGCTTTTGAACAAATGGTTGATTGGAGCGCAAGGCATGCTTGCTTTCCGCGGGGCGGGCGGTCAGCCTTCTCGTCTTAGCCTGCGGGGTCTGAACCTGTCCCCCTGCTCCCGCAGGAGGTTGAGGGTGCGTTTCCATCTGATTTCCAGATAAAATAAGGAACACTGATCTCGCACCTTCCGCCCAACCAACCTGGTTTACCAACGGTGATCAAAACATATTACAAAACAACAATCTTTTAAAAAAGACCCTTTAGCAAAAGGTAAAATAATACCTATTACCGGATTTGATTATTCTTTCTTTTATCATGTGAAAACATTCAGCCACAATCTTAGGCACCCTCTATAATATAAAAAAACGCCCACAGGTACTGGACGTCTAATGATTAGGTTTTTTCCGCGTTTCTGTTTCTTTCAGACTCTGTTCTTCTCCACTTTCAACTAGATGTTTGAGCATGGACAGCTTGTTATCCCAAAAGCGTTCATAATAGTCAAGCCATTCTTTGACCTCACGCAGGGGTTCAGGATGCAGGACGTAAATTTTTTCCCTGCCTGTTTTTTTGCCAGATATCAGGCTTGCATCTGAAAGAATGGCCAAATGTTTTGCGACCGCTGTCCGGCTGATTGGAAAATGGGCAGCTAATGCACCTATGGGCATTTCCTTTTCAGATAGGAGCTGCAGCAGCTTCCTCCTGGTGGGATCAGCAATGGCCTGGAACACATCATGCCGGGCAGTTTCCGGCATTATCCTTCAACTGCCTTCTTAAGCCTTTCTGATACGATCGCCTGCCAGCCCTGGTCCATACGGTCACGGATGATAGAACTCTTTTCACCGGCTTTACCGATGATTTCGTCAGCAGGCTTCCAGCCAGAATGGGTCAGGGTGAATTCCGTTTTCCCATCCCGTTCCTCCAGTTCAAAAACGACGACCCAGCCGTCTGTATCCCATGAAAAGGAAAGACGGTTGGGCGGGTCCACTTGCAGGACTCTGCATGGAGATGGGCCGAACGGCGATTGAATATGAAATTCATGCCCTTCAACCGGCTGAAAGTCGTTTGGCATAAACCAGGCAGAAATACCCTCTGCGGTCGAAACCGTATCCCAGACTTTCTGAATAGACGCTTCTAATAAAATCGTCTTTTTAATATCAGATACTGTCGTATTTTCTTTCATGATTATCCTCCGTAAAATAAAAATAAAACCAAAAGGTTTCATAATTACATTATATGAAACCTTTTGGTTTCGCGTCAAGATATTTCTGTTTCGTTTTTATTTTCCATTTCTTGATCTATTAATTCATCCAGACGGATGATACTTTCTCTTGCTCTCTCCATTTCGATTTTTCGGTAGTGATGAAGACCGCCTTCTTCTTCATCCTTTTCGTCCGCCCACTTAACGATCTGCTGAAGCGGAGTACGGATGATATCATTCGTCGGCAGAAAGGAGTCCGTATGGAATAGGATGGCAAGAGCAATCGTTTTCGCCCGGATAGGATTTTCGCCAAGACGGATAAGAAGCTTATGGGCCCTCTCTGCCCCTTTTATCGGATGTATATCATTCTTTTTATATAAATCGTAATCCCATTTCCCATTTCGGTACCATGTGAAATGGCCTATATCGTGCAGCAGCCCCGCTTTGGCTGCAATATCTACATCCTGTTTTTGTTCTTTTGCCAGCTTAAAGGCATGATACGCGACGGCGATGGCATGAGCTAAGCCTGACCGATTCAAGTATTTTTCGGCAATATGATGTTCAAAAATATTTAGAAGAGTGACATCTCTCATTGTAAATCATCCTTATTCTAAAATAATGTATTAAACTATACCCGTTAACAGTTTGATTAATACACCTATAGTATGCCTTTTCCTGTCATTTGGACAATTCATGCAAAAAAAGGGACCTTTTTTTAAGATCCCTTTTCGTTATTTACGATTTTTCCCTGACGATCGGCATTGTACAGCACCTAAAAGCTCCGCCGGATTTAATGATTTCTGTGATATCGACTTCTATGACTTCATAGCCTCGTTTTCTGAGTTGGCTGTTTACTTTTTTGTTCACTGGCAGAGAAATAATTTTTTTATGGCCGACAGAAAGGACATTGGTGCCAAGGGTGAATTGTTCTTCTTCCGTCACTTCTATGAGATCATACCGGGATGCCAGGATCTTCAGCTCTTCTTTATTAATTTCCCCCGGAAAAATTAATGCTTCCTGAGGTGATATAATATTAAAAACACAGTCCAAATGAAGATACGTGTCTGTAAATGGGATGGCAATGATCTCAAATTGAGGCAGCAGCTGCTCTAGTTTTTCAATCGACTCTATTTTAGTCCGGTTACTGATGCCCACATAAATGGTATTGCGGTCGATCAGCACATCGCCGCCTTCAATCCTGTCACCAGTAAGATTGATGAAAGGCAGCTCCGACTTTTTAAGCCATTCCATTAAAACATGTTCCTCTCCCGTACGAATCTCCGTTCCCATTTCTGCTACAAAGATTTGTTCTCCGAGAGTGAAGCCAATATCCCGGGTAAACACTTGTTCAGGATATTTCTCGAATGACGGGAGGATCACTACCTCAATCCCCAGCTTTTTCAAAGCCGCTACAAAATTCTGATGCTGAATCATGGCCGTTTTTATATGAATGCCTTCATTTTCAAAATGTTTTTGGGTCTCGTTGATAACATCTTTAATTCTCATATATTGGGGTTCACACAGAATGACTCGTTTTAACGGATCATATTCGCTGAAGCACACAGCTTTCACATATACCACTTCCTAGTAAGATTCTATCCATACTATTTCCCAAGCTGCATGGGTTATCCGAAGATTTATTAATCAAAAGGATCCTTTTTTGAGGTGTTCAGTCGGTTGACCCCGGATATAAAAGGGTAAAATTTAAAAGGTTATACAAAAACAGGAGGGAATATCCTATGAATTGGTCGGGAAATACCATTTTAATTACAGGCGGTTCATCAGGAATCGGACTTGCTTTCGCCGAACGTTTTTTAAAAAGAGGGAATACTGTCATTGTCTGCGGCCGAAGCGAAGAGAAACTGAGCCAAGCGAAGGAGAAATTCCCGGAATTACATACCCGGGTGTGTGATGTTTCCGTAGAGAGCGACCGGGTTTCCCTTTTGGAGTGGGTTAAAAGCAGCTATCCAGAAGTCAACATTTTAGTCAATAATGCAGGGATCCAGCAGCGATTTAATTTATTGGAGCAGACTAAAGACTGGAGCTATTACAACCAGGAAATAAAAGCGAACTTTGAAGCGCCGATTCATTTGACCATGCTCTTCTTGAACCATCTGGCTGAAAAAGAGAAAGCTGGCATTTTAAACGTCACTTCCGGGCTTGCTTTCACGCCAATGGCAATAGCGCCCATCTATTGCGCTACAAAAGCAGCTCTGCATTCCTTTACCATCAGCTTAAGACACCAGCTTTCGAAAACGAATATTGAAGTATTCGAAATAGCACCTCCGGCTGTCAATACCGATTTAGGGGGTCCCGGACTGCATACATTCGGAGAACCTTTAGACGAATTTGCGGACGGGATCTTCGAAGGATTGGACAGCAACCAGCAAGAAATCGGGTACGGCCGATCTGCAAAAGCCATGAAAATGTCCCGCGAAGAAATCGACCAGGCCGTTGAACAAATGAACAAACAATTCCAATGAAACAGAGGCTGTCGCCAGGGGGTGGCAGCCTTATTTTTATGGGGACTGTCCCCCATTTCCCGAGCTTCTTTCCCCCGGTATGACCAGGCAATCGATGGGGCCAGTGTTTATTTCCCGATTTGTTTTTATATAATGCATATGGTTGGGAAATTCTAAGGTGCAGGGTTTATTTTAGTGTTTGCTGAGGTGTAGATATGGAAAAGGACAAGGTAAGGGATTTAAATCCTGAGGAAATGGATAAGATTAAGGCGGTTACGGATCATATTCAATTCACTAAGAATTTTAGATCGGCTACCGCTGAGGAATGGTATGTATTTATTCCTGGCTTCAAAGATCCTGCCACGGGCGGTGCGGCCGGTAAGGCCATCGTCCATTATAATTTATACGGAAACAGAGATATGTTTATTAATACAACTGTCATTCTAGATGATCCTGGTTTATTTACACAGGAAAATTTCCAGCTTGTTTATTCGATCGCAGACGAGCTTGTCAACCGGCTTGTGGGATATGCAGATACTTTGTTATCTGTGCATGCCGGCGGGAATTCTTACAATGCGGAATATAAACGATAAAAAAGGAGGCTCACCATTATATGGATAAGGACCTGATACTGGCCATCCGTGACCAATCCATCCCGCTCACAGGACCATCTGACTTAGACCGGCTCATCAGCCAAATGGGGAATCCGAGATTTGTGCTGCTGGGAGAGGCGTCCCATGGTACGTCTGAATTTTATACAACACGTGCCGAAATCACAAAAAAACTCATAAAAGATAAGGGGTTTACCTTTGTTGCGGTCGAGGGTGACTGGCCGGCATGCCAGGCAATTAACCGCTATGTAAAAGGCTATGACAAAGAATCCAGATCAGCCCGCGACGTCCTGACAAGCTTCAACCGCTGGCCGACCTGGATGTGGGCAAATGAAGAAATCATAGATTTGATTGAATGGATGAAGACATACAATGAATCTGGCCAGTCCTCCGTAAAGGCCGGTTTTTACGGCATAGATGTTTACAGTCTTTGGGAGTCCATGGATGAAGTGATCCGTTATTTGACAGAGATTGATTCACCAGACCTTGAAGCTGCGAAAAACGCCTTTACCTGCTTTGAACCTTTTAACCGACAGAACGAAGAATATGCGGTTTCGGCTGGTATCTATAATGAAGGCTGTATTGATGAAGTAGCAAAACTCTTGACCACCATTCAGCGAAAAAAAGAAGTGTATCCTCACCACGAGGAGCTTAATTTGAACCTTCAGGTGAATGCGATGGCTGTTTATAATGCTGAGAACTATTACCGCACTATGGTCGTTCATGATGAGCGTTCATGGAATATCCGGGATATGCATATGGTGGATGCCTTAAATGAAATTATGGACTTTTACGGATCTGCTGGAAAAGCGATTGTCTGGGAGCATAACACTCATGTGGGTGATGCCAGTGCCACGGATATGAGAGATGCCGGCATGATCAATGTAGGCCAGGTAATTAGGGAGCAGAATCCTCCGGGCCATGTGTATATAGTAGGATTTGGAACCCACAGCGGAACCGTTATTGCTGCAGATGAATGGGGCGTCAATTTTGATGTAAAAACAGTCCCTAAAGCCATGCGGGGCAGCTGGGAGGATGCTATGCATAAAGCAGGTGCCTTTGATAAAATCCTGATCTTCAATGAACGAAACAAACACTTGTTCAATCAACAAATTGGACATCGTGCCATAGGGGTTGTATACAAACCTGAATATGAACGATACGGAAATTATGTACCTTCTCTCATGTCTGAACGGTATGATGCTTTTATTTTCATTAAGCAAACCAAAGCTCTTCATCCACTGAGCGTCACCGTTCCGGTTTCGATGTAATAAAAAAAGCCTTTATAACAGAATCCTGTTATAAAGGCTTTTTCAAATTACGCTTCAATTACTTTTATTTGATCATCCTCAACCACAGCTTTAAGATTTTTTATTTCAGGCTTCTCAAAAATGAAGTCTGCAATTCCATCTTCAAGCTGCTCTTGAATTACACGGCGCAATGGTCTAGCACCAAAGGCTGGGTGGTAGCCAAGCTCTGCCAGTTTCTCTTTAGCAGCCTCTGTTACCTCAAGTGATAACTCTTGTTCAGTAATTGTTTCATATAAATCACCAAGCATAATATCCACGATTTTTAGGATATTTTCCTTAGTTAATGAGGAGAACTCAATAATGCTGTCGAAACGGTTCAGGAATTCTGGTTTGAAGTAGCTTCCTAATGCATGCAGGATGGATGCCTGTTCAACTGCCGAATTGCCTGCACCAAAGCCCATTACTTTTCGCTTCTCCCCTACTCCTGCGTTACTTGTCATAATAATCACTGTATCTTTGAAGTTAACCGTACGTCCCTGGCTGTCTGTCAGACGGCCATCCTCTAAGATTTGAAGGAACATGTGCATCACATCCGGATGCGCTTTTTCAATTTCGTCCAAAAGAATGATACTGTAAGGCTTACGGCGTACTTTTTCAGTAAGCTGTCCAGCTTCCTCGTGCCCTACATATCCAGGAGGTGAACCGATTAATTTAGAAACACTGTGTTTTTCCATATATTCACTCATATCTAAGCGGATCATAGAATCCTTGGAACCAAATAGTTCAAGAGCAAGTGTTTTAGTAAGCTCTGTTTTACCAACACCAGTCGGACCTACAAATAAGAAGGAACCTATCGGGCGGGTTTTTGATTTAAGACCTGCGCGGCTGCGTCGGATAGCCTTAGCAACCTTCTTAACAGCTTCCTCCTGTCCAATAACTTTCTTAGAAAGTTCTTCTTGAAGACGGTTCATGCGTACCTGCTCATCTTCCTGGAGCTTGCCCACAGGAATGCCGGTTTTTTGTTCAATTAATTCCTGGATGTGCTCAACCGTAACCACTGGGTGGCTGGCGGAGCCTCCATCCTTCAATATTCTTTCAAGCTCTTCTTCTTCATCCCGTAATTTAGCCGCAGCTTCATACGCTTCTTCTTTAAGAGCTTTTTCTTTATTCTGGTGAATCTGAGCAAGGCGTTCCTTAATATCTTCCTCTTGTCCGCCTTCAATTGTTAAATTCAACTTAGAACCAGCTTCATCGACTAGGTCAATCGCTTTATCTGGAAGGAAGCGGTCTTGAATATAACGGTGTGAAAGCTCAACGGCAGCAATTAATGCCTGTTCGCTGTATTTTACTTGATGGTAAGATTCATAACGCTCTTTAAGTCCTTCCAAGATTTGAAGAGCTTCCGCTGGAGACGGCTCATCCACCTGAACGGGCTGGAAGCGGCGCTCAAGGGCTGCATCTTTTTCGATTTTGCGGTATTCACTAAGCGTAGTTGCACCCACTAATTGCAGCTCACCGCGTGCGAGTGCCGGTTTTAGGATATTCCCAGCATCCATGGACCCTTCTGCAGACCCCGCACCAACAATTTGATGGATTTCATCAATGAATAAGATAACATTCTTGCGTTCTTGCAATTCATGAATCAACTGCTTCATTCTTTCTTCAAATTGACCGCGTATTCCTGTATTTGTAACAAGGGAGGCAACATCAAGCATATATACCTCTTTATTACGAAGCTTCATAGGCACTCTGCCTTCAGAAATTTTAAGGGCAAAACCTTCAGCGATCGCTGTTTTACCTACCCCAGGCTCACCTATTAAAACAGGATTATTTTTATTGCGTCTATTTAGAATCTCGATAACTCGATTTACTTCGTCTTCACGGCCAATGACCGGGTCGATCAACCCTGCGTCTGCAAGCTGTGTAAGATTTCTTCCATATTGGTCAAGAAGGCCTCCGCCGCCTTGTTTCGTTTTGGGTTCTGCCTGCGGCTGGTTTTGAAAATGAGAAGCATGCGGCATCTGTCCGAATGATTTAAAGAAATCATCAAAAGCGAATCCGCCCATGCCGCCAAAATCTGATCCTCCCATTGCCGCTCCTAATTTATGCCGTTCTTCTTTAAAACAAGCGGAGCACAGATGGAAGTCCTGTTGTTTGCCATTGAAATTAACGCGAAACTGAAAATCTGCTTGGTTTGTATGACATTTTTCACAATTCATATGTGTACTCCTCCTAGTTGGTTTTTATCATTAATTATTATGATTTGTAAGGTCTATGGTTGTATCTGACTTTGACTATATTTGACTTTCTGTATTCATTATACATTGACCTTCTTTGACTTTCAAGTATTTATGTAAAATTTACTTTGAAGAAAAGATAATTCATTTAAACATATTACTGCCCGTGATGGTATTTACCCGAAATAAAAGGATTTAATCCTTTAGATTCTAGGGTGCGAGTTGAGCCAGGCTCCTCTGTGTGGGTTACGACTAAACTTTGATTCACATTTTTGTTGAAGGTACTGTTTATTAGTACGAAAATTTCTGCAAGGAGGATTATTTGCTAATTTTTAGGAAGTATTATCTCATACGATTAATCTAAAAAGGGTTTCGGATTTCTGCAATTAAAGATTTACTTAAATCATGAAATTTCTGCGCCATTATTAAATGTAAAACGCCATTCGGATGGAGCAGCTTACTTTTTAACACCCGATTTTCAAGTTTCAAGCAATTATTTTTTGATCCATTGAAATTATTTCACTATGTGATGCAATTATTTTCTTTTACCATGCAATTAGTTTTTATCTGCCTTGCCCCCTTTACAAAAGGCTGTTTTCGCAAACTTTGTTGTTTTTGAACAAGGGGGTTGATTTCCACTACAGGATGCTCGCTTTCCGCGGGGCGGGCGCTGAGCCTCCTCGGCTTCGCCTGTGGGATCTCACCTGATCGAAAAGCGGAGGACGGTGCTTTTCAAGATAAGATCCATCAAAAAGCTGAATGATGATCTTTTTTAATTAGAGGCAAAACGCTAAAAGAAAAGCAGACACCTGACCGGCATAAGACTAGCGGCAGTAAAAGGCCGACTTTGCCTTTTAATGGCGATTTGGCTTATGACCGAAGGTGTCAGTCCGGAGCTGGACAATACCCGCTGCTCCCGCAGGAGTCTCGCACCTTACGTTCCAATCAACCTGTTTAACAATAGGGTAGGTTCACCGAACTATTAAAAACCACAATCTTTTAGAAAAGAGCCTTACAAAAAGAGGACTTGGGCTGAAATAAAAGATATTCATAGTTGGCTTAAAAAAGCAATTTCACTATCCCTTTCCATCAGCGGCCAGCCTTGTAAGTCCTTTATCCGGAGCATGTGCTTTTAAATTGGATAGAGTTTACTCCGTTTCCAAAGGGGTATACAAACATTGAACATATATTATACAAGGAGGAGAAAAATGAAAACATTAAATCTGGCAGCTCTTATATTGTTAATTATCGGCGGACTTAATTGGCTGTTGGTAGGGTTATTTCAGTTCGATCTTGTTGCTTCCATCTTCGGCGGACAAGATTCAATACTTGCAAGGATTATATATGTAATAGTAGGTCTTTGTGCTTTGTATTCATTTAAGTTCCTTTCCAGAGTTAAAGAACCAGATCGGTCATATGCAGACTAATGCTGAAAAGACCATTCATCTAGATAAATGTATTGTTAATATCTATACTAAAACTAAATAATTTTGAACTAAAACAGCCTCTTCTTAATGAAGAAGGCTGTTTTCAATTGCGTCACTAAATGAAATATATTGTAAGATGTATACCAAATACGATTACTTATTGAATATCATTACTAAGCTACACCTGTAAATGACCTTATTTACTACCAAAAATAACCCGATAAAGTAAATTTTTTACAACAACAAGTTGTTGTGATAAAAAAGGGCAACACCAACTTAAATATTCCCATTAATTTTAAATACCTAAAACGGAGATATACTCGTTATCTTTACTCTCTTTGTCTATCCAAGATTGAAATTCAGTAATTACTTTCACCAAATAATCTAAGTTATTATTTCGATTTCCTAACATATATTTCTCAGTGATCTCTAAATACGCGTATTCAATATGCTTCTTCAAATCTTCAGGGTTTGGATTGGTTGTCAAAAATATTTTAAGATTCTCTAGTTCTGCCAGGATTAACTTCCAAGTCTCCCTGTTTATTTCGCTTATGCCCCATAGAGAATATTTTTTGTAATGTTTTTCAATTGCCTTTGAAAAATAGATAAAGGTTTGATCTGTAAAGAAAATTGAACCTTCGCCCCAATTTCCCGGTTTTATTTCAACGTAACAGTTCCTTTCAAATTTTCTAACTCATAAATTATTTCAATACGTTTCCCCATAATTCCCCCCCCAATTATTACAACCTAAAACCGTTTACTTCTTTAAATTCGTCTAGTTTCTTTAATTTTCATATTCCACTAACTGCCCCTGGAATGAATTAAAAAAGAGCTGCCTGAGCAACCCAGTTTTCCAAAACTAACGCACCCTTTAACAAGGAACAAAATAATTAATCCGATCTTGTCCAAATCACACATTGTACACGAGGCTACATAATAAACTTTAGTCGATTATTACTTACACAATAAGTTATACAGTTTTTTTCTCCACTTCCCTTGGGGGAGTATAGCTAAGACTGCTTTTCTTGACTTAGTAAGGTTTAAGGACTCAGTATGGAAGTTCTGGCAATTGAACCACTGTGTAACCTCCTTCGACCCTTTTGAGCCCCAAGGTTCCAGAAGATTACACAATAAATCTGTGTAACTTTTGCCCTTTCTGAACATAAAAAGCTGCCATAACCTTTATCAGTGAATTACACTTTGTAATTGTCTATTTTGTTTCCTCATGAACAACCAAATTGCTCCAAGAATCATGAATATGGAAAAGAAAGTGATGGGTACATAATAAAAACTCGATGTGTTTGGAGAGTAATAGCTGATTTGGTGGTACTTTTCAATGGTATCTTCGTAAGACGTTTTATATTCATACTGAACAATCCATCGACCGTTTGCATGGATCACGGTTCCCAGGTCATAATCACTCGGAACAATATGTTCTTTATCTCTTACGATTCCGTCCCTGTCTACTATAATGGAAGATTTTTTGTAATCAATCGGGAAGTGATTCATCGGAGCCATGCTTACTTCTTTGTTATCTTTTAGCCATTCTTCGGAACCTTTAACAGGGAAAACCGCTATCATGTTGATTTTGTCCTGATATCTTTTAAATACGTTTTGTAATTCATTTTTATCTTTCGGTGTAATCTCGCCGCCAGGAGTATCAATGACATCCAATACGTCATACATGATAGCATATCTTTCTAAATGAGATGCCTCCGCCTCTTTTGATTCTTTTTTATATTCCTTCACATTTGCCAGCGAAAACAACAGAGATACGATAGCAGCTACAAAAAAAAGAAGTGCAAATGATAAAACCACATTCGTAAATTTTTTCTGGACTCGAAAGAATTCAGACAGCCCTGAAACAATTTGTTTTTTACCGCCGAAATTCTCAATTGCCATACGAATGGCTTCTTCCTCTGTTTTTCCTTCAAATTTTAACTCTTCCACCGCTTCTATTAAATGAGATCGCATTTCTTGCTTTAAATCATCTAGTTCCTGTTTATCTCCAGAGACATCTTTATACAGAGAATGCACAAACTCATCAATTTTTTTCATATCAAATCTCCCCCTTCTAAAAACGTATCTATGATTTTTTTTACAAATAGCCATTCTTTACGTTTTTCCTCAAGCCCCTTCTCTCCTAAAGGGGTTAGTTTATAGTATTTTCTTCTTCCCCCGGGTCCTTGATCATCCCCCCAATAAGCGGAGATCCACTCATTTTTTTCTAATCGTTTTAATGATAAATAAAGGGTCCCTTCTTTTAATTCAAACTGTTCTTCGCTTTTATCGCGGACTAATTTAGCTAATTCATATCCATACATATCTTTGTTATGTAATAAGGACAGGATGATCGTGTCAATGTGCCCCTTTAAAACTTCTTTGTTAATTTCCATATTTTATCACCTCCAGTTTTACTATAAATTGTATTACCTAATAATGCAAGGTATTCAAATAAATAAAAAAGAACCGTTATAATGGTTCTTCATACACTCTATTGTTTGAAAATATGGTTCATCTATGACTGTTTGTTCTCATGTATAACGAAATTACACAATTTATACAGTTTGGTACAGTTAACAAAATTTAATTTAACATGCTCCATTGCCATTAAAAACTTACACTGTACATCTTCTTTCCAAAAAATACAAATAGCAATTACAAATTTATCATCACTATAAATCTTATAAAAACAAGTGGAGCAAATGCATATTTCGGTGTGCCGAAAATCAAACAAAACAACAGTGGAATTATTAAGGTTAAATTAAAAAAGGCAACCCGATTGATGGTCCCACAAACTTTCTAATGGGGCTGCTATTTTGACATCAGGACACCTGGTAATTTTTCGTATTTAAATAAAATTAACTTAGGCGTAAGCTGAACCTCTTTGGTCTTTTTGTATCCAAATTTCTCGTAAAAATAGTGATTACGAAAACTTAAATAAAGGGTATACAAAGTCCATAATTTCACATTTGGAAATTGTTCTTCTAAAAACTGAATAGCGGCAGTACCAGCTCCATTATTTTGATTGAAAGGAGAAATGAACACTTTACTAATGTGCATACGCTCTTCATTACCTCTTACATCAATAGCACCGATAACTGATTCTCCGTCCAAAATTGTAAAGTGATGATATTTTTTTATATTTTCCTCTAACTTCTCAAATGTTTCACAAGCTGGATTAGTTTCAAAGTCCTCATATTTTTCCAAGTCCTCTTGAAACGATGCTTTTTGGATTGGAAGTAAAATATCTATATCTTCCATTGTTGATTTTCTGAATACCAACGACATAATATATCCTCCTAAATTCCCTTCTGTTTATACCAACATATGCTATTTTTAAGATTAATCAATATAACCCCTCAAAAACTTAGGCTCTTTTCGTAAGCTGTTTTCGAAATGTTTGTATATTTTTAATTTTTATTAGTTTTTACATAATCATTTAAAGTAAGTTTATCTGAAATTTGGTGTTCCCCCAACTTTCATATAGCCAAGCTTTTCATAAAAGTGGTGATTCCTTTTGTTCAAATGCGGGGTATCCAGACTCCATTCAGTTGCTAAAGGAAATTCTTTTTCAATTAACTGCATAATACGAGTCCCAAACCCTTTATTTTGATATTTAATAGATATGAAAATTCTAATAATTCGGTATCTCTCATCTTGTAAATCTCTAATATCATTACCACCGATTATTTCATCTTCTACCCATATCGTATAGTGTAAAAAGAATTCTATCTTTCTAAGCAATCTCTCAAAAGGTTCATTGACTGGATTGGTATCGTGTGATCTTGGTACCTCTCTAAGTCCTCCGAAATGCTTCTTTCTGAATCTCCAAAAGCTGTTGTGCCTCAATTTCTTTTGTTCTTTTTATAGTCAATTCCATTTTTCTTTACCTGCTTTCCACCCGATATAAGAGTTCAGCAACCTACTGCTCCGCCGCCGTATATCCTTACGAGTCCTTCGACTGGTTCTCACAGCAATTCATTTTTTCCCTTTATTAGCGAAGCATGGTTCATTGGATTACCTTCTCAAAATAAGTTTCTCCTCCCTAAGAACCGCCTCAGCAATCCTTTTGGAATTCATTGTTTGAAAATACGGATCATCCTTGGTGTCTCAATGAGATGGCTAGACAATATACAACCATTGGAGGACTTAGGGCTGCCTAAGATACGCTTCTGGTAGCCGAAAATTCCCTTTATACATAAAAAACAGTTTCGCTAAAAATGAAACTGTTTTTGGAATGATTCTATAGTCATATTTCATTTGAGCCCTTGTTAGGTAAATATAAGATCCATTCTTCTACTCTTTGTTATCATTAGATATATCCATATTTTTTCTACCCCTTAAAATAGCTTAATTGCTATTTTACCACTTCTCACTATTGCCCGGAAATTCTCTCCCAAACTACTATGTCCTTTAATTGAGCAAATCCTTTATTTATATTAACATCAAACCCCAAAACCCTTTTCTTTATTTTTGAAAACTAAAAATTTTAGAAAACAGGCAATTAAAAAGACCACAGTTTTTATAATTCCATACCCCTTTATCTTAGTGAGGCTGCTCTGTAAGATAAGGAAAGAGTCTCCGGCGTGTGTACACTTGAAAGTTTTTCCCGTGGATTTCTCCCTTCGCAACCGGCAGAGCCATAATCCTATGAACTCTGAAATGATAAAGCCGGCAAGGCCTCCTTGCCGGCTCAAAAGAAATTCAAATCGGTTTTAGGGCTTTAGAGAATTTCCTTCTTCCACAATATGGTGCAGCAGGTGCCCTAAATGATGCATAGGACCATATTCCTGTTCGTCTCCTTCTTCTTCCTCATCTTCAGGTTCCTGACCGCTTAAGAATAACGCCATAAACTCATAAAAGTCTTGTAACGAGAAGGAGTAGTAAGCACTTGGAGATTCATTGTCTCCTTCAAATTGGATCATGAGGTGTGAGACATCTCCGTCGATATCTTCTGCATCCATAAAAATGAAGTAGCCAATGTTGGTGTCTAAATCAAACAGATGTCTGGCTCCGCCCTCAGTTGCTTGATCGAATTCGGTATCATCCAGTTTTTGAATCTGCATAGTATCTACATTATCTTCTTGATGAAAGCTGACTACAAAAGATTTCATGGTTATCCTCCCTTTCGTCTCCTTAAAAGATGAATACCTTTGTAACATACCCTAAATTTTCCGCTTTTATTGCAAGTTGAGGTATTTCTCCGTTTCTAAAGGATTCTTTACATTTGAAAACACGTGGTTTCTTAAAGATCCCAGTATGCACTTGAAAAAATCAGCATACATTTCAATATCGTTCTGGTGTTTAGCCTGCTGGAATATGATCTTTGGATGACAATTCTGATAGAGTTTTGAGGTATAATACGATATGAAAGAGTTAATAGGAGATGAAGCAATGGTTAAAGAGTTATTTTGTTCCGCATCTAAAGTTGTCCATACAGATCTTGTTCTTCCAAATGATACAAATAATCATAATACTCTTTTTGGCGGAGTTTTAATGAAGAAGATGGATGCAGTAGCTGCCATTGCATCCAGAAGGCATTCCCGTAGAGAAGTAGTCACGGCTTCTACAGATTCTGTCGATTTTTTAGGGCCGGTGTATCCGGACGATTCACTTTGTTTAGAAGCTTACGTAAGTTATACGGGCAGAACATCGATGGAAGTGTTTGTGAAGGCGATTGCCGAGGATCTCGGAACAGGTTTCAGACGAATTGCCGCTACAGCATTTTTGACCTTTGTCGCACTGGATGAAAATGGAGTTCCCTGCTCTGTTCCTGCAGTCATTCCTCAGACCGAGGAAGAAAAGAAATTGCATGAGACCGGTGAAGACCGCGCCAAAATCCGTAAAATGAGACGGATTAACAGCAAGGAGCTTGCCGATTTTATTAAAGTGGATAAACCCTGGACTTAGAAAAGCGGAAAGCGGTGCCTTCCTAAATAATTACTTATAGTGCACACCCTGATGCAGAAAGCATGTTCACCATTCCAAGTCCAAAGGAAGGCAGAGACCCGACAAGCATAAGACGAGCAGGCCGTGAGAAGCGCTTTTTCTTCTCATGGACTGATTGGCTTATGACTCGAGGGTCTCAGCTTGGAGCTGGACAACAAGAAAAGCGGAGGACCGTGCTTTTCTTTGTGTTCCATTAAAAGCAGAAATGATTATCCGTTTATTTGAACAAAAAGTACTTAGAGGAAAAGCAGACGCCTGATATCCCAGACTCGCAAATTGACGGTCTGACAGCGATCCATGAGTCTTATGTATCGCTTATAGAGCCCTGGAGTTGGGCATTTCTGAAATATTTATACAAAATCCCCCTGACGGCTTGTCAGAGGGTTTTTACGTTGCTTTGACCTAAGATTAGCTTCTGCGATAACTCAGGATAGTCAATAAACGGATTTCGATTTCCCTGAATTTCTTGAATAGCAGCATTTCTATGTTTTTCATAGAGGCTCACAGGATATTGTTCGTCCCATTTTTTCAGGACTTCCAAATCCATTTTGTCATCTAAGGAAATAATTCCTTTATATCTGATATAAAAGTAAAATACAGCACGCGCTGCAATTCCTTTTCCGTATTCTGGCTCGAACTTCCCTTCTTCTGCCATGCCGCAGCCACTGCGGATAATTAGGGCCGATGGCGAATAAGAAGGGAAATCATAATAGGGTGAATTTCCCCGGCTGGAGTTACAGGTTGGCTCACAGGCGAATAGATGATGAAGATCCCCCCTCATGGGCTCACCCTTTTTAAACCAGGACTGCGGAACCACATGTTCACAGTTAAACTTTAGTTCCTGGGATAAAACTGTAGTTTCACCCTGTTCGATTCTCGAAAGTATGTTTAAATCATCTTCTATGACCTGCAAAGGATCCATTGCTTGTCCTGAATACAGGCTTTTTAATTGGCCGTTTTCCTGAATGTCCACCCAGGGATACACATAGCGGTGAGGGGAATATGGCAGCTGATGTGTATGGGTGGCTTCGATTAACCCGCGTAGCTTTTCAGCTAGATCTTGGTCTTCAAAAGAGATTTGTGCATAGTAAGCTTCCTTAGTATTCTTATCCTTTTGTTCGTCATAGTAGGGTTTTTCCTGACATGCATATAAGGTGGCTTTGGCATCCATCCATTCCTTGCGGCCGCCTTCTTCACCGTTCATGACAAGCTTACCAGCTGTGCAGAAACTTTCTCTGTGAAAATATCTCTTAAATGTTCAATCGCAGTTAAGTAAAGCAGCCCATTTCCTTCAAGCCTTGGTGAATGGCCTAGAGGAATGGTCCGTTTGATAAGCTGTGCGTAGAGTTCAGGTTCGGTAAGGTTCCTGCCGAAGTTTTCATTTGCCATCACCTTGATGAGGGCCAATGCCCCGGAAACATGTGGAGCAGACATGGATGTTCCACTCAGCTTTGCGTACTTTCCGCCCAGATAGGTTGATATGATTCCTTCACCTGGTGCAACCAGGTCTACTTCATTATTGGAATTTGTAAAATCTGAGGATCTTCGTTCTAAATTAATCGCCCCGACACTGATTACTTCATTATAACAGGCCGGGTAACCTAATTCGTCTGTCTTATCGTTTCCGTCTCCTTCATTGCCGGCCGCACAGACGACCAGTATGTTACTCTGTACTGCCATTTTTATTGCTTCATGTAAACCTGGGTCATCTGAAGGCCCCCCTAAGGACATGGAAATAATATCTGCTTTCTGTTCGATCGCATACAAAATTCCATTTTTGATCCATTCATACTGCCCGGAGCCGTTCTTATCCAATACTTTGACGATCAGCAGATCTGCTTCAGGGGCAGCGCCGATGACGCCTGTTTGATTTAGTGAAGCAGCTATGGTCCCTGCCACATGTGTTCCATGGCCATTGTAATCTTGATATATATTCTGGCTGCCGCCGTCATCTTTTGTAAAGTTTCTGCCGCCCTTTATTCTCTCTTTTATATCGGGATGGGAAATGTCACAGCCGGTATCAAGCACTGCAATTGTCATACCTTTTCCTTTAGTATGCTCCCACATTTTTGGCGCCTGGATCAGTTCTATTCCTTTGGGTACTTCTCCAACCTCTTCCACATGCTCCACGAATTTGAACGGAATCACTCGGACAACTTGCTCCATTGCATTTCCTCCTTAAGAATAAATGATCCTTCATATAGAATTGAAGGTATGACAAAGTTCAGCGGAAAGTTCCGCTTGGGGAAATTTAGAGCGGATTCTTGGGGTGCTCCTATATTTTAACAATATCCGTATCCCTTAAACAGTTCCGGAAGAAGGATTATTTCTACATTTTTTTTCTTTACATCCATCAAAAGTTTCATTTCCCCAAAAAATATGTCAGTTTTTGACTGGAATTATTTACAGCGATTCTTTAGGGGTAAAAATGTTAAATAGAGAAATGATATGAATTGATATTCCTTGATTGAATATCGATGCCTTGCCAATCCTTCCAGATGGGGTGATTAGATGAGTTACAGGGACCATTTAGACTCTCATTCAAAGCTATTTCACCATAATTGGACAAGACCGAAACGTTCTAAGTCTCAAGTTAATGGACATACTGCCATGTCACAGACCAACATTATCTTAAGAAGCAACGCTAAGGCGCACCGCTGGTAAGGGCGAGTAAAGCAAAAAAAGACGCGGGAGCGTCTTTTTTTTTAGGCTGTTTTCGCGAACTTTATTGTAAATGAAGCAGGGGTTGATTGGAACATGAGGATGCTCGCTTCCGCGGGGCGGGCGCTGAGCCTCCTTCGCTTCGCCTGTGGGGTCTCACCTGATCGAAAAGCGGAGGACGGTGCTTTTCAAGAAAAGATCCATCCAAAACTGAATGATGATCTTTTTGCTGCTCCAGCAGGAGTCTCGCACCTTACGTTCCAAGCAACAAGTTTAACAATTGGGTGGGTCATAGAAAATTATAAAAAATACAACAATCTTTTAGAATACAGCTTTTTTATGGAAAATCATTTTCTGGCCGCAGCCGTTTCCTGAACCAGCAGATCTTCTAAATATGAAAGAAGCTGCATACGGAGCTCTGGTCTTTTAAGACCCACCTCTGTAATTGCTTTTATATACCCAAGCTTATCTCCTATGTCAAACCGTTTGCCATTAAGCTCGAGTGCTAACAGCTGCTCTTCTTTTTTAGCCTCCCGCAAAGCATCTGTCAGCTGAATTTCGTTTCCCGCCCCTCTGGCAGTCCGCTCAAGAATAGGAAAGATAGAAGGTTTCAATATGTAGCGCCCCATTACGGCAATATTAGATGGCGCTTCTGATATGGAAGGTTTTTCGACTAAATCCCGTATGGTATACAACGTATTTCTTTTAATTCCCGGACGAATGATTCCATATTTAGAAACCTCTGAAGGTTCAACCTGTTGAACCCCGATTACCTGCCTGTCGAAAGACTCATAAGCATCTATCAGCTGTTTCAATGCCGGAGTTTCAGAAACCATGATATCATCGCCAAGGAGAACAGCAAATGGTTCATTCCCGACAAATGCCTGTGCACAAAGGATTGCATGGCCCAGTCCGAGGGGTTCCTTTTGGCGTATATAATGAATATGCGCCAGTGAGGAAATCTGCTTCACCTGCTCGAGCATATCATATTTCTCTTTTGATTCAAGTAGCTGTTCAAGCTCTGCAGATTTATCGAAATGATCTTCAATGGACTTCTTGTTGCGCCCGGTCACGAAAATGATACTTTCAATGCCTGATTGGACTGCCTCTTCCACGATATATTGTACGGCCGGTTTATCAACAATAGGCAGCATTTCCTTAGGCTGAGCTTTCGTAGCCGGTAAAAAACGAGTGCCAAGCCCTGCTACAGGGATGACCGCTTTTTTCACTTTCATTGTGCTTCCCTGCTTTCTGTTTGGGATCGTCTAACTGAACCATACATGTATGCTTGCTTCAATCTATATAGCCCAATATATTCAAAAAGGCACATCAAAATTCTCTTTCCGTCTTATAAACATCTTCTTTACCACCTATGTAAAAATTAAATGATAAACCCCTTGTAAACCGATTTGAAAGCCGCTATAATCTTTACAAACTTATACAAATAAAATTAATGATGAAGAGAGTAGCAGAGTTTATGATCCAAGCGAACCGGGGCAGGTGTAAGCCCGGTATCAGACCTTTGTGAAGCGCACTTCTAAAATGCGTAAGCCGGGGGAAGATCCTCGTTAAAAAGATAAGTGGTTCATTATGAACAAGTAGAGTGGCACCGCGGGTATATCTCGTCTCTTATATAGAGACGGGATTTTTTTATTTTTATAAACGAAAAATCTATGGGAGGTTTCCTTATGAATTACCGGAAAATGCTGGCTGAACATATATCGACCAGACTGCAGCTCGAAATACCGACAGACGAAATCTTGAATTTAATCGAAGCACCAAAATTCCCTGAACATGGTGATCTTGCCTTCCCCTGTTTTCGATTGGCTAAAAGCATGCGTAAACCTCCAGCTGAGATTGCCCGGCAGCTCTCAGGGCAGCTCCAAGGCGATTTATTTGAAAAAGTTTCCCCTGCTGGCCCTTATGTCAATTTTTTTCTAAACAAGGCTAAAGTGAGCTATGATGTTATTTCAGAAATTATCTCTAAAAAAGACCGATACGGCGAACTTATGATTGGCAGCGGACAAAATGTTCCTATTGATATGTCCTCACCTAATATCGCCAAGCCTTTTTCCATGGGACACCTGCGTTCTACCGTGATAGGGAATGCAATAGCTAACATTTTACAGAAGTGCGGCTATACCCCGGTAAGAATAAATCATCTCGGTGACTGGGGAACACAATTCGGGAAGCTGATTACTGCCTATACAGCCTGGGGTGACGAAAAAAAGGTAACAGAAAATCCTATTAAAGAACTATTAAAGCTTTATGTTGAATTTCACGAAAAAGCTGAAGATAATCCCGGGCTCGAACAGCAGGGCCGAGATTGGTTCAAGAAATTAGAGGACGGCGATGATGCTGCCCTCCATCTATGGCAATGGTTCCGGGATGAGTCATTAAAGGAATTTAACAAAATCTATGATCTTCTGGATGTGCGTTTTGACTCCTACCATGGCGAAGCCTTTTATAATGACAAAATGGAGGATGTTGTCAAAATGATAGAAGCCAAAGGCCTTCTTGAAGAGGACCAGGGCGCAATGGTTGTTAAGCTTGATGAAGAAAGTCTTCCTCCCTCTCTGATCAAGAAATCTGACGGAGCAACTCTATATGTAACCAGAGACCTGGCTGCAGCCATTTACCGTCATAGGATGTATGACTTTGCACAGGCTGTATACGTAGTCGGCGGCGAACAAACTCTTCACTTTAAACAACTGAAGCTCGTCCTAAAGAAGCTCGGTATGGAATGGGCAGACACAATCGTCCACGTCCCCTTCGGCATGATATTAAAAGATGGCAAAAAAATGTCCACCCGGAAAGGGAAATTGGTGCTCCTTGAGGAAGTTCTTGCGGAATCGATACACCTTGCAGAAACCAATATACTTCATAAAAATCCTAATCTTAAAAATAAGGCCGAAGTAGCCCGCCAGGTTGGAGTCGGGGCAGTCATCTTCCACGATCTGCGCCATGAACGCATGAATAACATCGAGTTTTCACTTGAAGAAATGCTTAAATTCGAAGGAGAAACAGGGCCGTATCTTCAATATACTCATGCCCGGGCCTGCTCAATCCTAAGAAAAGCAGAGACTTTCTCACAAGCAGACTTTACTGAAGGATTGAACGACCTACTGAGCTGGGAAGTAATAAAACGGCTCATAGACTTTCCAAAATCAATTGAACGTGCCTGCCTTAACTATGAACCTTCGGTAATTTCCAAGTATTTAATCGACCTGGCCCAGTCATTCAACAGCTATTATGGAAATGTCCGCATCCTCGAGGAAAACCCGGAGTTGAGTGCAAGACTGCAGTTAGTTGAAGCTGTGGCAATTGTACTTAAAGAAGGTCTGAATCTCCTTGGCCTTGCCGCACCTGCAGAAATGTAGATAAAAGAAGCTGAACTTTTTAGAGTCAGCTTCTTTTTGTATTATGTGTGTGGATTTAGGAATACTGGCGCTGTGATGGGCCCTTACGAAAACTTTGCTGACTATCTGGGTAACCTTCTTTTTCAAACCTGACCTTAAAGGCCTGCTCTCGATTAACTTAATGGATGATCGGAAATGTACTCGCTTGTTTTCCGCATTGTTATTGGAAAAGCCGTTATGATGGTATATGTGGACTAAAAATCGTTACGCGTTACGAACCTGCATTCTTTTTACAGTATTCGTAAGAGCCGGCATGATTGATAGATCCAGATAAGGGATCTGAGTGAACGCCTCCAGCTCGGAAATACCCGTAATCTTGATGGAAAAACCGTTTTTCTAATCGCGAACCGGAACTCTCTGTCCGGGACGAAAGCTCCCCCCGCACAGCTACAAAATGATAACAGAATCAAGTATTTACACAGATATTCTGCCGAGAAACAGCATGGCCACAGCTATTATCGCTAAAATGACAATTACCACAGCTGCCACGGCTTCTTTACCCGCAAAGATTTTTTGCTTATATTCCTTTTGTGCCGCGGCATATATGAGTATGCCCGGAAGATAGATCAGCAGGGTCAGCAAAAGGTAGCTCAGTCCAGCTGCGTAAAGGAGCCAAATTGAGTAAGCAGCCGCTATAAATCCAACGATCAGGTTTCTGGTGCGGTCTTGGCTGTCTTCCCGCATGGAATATTTGATTTGATAAAGGGCCGCAAATAGATAAGGGATTAAAATGGCTGATGATGCCAATGAATATGCCAGTTGATAGGGTTTGTCAGAAATTAAAAAGGTAAGAAGGAATAATTGAATTAACAAGTTCGACAAAAATAAGGAACGGCTTGGAGATGAATGTCTATTTTCTTTACTAAAAAAGCTGGGAAAAACTTTTTCTTTTCCTGCGATATAAGGAATTTCGGCGGCCAGTATCGTCCACCCCAGCCAGGCCCCCAATACAGAAATGACGAGACCGATATTCACAAGGGCTGCCCCCCACTCTCCGACTGCAGCTTCAAGTACATAAGCAAGTGATGGGTTTTTTAACCCGGCCAGCTGTTCTTTGCCCATGATTCCTGCCGAAATAATGAATAGCAGCACATAAATAGATAACGTACATAATAAGCCAAATACGGTAGCTCTTCCGACATCTCCACGGTTTCGGGCCCTGCCTGATAAAACTACAGCACCCTCAAAACCGACAAAAACCCATAAAGTAATTAACATCGTACTCTTCACTTGATTTTGAATGGAATCCCAGTTTAAAGGTGCCGTTCCCCAAAAGTCTTGTGTAAATATATCGGAGTCAAAGGCAAAAAACCCGAGAATGATAAATAACAGGATTGGAATAAGTTTTGCGATAGTGGTAGCAGCATTTACCAGGGAAGCGGACTTTACCCCCTGCAAAACAAGAAAATGGACAGCCCAGAGAATGATAGATGCACAAATGATAGAAGCCGCATTTCTTCCGTTTAAGATAGGGAAAAAGTAACCGAGCGCACTGACAAATAAAGTTGCAAAGGCTACATTTCCTAAAAAGGCAGAGCACCAATAACCCCACGCGCTATTAAAACCCATGAATTGTCCGAAACCCGCTTTTGCATAGGCAAATATGCCTCCATTCAGTTCCGGCTGCTTGTTATTAAGATTTTGAAAGCTCAAACCAAGGGATAAAATACCAGCGCCTGTAATGACCCAGCCTATCAGGATTGCTCCTGTATGTGCACCCTGGGTGATATCGCTAGGAAGATTAAACGCACCTCCGCCAATTACAGAACCGATCACTAGTGCAATTAACGGCCAAATCCCTAATTGACTTTTACTCCCGCTTTTTATTCTCTGTTCCTCCACGTTTTGCTGCCCCTTTCACCCATCAATCATTTTGCAGTTTTATTCCACAATTCTGGTTTGTTAATATTTTATAGTTTCCGTCCATGGAAGTTTTATGCTGAACTCTAGTACATACTTTATATACATCTTGAAAATGAACCTAAAACACACAATTACGCAACAAACGGAATAAAACAGCAAAATATGCGAATCGTGCAAAAACAAGCAAAACGTGCCTAAAACTGCAAACTTATAAAAACACGCAAAAACTATCGGTCTCGTGCATAAAGACTTAGTATGGCTTTTTAGCCATGAAAAAAGAGAGCACTCGCAGTACGAGCAGCTCTCTTTGGTTATTATTGGTTTGCCAGTATCATTGCCACTTTATCTTCAATGGTCTTTCCTTTGGAGCCGTCTACCATATTATTTAATACGATAGAAAAAATGAGATTCTTCCCACTTTTCGTTTTCACATACCCCGATAAAGAGCTGACTGTGGAAATGGATCCTGTCTTGGCCCTTATATTGCCATTGGCAGGAGCCTCTTTAAGCCTGGACCTCAGGGTACCGCCAACCATCCGGTCACTTGCACCCGCTACAGGCAGGGAGTTTAGGTATGAAGAAAACCATTCTTCATCCTGAACATGGTATAGCAGCTTGGTCAGCTCATTGGCCGGAATGAGATCTACATGGGAAAGACCTGATCCATCACGCAGCACTAATGTCTTAACATCGACACCAAATTTCGGGAGTTCTCCTTTTATGACTTCCAGCCCTTTGGTCCAGCTTCCTTCTCCCTTTGCCACCTTACCCATTTCTTTTACTAAATGTTCTGCGTGTGTATTATTGCTCAGTTTCATAAAAGGGATAAAAATATCCCCCAGTGCCATGGAGTCATGAATGTTAAGAAGTTTTGCATTTTCAGGCGCTGTTCCTTCCTTCTCTTTTCCAATTACTTTTATACCCTGTTCTTCAAGTGATTGCTTGAAGACATCGAGTGTATACCCAGTGGGTTCCCATACGGCGATCCATTCTTTAACAGGCGAAGCTTTAACAGGAATTGTACCTTCTATTGTGATTGTGTTTGTTCCATGATCACGTTCATAACTGACTTTTTTCGTTCCGCCTTCAGCCACTGTCGTTACTTTATTCACGATCTTTACATAATCTGTTTTAGGTGTCAGCTCGATAGAAGCAGCTTTTCCTGCGGATTCTGCACTATTCACATTTACAATGACTGTTCCTGCATCATAATCTTCATTCGGAGATAGAGTCAGAGCCGATACCTGTGCCCCGTAGTACTCCATTTCATCACTCCAGGATAAATCTAATGAGTACCGGGAATCATCATACCATGAATCATCGCCCACGATATTTCCAGTAATAAGTTTAACACCTCTGGCTTTTAATTTTGCTGCCATATCATCCAGGTCTTTCTCAAGAAGAGTTGGATCACCTTTTCCTTTTAAATAGAGATTGCCTTTAAGGATTTTCCCCCTCACAGTGCCATCCGTCAGCAATTCCGTCTTAAACTTATAATCTTCTCCCAAAGTGGACAGAGCAGCAGCGGCTGTAAATAGCTTCATATTAGATGCCGGTCTTAGCCGGTTATCCCCAATATGGTCATACAAAAGCTCCCCCGAATCGGCTGAGCGTACACTCACACCGGCAAGTGCCCCCTTAAGCAGCGGATCATTGTTCAACAGTTCATTTAATTTCTGCGTCAGGGCACTTCCTGAAGCATCAGCCTTAACTTCGGCTTCTTTCTCGTGGAAATAAGGGATGATTGCGAAAATGACCGCAATCAAGGACAGCAGTACAATCTTAGCCTCTTTTTTCAATACTTCTTCACCTCCATATGTAATGACTATGAATTCTTCATCACCCATCCAATTACCTTTATTTAGCAGATGAGGAAAAAGTAGTGTTTTCGCGATATCACATTATATACAAAGACCTAGAAAATAGACGGGAAATGGGGGACAGTCCCCGTAAAAAAACACGTTAAAGCCGCTGCCCACAAGGAGGCAGCGGCTTGGGAAATAGGGGACTGTCCCCCTATTGGTAGTCCATTTCGCTCAAGGAGTCCATGTTGCTTGCAATCATGGCGATGATGGTGCTTGCTTCTTCTTTGCTGAATATGAAGTTGGTTTCGTCTTTGATCAGTTCGTCATCGTCAGTCCAGATGCGGTTTACTCTTCTAAGTACTCCATCACCGGTTTCCTGTACAATTCCAAATTGGTACGTAACTTCGACTTCATCTTCTTCCATATAAGCAGTCACTTCCGGTGTTTCCCATTCTACATCGATCTGCTGCAGTACTTCGGTGTCGTCATCGTCATCTGCACCAAAATAAACGGTTTCTGTATCGTCATCATAATCGTCGTCTGCAAATTGATATTCTACTTCGAACTCATCATCATCCGCTGAAGCTGCATAATCAATATCAACATCTATATCATCCATATCATCATCTACAACAAAATTCACATCATCCATATCACCGTTGACGTAATCGTGGAAGCCTTCATGAACGGCATCGATGATGTCTTCTATATCAGAAAGTACAACTTTTACGGGACTTAGCATTTCAGACTCAAAAGAATCTGTATAGAATTCTTCATTCGCTGGATCGTAATTCAACGTGAAGAAATAATCTCTGCCTTCAATATCATCTTCGTCTTCGGTTTCAACGTAGAATTCGATTCGAGGATGTTTCGAACCTCTCTCCACACTCATATAACCCATCTGGTCGTATTTTTTGCAAATAGATTCCAGGTGCTCCTGCAATTCTCCAGCTACACGATCAAACCATTCTAATGACATTGTCATCCCTTCCTTTCTAACTATATTATTGCCACCTTGACCGGCTAACCTCCCTGACAGTTTAAGCCAGAAAGTGACGTTCATGAAGAAGCGTATTTACAGTTGAAGAATGAGGAATTTATAAAAATACACCCTTGAAGGACAGGACTGTATAGGTTATTGGTTCACTCTTGTTCAAAATCATGCTGGTATTCGTTTAAATACTGATTTTCGGTCGTTGCGAAGTTGACCGATTCCAGGCTTTCTTCAGGCTTGAGGCCAAACAATCCATTCACCCGGCCCTCGGTTTCTTCATTAATATTATTACGCGTTTTCATGTTTTACACCCTAAGCAATTGGTTTCTTGGTTTATCTCTCTCCAGGTTCGAAGGTTTTACAATCCGTCTCACGGCTGTTGTCTGCACGTTCACCAGTATGACTGACAACGTAAATTTCTGTTGCCGCACACTTTAAACCGCCTGCATTATGAACACAATTAGCAACTTCACATAACACGTCCTGTGCCATCATGATCACTCCCTTCTAGATTAGCTTCACCAACCATCAAGAGTGACATTCCATGCAAGAGTTTACAATTCAGACGGGATTGAATGATGAATAAAAAATGCTGTTTTCGTAAACTTTGTTGATATTGGACAAAGGAGTTATTGGAACGTGAGGATGCTCGCTTTCCGCGGTGCGGACGTCTGAGCCTCCTCGGCTTCGCCTATGGGGTCCCACCTGTCCCGCTGCTCCTGTAGGAGTCTCGCACCTTACGTTCCAATCAACCTGTTCACCAATAGGGTAGTTTCACATAAAAAAACAACAATCTTTTAGAAAAGAGCTATAAAAAAATCCGTATCAGTAATGCTCATTCAGCCATAAGGTAGCCGCTGCGATAAATTTTTCAGCTGCTGGCGGCAGGTGTTTTAAAGTTAAACTGCCAATCCCAAGTGATGCGGACTCCTCTCCAGCTTCCATAGGTAAAATCTTGACTCCTTCGGGGATGCTATGCAGCGTAATTTCAGGGAGAATAGCCACACCCATCTCATTTTTCACCATCGATAAAATCGCCTGTTCATCCTCTAAATGGTAAGCAACATCAGGATATAGTTTTTTCCCTTTGAAAAGTTTGACTATTTTCTCACGAGTCGAATTCTGTAAAATTAATCGTTCTTGCTTAAATGCCTCAAAGTGAATAAAACCTTCTTTACTAAGAAAATGTGTATTTGGCACAACAGCATAAAACGATTCACGCTTTAAATGGAGGAATTCAATGTTTTCAGCACAAGGCAGGACCAAAAAACTAAAATCAACTGCACCTTGCAAAACCCATTGCGATAACTCTTCCTGTTTCCCTTCCATTATTTCAACTTTAATATGCGGATATTGCTCCACGAATTTTTTTAAGATTCCTGGCAGCCAGACAGCTGATACTGAAGAAAAAGTTCCTAACCTGACTGTCCCAATTTCTAGTCCATTGATTTCGCCGGCTTCCTGTCTCATCTTTTCGTTTAAGTATAGGATATCTCGTATGTATAAAAGCATTCTTTCCCCATTGACCGTAAGCTTAATGCCTGCTTTATTACGGGATAATAAAGAAAAGCCCATCTCTTTTTCCAGACTTGAAATAGCATGGCTGACCCCAGATTGAGACAGATTCAGGGCAGCGCTAGCTTTAGTTAAGCTCCCCAGCTCTACAACTTTGTGAAAAATTTCATACTTGCCAATCGACAAACTCATCCCTCTTCACATTACTTTTTTTCATAATATAACATATTATATGAAATGTTTTCATCAATTTTCGACAGGCATACAAAAAAAGAGACTGCACCAGCAGCCTCCCACCTTCTATTTTGGGTAAATAATTTCGTCTATAATCCCGTATTCCTTTGCTTCCTCTGCACTCATAAAATAATCTCTGTCCGTATCTCTTGAGACTTTCTCAAGGGGCTGGCCAGTCCGTTCAGCGATGATTTGATTAATATGCTCTCTAAGCTTTAAAATCCTTCGGGCGGAAATTTCTATTTCTGTCGCCTGCCCTCTTGCCCCTCCAAGAGGCTGGTGAATCATGATTTCACTATTGGGCAGGGCGCATCGTTTCCCCTTCGTACCAGCCAGCAGAAGCATCGCACCAAATGACGCAGCCATTCCTGTACAAATGGTCTGAATCTCAGGCTTGATATGCTGCATGGTATCAAAAATGGCGAACCCAGCTGTTGTTGAGCCGCCAGGGCTGTTAATATAAAGCGAAATATCTTTTTCCGGATTATCGGCTGCTAAAAAAAGCAGCTGCGCCACGACACTATTTGCTACATGGTCATTGATTTCCTCGCCAATCATGATGATCCTGTCCTTTAACAAACGTGAATATATATCATAGGACCGTTCCCCACGGCTCGATTGTTCTATTACATAAGGAATCGTACTCACCTTTCCATCCTCCTAATAATCATTATATGGCCTAGGCAGCCATTGAGAGAGCGGGTGCTGCAGAGTATGTCGAACTTATGTGTAAAGCCGGCGAATTCGTAATAGGTGTAAGTGAGCGTAATTCAGGAAAGTGGCGGATCAGGATAGACGGGTCCTGTAAATGGAAAGTTTGATGTATTAAAGCTGCTAGCCGTTCCTCCTCTTCTTTATCCCAGAATTGTCCTGAATGACTATCTTCCCCGTCTTTTTCAGGGCCGCTAAGCTTTCTTTTTGCCCGGTGAAGCGTGGATTTCACGGAGAGCTCGTTCGTTTTCATCAAGTCCGCAATCTCGTGAGACCTGTATTGAAATCCTTCCTTCAATAGCAAGATTACCGCTTGTTTCGGAGTTAACCTTTTCATTAAAAGCTCCGCAATCTCTTGTGCTGGCTTTGTCTCATACTGCTCTTCCAGCTCGGGATTTTCCATCAAGGTTTCCTTACTTCTTTTTCTCGTCATATCAATCCAATGGTTGTAAGCTATTTTTTTCAGGAGAGCGGAAGTAAGCTCTTTTCCTTCTGTATAATTCTGCATAGCCTTGACTATAGCTTCTTGTGCGATATCTTCTCCATCCCATTTATTCTGTGAAAGAAAGCAGCAATATTTAATAAGCCCGGGAAGGAGCCGCTCCACTTCCATATTCATGAGACTCTCCGCTTGATCATGCCTCTCAATTTGTTCACTGTTCATTTACATACACTCCTTTGGCACCCTCTCATATATATAACGATTGAAGGAGGATAAAAAGATACGGGGCATTTACTTTTTATTTATTTTATACCTTAGGTGTTTATTTTTGCTACAGCTTACCAAATAAAAGCTGTATGAAATTGGACTGCTTGGTTCTATTTCCATGCTCTCTCTTTCCCAGGTTGTCCAGAATTCCCCATGGCCTTTTAGGCATCAGGGTCTTCCTTGACCCGCTTTTCACGCTGGAGTCTTTAGGCCTTCCATCCATAAAAGTGACAGAATAGACCGATTCCATGCCATAGCCAAATAAAAAACAGCCATTACTTATGTAAAAGCCGTTTCCGAAATAAGTATCAGAGTTCTTGAACCCGCCTGTAAAAAACCAAATATTTTTGTCCCGTGTAATTTAAAATTGTATATAAAAAAGACCCGATAAGGACTGCGGCGTTTTGGACCACATCTGGCCGGGGGCTGCCCATCATACTCCGCAGGTTTTCAGCAACTACACCGCTGGCAGAGTATGATAGAAAGTAACTGATCGCAATGACACCGGCGAATTTAAAGGCGCTTTTACCGTAGGAAACGCTGCTTTTGAATGTAAAGGCCCTGTTTAGAAAAAAACTCGCAGAAGCTCCAATGACATTTCCAATCAAAGTAGAATACCAGTACCCGATCCCAAAGACATTCATCAATATAAAAATGGAAGAAAGGCCGATCACCGTATTTAACACTCCCACGATCAGGAATCTAAGAAATGGACTATTTACTGTCTGGCATTTTTTTAAGATTAAGGGTATACGGTTCATGTTCTATCCCCTGCATGTTCATTTGTCTGCCTGAAATCGGCAGAAATGGATTAAAATCGATAATATACTTCGGCCGTGCTTTGGACTCTTTATATATCTTTCCAATATATTCCCCAATTAGCCCCATCGCTATAAGCTGAAGGCCGCCTAACAGCCAGATGGATGTGATAAGGGAGGTCCAGCCGGTCGCTGTCTGGCCCAAAAGCTTGAGAATCAAGAAGTAAGCTCCGCAGGCACAGCTTCCAAAAAAGGATAAAAATCCAATCAGCAGGACCATTCTTATCGGAGTAACAGAAAATGAAGTTATGCCGTCAAAAGCAAACGCAAGCATCTTCTTCAACGGATACTTTGTTTCGCCTGCAAGTCTTTCTTTACGTTCATAATAGACGCTCGCTGATTGAAATCCAATCAAAGGGACGATTCCCCTCAAAAACAAGTTGACTTCCTTAAATTTATCGAGTTCCTGCAAGGCTCTTTTGCTCATCAGCCGAAAATCAGCGTGGTTATAAACCAGCTTCACACCCATTTTTACCATCAGCGAATAAAACATTTCGGCCGTTTTTCTTTTAAAGAAAGTATCTGTATCACGCTTTCTTCTCACACCGTATACAATTTCACAGCCTTCTCGGAACTTCACGATAAATTCCCTGATTACATGAATATCATCCTGAAGATCTGCATCAATAGAAATCACACAATCTGATACTTCCCTTGCAGCTGACAGGCCAGCCAGCAAAGCATTCTGATGTCCAACATTCTTTGATAGCTTAAGACCTTTTACCATTTGACTGTGCAGACTAGCTTTGTATATAAGACGCCAGGTTTCATCCCGGCTGCCATCGTCGACCAAGAGCATTCTGCTCGATCCCGCAATCAGGTTTTCGTCCATTAAACTCTGCAATACTTTTCCAAGCTCAGTGATGGTCTGCGGCAATACTTCTTCTTCATTATAACAAGGAACGACTATGGTTAGCACCGGTTCAATCATGTTCAGTGTCCTCCAGTTGTAGGTTTGTCCGGACTTCTCTAATTAAAGCGTCACTCGGTACAAATAAATTTTCCAAGCTGCGTCTTTTGATGTAAAGGTTTTGACAAAATGAAGGTGGTTATCTTTTGCATTCGTTATGGGAAGTGCAGAAAAGATATACTCGCCGCCCATTTCTTTGAAAGGCTTCATGTTGAGCTGCAGATTGGTCAGCTTCCGCTTCGAATCCTTTTTAATCATATAGCGTTTTTCAAGCTGTGCTGTGAAAATATAACACCTTCCGCCCCAGGTGTCGAAATATTCTTTTATATAATGATCCTTTGCCAGCTCTTTTTCGATTATTTTCCGAAAGCGGTACTTATAGGATAACGGATAGAAATTGTTATAAGTATCGAGTGTGTAGAATCCATTGTACTGGGCAATTGCGGGATGCAGCCCGATACTTGCTACCCTGTATTCTTTTTGGGGGCGTGCTATGTACTGGTTGATTTCTTTGAACACATTTTCCGCATAGAATTCTTTGACGGAGGGCTTGGAATGATAAATAATTTCATCATTAAATCCCCCGAGAACCGCTAATTGAAACAGGATGAAGATCCCTGCAATTTTTTGCGAGAAAACACGATGGATCCAAAGAATCCGCAGCGCCTGTGCAAAAAGAATGTAAAGAATCAGCGGCCGTAAGAAATGGAATCTAGCAAAATTAAAGGTATCCATAAAATGAAACTTCTTCGTTACCGGCACCCAGCCCTTATAAAACCAAAAGGCATACCAGAAAGAGAGTGCCAGGTTTAGAGCCATCAAGAACAAAAAACGCTTTTCCTTTTTCCATTGCTGTTTTGCACATACAGCATATAAGGCAATGAACGTAAGCGGGAGAATAATTAACCCATGCACAGTCATCACATGGGTATGCCCTAATAGAAAATTTTTTACGGACAATTTAAGTACTCTCCACATGGACAGCCGGGCATGAAAATATTCGTCCCTGCTGTTTGGTTCACTCGACAGGAAAAAGGAAGAAACCAGGCGGTATTCGACCAGCATATAAATAGAGGTCATCAATACGACACCGCCAAGGAACTGCAGGTTCCATCCCTTTCCTCGGCATACGTCTGTGAACCAGAGAATGCCCACCGCAAATAAAAAAAAGAAAAATCCGAGGACAAAGCTGGAGTATAAAGGCAAGAGTACGAGTATGAGCCAATTTTTTATATCTCTTTCGCCATTCCTGATATTTAAGAAAGCGTAAAGAGCCAGCGGCATTCCAAGTGTGCTGAGCATGCCAGATGGCCAGAAAGGCGTCAGAGCAAATGCAAGCGCCGTACCTACCCGGATTAACCCCCATTCCTTTTGATCGATAAAGTGCTTTTTGAGCAGAAGGTACATCCCAAAAAAGGCAGCAATTCTCGTGATTGCCTGGTTAATTGTATAGGCTGCCATTGTCGGAAGATAGGCGTAAAGCATCACAATCCCGCTCCACTCTGTCCCAAAAGCATTTCTCGGAAGTCCATTTATAATCTGAGGTATGACTGCGTTTAGGCTCCCAAACATCTTGCCGCTGCCGGCTAAAACCTTATACCATGCCAAGTTAGAATCTAAATTATCGTGGACGCGGATATGGGCATCCTCGCCCAGAATAACAAGCGGAGACAAATACAGAAAAATAACCCCGATAGCCAAATAAACCAGTCTGCGTTCATTATAAAAACGTAAAGAGACCACCCTTGACCACCCCATCCAAATATAGAACCCTGTGGTAATAACATGTGTAAAACCCTGAAAAATATTCCTGTTTTTTGGGGACTGTCCCCCATTTCCCGAGATGGTTTTTCCTTGCAGGCCCTGCTCTGGGGCCGGGGTCAGTCTTTATTTCCCAATACAAAAAATCCCTGTCAGGGGACAGGGATTCAGTCACCGGTCAGGGAGCACGGATAAGAGGTGCTGCACAAATGCCTGTGAATCTAATCTGACTGCCGCAGATGGCGGCTTGATCCGTTTAGCCGCTTCAACCGGCATGCCATACCATAGGAGGCGCTGATCGATGATGAGAAACGGAAAGGGAATATCAGAAGAGATATATTTTTCTGCTTTGAAGACTTCTTCGCAGCTGTCTTTCGAGATTACAGTGGTCTTAACACCGCTTCCTTTCCTATTAATAATGTCAGACCATTCCTGTGGGAGGAAGGATCCGGCAGGCAATGAAAGAATCAAGGAGCTCTTCGCGGCGGCCACATCCGTTTTTAGCTTTTCCAGATTCCTGGCATGAAACCATTGTAATTTAGGATGATGGTGAGAAATCCATCTTCCAATATCCTGCTGTGTTACAGAATGATTATGTTGATGCTGATAATCTGCCAGCTGCCTGATCGTCTTATTGGGGTAAACCATACTTCTTAAGAAGTTTAAGTCACTGACATGAATGAATTTACTTTTGCTGCGGGTGACAGCTACATTGATCAGCCGTTCACTGTCTTTTCCAGTTAACAGCATCCCCGGCCTGTTCGCCGGATAAGCATCCACTGTATCAAAGATCATTTGCTCCCGTTCACTTCCCTGGAATCGGTGGACAGTAGCAGCGATGATATCCGCATCTGACAGCTCTTCCCTATATAAGTCTTGTAACAAGACATCCATTAATGCAGCCTGCGCGCGGTAAGGCGTAACATATCCGATCGACCTTGCGCCAGCCGTATACGCTTCATGAATAGCCTGGAAAGATAGAAAAACATGCCATATATTCATTCTGGAGCTAGAAATCCTGTCAGTTATGCAGTGTTCCCCGGACCAGCTTGAATCCAGCAGCACCGACGCTTTTTCTGGAAAGGGAGCCAGAGCCGTATTCTTTTCCCGGTTCGCTTTTACCCCTTCGAAGTCCGAAACAAGCGATTGATAGATATAACGGTTTGTAAATGCAGAGATATCCGGATGCATCCTCCGCTGCTCCTGAAGAAGGAACAGCTGTGCATGCAGCTTTCCCTCTCTAACTCCTGCTGTTACCCCGGCTTCATGATAAATATCGGTCTTCAGCCATTTATCCACGAGAGGATGCCGCGAAGAAGCGATCGGAGGCAGCTGCATAAAGTCACCGCAGACGATGATGCGTTTTCCAAGAGACGCTGCAAAGGCAGCCTGCGGGATGTACGCCTGACTGATTTCATCTACGATAACGATATCATATTCCTTCTCGTAAACAGCCGGATCACTGGCCGCTTTTGCCAGGGTAGTGCCAATAATTTCAGCCTCTTTTACAAATTCAAGTTCCTTAGTCCGTACCTTTTCAAGCACACCTGCAATTTGGGTCTCCAATTCAAGGAGACGGCTTGAATCTCTCTGGCTGAAGGAACCAGATAAATCCTGCTTTAGCAGCTTTCTTTCTTCCAGCAATGTAACTCTCTTCTCCGCAAGAGACGGATGTCTCTTTTCAAGAAGGTTTTGCACGGTTATGCTTTCATCCAGCTTTTCACCCGCATTGGATCCATAACGCAGAATTTCGCCTTCTTTAAATTTACCCTTTTTTTTCAGAAATGAAGAGATTTCAGCCATCAGTACATCCACAGCCTGGTTGCTGTGTGATAAAATAAGCACCCGCTGATTCTTGCTGTATTTATTCGCAGCCACTCTTGCCAGAGTATACGTTTTACCTGTTCCCGGCGGTCCCCAGACAAAGGTAGCCGGATTATATTTAGACCTTAGAATCAGTTCGTGCAGATCATTTTTAATAGAATCCTGCGGGTGTTTGGATACAGGGTCTGGGTTCATTAAATACTTGATGCGGCTGCGTTTCCTCTTGCTCTCTTTCATCTCGTCAAACCGAGAAGATAACTCATCCAGCAGCTTCCATGGATCATAATATATAAAAGCTTCATCGACTAAATCACCCAAAGATCTTGCGAAAGATAGGATTGCACTCTTTCCCTCTGATGAAAGAAGACGCCCTTCTTCACTCAAGCTTCCCCATTCAAGCCTGACAACTGTCCCAGCCGGAATTCGTAAAAAATCGGACGAATCAAAATAATACGTATACTCATCGCCGCCAGAAAGCAATCTTCCATTTTTAACAAAATATTTGGTACTCCCATATTTTTTTAAATGGAAAATTTCCGCCCTCAAGGCGTTCTGCCATTCGGAAATGTATCTCTTAGTTGATATCATGATTATCTATCTTCCTTAAAACAAAAAAGGAGCGAACCATTTTGAACAGGGTCTTCTCCTTTGTGTTGTAATTATTGTTGGTTATCGTAAAAAAACCACGTTACTCACTATACCATTTTCAGCGGAAGAATTACAGGCCTGGCCAAAGTGTTTCTCCGATTTTCAGTACTTTTAGCATACCGCTATCCATTGCTTCTTTTTCCCAATGTGCTATCAGTCTGTCCAGTGCTTCCGGGCCGGTGTCATCAGCAAGCCGGTATGCACCGTAATGCATCGGAATAAACAGTTTCCCGTCCAATTCCTTAAAAGCCTTAATAGAGTCCTCAGGGTTTATATGCGAAACAGACATGAACCATTCCGGCTCATATGCACCAATCGGCATCAACACAATATCTATGTCAAAACGGGAAGCAATCTCTTTAAAACCGCGGAAATAGCCTGTATCCCCAACAAAATAAACAGATCTTGCAGAAGGATCGGCCTCCATGATCCATCCTCCCCAGTGCGAAGTGTTTGTATCCGTTAAAGAGCGTTTGGTCCAGTGCTGGGCAGGTACAAACGATAACTTCAATCCGCGGTGCGAAAAAGATTCCCACCAATTCGCCTCTACAATATTCTTGTACCCTCTTTTGGCAAACGCCCTCTTTAATCCTATCGGTACATAGAAAACAGGCGTTCCCTTTAACCGCTTAATCGTTCCAAAATCCAGATGGTCATAATGTCCATGAGAAATCAGAACAATATCTATCGGCGGCAGCGACTCAATAGGCAGGCCCGGTTCAGTCAGCCTCTTCTGGACACCCATTCTCCCCGCCCAGACTGGGTCTGTAATAATATTCAACCCAGCCATCTGGATCAGAAAGGTTGAGTGGCCGATCCAGGTGATGGAGATCTGCAATTTATTTTGATTTAAACGAGACACTTCCTTATTTTCCGCTTGGGGAATCTGGACACTTAAATCTTTCTTTTTTCCGCGCCGCTCTTTTGACCAGCGCAGCATGTCCTTGATGCCTTTTGTATTTTCAATTCCATCTAGATTAGAATAAATTTCCCGCTTCATCTGCATGCTCCTCAATAGGTTTGTAAGCACATTAAAACATATTTTTTTCCTCATTCAAATAAAAAGGTAGATTAATCCATCCCCTATAGTGGTACAAAGTAAGAAACGAACGTAAGGGAGATGAATGTTTATGGAAACAACCAAACAAACATATTTCGTAGACATATCCAGCGGGGAGATTCTTGAAGCACCAATAGACGGAAGCCCCAATTTTAGAATTTTTGCGAATGAAGAAGATCTGGCAGAGCTGCAAATGTGGTTCACTCAAAACTATGACGATGATATGAAAACCTTTGTAAGATCACATATTCCATATGTTGAACCGCATATAGCCTCCCAAAACGACAAATACGAATCGTCCCTGAAACACATCTACTCCATCATTTATAGATTAGGCGACGAAGAAGCACGGAGCTTCATCGAACAACAGAAAATACTAGACCTTGACTTCCAGGCACCAAATGAAGATGTCCAAAAATTAAAGGAATAATTAGGGGGACTGTCCCCCATTTCCCAGAGCTTGCAGCCCAGTGTCGGCAAGCTTTCTTCGTGGGGACAGTCTTTATTTCCCAATCAGCCGATCTGTTTTCCTAGCTTATGATTTTTGCTTATCACCTTTACAAAGAGGTCCACGTAATGTGGATCCCACTGTGTTCCTTTTCCATCCTTTAGAATGGAGAGAGCTTTTTCTACAGGCATTCCTTTTCGGTAGGGTCGGTCCGATGTCATGGCGTCATATGCATCAGCTACTGCCATAATTCTTCCGAATAAAGGGATGTTTTCTCCTTTTAACCCTTCCGGATAGCCTCTCCCATCATAGCGTTCATGGTGATATTTGACACCAGGAAGCAGCGGCTTCAAATCATTTGGAAGATTGACCTGCTCAAGTATATTGGCTCCTATGACCGGATGCATTTTAATCTGGGCGAACTCTTCGTCGGTTAACTTGCCTTCTTTTAGCAGAACATCATCTCTGATCCCGATTTTTCCGATATCATGCAAAAGTGATGACTTTTTTAGCAAATCAATCTGTCCAGCCGGCAGCCCGGCCACTTCACCAATTAATACCGCATATTCCGCGACACGGTTTGAATGTCCAGCAGTATATGGATCCCTTGCATCCAGAGTTGCAGCAAAGATTGTATAAAAGCTTTCCAGGAGAGAATCATTTCTCTTATCTCTTTCCCTGATCCCCCGTACCATGGTGTTAAACCCCTTAACTAAGGTGGCATACTCATCCGAATAGATATTAACGATGGGGTCGAGATGACCTTCCTCCACTTTTGTAAATCGCTGCTTTAATACTTCAATCGGTTTATTAATATTTTCATATAGCAGCAGGCTGCTGAATGCAGCCATAGAGACAATAACGGCAAGAATCGTCAAAGCCCATTTCCAGTAGGCGCCTATATCGCCTGCACTCGACTCATTCAACTGAATACCTGACGCGAGGACAAAAGCCAATATAGGGAAAACAGCAATGAACAATGAGCTGTATATCAGCTTTCCCTTGATCGTAACAATATGTCTGTGCGGTAGCGGCAGTTTTTTACCATATTCCTCTGATCTACTAAGAAGATCTGAAACCACAGGGATAATGGAACGGCAGGTTAGAAAAAATTCAATCAGCGCATGCATAACAGCGACCAGAATGGCTCCTACCCATGCCAGTCCGATAAAATACAAAGGAAAATCTAAATAACCCATTTTAATAAATATATAGGCAGATCCACTTGCAGGGACTGACAAACCACATAAATGAGGACCCATTATTCGTTTTACCGTTAAGACCGGGAAACTGTGGATGGCATGAAAGGCGTTAACAAGACTTCGGTAAGATGCATGCCCGCGTTTATAAAATTCACGCAGAGGCTTGATATGTTTCACATAAAAGACATATTCACATACAATCATAATCAGCGTGGAGAACATCATGATCCCGAGAAGATACCGTATCTCATCGGGCGACAGGGTAAGGGTATGAAAGATAAAAAGACTTCCGACACCAAAGACAGCGATGAAAGAGCCTAAAATATAATTAAAAAAAGTTCTTTTTTGAAAAGCTATATAAATATGCAAAGGATGTACTCTCCTGACTAAATTATGGAAACTAGTAATAGAGTATACTCTGCCAGTCTGATTGTCTATTTATTTTTATAGAAAAAACCAGGAAGCTGGGCTCCCTGGTGATGTTCAATCATTTATTTCATTTGTTATCAAGATTTTCAGATTCCCAAGCTTCAATATGTTTAAGCCCTGGGATCGTGGTTGAATAAAAAACTGGGTTCTTCCCCTGCTTTTTTTGCATGGTGTAATCAGCAAGTGCGGAAAATGCTATTTTGCCAAGCAGTGTGATGGCAATAAGGTTAATAATGGCCATTAACCCCATGAACAGGTCGGCGATACTCCAAACAAAAGTCAGTGGAGCAAACGAACCAAATGCGACCATAGCAATTACAGCAATTCGATACGTATTTAACCAAACTTTATTGGACTTCATAAACTCTATATTCGATTCCCCGTAATAATAATTACCCACGATAGAGCTATAAGCGAATAATAAAACAATGATGGCGAGGAAAATTCCTGCCCATGAACCGATTGAAGTTTCTAGTGCATTTTGAGTCAGCGCAATTCCATCTGATTCTTTGGACGTATACAAACCGGATAATAAAATGATAAAAGCGGTCGAACTGCAGATGACCAATGTATCCACAAAAACACCAAGCGACTGGATAAGGCCCTGCTTTACAGGATGACTGACCTCTGCTGCAGCTGCGGCATTGGGAGCGCTCCCCATTCCCGCTTCATTTGAAAATAAGCCGCGCTTTATGCCATTGACCATGGCAGCGCCCAGCGAACCGCCGGCAACTTCTTTAAGCCCAAATGCATTTTGGAAGATTAAAGCAAATACACCCGGTACTTCACTGATATTGGTAATTACAATGAACAGGGCGATAAGAATATAAGCTCCTGCCATAACAGGAACCATCAATTCAGCAACCTTAGCAATCCGCTTGACTCCGCCAAATATAATGAGGGTCGTTACCACACATAAGATCACAGCCGTAATGGCTGGATTTAAACCAAATGATCCTTCAAAAGCACTCGTGATTGTATTAGCCTGTACAGAATTAAATGCAAGACCGAATGTAACCGATATTAAGACGGCAAAAGTCATCCCCATCCAGCGTGCATTCAAGGCCTTCTCCATATAATAGGCCGGCCCGCCGCGGAAGCTCTCTCCGTCTCGTACTTTGTAAATCTGGGCAAGTGTACTTTCAATAAAAGCAGTTGCAGAGCCTATGACCGCAATCAGCCACATCCAAAACACAGCACCGGGTCCTCCAGTAGTGATGGCAATGGCAACCCCGGCTAAGTTCCCTGTTCCTACTCTTGAAGCAGTACTTATACAGAATGCCTGAAAAGAAGAGACACCTTTTTTATCATCACGGGCACCTTCTCCAAGAAGCCTGAACATCTCACCAATCATGCGGAACTGAACAAATTTTGTCCGGAATGTAAAATAAATCCCGACTCCAATCAATAGTACAATTAAAATATAAGACCATAGATAATTATTCAATGTCCCAACAATTGTTTCTACAAGTTTCATAGCTCCTCCTAGATGTAATAGTCTATTTATGCTATTTATATTATATCAGAAAAACAATATCTTGTTGATGCGGGCAGGAGCTTACAGCCAAGAAGAGGCAGATTCCTACAGAAGGTGACTTCAACAACTATATCCTTTCCCACAAATGAGAGGGTATTAAACCTGGAAAAAATATACATACTGAATTCTCTCAACGCAAATCTTACGTAATTTCACTAAGCATTCACTATCGGCGAAAAAAACGCTTAGCAAGGAGCATGACATGTACTTTAACGCAATAATTTAAAAACATTTCAGTTTTTCGAACATCAGCTCTGAATTTTTAATAAACGCTCTTTTCTAAAAGATTGTTGTTTTTTTATAGTTATGTGAACCTTCCTTATTGTTAAACAGGTTGATTGGAACGTAAGGTGCGAGACTCCTGCGGGAGCAGCGTGACAGGTGAGACCCCACAGGCGAAGCCGAGGAGGCTCAGCGCACGCCCCTAAGGTCCGCGAGCATCCTGTAGTGGAAATCACCCCCTTATTCAAAAACAACAAAGTTTGCGAAAACAGCCTTAATAAAAGACTAAATTTTATATTCTACTCTGGAAACACTCCCTAAAATAAAATACAAAAGGGAAACCCTTATACGGTTTCCCCTTCCCACTCTATTAGTCTTTACTTTCTTTCAATCAAACTTAAAGTAATTGCGCTTCAACAACCGCGGCTGGGCCATCAGCTCGCTGAAGGACATCACTTGAGGAAGAGTCTTGGTGTCTATTAAAAATAATTGGTCCTCAATTTCTGTTACGAGCTCATCGCTCTGGTAATTCATACCGCACTCATCGCAGGCAATGGTCGGCGTTTCTTTTATCTCAATGGTTCTCGTACCATCCGGAAGCTCCCAATAAACGGCAGCCGTTCTCATTTCAGCACCATCTGATTCACACCATACACAACGCATCTCTTTATTCCCCTCTGCCGGTAACGGCTGCTTTTGTCTGCTGGGCAAGAAATTTTTTCTGTTTAAGCTCGTCTCTTTTTTCTCTCTTGCTCTTTAAGCTGACATGTTCAGGATTTTCTTTATACGATTCTCTTTTATCCAGACGTTCGAGTCCTTCGGGGACAATATTAAACTTGGAATCATCCATCACGGATAGAATTCCCGTACTATTGTAATTTTCGTAAACATCTGGGTACTTCTCTTTAAAATACGCATCTGCTCGACCTGCCTGATATTCCTGCGGTTCCGGATATGAGGTAATCACTCCTTCAAAGTTTCGCAGCACAACCTTGCTTGCACTCTGAGAGATGATATAGTTTGGCTGCAGCGGGATTTTGCCTCCTCCGCCAGGTGCATCCACGACAAATGTAGGAACCGCATATCCCGACGTATGTCCCCGGAGTCCTTCCATAATCTCCAGCCCTTTACTGATCGGGGCCCTGAAATGGCCTATTCCTTCGGATAGATCACATTGATAAATATAATAAGGGCGGACTCTGATTTTCACGAGGTCGTGCATCAATTTACGCATGATCGGGACACTGTCATTGATCCCGGACAGAATGACTGCCTGGTTCCCTACCGGCACCCCGGAATTTACGAGCATTTCACAGGCACGCTTGGACTCTTCCGTTATTTCAACTGACGTATTAAAATGTGTATTCAGCCAGACAGGATGATATTTTTTCAAGATATTGCATAGATTTTCGGTGATCCGCTGAGGGAAGACTACAGGAGCCCTGGTGCCAATACGAATGATTTCCACATGCGGGATCCCTCTTAAACTCTTAAGAACATATTCGAGCACATTATCATTTATTAACAGACCATCACCTCCGGATATCAGCACATCCCTTACCTGTGGTGTATCACGGATATAGGCAATTGCAGCATCGAGCTGTTTTTTCGGGACACCCATGCCAATCTGCCCGGAAAACCGTCTTCTGGTACAATATCTGCAGTACATGGAACATTGATTGGTCACTAAAAATAAAACACGGTCAGGGTAACGGTGGGTCAGCCCCGGTACAGGGGAATCCTCGTCTTCATGCAGAGGATCCTCCAAGTCATATCGTGTTTTGTTCAATTCACTGGTCAGGGGAACGGACTGCATCCGGATCGGGCATCTGGGGTCATCACGGCTCATTAGGGACGCATAGTAAGGAGTAATATTCAATGGAATGGTTTTTGTTGCAATTTGGACCCCTTCTTCTTCATCGGGCGTAAGGTTGACTACTTTTTTTAGATCCTCGAGCGTTTTTATGGTATTGGTCAGCTGCCAGATCCAATCATTCCATTGTTCTTCCGTTATATCCTTCCATAATTCAATTTCACTCCAGTGCCGACCAGGTTTGAAAAGATTGTATTGCATGTACATCCCTCCAGCTTTTATTGGCAAAAATGACTCGACCTGCAATCCGCGGCTAAAAAGTTCGAACAGAAGAACCAGCTAAGCTCCCGTTATAGTTCTTTTTCCATATAATACCGATCCTCTCCGGCACCAAACTCTGACTTTCGTGTTTCTATGATTTGATAGCCGGATTTCTCGTAAAGTGTGACAGCTGCCTTGTTCTTTAAGCTGACCGTCAAACAAACGGTTGAAAAGCCATCTTGCTTTATGATCGAATGGACTTCTCCCATGAACTTCTTTCCGATTCCCTGTCCTTTTTTATCTGAACGAACATAATATCCGAAAATATAGGCTTTTGAAGGCGATTGATAATCACGCATTATTTCGCATACAGCTATAGGCCTTGAATCTCCCTCTTCTTTGTAAAAAATTATTTTCCCATACCTTGCAAGCGGAACAAGTGTCTGTTCATCCACCGCACCTAAGCCGGGAAATGCATCCACTTCAAGCTCCATCAGCATTTGCAGCTCTGTTGGAGAAAGCTTTGCAGGTACTTCCGTGTAAAAAGAATTACCTTTTCCATCCATTCAAATATCCTCCCTGCTAAGCTCAAAGTTTACAGCTCTAAACGGCCACATTTCCTCTGGAATATGTTTATAAGAAAAATTGGAAAGGTCGTTTGAGGCTGCACCGGGAGCATCAATATAGATTACCCTGCTGATCAGCGGGTCAAATGCTGCCCGGAAGTGATTCTTTACTTTTAATCCCATAATTTTATAAGAAGTGGGTTCAATGCCGATATGCCTGAACATTTCAGGATCATTGGCTGACAGCGCTCTTCCAATAATCAATATATCCAGATTTCCGACTGAAATATACGCTGCTCCCTTGGCATCCACCCGCAAATGTTGGTTAAAGGGACCGCTATTATAAAAAATTCCGTCTGATATCTCACGTACCCGGGCCCTTACTTGCACAGGAAGACCGAATTCCGGTGAAGCCTTGCCTCCCAGTGAAAGATTTACCTCATTCCCTAAGCCGGCTTTTTTGCACAACGCGAAGGACTCAGGATCCGTCAAGCCTCCAAACAGTGTATCTTTCATATTCAGCCTTAGCATTTCTATCAGCAGCTCGGTGGTATCGCCGCTGCCGCAGCTTAAGGGGTTATCCGCAATGTCGGCCAGTACTACAGGCTTATCGGCTTTCTCTTGTAATGCCAGCTGTATTCCCTCTTTTACACCGGGCAGTTCCTGGATGAATTCTTCTTTTACTTGCCACAATTTCTTAGCAAGCTTTCCAGCCGCCATGACCGCACACCTTTTGGTCTTTGCAATTGTAAGGATACTTGCACCTACCACGGGTACATCCGAATAGGGAAATCCGCCAAAAACAGATGCATTAATCAATTCATCTTCCTTCTCCAGTTCCTTTGCCATTTCCATAAGTGTGTACATCGGTCCTTCAGAGGTCCTCATATTGATGGACGGCGGCATCATGGGCAGTTTGATAAAAGCGGCTTCGGCCTTTACTCCTTCTGAAAGGTGCTCCACAAGCGCACGGGCAGCATTTACTCCCTGATCATACATGTCAATATGCGGGTACGTTTTAAAACCAAAATGGTAGGGTGTGAGTTCTATCATTTCAGGGCTTAGATTTGCATGCATATCCAAGGTGGTCGCAATGGGAGTTTCCTCACCCAGAAAGGTTCTTACTTTGCTGAGCAGCAGAGTCTCAGGATCCGGAACTCGTTCTGCAACCATCGCTCCGTGAAGCGCAAGCAGCAATCCGTCAAGCCTGCCCGCCTCACCCATCAATCGCAGCAGCTCCTTCTCTATTTCGCTATAAGTCTCATAAGCAACTATTCCGGACGGAATGGCCGCTGCACAAAGCAGAGGAACAATCTCCATCCGATGATCAGCAGATAGAATGTCAATAAACCCGCCAACTTCCGTTTTCGTGCCCCTATAAGCTTGAATAATTTCCGCTCCTATAAAATAACCCTCATCCCTAAAATCCATTAAAGTGGTTCTTCCCGAAACAAAACTATGAGACTCGTGGTAAATAAAAGCAATGCCTACCCTAAGCTTTGCCATTTTGAGCACCTCATGCCTTTTATTAGTAATTTATATAAACAGATTTCCATTCTGTCATGATATCAAAAACATGGTGAGATACTTCCCTGTGGCCGTTGCCAGATTGTTTGGTACCCCCGAAAGCTACACCTATTTCGGCATTGGAAGTTCCATTATTGATATAAACTAAACCACTTTCAATCTCCCTTGCTCCTCTGTGAGCGTAATGAAGGCTTCCGGTAAATAATGAAGAAGAAAGGCCATATTCCGTACTGTTATTAATATCAATTGCGTCGTCAAAGCTGTCTGCTTCGATGAAAGCGAGAACTGGACCGAAAATTTCTTCTTGGGCAGCCCGGTGGTCCCTTTTTACATTACTCAGAACAGCCGGCTCGAAGTAAAAGCCTTTGTCAGTTGAAGCACGTTTTCCTCCGCATTCAATTCTCGCCCCTTCACTTACAGCAATCTTGATATATTCCTCTGTGGTTAGCAGCTGCTGCATATTTACAAGCGGCCCTATGTCCACTCCATCTTCAAGGCCGTTGCCCCATTTAAGTTTTTTGGTTTTACCGAGCACCTTTTGCAGGAGCTCATCATGAATGTCTTTTTCTGCAATCACCCTGCTGGCGGCTGTACATCGCTGTCCGGTCGTGGTGAAGGCAGATTTCACAATCGCTTCTGCAGCCAAGTCCAGGTCTGCATCTTTAAGAACAATGGCGGCGTTTTTTCCACCAAGCTCCAAAGAGACTCGCTTTAATGTCCTGCTGGCAGTCTCTGAAAGCTGAATGCCCACTTCCGTTGAACCTGTAAAAGAAATGACTCTTACATCCTTGTGCCGGGCTAAGTGAGCTCCTACTGCGCTGCCGGAACCTGTGATCAGATTCAGGACACCACCCGGAAGCCCGATTTCATGGAACACATCCGTGAACAGCTGGGCGGATAACGCCACTTCAGAAGCCGGCTTCCACACGACAGTGTTACCGCTCACCAGGGCGGCGAGAATCTTGTAACCTGCCATTGCCACCGGGAAATTCCAAGGTGTAATACAGGCAACTACCCCCAATGGTTCCCGGATCATCATAATCTGGCGGTCAGGGGCTCCAGATGCTACCGTTTCTCCAAAGAGACGGCGGCCTTCCCCCGCCATATACTTACACGTTTCAATCACGACGCCCACTTCACCAAGAGATTCCGCAAGCACCTTCCCCATTTCGCATGTCATCATGGCGGCAATTTCTGTTTTTCTCTCTTCAAAAAGCGCTGCTGCTTTCCACAAATATTGGGCCCGCTCAGGCAGTGGTGTATGTTTCCAGACCTTATAAGCTTGTTTTGCACTTTCAACCGCCTGGTCTACTTCTTCAGGGGAAGCACTCGGACACGATCCCACACTTTCACCTGTTGCTGGATTTATGCTATCAAAATAACGATCCCTGCTCCCTTTCACCCAGTCTCCATTAATATATAATCCAAGCTCTTTTGGTCCTAAAAAAGTCTCCTGCTCCATCATTATGCCTCCTTCTTAAAGAGTCTCTTTAATTGCCGATTCAAGCCGGGAAAGTCCTTGTTCCAGCACATCTTCTTCGATATTCAGCGGAAGCATCAAACGAATCGTCTGGCCATATACACCGCAGTTCATGATTAGCAGCTTATGTTCCAATGCTTTCTGTTTAATAAGGGGTACTGCTGAAGGAGCTATTGATGCTTCAAATTCAATGCCGATCATCAGTCCGATACCACGAACTTCTTTTACACCCCGAAGGCCATTCAGGCTGGCTTTAAGCCTTGCCACAATTGTTTCACCGAGCTTGCTGCTGCGTTCAATTAAGTTTTCCTCCTGCAAAACCTTAATATTGGCAAGAGCTGCTGCACAGGAGACTGGATTTCCTCCAAATGTCGAACCATGTCCGCCTGCTGGCCATTTCTCATGCAGCTCCCTGCTGGCCACAATTGCACCAAGCGGCATACCACCAGATAATGCCTTAGCCAGTACCAGAATATCCGGGGTGACTCCTGAATGCTCTGCTGCAAACATTTTTCCTGTGCGGCCAAAACCCGTCTGGACTTCATCAAAAATAAGGAGAATTCCATGCTGGTCGGAAAGCTTGCGAAGCTTTTTCAGGAATTCAGGCTGTGCTGGAAAATACCCTCCCTCGCCCATTACGGGTTCAATGATTATCGCCGCCACCCTTGAAGGATCGATCCGGAGATCAAAAATTTTCTGTATTTGACTCAGACAATACTCTGTCACTTCATTTTCGTTCACACCCTTGAGCTGTCCGGGATACGGATAAGGAGCATGATATACTTCACCCAGTATAGGCTCGTAAAATTTCCTGTATTTTGAACTGGATGCTGTAATCGCTGTCGCCCCCATCGTCCGGCCATGAAAAGACCCTTCGAATGCAATAATCCCCGGTCTTCCTGTCACTGCTTTTGCCAGTTTTATGGCACCATCAATCGCTTCCCCGCCAGAGTTTGAAAAGAACACAGTATCCAGATTTCCAGGAGTGATCTCGGCCAGTTTTTCAGCCAGGTTTACTGCTGACTCATAATACCCATAGTTCAGCCCAAAGTGGATGAATGCCTCTGATTGTTTTTGAATCGCGGCTACCATTGCTTCATGGGCATGGCCTATCGCATTGACCGCTACTCCCGAGACAAAATCAATATATTCTTCACCTTCAGCCGTCCAAAACCGCGCTCCTTTGGCTCTATCAATCACCATTTCTGTCACCCTTGTCATTACTGGTGATAAATGTTTTCTTGCTTTTCCCTGTATTTCTGCCGTTTTATTTTGCAGCGTCATCTAAACCCCTCCTGATTTCCTCAATAGCCAGAAGCATGGAATTCTCTAAGATTTGAACAAGTTCATCCAGCTCATCCTTTTTACAATTTAATGGCGGACTTACGATAAGGTGGTCCCCCATTTGACCATTAATCGTTCCGTTTCCAGGATAAAACACCGCACCCAGCTCCATGGCTTTTTCATTTATCCGTTCCGAAAGCTGAAGGGAGGGTTCAAAGGGGGTGCCCGCTTTATCAGCTGAAAACTCGATACCAAGCAGCAGCCCCATTCCCCTGACATCATAAATAAAAGGGATCCTGGTCTTCAGATCTATTAATTTATCAAACAGATATTTTCCTGCATCTCTCACATTTTCTAGGATTTTTTCGCGTTCATAGATCTGCAGAACGGCAAGGCCTGCGGCAACAGATACCGGATGTCCGCTGTATGTATAGCCGTGGACGAATTTTCCCTTGCTGTTTTGCATCAGGCCATCCATGATACGTTCATGTACAATCATTCCTGCCAGGGGTGCATAGCCGGCAGATACCCCTTTTCCAAATGTGATGATGTCAGGAATTATGGAAAAATGTTCAATGGCAAAATTTTTTCCTGTACGTCCAAAACCTGTCATCACTTCATCGGCAATCAAAAGAACATCGTACCGATCGCAAATCCTCCTGATTTCCTGGAAATAGGATTCGGGTGGAACAACAGAACCGAGCTGGCTTCCTGTAATGGGTTCAGTGATAAATGCGGAAACATTTTGCGGCCCTATTTCTAGGATCAATTGTTCCAAGCTGGCAGTACATGACCAGTTCTGCGTTTTGTCACAGTCTTTCTTTTCTCGTTGAAATGGGCATCTTAGGCAGTTTGGGGAGTGAATATGCTTGAAATCCAGTAAATTTGGTGTATATACCTGCCTTCTTTTAATATCGCCACCGGCTGAAAGCGAGCCAAACGTATTACCGTGATAAGACTGCCATCGCCCAATCACCACATGCTTTTCTGGTTTTCCTGCGTCTTTGTGGTATTGTCTAGCCAGTTTAATGGCACTTTCGTTTGCCTCTGATCCCCCTGAAGTAAAATAGACTTTTTTTAAAGGATCGGGAGCAAGTTTAGCTATTTTCTCTGATAGCTCATATAAGACCGGGGTCTCAAACCTTAACGTATGGACAAATGCCGCTTTCCCTGCTTGTTCAGCCATAGCCTCTGCAATTTCCTTGATCCCATGGCCAAGATTGGCAGCTACTGCTCCCGAACAGGCATCGAGAAATCTTCTGCCATCCTCGCTGTACAAGTAAGGGCCTTTCCCATGGGTAATGATTGGATACTGCTTTAATAAATCACGGTGAAACACATGGTCATTTCTCATTATTTCTTCCAACGTTCCACCACCATTGCGATACCAAGGCCCCCCGCTGCGCAAAGGGTTGCAAGCCCATAGTTCTGTTTAGTTTTATGGAGCTCATGGATAAGTGTGACAAGAATCCGCGCACCGCTGCATCCAAGCGGATGGCCCAGTGCGATTCCTCCGCCATTTACATTTAGTCTGTTCCTGTCGAGCTCCGGCCAATGCTTTAAGCAGGCCAGCACCTGGGCGCTGAACGCTTCATTGATTTCGACAAGATCCATATTTTCCATTTTCAGCCCTGCTTTTTTAAGAGCCTTTCGTGACGCCGGCACAGGACCTAGTCCCATTTCTTTTGGCGATACTCCAACAGAAGCAAAGGAACGGATTTTTGCTAGCGGCCTAAGCCCCAGTCTGTCTGCCTTTTCCTCAGACATGATCAGGAGCATGGCTGCACCGTCATTTCTGCCTGATGCATTTCCTGCGGTAACAGTTCCCTTTTCCGAGAATACCGGAGAAAGCTTCGATAATTTTTCATGGCTGGTTCTCCTTGGATGTTCATCCACAGCAAACAGATTAACTTCTCTTTTACCTTTTGAAACGGGGACCGGAACAATTTCTTCTGAAAAACGGCCGCTTTCGATGGCTTTGAATGCTTTTTCCTGGCTGCTTAATGCAAATTCATCCTGTTCCTCCCTGGTGATTTTAAACGTCTCCGCAAGCCATTCAGCGGTCTGCCCCATATTGAACGATCCATAGATGCCTTGAGGCTGAGAGCAAAATTGGCTGCGTATATTAGAATCGTAGAGCGTTAAATCACCTGGTTGTATGCCCAGCCGGTTCCCTGTAAAATAAAAGGGAGCCTGCGACATGTTCTCGACCCCGCCTGCAAGGACAACCTCGGACTGCCCGGTCAGGATGGACATTACTCCATTTATGACAGCCTGCATTCCGGATCCGCATTGTTTTTGAACCGTATGCCCGGTTACTGTCTCCGGGAATCCGGCTGTTAACGCTGCTAATCTTGCAATATTAGGGGCATCCGCGCTTTGCTTTGTCTGTCCTGCGATAACCTCATCGACAATGGAGGAAGAACACCCTGTTCCGTACAAAGTCTTATTCATTACCGCCGCAAGAAGATCCTCGGGTTTGGTTTCTGCTAATGCTCCTCCATATCTTCCTATCGGAGTTCTCAGAGCACTGACTATGACAGGCATCAGTCTGCCCCCTTTGACTCTGATTCCGTTTCAATCAGATTTTCTTTTATGCGGAAATAGGCATCTGTTTTAGCCTTCACTTCAGTTAGGCTTACTCCAGGGAAAAGTTCTGTTAAAATTAACCCCTCTGCATCCACATCAAATACGCATAGCTCCGTGATGATTATATCTGCCGGTCTTTCTGATGTAATGGGATAGTGGAGGTCTTTTACTATTTTAGATGCACCATTTTTAGCCGTATGAAGTGTTGTGACAATAACTTTTTTTGATCCTTCCAGGAGGTCCATTGCGCCTCCTACTCCAAGGACGCTTTTGCCTGGGACAGACCAATTTGCAACCCTCCCCTTTTCATCCACTTCCAGAACACCGAGGATAGACACATCAATATGCCCTCCCCGGATCATTCCAAAAGAGGAGGCGCTGTCAAAGTAAGAGGCACCCGTTTCTACCGTCACAGGGAGCTTGCCAGCATTCACTAAATCCTTATCCACTTTCCCCTCTAGGGGAGTGGGCCCTATTCCAAGAATCCCGTTTTCTGAATGAAGAAATACCTTGATATGATCCGGAATAAAATCTGCTGCCAGCGTCGGAATCCCAATTCCCAGATTAACGATGTCCCCATCCACCAAGGCGGCGGCTGCTCGTTTTGCAATGACTTCTTTAGAACTCATGTGTCATCCCCCCTCCTTCAAGACTAAAAAATCAACGAAAAGATGCGGAGTCACAATGTTTTCTGGACAAAGCCCGCCTGCCGGTACAATTTCATCTACCTCAGCAATCACGATATTTGCAGCTGCAGCCATAATTGGATTAAAGTTACGCGCTGACTTTGAATAGATCAAATTGCCAAGTTCATCTGCCTTTCTGGCCTTTATCAAAGCAACATCAGCCCTCAAAGCCTCCTGCAGGATATATCTTTTATCCGAGAACACTCTTTCTTCTTTTCCTTCAGCTATCTTTGTACCGGCTCCTACCCCAGTGTAAAATGCAGGAATCCCCGCCCCTCCTGCCCGTATTGCTTCAGATAAAGTTCCCTGCGGCAGAAGTTCAATATCGAGCTCTCCTCTGTTGAAGGCTGCCGCTACATCAGGATTAGAAGTGAAGTATGATCCAATGCCTTTTCGCACTCTTCCCTGCCTTACTAAAGCACCAAGGCCTTTCCCGGGTTCCCCCAGATTGTTGCTGATTATTTCAAGATCCGTTACAGATGTCGCGAGGAGTGTCTCAACAAGGGTCAGCGGGCATCCTACCAATCCGAAACCGCCTACCATCATACGGCATCCGTCTTTAATGTAATTCATTGCCTCTCCGCGCGTGATTAGTTTAGTCAAGCTCCTCCCCCTCTCATATATGGATTCATATTAAATCCAGGCATACATAAAAAATTGAGCCTGACTTTCAAGCCATGAAAAACCATATAGATTCTCCAATACCCACTAAAGTCCGCTCAAGCATCAAATCGGTTCCAGGGCGGGCATCATTGCCTTCCGGATGCCGCCTATATACTTACACTTTCTTCCTACAACAAATGGCCTTCCTTATATCATTCTATCTCCCGTTCTACGAAAATATTAATTATTCAAGAAAATTCCTAAACACAGGCAGCCATTTCCCTGTTCGTGCAGGACCCGACGATTTTACAGATGAATGCTCCCTTACCCGAGAATCATTAAATAAGCAAATAAAAAAGGACCTCTAAAGGTCCATCAGTCCACCAATCTTATATAGACGCCTTTTTGAGATCTGCGCAGAGCTTCCTCGTTTAAACAGGTTATTTTTCTTGAAATCTCAGATCCTCTTCTAATTCCATTTTTATGATAAACCAAAGGGTCAATAATCCTTATTTTTTTCTTCGTGTGGTAATGAAAGTTCCGTTCATCTTCCACCATATCTTTTGATAACCTGCCGATCTTAGCTTGAATAACCGGGTCTTTGGATGAGGTCAGCGTCTTCCATACTTCCGCATCATTTTTTCCAAGTTCGGAGACAGTAAGGATTTGTCTTAACAGCGCCTCTGAAAGCACATCTGATAGTACAGCATAACCCAATACATTTAAGGGATCCAGAAAGAAATCAATCACTTCTCTATAGTACGTCTCGACAAACCATTCGGCGGCATCTATATGTGAAATACATATCTTGTTCTCTTGAAGAGTTAACTCCCTAAGAAAGCTGGCCGCCTCTTCAATTGTAATCTTATTATAGGTAACTAAATCCCTCAGCGTGTAATCGATCCGGTCAGCACATAAATCTGGCAGGGGCTTCTCCAAAAGCGGCCACTGGTCAATAGGCAATATTTCGTCTGGGGCATACCCGTGTTTCTGAAGGATACCGGGTATCTCTGAAGTGCTAAAAATGTCGGGAAAGATTTTATCATGATAATCCTGGTCCTTGTTTTTCATAACCAGATCAATCACATGGGAGAAGGCTGTATGGGAGATATCATGGATCAAGCCGCCTATCTGTTCCCTTATGGACCCTCCTAATTTCCTGATTAAAAGCATGACTCCAACCGAGTGCTCGTATCTGGTGACATTCCACTCCGGGTTAACCAGATAGCTTGCGCCGCCCTGGTGAATATTTTTTAATCTCTGTACAGCACCTGTTTCCAATATATCAAGAAGAACCTGTTCTAAATGGAATTCCCCATACAGAAAATCCTCTACATTCATCATTTACTCCTTCAAGTATCCATCGGCCAAAAAGCGGTTCTTTAATTCGTTTGTCGGCAGCATGCATTCATTTTTTTTGCCGAACCACTTATAGCGGTTCCTTGCAATTATTTTGTAAAAGAAATTCCTTAGAGGCTTTGGAATGTAAAGAAGGAATCTTGCAGCCTGCAGGACTCCATCAAGCTTGGAAGCAATGCGCAGGGCGGCATCTGAGTATAGGTATGCAGAGTCTTTTTCCAAAAGGATAATAGAATCCACTTCTTCCCCTATTCCATGGCGTTTCGTAAGCTGCCGGCCTATATCCGATTGAAGGGAGGCAAATGAGAAATAGCCCTTTTTATCTCTTTTCACTATAAACTGGACGGCAGAATTACAAAGATTGCATACGCCATCAAACAATATAATAGATTGATTTTCCTGCATTTACTCACCTTCCATCATAATTAAATCAATCTCCGGGTGATAAAGGTATTCGTCCAGATTGACTTTGTTATCCTGTATGATAATACCTTCCGCTTGCAGTCGTTCTTTTTGCTCATCCGCCCCATCCTCACTTCTGAAGGCGATCTCGCCTTTTGCATTAACCACCCTATGCCAGGGAAGCTCATATTTTTCAGACATTGAATGAAGGATCCTGACTACCTGCCTCGCTCCTCTGGGACTTCCTGACAGTCTGGCGATCTGTCCGTACGCCATCACCTTTCCTGGAGGAATCCCCACTATAATAGAAATAGCTCTCATCGTAAAGTTATTCAAAAGAATGGCACTTCCTTACACTCTATTTACTCAGAAACTTACCAAGGTCATCATGAAGCTTTTCTGCCTGTTCATATCCTTGCTGATAGAGCCGTGAAAGCTTGTCCGGGTTCCGCTCGACTCGTCCAACCGATAATTTTTCTTCAGGCCGTATGATGAAAATTTCCCCTTTATCTTCTTTCTCTTCAATGTAAGCCAACGTTCGATTATATGTAATATGGCGCTCCAGAATGGCCTTCACTAAACCCTGATGAGGGCTTCTTTTCTTCAGCAGCCAGCCGAATGACGGTTTCCCCTTTTGGTAGCCTTTATTGCGGGTTAACACCACCACGTTTTTCATATTCCCGTCAGCTTCGGATTTCCTGATTGGAATGGGATCAGCAATTCCTCCATCCATAAGCAGCCGCCCATCAAATTCGACTTCAGGAGCCATGAAAGGGAGAGAGCTTGACGCCCTTAATATGGTTAACATATCTTTTTCATAATCACTTTTCTCAAAATACACCGGTTCGCCAGTCGCACAGTCAGTTGTGCCCACAACAAACTTTTCCTGTGCGCTGCCGAATGTTTCAAAATCAAAAGGAACTAATTCATTTGGCAGTTTATTAAACAAAAAATCCATCCCGAATAATTCCCTGCTTTTTAGGTACCGTTTAACGGAAATATATTCCGGGTGGGTAATATAATCAATATTGACGATCCGGTTCCGCTCGATCTGCCGGGAGATATAGGAGGAACCGTTGCAGGCACCTGCCGAAACACCGACTACATAAGGAATATAAATATCATTCTCCATCAAGTAACGAAGAACTCCCGCGGTGAATACTCCTCTCATACCACCGCCTTCTAAAACTAATCCTGTTTTCACGTCATTCGCCTCTTTTTTATCACTCATTTGACATACTTTACTGGTTTTCTGTTCAAATATAATTTTATAATGTAAGTAGTTTACCATATAAAGTACTGAGCTTGTCTATTCGGGTGTTTTTAGTAGGCTGTTTTCGCAAACTTTGTTGTTATTGAACAAGGGGGTTGATTTCCACTACAGGATGCTCGCTTTCCGCGGGGCGGGCGCTGAGCCTCCTCGGCTTCGCCTGCGGGGTCTCACCTGATCGAAAAGCGGAGGACGGTGCTTTTCAAGAAAAGATCCATCCAAAGGCTGAATGATGATCTTTTTTATTAGAGGCAAGACGCTAAAAGAAAAGCAGACACCTGACCGGCATAAGACTAGCGGCAGTAAAAGGCCGATTTTGCCTTTTAATGGCGATTGGCTTATGACCGAAGGTGTCAGTCCGGAGCTGGACATACCCGCTACGCCCGCAGGAGTCTCGCACCTTACGTTCCAATCAACCTGTTTAACAATAGGTTAGAATCTCATAACCATAAAAAACAACAATCTTTTAGAAAAGAGCCTTTTAGAAAGAAAAAAAATAAAGGAAAGAAGTGAGATCATGGCTTATGCAGTAGTAACTGGTGCATCCGCAGGCCTTGGGGAAGCGGCTGCCTTACAATTAATGGAGGCAGGAATTAACCTGATATCTGTATCAAGGAGGGAAAGTCAAAAATTAAAAGAAGCAGCTCATTCTGCCGGCCTGACTTATGTACATTTTTCCTGTGACTTATCCAAAACCCAAGAAACACTTTCCGTTTTCGGGAAAGTGCTGGATCAGGTTCTGTCCCAAGAAAAAGAAATTGTATATCTTATCAATAATGCCGGAGTCGTAAACCCGATAAATACCGTAGGCAATCTCGATCCGGAGGAAATCCAGTCAAGTATTCAGGTAAACGTAACAGCTCCGATTTTGATAACAAACCTTTTTTTGGAGAAAACGAAGGATTTGAGCGTTAAAGTTAACATCATGAACGTAACATCAGGGGCTGGCGAAAGACCGATACAGGGCTGGAGCATATACGGCAGTACAAAGGCAGCTTTGAATCTATTCACAAAAACAGCTGCATTAGAAGCAGAGAGCGGAAATGAAAATGTTATCATTAATGCATTCAGTCCCGGAATTATGGACACCGATATGCAGCAGACGATCCGCTCGTCAGATCAAGAAGCCTTCAGCGAACTTGATAAGTTTATCGGCTATAAGGAAAAAGGAATGCTAAGAAGCCCAAGCCAGGTCGGAAGCTGCCTAGTCAGCCTGCTTCTTGCCGAAGAACTTGGGAATGGGCAGATATATTATGTAAATGACTTATTGAAATAGATCTGTGAAGGTATTGCGCTTCGACCTTCTTGCGTTATTTATATCGGTCCACTGTTTCAGGTTCTTCATCAGGATGTAATCTTTTCTCAGACTGGTAAGCTGAAATAATCGTTCTACCTTCCATTATGGATGTAACATAGAAAAGGGCGGCTCACATAAGAGCCGCCCTCACTTGTTTAAACGTAAGATTTAATCTTTTGGATTTCTTTTACCCAGCCAAATGGATCTTCTACCAGGCCTGTCTGAATACCTGTTAACGTATCATACAGCTTTTTGGAAAGGGGTCCCGTTTCTCCACCATTCACAACCACGCTTTCACCTTCCCATACAAACTCTCCAACAGGTGAAATGACAGCAGCTGTACCAGTTCCAAATGCTTCTTCCAGAAGTCCATCCTTATGTGCCTGATACAGTTCCTCCATAGACACCTTGCGTTCGGTTATAGGGATATTCCAGTGTTTCAACAGCTGAATGATCGAGCTTCGGGTAACTCCATCGAGAATGCTTCCATTCAATTCAGGTGTGATCACTTCCCCATTCACCTTAAAGAAAACATTCATGCTGCCAACTTCTTCAATATATTTCTTTTCTACTCCATCCAGCCACAATACCTGTGCACAGCCCTTTAAGTTGGCAGATTCCTGAGCTTTCAGGCTTGCTGCATAATTTCCTCCTGTTTTCGCTGTCCCTGTCCCGCCTTTTACCGCACGGACATAGTCACTCTCTACGCCGATTTTTACCGGTTTGATCCCTTCCGAATAATAAGAACCTACAGGGGAAAGAATGATCATAAATTTAAAATGCCTGGACGGGGCTACCCCTAAGAAGGGTTCAGTCGAAATGACAAAAGGACGAATATATAGTGATGTTCCTTCTTCCTTAGGAATCCATTCATGATCTATATTAATTAATTCTTCTAATGCTTCGAGAGCAAACTCTTCATCTATGTGAGGAATACATAACCGATCATTTGATATATTTAACCTCTGGAAATTCTTTTCAGGTCTGAATAGCAGAATCCTTTCACCCTGGACATATGCTTTCAACCCTTCAAACACGGTTTGGCCGTAATGAAATACCATCGATGCTGGATCCATTGAGATAGGCTGATAGGGAATGATCTGTGGATCATGCCACCCTTTACCTTCTGTGTAATCCATCGTAAACATATGGTCGGTGAAGTTCCGTCCAAATATCAGCTGGTCTGACTGCGGCTTAGGTTTTCTAGTTGTGCTCAATTGTAAGTTTATTGTTTGGCCCTTCATTACATTGCCTCCTAAAAATCTAATAAGCCCTATTTTACTCCTTCTAAAAAAAAATTCAATGCTTTAACGGATAAAACTTTATAAATAATTAGAATTTTTAAATTTTTAATCATATAAAAAAGGTTAAACAAAATGTTTAACCCTTTCCTATTTCTCTTTTACAACAATAGCTGATGAAATCTTCCTATAAATACAGTCTTCAAGGTCAGAAGGAGTAAGAAATCCCAATGTTAAGGCCGATTTAATCTTTTCCTCGTGCGGCTTCCTGATCACCTGAATACAATCACCCAAATTTAAGCTTTCCAGCTTCTCTATGGTGGCATCCGAAATAAAACTTTCAGATTTCCGGATCTGGCGCTGTAATTTGTACCCCTCAAATTCCAGCTCTGCTTTTGTTTCAGGGCCGATATTGTCATCAAAGTACTCATGAAACTGCTTCTTAAGTTCTGCCATTTCTTTCTCAATGCGTTTCGATTTTTTATATAGTTCATGATATCGAGAAACCATTTCTTCTGTGACCCTATTGTTTGTCCCAGTCATAATTCCCTCCGCAAATGTGATTTAGTTCAGTTTATTTGCGTAAAAGAGAATTTATGACCATTGAGTTTGAACAAAAAAATCCTAACGCTTAGCTTCTTCAGGGCTGTTGTTCCAGCGCTGGATACCATCATCTTCATCCAGTTCAATGGTAACGTCAGTAACGCCGCGCTGTTGTCTCACCTGTTCTTCAATTCGATCCTTAATATCATCAGCCTCGGCAAAAGACATTTGCGGGTTTATTTCAATTTCAAGCTCCACGTGAAGTTCGTCGCCTTCCTTAATAACAACTACGTCTCCCACATCTTTTACATCAGGATCGGCCATCACCATCTCGCCAATTTTCTGTTCCATTTCATCATCAGATTCACCCAGCACACCGCGTGCATTATCCAAAAATACTTTACCGACTACCAGGAACATCATTAACCCGATAAGCATAGATGCAATTCCTTCCGCCTCATGAAAAGGAGTATAGTGAGAAAGTAGAACAGCCGCGATCGCCAGGAGTCCTCCCGCAGTTGCCACTGCATCTTCCATGAATACAAGTCTTGTTGCCGCCTTGCCTCTCTTAAAATTCGCCAGGCTTTTTGTAACAACAGAGAAACCACTAGCCTCAATTCCTGCATCATGAAGAATCTCTTTCATTGCCTTTATCAGAACAAACGTCTCTAAAATGGTAGCTGCAGCCAAAATGGCAATAATCAGGAAAATTCCTTTTGATTCGGCCGGATGAAGAATATGGTGATATCCCTCGATAATGGTTTCGTACGCCATAATTCCAACAATGAGTACCGCACCGAGCAGGACAAGATGAACCAGACGTCCAAAACCGCCTGGAAAACGATCGGTCGGAGCCCGCTTACTTAAGGCTGATCCCACAAACACGAAAAATTGATTCGCTGCATCACCAAGGCTGTGCATCGTTTCGGCAAACATAGCCACATTCCCTGTGAATAAATAGGCTGCACCCTTAATTATTGCAATAACCGTATTTACAATGGCTGCTGTTAATGCGGACCGATTGCCCTGCTTCAACAACTGAAATAATTCATTCATACGTTAACCCCTCTCTGTTAACACCGCTACTATTATTCTCTTTCCCGCCCCTTTCTATTAGAAAACATAGAAAGTATAACTGATGAAGTGAGAATTGTAATAGAGGAACGGAACTTATCATGTTAGGGCATAAAAGTAAACTCTGGTCACTCAGGGTCTACGCGGTATATTTTATGGATAATTTGCAGGATATTTAAAGTATTCATCGATCTGCTGCCATGGAGAGTAAGGTAACAGATAAGAGTTTAACTTCCTGCAGAAAGATATAGGTTTTCAGTTGAACGTTTTGATAAGAAAACAACACTGATATTTTTATCAGATAAAGAAATACCGATTTGGATGGATCATCTTTTTTATGCTGTGGCTGAGGGATTCTGCTAATATTGAAGGATTTAATGGGCAGGGGCTAAAGATATATAAGGGTTAGCTGCCTAATACGGAGGGCATTTTAATTAATATTATAGAAGAAGACTTTAAGTCTTTTTTTGGATTTAACTATATGGGGTGTTTGGGACGTTCTTTCAGAGGTTGTGAGTGTATGATCCGGAATTCTAGTTGAAGAAGGGGAATAATTGCCCGCTTTAGACGTTACTAGACAATTCATAATCAAAAAGAAATGGTTTTTTGAAACATAGTTAGTAGCCAGCAAGGGGTATGGTAACTTAGCATTTGGCACTATAGTATAACGGGTTCGCCAATACAAAACACTTGAGATAAGCATAACAAGTTCCTCTTAAGAATTTAGATTCGGCTTTAAGCTTAAAGGTCCTTTGATAAGCATACAGCTTCGGATTTAAGCATAAACATCTTTTGATAAGCATACAGTTCGGATTTAAGCATAAACGTCCCTTGATAATCATACAGCTTCGGATTTAAGCAACATAAACCGTCCTTTGTTAAGCATACAGCTTCGGATTTAAGCATAAACGTCCTTTGTTAAGCATAGAAAATGCAAGGATAAGCATAAAATCTTCCAACTAAAGCATAAAGGTCGAAAAGTTAAGCATAACACTCAAAAACTTAAGTCAAGTCCTCAATATTGTGTAAAATACTCTACCTTCGTTTTCAACTGTTTATTATTGTTC
>NZ_PGUY01000002.1 GCF_002863585.1 Peribacillus deserti | reverse complement strand
TTCTACCAAGAGGTTATTTTTTTATTCAAACCTCATTTTCATTCATTACAGGAATGCTGCCCCTTTAATTTAAAAAAAATCGAACTACCGAATGGTAGACCAATCTTAAACTAACGCATCCGTTAATGAAACTAGAAAAACTGCTCGAAAGCAGCTCTTGAGGAGAACATACTTATCTCTGCTCTAATCTTACTTCATCAACGGAATTAAATTCCCAATAGCCAGTTACCTTATTGGTAATACCAACTGCCATTACCCCGTCTGATAACTCAATACAATCTATAAACACCCCAGTGTACTTTTTGTTTTTGTTCTCTAATGATTCTACTAAGACAGCCTTTTTCATTGTACTCAAATCTTTTAACTTTGTATTGTAATCACTCGTACGCATACCAACTTGAAAAATAGACTTAAAATCATTAATACTAATGAAACCATCTCTGTTTGGAAAACCTTTTATTTCTTTATCATTTTCCTTTTTACTTACCCCGCCTATAAATCGTTTATCAACGGTTTCCTCATCATCTAATTCCTTTGTTGTTTCAACCTGCTCTAATTCCACCGTATTAGGCTTATCCGAGCATCCAAATAGAAACAGAAAAAGGATAAATACGCCTAAACCTCTTAATCTCAATAGTATTACCTCCCTTTACTAAACCGCTATCTTGGCGGGCCACTTTCTTTGTATATTATTCCTGGTTAAGAAGAAAAGCACTGACAACACCAAGTAAAGAGAAAGTACAAATAAACACAAGACTAAGGACAATAGAAATCCATCTATGTGCACCTTTGCTTTTAAATGCAGCTATAAGAGACAATGCAGGCAGAACAATCATTGCAATTATAACAGCTCTACCAAACGATCCTAATGCTAAAGATACTCCGTACCAAATGAGGGCAAACAGAATAAGGGTAATGATCAAAAATACATACGATAGATATTTTGACATTGAGTACGGACCTCCTTATCTTTACCTTTTACTTAAATGTGCAGCACCAAAAAGAACCGAGGGGATTATAGAAGCAATCGAGGCATTTAGCACATTTCCTTCAAGCATATAAATGAACACACCGACAATAAAGAAACCTATAAATATACCAAGTACATGGTTTTTACTCATTAGAATTGCCTTCCTTATCCATAACGTTTTTATAATTACGGACCAAAATCAGTTACGCCAGTAAACAACAAGATAAGCGTAATTATCCAAAAGACAATATTAGAGGCGGAAAGTATTAATGCTATTACAGGGATTACCTTTTTCTCCGCTTTCTTTGATAAGCCAGCGATAGACAATACGATACCTAAAGCCGTAAGAAAGAATGTGATTAAATCTCCTGCTGAACTTCCGATATTTGCTATCCTTGTAGGGGGGATGAAAACAATAAAAAAGCAAACAATACCAATGACTAAAGAAACAAAGCTAATTACACTGTTCTTCTTCAAAATAACCATTTGCGTTTCCAAATAAGCACAACCTTTCGTATGGTGGTCAAGGGGCAAAAGGAAAGAAGTAATCAAGTATAATAGGTAATGTCTATAACAACAGTAAGCTGGTAATTATAATACCTAGTACTTTTGTAAACTTCATAATATTGACTTTCTGAAGCCAATAGGACACAAAAAATAAAGCGATAATTACATACGGAAGGTTGTTCGCACCAGAAATAATAAGGTATACCATCGTCCCTACGATAGTAATTCCTGCAATGAGGTTGAACACTTGTACTTTTTTACTCATTTTTCACCTACCAACAAAGAATATATTTTAAGATTATATCCATTTTAACAAATAATTCCAGTAATGCGGGTGCATTTTTTATTCTAGAAAAAAATTAAATATGTTAAAGGAGTAAATTTAAAAAACCTTTTCGGGGTAATTAAATTGAACCCTGTTTTATTCTAAATTGTTCAGCTAACGCGCAGGTTGTAGCCGGAAGTTCTTTCATCTATAAAATAGTTAGAAAACCTAATATATTTTAGGAGATTTCTTATGTATCAATAAATAGGAAGGAAAGCCAGCTAACCGGGTTGCGTCTTTTTTATTTATGGAAAAATAATCCTATGGTAAAATGGAATTACCAGCGAATTATCACACCTATAATGGCTAACAGGAGGTATGAATTATGCAAAAGTACAGAAGAAGGAACACACCTGCTTTCACGATCTTATCCTATTTTACTCTTTTTGCAGGAGTGTTATTGTTCAGTATCGGGTTATACAATGCAGATAACCTGCAGCTAAATGAGAAGGGGTATTATATAGCGGTGATGCTTTTATGTATTGTTGGAGCTATCCTAACTCAAAAAGTGGCACGAGATAATGCGGAAGATAGTGAGATACTTGCGGAACAGGACAGAAAATACAACCAAAGCACTAAAGAGTTATAAAGGGCATATTCATCGCGTTAGACTTACAGCCAGCTATAGCAGGGACCGTTTTATCATGTAAGGCAGCACCAATCGGCTCACCAGCCAAGCCCAAGACCGCTTCTACGCCCTGAGGCAAAAGTTGTGCTTGTAAACCAGGCCTCAACAACTTTGTTGAGTGCCGTTTTTCGTGATCTATATTACGTGCAGCATAAAAAAGCCGGCTTATGTAATAATTTCAGGGTCCGAAGTGTGGGGCACGATAAATAAAAGAATCCATTCCTAAAGCAGCCCCAATAAACAACAAGGCCGCTCATGTAACATGAGCGGCTTTTTAAAATCTATTATAATGACCGACGGCAGCTCCGCTTAGGCTAAACCTAGCATCATTTTTTCACTCGCTTATCCAGCCCTTCTCTCCATACGATTTCATCTAATGTCGCCCCCAGATCTATCTCACTATAAGAATCATCATCGCATGGTTCCGGCATGATTCTATAATTCGAACTAGTTATAGTAATATCATAACCGTAAACCGAATCTTCACCAGTACCCCCTCCAGATATACATACATCCTTTATTCTTTCTTTATGCCCTGAATTATCTACATAATAATAGCGGTTCTCAATGGTCCCTTCACTAACGGGGAGCGGGCTAAGCACGTATCCTCTTTCATTGATCTGGTACACATGATACTCTCCATCTTTTTTTGGTGCTGGAGCATCTTTAATATTATAAATAATTCTAAATCCACCCTTGTAGCCTTCGGGGATAAGAAATGTTTCACGGGAAGTCTGTTCAGTTAAATGGACAATCAAAGAGAATCCAAACAACGCTAAAACAAATATTCCACAAGCCCCTGCCATGTCGAAGGCGAACTTTTTCCCAGGTTTCTTAAAGCCTCTATTCTTTCGTAACGAATTTTGTAATTCGTCTAAAAGGAAGAATAACCAAGAACATATTAAAGCATATCCGCCAATATCCAGATCATAGAATAGAAGGATGAACCCAAATAGAACATGAATAAAAGCAGCTATAATAAACCGGTTGAACTTTATACGATGGGTTATGAAATCAGAAAGGAAGGAAACTGGTATTCCATATATTGAAGTCCCAATAAAAGCAATAATTATTACAAAGAAAACTCCCCCGGAAAACGATATCCCACTTTTCATTTCCAACATCTGATAAATAAGGCCGAGTAGAATTGATACAAAAAAAGCTGTTGTAATTTTTGAAAATACCTTGAATGCCATGATGTTTCCCCTTTGTGATCCATTTCTAAGTTGTTTGGTGTGAAGTCATCTGCAGGTTATTTACCGATATTAATCCCATTCTTACGAAATAAAAAGTACGAATAGGCAATGGGTGAGAGAATAATCACTAAAATGACTGGAAGTGCAACTGTCTCCGCAAAAGAATGCGGCAGAAATATAGAAGCAATGAATAGGATGCCTCCCACAATAAACGTCTTTCCGCCGAAACGGTGTGTCTGCTTCCAGTTGTTTTCATCGTTTAGGGTCCATGGAGTTTTAATACCGGTGAAGTAATTCGGTTTGATTTGCGGCATATAATTTCCGATGAGAATAAAGAGGACTCCTATTGCGATATGGATGACAAGGCTTGTGTTTACATGAAAGCCCAATCCTGCAGATAATACCAGGATGTTAATAACAAAAAACAGCAATAATGTGGATATTTGAATGATGGAGTATCCTTTGGAGAAGTATTTATAATTCTCTTTTTTCGGATCCATTCTAGGAATAAAAACAAGCAGTGCATAAATCAGGATCATGCCTCCGATGGAAAAGAGCATGGCGTTAAATCTTGAAGCATACCCATCCACCTCTCCGCTCATATTCCAATGAATCGGCATTTCTGCTGGAAGCTGTGCAAAGGATACCAGCCACAAAATAATAGAAGCGCCAATTAAAACTAAAGGTAAAATATGTTTTTTCATTTCACAATCCCCTTTTCCTTAAATTTGTTTTCTCTGCAAAATCTAAGGCCCAGCTGATAATGTCCTGAAACACTGTTGTATTAAGGGAATACTCTACAAATTGACCCTTCTTTTGATCATGAACAAGGTCTGCATGTTTTAATATCTTAAGATGCTGGGAGATGCTCGGTTTTGTCATATTGAAGTGATCGGAAATTTCTCCCGCAGTTAAATCCTTGTCCTTTAAGAGGTCCAATATTTGTCGCCGGGTCGGATCGGATAAGGCCTTAAAAGCGTTTTGCATGTTAGACTCCCTCTTATATTTAAGTATTTAACTAAATAATACATTATATAGAATAATTAGTAAATATGTTCCAAGATGTTTACCATTTAAATCAAACAATACATGTCGAATACATTTAATCAAACGTTTAATTAAATTCGTATTCATTCCCGCTGCCACTGAGTCTATTACAAAAACTCCCTGCAAATCTTGTCGCAAAAAACTCCGGCAGACATGCCGCAGCCAAATGAATTCTATAAACTTTTAGCATCCGGTTTTCGACTTTCATTCTGTATGTTTCTCGATTTCGTCAAACGGAAGCGGCTTTGAAAAGTAATACTCCTGCCCCTGCTCGCAGTTCTTTTTCTTTAGGAAATCCAAATGATCCTTCATTTCCGCTCCTTCGGCCAGCACGGTTAATTGTTGGAGTTTATTATTATGTTGGTACGGAAGAGAAAAAGATGGCTGTACACAACCGCAAAAGGAGCACCTGGAGCGGGCTGGAAAAAGGAAGCCCGAATCATGCTGCATATGATTCGGGCTTTTATAAACTCAGTAAGCTATACAATTTACTTTAATGGTGTTCTTCGTGTACTCATTATAAACCGAGTTGATCCTAATAAAGGTTTCTGTAGTATTTCTCACTTTATTGGTTGAGAGTGCACTGATATTTAATGAACTAATCGTATTATAGGTCACCGCATACACGGAGCCTGGGCCGCTGTTTTTCCACGGGAAGATTTGAATAGGTCTCGGCATGTTGTCAAAAATATTGTTTTTAAACATAGGGTTTTTCACTCCGCTGGCTAGAATCCCGCTATAATTGCCGGTTTTCTCTATATTCCGGAAGGTGTTTCCTTCAATGATGGAATTGGACCAGTTCATGGCCCGGATCGAGTCTCTCCTGGTTTTATCAATCAGGTTTTTCCGAATCACCACTCCATCGTGATACTTTCCTTCCGAATATTTATGAGTCCCGATAGCCCGGTCAAGATTCTTAAATGTATTTCCTTCTATGATTACATTTTTATTTGGAGTTTTATCATATTTGCTCCACTTTTGACTCCAGCCCTGTGTGACTTTATCAGGAGTATCCAGATTAATCGCTTCTTTATTTTTATTCACTGAAGCTTTAGAATCTATAAACTCATTGTTTTTTATAACCGCTTTGTAGGTCGCATCCATTTCAATGAAGTGTCCTGATTGCATATTATGAAATTCAATATTTTCTATTTTTATGTTTTGATTGTGTCCTGCGATAATGGCGATTCCATCTTTAAGATATTTCATATCGAACAGTACTTTTCCTTCTCCAATAAAGGAAATATTCTTCTCGCCATCATACTTTCCATATACTCCTGTTTTGCCGGATCGGGATGGACGGATGAATTGAAACACTGATTTAGCGGCCCCGAACTGAGATGTTCCAGTAACAGTACCCTTTACGATTTTCACACCGTTTTTGAAACGAAGAGTGACATTCGAAGGTACGTACAGTGTATTGGTGATGGTATAGGTACCACTGTTTAAGATCAGCGTACCCCCGCCCTTCTTCTCCAGTTCTTCCAGGTAGGATCTTAAGACATAGTATTGCTTGGTATATGTATTATACGTAGAGTATTTCAACATGGTTTTATCCATTGGATTGCTCGATGAGTTGATTGTATAAGTTGGATAAGCAGCCTCTGCATCCAAAGTATGCACAAACCAAAACGTAAACAAAGCCACTAGTAAACATATAAGCTTTTTCAAACAGACATCTCCTTAATCTTTGAAGTTACTCTTATTATCGGCAAATATTTGAAATCAGAAAGATAATAGGCACAAAAAAAAGCAAATCCTCGATAAGAAGATTTGCTAATAAAATTCTATGCCGCTTCCGCAGTCTGCACAGATACGACTTTTTTACGTCTCCGATTAATATTACCGACAATATAAGATCCCTTAGGCAGTAAGGATATCAGCTTAATAATAGTAATCGAAATAATAAGTGTGATTGCAAATAAAGTAAGAATGTTTAATGATTTACTAGGGAATAACTCTGACACTATCGGACCCAGGTATTTAAGAACCTGCCAATGAACCAGATAAATGCCGAATGAACAATTGCTGATCATATTCACAAATCGAATGTTTGGCAGCTTCTGCCCCCATGCCAGGATAAACAGGCTCGCTGAGATAACAAACGGGAATAGATCGAGACGGCGTGAATTCACGGCGATATTCCCTTCATTGTAGAAGAAAAACACGAGTGCAAGAGAAACCACTACCGGTATAATGGTGAACCATCTATATTTCAATAAAAATGAGGCAACCTTTTTGTAGTTTTTACCGATTATAAAGGCCGTTGTGAAATAAGCAAACCAGGCTGTAAACGGCATAATTAAATATCTTTTATACTCCACAACAAATGGTATATTTGTGTTAAGCAGGTATAAATGAGCGAACATAATGACAACACTTACAGGAAATAAAAGCTTCATATTTATGTTAAAACGGACCACTAGGTAATGAAGGAAATAAAATTGAAAGATGATTAATACAAAGTATCCGCCAAATAAACCGAATACTGCATTTTCAATGATCTTTTGGCTTATAATTAAATTCGGATAAAAATCTCGGGCAACTAAGGCATCTATAATAGCAAATGATAGAAACGGCAGGTAAATCCACTTAAAGCGTTTAGCCCAGAAACCATTTGGCAGTTTATCAGGATAGCGGTTCGCTAGTATAATCTCAGATAAGACAACAAAAGTAGGTGTAGCAAAACATAACAACGCCCTGAACAGATCAAAATAGGCCACATCCGGCGACCCGATCATGGTTGTACTATGAAGGAATACGATACTTAGACAAGCTATTGTCCGTAACACGTTCCATTCGTTAATCATAGTGAGCTCCCTTCTTAAAAGTATTTTAAAAATACTATAATAAAATACCATTTAGAGTAGAGCGTTCTCAACCATTAACATTTACCAATACTTGATTTTTCAATATTTTTACATATTAAAGGTACATGGCACTAAAGAATAATTACTATCTTTATATATTTAAATGTATATACCAAAGGCAGAAAGTACTGTTCGGTGTTAAAATAACTAATACAATAAACAAGACTTGCGGCCCCTTTTTTGAGCAGGATTTAAGACATTCATAATCTAAAAGAAATAGGTAGAACTCTAATGATAGGAGAGTCAAAAATGAAACTCAATAAAATACACCATATTGCAATAATCTGTTCTGATTATGAAAGATCAAGAGACTTCTATGTGAACATCTTGGGACTAGAAGTGTTGGAAGAAACATACCGTGAAGAACGAAACTCATATAAACTCGACTTAATGGTCGGAGGTGAATACCAGGTTGAATTATTCTCATTTCCGGAGAGCCCTGAGAGAATAAGCTACCCAGAGGCACGCGGTCTGAGGCATCTGGCGTTTGAAGTGGAGGATATTGAAGCAGTTGCTGCTGAATTGAATAATCATAATGTACAAGTTGAACCCATTCGGATTGATCCTGTAACGGGAAAAAAATTCAGCTTTTTCGCCGATCCTGATGGACTTCCCCTGGAGCTATACGAGAAATAAAACTTGGGAAATAAGCGGGAAATGGGGGACTGTCCCCATAGAAGAAGGCTGCCTGGAACTGCAGCCTTTTTTACTGAGATGAGTGGATTAACTTTTTATTGTCGGATTATTTATTTAATGATTGAGCAGCTAACCATTCCATGATCGTAATAGTTTTCTCATTAATGGCAGTTTCAACGTCATTATTGTATAGTGGCACCCATGAGAAATGCCCATTGTATTCATATGGTGTACCGTCTGCATTTTTATAGAGGCCTGTATGATCAAATATGCCATTAAACAGGGTCAAATGGACATCTTTAGCTCCTGCCTTTACTAAACGCTCATAAGTCGGAAGCGTATTGATTTTCGGCGGCAATGTTGTATCATTTTTTGAAGTAACAAACCAAGTAGGTGTTTCCTTTATTTTCTGGATGTCTGCATCAGTAACCAGTCTGTCATTCAAGCCTTCGCAAATTGGAAAGGCAGCCGCAAAGTATCCTGGATAATCGCGAATCATAAGCATTGTCATATATCCACCGTTGGAAGCTCCGCCAATATAAATTCTGCTAGGGTCAATGTCAGGGTTCTTAGAGATATAGTCCTTGATTAATCCCATCAGTGCTTCTTCATAGATGGAGGTTCCATCCGCTCTACCTGTAAACCCATGCATCCACCTTGTCGGCGCTTGTGGCACTAATACATATGCTCCATTAAAATAGGATTGAGTTTCCTCAGTTGCAAAGCTCACAGCCTTATTTGCGGAAAGCGGAATGCTTGGATCCGCCCCGCCTTCACCGCCGCCATGCAGCCAAATGATTAATGGATTCTTGGTCTTGTCTTTTTCTGGTGAATAACTTGCATATGTTAACGTCTTATCACCAAATGTTTCTTTCCCAGTAGCAAAATCATCCACAAGCTCTCTCGTTCCTCCCGAGAACTGATCGGCTACCAGCCCTGACACTGCTCCCCCATTAGCAGCAATATCTTTCTGCTGAGTAACGGTATATTTACTATCAACCCAAGCATTAGATCCCGCATAATAATTTAGTGGTGAACCTAACGAAACACTTGGACCAATTTCCATTTCCAATACTGCATATTTTCCTGTTCTCACACCAGGCTTACCGTTTTTATCCGATATGTATGCTTTTGTAATGTTACGGTACCCTTCCTCTAAAAAAGGATTACTTAGTCTGCTATCAGATCTAACTACATGTACTTTAAAGGTATCCTCGGAAATTGAACCTTTTGGTGCTGGTTTGCCTAAATCCACAATTACTTTTGTGATTGCTGCCCCCCAATCGTGAATTTCTGTAACGGTACGATAAGACATCCGTTTTTGGTCTGCCTGCTTAGCTGACGCATTAATATTGAGGGATACTGCCATAATCACAGCGAGCATACATAACATTGCTGGTCTTATAGATTTCTTCATTTGGTTCACACTCTCCTCTACTTCCTACTTAATTTAAGCGGCATTTCATCAACCAAGGTTACTTTGATAAGGCAATTAATATCCTCCTTCCAAAATAGTAAATTGGTAAGTTATTATAATGCGCCTCACAGGAAGCGCTTATAGCCAGTTGGGAAGTTTCAATGGAATTTTATTCTTTGGAGATTCTTTGAACTAAGACTGGTAAAGTAACTTTTAAGGGATTGAGTAGGAATCAAAAATTTCACGTGAGAGGATATCTGAGGAGTTATTTAACGATTTGTCACAGCGTCGCATTACGCACCTTGAGTTTTTACTAATTAGTCTATTCCCCGACCAGTTAAATGTAATCTGAATCAAAATGCGGATTTTAATGAGTTTTTAACATTTTCTAGCGACTCCCATAATGATGGTCCTGTGTATGAATCGGAAAAACCAGACTAAAAACTTCTATATTTTACTGAAGTGAATATTCCTATTACGAGAACCTTTCTAACAGAAACTTTGGGGCAGCTGTTTATTTATTGAAGAAACAGGAGATACTGCATAGTACAATTTAGAGAAAGAAGGTTTTATTATGGATACCTCCTATGAATCTGAGAACTTTGCTAAAGGACTATTATGGGGAACGGCATTAAGCATCCCTCTTTGGCTTTCAGTCTTCGGATGGATAAAAATCCTTCTGCATTTTCTTTAAGTATTAACTCCTCTACTCTTATACAGCTATAATAAACATTCCATAATGCGGAATGTTTTTTTGTTATATACTCCCAAATTATAAAATCTTAATAATATTTTAATATACAAACCTTATAGTCTAAGTCTCGGAAATAATTCGGGAAATGGGGACAGTCCCCCATTTCCCGAATTATTTCCCTCTCCCATTCATATAGTAGTCGTGGTATGCTTGATAGGAGAATTCACCTAATATCCGGAGGATTATTATGAAGAAAAAAATAAAAAGGCGCCGATGGGGAAAGTATGCTTTGATTGCCTTACTTTTGCTTGCTATAGGCGGAGGCACTTACCTATACTTATTTACCAAATCCTTAACTAATGCTGTAAACACAATGCATCAGCCCCTTGATCGTAATGTTTCCGCTAAACGGACGGAGGCTGTTACTCTGGAGAAAAGGGATCCTTTTTCTGTTCTGCTGCTTGGAGTTGATAAGCGGGAGCATGATACCGGCCGTTCGGATACAATTATTGTACTAACCGTGAATCCAAATAAAAATTCAATTGAAATGCTTAGTATACCGCGTGACACCAGAACTATTATCGCTGGCAAAGGAACAGAGGATAAAATTAATCATGCCTATGCGTTTGGCGGTGTGGAAATGGCCATTAATACAGTCGAACATTTCCTTGATATCCCTATAGATTACTATGTTCAAGTAAACATGGAAGGCTTTAAGGATATCATTGATGCTGTGGGCGGCATTACAGTAGATAACGATCTTGATTTCACGGCTGGAGGCGTACACTTCGCTAAAGGCAGCGTTACTCTTAATGGAGCAGATGCCTTAAAGTACTCACGCATGAGATACGACGATCCAAGAGGAGATTTCGGCAGACAGCTGCGCCAGCGCCAGATCCTCGAGGGCATCATGAAAGAAGGAGCCAGTGTTTCTTCCCTCACTAGTTTTGACGAAATCTTTACCTCATTAGGCAATAATGTAAAAACAAATTTAACGTTTGATCAGATGATCGATCTTCAGAAAAACTATAAAGGCGTCCAGAATCAAATTGTCCAGAATCAAATAAAAGGTACTGGCACAAAAATAGATGGCATATACTATTATCTTGTTCCTGAGGCAGAGAAGCTTGCCTTGCACAACCTGTTGAAAGAACATCTTGAACTATAACATCCTTGCCCTGATCCCTTCCTGGACGGGGCTTTTCTTTTATTCTAAAAAGATTAATTTTATAAAGATAAATATATGTATGTGGAGCTGAAATAAATAAATATTCCTGTTTTTTTGAAAAAGGAAGGTTTAAATCGGATCTTGCAATAGGGGAAGAAAACGCGTTTTACAAGGAGCTTTTCGTTCAGGCAGTCAGTGTAAAAAGGTTGTTTTAATGCAAATTCTATAATTTGGATGAATAAAAGGTTAATAGAGTGGGAATAATACATTTAACAACAACATTTCAGGAGGTTTTATAAATGAAACAGATTACCGAATTTACGAATGATAACCGTTTTGAATTAAAAAGCTACTTATCTCATTTATTTGAACAGGCATCTAAAGAAAATAACGAAGAAGAAAGCTGATCGAGAATAAAGAGATCAGCTTTTGTTTTTTGATTTAATTAACTCCACGATTCTCGGTACTACACCTCTAATACTAACTATCTCTTAATACGATTCTTTTCTCCTGGATCAAAATTGCCTTTACACCAACGGACAAAGTTTCTAGAGTGGGTGAGGTATGTGTTTACTGTTTTAGGAGTCATTAATCCCTCTAATTTCTTTTCTTGAATCACTTTTTCGTATAGAACTAGCCTTTTTTCTAACTCAGTTGTAAATTCATCCAATATTCTCTCTCCTCTAATATTTCATTGGGGACTGTCCCCATTTCCTTGATTATTTCCCAACAGGCCGGGGACAGTCCCCCATTTCCCAAGTTATTTCCCAAACTCGTTATCCTTTTACGGATCCCGCTAGTAGGCCTTTTACGAAGTATTTGCCCAGGAATATGTAGACTAATAGAGTTGGCAGTGCAGCTAGAAGGGCCCCTGCCATTTGAACGTTCCATTGGACGATCTGGCTTCCTGACAGGTTCTGCAGGGCGACCATGATCGGTTGCTGATCGGAGGTTGTAATCGTTACCGCAAATAGAAACTCATTCCAAATATTTGTGAACTGCCAGATGGCTACCACGACAAAACCTGTAATCGAAAGCGGCAGGATGATATAGCGGAAGATGCGCAGGAACCCTGCCCCGTCAATCATCGCCGATTCAATCATTTCATCTGGAATACTTGCGTAGAAATTCCGGAACATCAAAGTGGTGATTGGTATCCCATATACCACGTGAACAAACACCAGACCTGTTATCGTGTTGTACAGTCCAGCATCACGCAGGAACTGAATCATCGGAATCAGGATACTCTGATACGGAATGAACATCCCGAACAAAATCGCCGTGAATAGAATCTCTGAACCTTTAAACTTCCATTTTGACAGTACATAACCATTCAACGAACCCAATAATGCAGAGAGAATCGTTGCCGGGATCACCAGATAAAATGAGTTTAAGAGATTCGGCAGCAGTTTCTCAAATGCAGTCGAATAGCTGCTGAAGTCAAGAACAGTAGGCAGCTTCCACATGTCACTGAGAGTGACCTGGTCAAGAGGCTTTAAGCTCGTAACCAGCATGACGTAAATCGGCATGAGGAAAAAAAGGCTCAAAGCAATTAGGAGTAAATATAACAATGGTTTGCTTATTCGGCTCAGTGCCATTACGCGTCACCCTTTCTGCTGGAAATAAGATACGGAACAATGAAGATCGCTACGGAAAGCAGCATGATAATTGCGATTGCCGCACCATTTGCATAATAATTGCCGCGGAAGGTCGCTTCAAACATGTATACACCCGGTACGTCCGTAACAAAGTTCGCACCAGGACCGGTCATGGCATAAATCAAATCAAATATTTTAAGAGAAATATGCGCCATGATGATGATTACACTGACTGTGATCGGCTTCAAAAGAGGAATGATCACCTTTCGATAAATCGTAATTTCAGAAGCCCCGTCCATTCTGGCAGCCTCCTTCAATTCCTCTGGTATCGCCCGAAGCCCAGCCAGATACATAGCCAGTGAAAATCCGGTCATCTGCCAGACCGCAGCTATCACTACTGCAATAATCGCAACCGGCACACCGAATTCAATCTTGCCTAATTTAAAACCAGCCAGGATGTTGGTTTCTGTATACCACATCGATTCCAGGCCGAACTTTTTCAAGAACAGGTTCACTCCGGTCGTGGGGTTTAACAGCCACTGCCAGACAACACCGGTAACAACAAAGGATAAGGCCATTGGAAAAAAGAAAATGTTTCTAAAGATAGACTCACCGCGGATTTTTTGATCAAGAAAAATCGCTAAGAGCTGGCCGACTATGGCCACAACAGCTATAAAAAGAATCGTGAAAATTAAAGTATTACGCAAATCCGCCTGGAAACGGAAATCCTGAAATAAGAATATGTAATTCTTCAACCCGGCAAACGAGAAATCCGGCACTAACGTATTCCAATTACTTAAGCTTACATATCCCGTCCAGCCAATGAAGCCATAGACGAATATTGCGATCAGTACTATGGATGGCAGAAGAAACGAGATAGCGAGCAGGCGGTCAGCGGTCAGCTTCTTTTTCTTCCTGACCGTGACCCCGGGCATGACCGCCGTTTCGGGTTTAGTGATGCTTGGCTCCATCGTGAGAACCTCCTTACATATTTAAAATTGCAGACGCTGCTAAACGGCAGCGAGCCTGCTCATAATTAATTGCATCGTATACGAAAATAATTGCATCACATAGCAAAATAATTGCTGCGGATAAAAAAATAATTGCGCGAAACGCAAATTCCTCATGTTTTAACTGAGCGGAATTGAGCGATGTTCCCCTTAATTAAGCGAAAACCCTTCTAATTGCGCCAAACCGGAACCCCGAGTCGGGAAATAATCCGGGAAATTGGGGACAGTCCCCCGTTATGTAAACAAAAAGAGGAAGAGTCAAGCTGCTTCTCTCCCTCTTTTCCAAATGAACTGTTTATTTCTTCAGATCACCAGACGCAGCCTTTAATGAATCAATAAACTGGTTTACATCCTTTTGAGTAACAAAGATATTTACAGCCTGATTCACTTTTGTCAGGAATCCTTCAGGTGCTGCGGATCCGTGCGCAAGGCTGGCTGCAAGCTCAGCTTTGCCGAAGTCAGCAATTGTTTGTTTTCCGTACTCATCGTACTTAGATTGATCCGCATCTGTACGGGCTGGGATAGAACCTTTTAATGGGTTAAAGGCATCCTGTCCTTCAACAGATCCCAACACAGACAAGAATTTCTTCACATCTTCAGGCTTCTTAACGCCTTTCGGCAGCCCGAATGTATCTGTGATAACAACGAACTTGCCTTCCGTTCCTGGAGTTGTGATATATCCAAAGTCTTCATTTGTTTTTAACTTTAAGTCATTCACGAAATACCCTTTTGCCCAGTCGCCCATCACGTTCATGGCCGCTTCACCTTTACCGACCATTTGGGAAGCATCCTGCCAGTTACGGGAGCTGTGGTCTTCATTGACGTAGCCTAGCATCTTTTTAAAGATTTCTGCTGATTCTTTTACTTTCGCATCGTCCAGTGGAATTTCCCCTGTCCAAAGCTTACCGTAATCTTCAACACCCATCGTGCCTACAAGGATATTTTCAAACAGCATTGTCGCAGTCCAAGGCTCTTTGTCGCCTAGCGATAATGGCGTAACGCCTGCTTTTTTCAGCTTATCTGCAGCTGCAAAGAACTCATCAAATGTTTTTGGAGGTGTAATGCCGTTATCAGCAAATACTTTTTTATTGTACCAAAGAACATTTCCGCGGTGGATGTTCACCGGCACGGAGTAGATGTTTCCGTCTTTACTTACCATATCAATTAGAGACTGCGGGAATTTATCCTTCCAGCCTTCTTTTTCATATAAATCATTCAGCGGCTCCATTTTATCTGCAGCCACCCAGCCCGAGTTCAATTCAGCACCGCCGTGCACCTGGAACGTTGCAGGAGGATCATTCCCCTGCATTCTGCTCGCCAGAACCGCTTTTGCGTTTGTGCCAGCACCGCCGGCAACTGCCGCGTTTTGAACAGGGATATCAGGATTTTTCTCATCGAACAGCTTTAATAGCGCTTTAAGTCCGTCTTCTTCCCCTGCACCTGTCCACCAGCTAAAGATTTCGAGCTTATCACCTTTACTGCCCTTAGACCCGCCTTCCGAGCTTCCGCCAGAAGAAGATGAATCAGAACAGCCCGCTAACGCCATGGAAAATGCCAGCATTAGTGATAAAAACAATACCAACTTTTTCTTCATCTAAAATTCCCCCATTTTCTGTTTTACCAGCTAAATATAAAGCGCTTTCAAACGACTGTAAAAATAACTTCACCTCTTTTAAACTTATATACTATTTGTCTACCTTTTATGTATGTCTTAGAGGACTTATTAAATGCACTTTAAAAAGCTTACTTACAGGGTATTATAATCAGAATAGTCTGTCTAGAATTAAGCACTTATTTTATATCTTTTCTACATTATTTGATTAAAAATAATTCTTTGAATCGAAGTTTTTAAATGAAAAAGACAGTTTTATTACTATAGAATAAGCATCTATACGTGTTCTATTTTAATTAACAAATTATAGAAACCTTCCAGATGCGATTAAAGAAGAAAGTATTATTTTCAGTAAAAGAACTGCTAGTGCAGCCTACTCTTAAAATCGCTTTAAATATAATTCTACGATTATGGAAGGGATATCTTTAACAGATAAAGTTTCCCTTCAACAGGCACTTGAACGGGCTCTTTTTGAGGAAGTCGGAGTGTCTAAAGATCATGTGTCAAAATTTAATACACAATATCACTATTATGATTTTTTTCTTCTTGAGAAGAATTATTTTGAAATAGGCCTAACAGCGGTAGTTAAGATGGATACTATTTTCGAGGAGTATATTAGAGATTTGCCAGCACAAGATAGAGAGCTAGAAATTAATAAATTTGAACCTGTCTTGTTGAAAAAGAATGAAATTGAAAAGTTCCTGAAGAATAAGAAAGTTTACAATCAGGGGTTATTTACATTAAAAATGGTTTGTGCAAGGGAATTTATTTTCATCAATATAAAAAATAATCGCGATATACCATATTGAATTGTTCTGACTATTATTTTGAATGAAAAGATAAATCACCCCTCTATTACACAGCGTTAAAAGGCACCTTAATTATGGTGTCTTTTAAAGTTAAATAACTATCTACCTTAAATGCCCAGGCACCCCGCCTATACCGGGGTGCTGCTCCGCTTATGGTATCACTCCATTACCTTCTCCGCCTCAAGCAATTCCCGCATCAGCGGCACAAGCTCAGCCTTCAGGGCAGGATCATCCATCGCAAATTCAATCGTGGTTTTGATAAAACCTGCTTTCTCCCCGACATCATAACGCTTCCCTTCGAAATCATAGGCAAAAACACGCTGGATGTGATTCAGCTTCTGGATGGCATCTGTTAACTGAATTTCGCCGCCGGCTCCCGTTTCCTGCTGATCGAGGAACATAAAAATCTCAGGCGTTAAAATATAACGGCCCATGATCGCTATATTGGAAGGTGCGGTTCCCGGCTTAGGCTTCTCTACAAAGTTTGCCACCTGGTAGCGCCTCCCGTACTGTTCAGCTGGGTCGATGATTCCGTAACGGTGGGTTTCGCTGTCAGATACCTGCTGAACACCAATAACAGAAGCTGTAGTCTCTTCATAAACGTCACTAAGCTGCTTCAAGCAAGGCACTTCACTTTTCACAATGTCATCCCCTAATAAAACTGCGAACGGTTCATCCCCGATAAAGTTTCTTGCACACCATACTGCATGCCCAAGGCCCTTTGGTTCCTTTTGGCGGATGTAGTGGATATCAACGTTGGAAGTTGCCTGTACCTTTTCCAGCAGTGCGTATTTTTCTTTCATCATCAGGTTTTGCTCAAGCTCCACAGCTCTGTCGAAATGGTCCTCGATCGCTCGTTTTCCTTTACCCGTCACGATGATGATGTCTTCAATTCCGGACTGAACAGCTTCTTCTACTATATATTGAATAGTTGGCTTATCGACGATTGGCAGCATTTCCTTAGGCATGGCTTTTGTTGCCGGCAGAAATCGGGTTCCTAATCCTGCAGCTGGAATAATTGCTTTACGCACTTTTTTCACTAAACCCACATCCCTTTAGTATGATTTTTAAGAGTTTTATTTTACGTAATGAATAGGCCGCTGATTGGAATTTGGGACTGCGCCTCCATTTAGGCTCAATAAATGAATAATAAAAGATGACACTGAAACACAAGGATACAAAGACAAGAAACAGGATATTCAGTATTTGTAACATCTCTTACCTCCTACCAGGAATTTATAAAACTGGTATAGCTGGTTTTCGATGACTCCTGTAATTTCTACAGTTTCAGTGTACTTTTCCTATGATAAGAAGTAATTACCGGGATGTTAATGTTTTGTTAATTCATATTAATCTGAATATATTTCCAGCCGTTCAGTGTTTCTCCCGGTATATCCCTCTCAACTGACATGAGCCGGAGGAATTTTCTTTTTTTCAAAAACAGTATCCACCATTTCGCTGAAGACAGAATTCCAGTCCTTTGTCTGCGCCAATTCCCTCCGTCTGTTAACAAACGCTTGATTATACACAGCCGCTTCAACCTTTTCGCATGCTTCAATAAAGTCCTCATCACGATCCACATGCTCATACACCATTTCCTCTGCATATTTCTTAGTGGATGGCAGATGTACTCCAACTGCAGGCTTGCCGGCTGCCAGAAATTCATACAGCTTTAACGGAAATACTGCGGAATTATAAGGTGATGATTTATATGGCATGATGCCTATATCTACTAGATTCATATACTTTGGAACCTCGAGCGGCGGGACACTTCCTGTCCAAAGCACATTAGGCTCCTGCAGAAGTTCTTTAAACTCTGGAAGGCCGCCTGTTCCATCCGGTCCGACGAACAAAAACAGCCATTCCCGTTTCTGCCGGGCAGCCCTTGTGATTAACGGAAGATTCAGTTTTGGCTTGATGCCGCCGATAAAACCTAAAATCGTACCGTCAAATCCTGGTGCAATATCAGCTGTTTCTTTTTCACCTGCGAACAATCCATATTCCACGCCATTTTCAAAGGTCTGTACGTGTCCAGTATTAGAGGTACCCAGCTTTCGCACAATCCGCTCCCGTAAGTAATCGGATGTGCAGAAGATCAGCTCGGCTCTTTTCACAATACGGTCTTCTGCAGATGCTATCACTTTCTGCCTGAAGGCTGATACCACAGATTTGGAACCGCTGATGGGGGATGCCCACAAATCGCTGCAATCATAGATAACCTTATCCCATGGAAAGAGGTCAGCAAGCAGTGGAAAGCCAGGAAAGGTATACCAGAGAATCAGGTTGAATTGTTCCCTTGACTGTTTTAGAAATTCTAGGAAAAGCTCTATTTTTCTCTTGTAAAAGCTGTCTATATACCGGCCAAAACGGAACGCCTTTTGGGGCAGGAGGTCCTGTACCGCCCATTGTTTGATGCCATTCGGCAATGTGGACAGTGAAGAATCCGTTTGATAAGGGGTTGGGCATAGCCAGATGACTTCTTTTGTGTCTGGCTGACTCTGCAGAAATTCGGCGAGCCTGTGCCTGCGGTATCTTAGGTTGTCCTGGCCCCATTCGCCTGTGGCTACCATGATATGAATGTTCTTCATTTCTTCCACCCCTTACATTCTTTTTAATACAGCATGACAGGCATAATGTGAGAAGCACCAGAAGGCCTTGACCACATTTAACTTCTCCACCTTGCGATACACAAACCAGTTCATCTTGGCTGCTTTCCATTTGTTTTGCGAAATCGAGGCGTTGCCGACACGGTATTCAGCGAGAATTTCATTTAAGCCATAGGCCGTAAACCCTTTTTTCAAAATAGACAGCCATGTAGCCAGATCCTGTCTTGTCCTGATATTCGGCATTTCAAATGGTCCGGTTTGCTCCCTGTCAATCATCACGGTTAACGTACCTACGATCGTGTTTTTCAGCAAATGATGATATGAAATCTGTTCCGGCGCCAAAACTTTTTTGTTTATTGGGTCTCCATCCGCGTTCACTAGCTCGTAGCCGGTGAATGTAAAAGCATGATTATGTTTCTGCATGAACTCCAGCTGTTTTGCCAATTTTTCAGGCTTCCAGCTGTCGTCGCTGTCCAGAAAAGCAAGATACCTGCCGGAGGCGTTTTCCATAGCTTTATTTCTAGCGACTGCAGCACCGCCATTTTCATCAAGGCAGTTCACGCGAATCCTGGGGTCATCCCTGGTATAGATCTTTAAAATTTCACGTGTATCATCGGTTGAGCAATCATCCACAATAATCATTTCCCAGTCCTGAAACGTCTGCTGCTGGACAGATTCTATGGTATCCCCGATAAACCTGCGGGCATTATACGATGGTGTAATAATAGATACGACGGGCTGATTTCGTTTCACCGGCCTTAACCTCCTATTGTTTCTATTCTCGTACGAATTCCGGTACAACAATCCATAACAGGGCAAGGGTAAAGCCCATTAACACACCGAGAACCGCCCTCGATTCTGACGATACTGCGTTCTTTCCCATTGCCTCTTCTTCCGGCGCCTTCAATAGTACAGCTGGCTTCATCGTGAGAGCCTCCGTTTGCAGCTCATACAAAAACCGCTGCTGGTCAACTTTGGCGTCAGGTCCTACCGTTTCGTTCTTTAATTGATCAATGGATTCATTCATTATGGTCTGCTTTTGATCAAAGTTCCGCTTATCCAGTTTCATAAACGCTTCGGCTATGCTGTTCACCATTAGAATGGATTCTTCCTGCGGATGATTTTTATAGGAGATTTGTATATTTGTCTCCGAAACTGGAGTCACGCTCAAATCATTCATGAGATCATCTCTGTGTTCAGTAAGAACATCAGGCAGATTCTCTTGATAAAAGGGCAGGTTTGACAGCCGAACGATGACCTGCTTTGGGTCGTTTAAACTTGGATTTTCGTAGTTTCCCAAGGAAATCTCTGCCTCAGCCGGGGCATCCGAACCCGATGCGCCAACCGGAAGAAACCAGCCAAGAGCACCGAGAACCAGCGGGAATGCTACTAATAAAACGAAAAACTTCTTTGTTCTTGCAGTCAATCTACTAACAACGAGTTCCATGCCAGTGCTCCTTAGACAATTTTTTTGTATGGGGACTGTCCCCTATTTCCGGGAAATAGGGGACAGTCCCCCAAGCTTTGAAGTTTTCATGACGGATACGACCGATATGACAAACCCGAGGAATACCCAGTGAAAATAGAGGTTGCTCACTGTGCTCGGGCTGATGCTGGATACGAGGAAGGCGACCATGGCCTGCATGCAGGCTTCTTGCAATGTCTTTTCCTTACGGCCGCCCGTTCCATACATGTTGTATAGGCTGAAAAAGAGATACCCATACATCAAAACATATCCTAAAAATACGATCATTCCGAAGCTGCCCAATATTTCGGCCAGCCAGTTATGAGCCTCAACGACATAATTGGTATGAAAGACAGGCTCATTTTTTAAATAGAATGAAAGATTTCCTGCCCCGACCCCGAACCCCAGTGTTTCGCCCAGATAATGGATCGTGTTTTTCAATAGATTCAATCTGGCCTCATTGGATGGCAGGGCTTCGTATCTTGTCTGATAACCGGCAGCCGAGAACAGCATTGCAAAAAGCTTCTCGAATTTGCCGAACATCATGAAGACCCCTAGTACAGCAGCTGCTGCTCCAAGATATGCCGATATTTTCTTCAGCCCTCTTGGAAGATTTATAAAGACAAATACGGCAAGTCCTGCGATCACAGCGAGCAGGCTTGCACGTGATTCGGTTAAATAGATTAGATATACAGCCAGACATGCAAGCAGGATCGTTACGGTTTTCAGCCATGCATGTGTACTGTTTTTTGCCGTTGCCAGATAAAAGAAGAAGGATATGGTTAAAAAGGTCGCAAAGTCATTCTGATTAAAAAAGACCGATGTCGGATAAGCCAGCTTGTATTGGGGCCCTCCGTAAAGCGTTGAGGTCGGCAGCTGAATCTGTAAAAAGTGGTTTGCCAGACCAATCAACATGAGAAAGACGGTCATCAGCATCCAGATTGCATATACCATCAAAATCCGGTTAATGGTTGTAAACGTGAAGACAGCCAGAAAGACAAATACGACACCCATACCAAGCAGAAACATATACTTGATTCCATCACCGACTGATTTCGCCCACAGAAGCGACACACCGCCATAAGCCAGCCAGAACAAGAGAAAGAGCATGACTCCCTTTACCTGCACTCCGTTCCAGTATCGCGGCAGCTCCCGGTCCCGCGCCGCGTGTACCAGGAATATAAATGCCGCAGCAATCAGAATCAGCCTGTACAGGAATAAGGTAAAGAAGCCTGCCTTAATGCTGAGGAGTGACTGGTTGAGAAAGGTGGAAGCAACCAGAATATACATAACAGCAATTGAAATCTGCTTATAGCTCACGTGCGGCTTTACGAAGGCAGCCAGGAACATAACAGCCCATCCCCCTAAAAAGACAAGGAACACTGGACCCATTCCGGCAAAGTAACAGACAATTAATAACCCGGCCAAAAGGAAAGCTGATGTTCCTGCTGCCTGTTTAATTTTGAAATTGCTCTCCATCGCTTTCCTTCTCCTTTCACGAGATAGCTCTTCTTAACTTGCCTGTTGATTGCAGCGAAAGGATTCGCTTTTCGCGTGGAGGTCCGCGAGCCTCCTCCGGCGTTACGCCTGTTGGGTCTCCCGTGAGCCGCTGCTCCCGCAGGAGTCTCGCGCCCTCCGCTCCAATCAACACAGTTATTAAACTAAGATTGTGCTTTAATGAAAGCCCATTAAATTAAATAACATGTGACACCATCACTTTTTCGATATAAACAGCAGGCCTTCCCATGGATAAATAGGTATAGCCGAGGTCATGCATGACATCCAGGTCAAAAAGGTTGCGGCCGTCGATCATAACAGGACGTTTTAGCAGCCGCTTTGCCTTCACTAAATCCAATCCTTTTACTTCCTTCCAATCTGTTAATACGATGCATGCATCTGTATGTTTAATCGTTTCATATAGATCCTCCGAGTACTCACATAGACTACCGAGCTGCTTTTTCGCCTCAGGGATGGCAATTGGGTCGAATGCTTTTACCTGTGCCCCTAAAGCTTTCAGCTGCGGAATAATATCAAGCGCTGGTGCGAACCTGACGTCATCCGTGTCTGGCTTAAAGGCAAGACCGAGGACACTGATGGTCTTTCCCTTTAATGACCCTAAAGGAGCCAACAGTTTTTCTACGACCTGGGTCCTCTGCCCTGCATTTGTTTCCATGACCGCTTTGATCAAATTAAAGTCATACCCGCAATCCTCGGCAATATGGAGAAGTGCTGATGTATCCTTCGGAAAACATGAGCCCCCGAACCCAACTCCCGCCTGTAAAAACTTCCTGCCAATCCTGCTGTCAAGGCCTATCCCTTCAGAAACCTTCGTTACATCGGCACCTACACGTTCACAGATATTAGCAATGTCGTTGATAAATGAAATCTTTGTTGCTAAAAAGGCGTTAGCTGCATATTTGATCAGCTCTGCACTTTCCACAGAAGCTTTCACGATGTTTGAAGTAAACGGTTTATGAAGGTCAGCAATGATTTCGTAAGCTTTGTCGCTTGTTGCCCCAATCACGGCGCGCTCCATATTCATGCTGTCCTTAATCGCTGCTCCCTCGCGTAAAAATTCCGGATTAGAGACAATATCAAAAGCCTGTCCTTTAGGAGCAAAGTTACGTACAATCCCTTCAACCAGCTTGCCGGTACCAACAGGAACCGTGCTTTTCGTTACAATCACCTTATAGCCATTTAAATTGCGGCCAATCGTTTCGGCGACCTCTTTTACGTAAGTAAGGTCTGCTTCCCCAGTGGCCGACATCGGAGTCCCGACTGCAATATAGACTACTTCCGCGTCGCGGACAGCCTGCTCAATTTCCGTGGTAAAATGAAGCTGTTCCTTCTCCACGTTCGTTTGGACAAGCTCCTTCAGTCCTGGCTCATAGATCGGCATAATTCCCTTTAAGAGATTCGATATTTTGCTCTGATTTATGTCACAGCATGTCACCTGATTGCCAGCCTCCGCAAAACAAGTTCCCGATACAAGGCCAACATAACCAGTTCCAATTACCGCTATTTTCTTCACAATCATCGTCTCCTTCTGTACATTCATTTGGTATTTCCGCTTAAACGGCCATCTGATTCCAGCATCCTGGAATAGATATCGCCCAAAACAGCTGCATTCTTAGAAGCATCATAGTGTTCCTGAATATGGCAATACAGTTCATGCCCAATCTTTGTTAGATTGATATCTCTGTATAAATAATCACGTATCCTCTCCGATAGGCTTTCCACCGATTGGGGCTCTATCAGAAGACTGCTGTGCTGCCCGAACAGCTCCGGTACACCACCCACCGCGCTGCAAATCACCGGAATCTTCAGCGCTAGTGCCTCGATTACGACGGTCGGCATTCCTTCCGTATAGGAAGGGAGCGCAAACACATCACTGGCAAACAAGTAATCTATGACATTAGAATTTTCAACCTGTCCGGTGAGGAAAATCCGTTGATTACATTCAGGATGGGATTTCAGCTTTTTATAGGCAGGTCCATCACCTACATAGGCAGCAGCCACTTCTTCCGGGAGGTCTTCCAGTGCCTTTGCAAGCTCAAAAACTCCTTTTGCCTCCGTTAACCGGCCGACAAATAAAACGATTTTTTTATCCAGCGGCAGCCCCAGCTGTCTTCGTACTTCCAGCTTAAATTGTTTAGGCGGCTGAAACCGGGATAAATCAACCCCGATTGGAAGATGGAAGCTGTCCCTTCCACTTAGCTCTTTCGCCTTCTCCTTTAAAATGCTGCCAACTGATATCACAGTGTCTGCCGACTTAACAGACTGCAAAAATGCTTTCATGGCACCTTTGCTGTAGTGCGGATACACATTTACATCACTTCCATGCAGCGTGAGAACCCAGGGAAGGTTTTTTGCCTGCGCGACCCGTTTCGCCGCACCTCCCGATGGCATGGCAAAGTGGGCATGAATTAAATCGGCGTCAATGTTATAGTCAGCCATCGTCTTCAGGACTGCAGTTGCAATCCGGGAATCGGGCTGTGCCCACCTGAGCTGACCCGGCAGTGCCGTATAGGGCGGCCGATACACCGTAACACCGTTGCGATTGTAAACAAGCGGTATATGTTTATTTGCACGATATTTCTTTCTCATATGTTGAATCAAGGCTGGGGCCATGGGAACCGGACAGATGACGGTCACTTCAATCCCTAAATCTATAAGCGCCTGCACCTGTGTTTCGTGAAAAACCCCGCTGCCAGGCTGCTCCGAGCTCGGGTAAACACTCGTTATCCATACAACCTTCATATCGCCCTGCCTCCAGTCCGTTTTTTTAACACCTTTGAGAAATACTTCGGATAACATGCATATAAAAGAATTACATACATCCCAGCACTGACTCCCACTGAAATAACAAGCGGCCAAACGGCGGTTTCCGAAAAATAATAGCTGCAGCCTTTATTGATCAAGTAAGCTGTGAAGGTAATCAGCAGCGATAACACAAAAGGAATAGCCACCGTCCGCAAATACCGGCTCCACCTGAGTCCAATCAGCCACGACAGCAGCCAGCGCCCCAATATGAAGTTGATAATGCTGACAAGGACATAGGTCCAAGCAACGATTTCTAAGCTGTTTGTATTGACGGCTATTCCCAGTGCCCCTCCATAAAGGAGGAGCATGCCCCCATCCCAGTAAAACGCAAGATCCGCCTTCCCTTTAGCAAGAATGATGCTGCCGCTCGGATTCATTAACACCCGCAGAATCCCAACGATCGCCATGATCTGTAAAACCGGGATAGCTTCTGTCCATTTCTCACCGAAAAAGGTGAGAATAAATACATTTGCGACAGCCGTCAGCCCCATTAGCATCGGAAAAGTAATCAGACTTAGAAGCTTCGTCATATGCAAAAATCCATCATTCAACGCGGAATGGCTATGCTGGTTTTTCGAAAAAACCGGGAAGGCAACCCTTGTCATAATCGGGTTGATCCGCAGCACCGGGATCGTTACAATTTGATACACCAGATTATAGATACCAAGTGCTTCGGCACCCATGAACCGCCCTATTAAAATCACATCGATGTTTGAGCCGATCCGGTTGACAAGCCTTGAGGATAATTGAAAGGCCCCAAAGGACAGGATCTCCCGGCATTCCTTCAAATCAAAGACGATCCCTGGCCGCCATGTTCTGGCATAGGCCACAAAGTACGAAACACTTTTTAACCCATATAAAACAACCTGTGAAATGGCAAAGGCGTAAATAGGGCTTATCACAAATGCAAGAACAACTAACAGTAAAAACGAAACACTAGCTGCAGCCATTTCTATCTTGCCAAGGATATTGAACCGCAAATCCCTCTGGAGCAAATACTGGCTTTGCTGCCCGACAGGGGCCACCAGGAAGAGAACGGCAAAGATTTGTATTAATTCCCTTAGTTCTGTACGGTGAAAGAACTCGGCGATCATCCCGCTTGTAAGAAACAAAATAATAAACAAGGAACAACCAGCCATCACATTCAGCCAAAATAAAGTGGAAAGCATTCTTCTCGAAACTTGTTCTTTTTGGATCACGGCTGAACCAAACCCGGAATCGAGCAGGATTTGGGCAAACACCATAATGGTAGTAAGCATTCCTACCAGCCCAAACTGGGATATGCTCATTTGATTTCCAAGGAAGATGAACTGGACGATTTGGATGATGGTAATGGCTCCTGTTGAGATTCCAGTCCATTTTGCCCCTTTTGTTATTTGGTTCGTGATGGTCATATTTTCACCCGCCTTAACGTGCTCCTTCTCCAGTAAAAAGAACTTTAATCGTTTTAATGATAATTTTCATTTCATGTTTGAACGCCAGATTTCGAATATATTCCAGATCATATTTCAATTTTTCTTTTGGGGTAATATCATATCCTCCATTAACCTGAGCAAGCCCTGTCAGCCCGGGTTTAACAAGAAGACGCTTTTCAAAGCCGTCAATCTCCTGATTAAACTGCTTAACGAAGACCGGCCTTTCAGGTCTTGGACCAACGATAGACATGTCCCCTTTTAAAACCAGAAGTAATTGCGGCAGCTCATCAATCCGTGTTTTCCGGATAAATGCGCCTATTCTGGTAACTCGGGAATCCTGTTTGGCAGCCCATCTTGCCCCTTCTTTCTCAGCATCCATTCTCATAGATCTGAGTTTAATGATCTTAAAGGTTTTTCCACTCTTCCCCACCCGCTCCTGAAAGTAGAAAGGAGATCCAGGTGTCTCAAGAACGATTAGCAGTGCAAACAATAATATAACCGGCAGCGACAGCACAAGGCCAACGCCCGCGATAATAATATCAATAACTCTCTTCATGTAGAGATATTGAAGTGCATGCCTTGAAAGTGAGAGATGGGAGGATTCTTTGACGTTTGCATAATCATGATAGATATTGTAGGCCTTTTCTGTACTCACAGATACACCACCCCAGCGACATTTTAATACTGACATGTCGAATTATAGAGGGTGATAATGAAGGACATATTTAGACATTTTAAATAATTTGTAAGGATTGTTAAGATTTTTCAAACAATTTAACAAGTTAGGTAGCTTTATAAAGGCTGTGTAAAAGGCAGGCTCCAGAATAAAGGGGTATATATAATAAGGAAAGAACGCGGACCCAAGGAAGGATCAACATTTACTTCCCTGTCATGTATTAATAGTTTCTTTACAAAGCTTGGTTTTACCCAAATTGCAAAATCCACTGAACATGTTATTCTTTTCTATATTCATTTTTGATAGGGAGGACACCATGAGATCAAGAAGAAGGACAAAGAAAGTAAGATGGAAAAGAATAATCGGTCTACTGCTTCTAATGTTCCTAATAGGTGGAGGAACCTATATATTCAGTGTCTACAAATCACTGGCAGCTGCAGTGGAAACAATGCACAGTCCGATTGATATAAAGAAGTCAGATAAAAGGCAAAAAGCAGTAACGCTTGAACATAAACAGCCTTTTTCCATCCTTCTGCTTGGTGTTGACCAGCGGAAAAATGACAGTGGCCGGTCTGATACAATGATTGTACTGACCGTAAACCCGAATAAAAAATCGGTGGAAATGCTGAGCATACCAAGGGATACAAGAACAGAAATTATCGGAAAAGGCACCGAGGACAAAATCAACCATGCATACGCATACGGGGGCATCCCGATGTCCATGAAAACCATAGAAAACTTTCTTGATATTCCCATAGATTATTATGTTGAACTTAACATGGAAGGATTTCAGAGTATCGTAGATTCAGTCGGCGGTGTGACGGTCGAAAATGATCTGGAGTTCAGCGATAAGGGTTATCACTTTAACAAAGGATCTATTACATTAGATGGAAAAAAGGCCCTGGTATACTCCCGCATGCGGCATCAGGATCCAAGGGGGGACTTCGGCAGGCAGCATCGCCAGCGGCAGGTTATCAAGGAAGTCATCAATAAGGGTACAAGCCTTTCCACCATAAACCATTACGATAGAATCCTGGAAGCCCTAGGCAGCAATGTTAAAACCAATCTTACTTTTGACCAGATGGTAGATATTCGTAAGAATTACATGGAAGCGGCAAAAAATATTAAACAATACCAAATTGAGGGTACTAATGAACGAGCAGAAGATGAAATCTTTTATTTTATCGTTCCTGAGGAAGAAAGGAAGGCTGTTACCAGTCGTTTAAGAGAGCATTTGGGAATATAGCTTATGCATTATTCCTCGATGGAAATTATTAACCTCAGAATCATATGAAAAGCTTAGGCTTCATCTTCCTTTTCGATTTTTAAGCCAGACCTATGGGGCTGGCTTCTTTTCTGTGAAAATTGTTCTTTTCGTAAACAAAAAGCCGTGACGTAATCATCACAGCTTTTTGGATTTCATTCAGTTTGAACTCACACGATTCAATACCGGCGGTTTTATTACTTTTTGTCTTTTTAAGTAATTCAAGAAAGCCCAGTGATCGCTTTCAACCCGGACAGGGTCTGTATATTTCAAAAACGCTGGATACCCGTCATTCCCGCGGATCAAATAAGCAAGTGCGGCTACCCGGTAAGTCTTATCAAGTATAAGGTTTCTCCCATTGATTTTCACATCAGCCGGATCAATATGCTGGCTGGACGGATTATCTAAGCTGAAAGAGTAACGTACGTTATGTGAAACGGCAAGCGGATAAAAGGCTTCTGTACCATCTGCTTTCTTTCTCCACTGCTCTTCCAGAATCTGCTTAACGTCCCGGCCAGTTAAGCTTACAACCACAACCGGGTTCGCGTACCCATGGGCTTCCCACATTTCTCCGAATAGAATCTGGCCATCCTGGTCAGCACTGTTTGTACCTTTGGCATAAAGCAGATCTTTATGTAATGGACTGCTGGCCGTCAAGGCAAAATCTGCGGGCTTTCCAGCCTTCCTTCCAGTGGCATAGTGGGCATCGGCCACTACATCCGCTAGACTGCTTTCACCATTTTCATTACGGGCTAGGGTTAAATCCCCGGTGATTTTGGCCGCAAGCTCAGCCCATCGCTGTTTTCCGCGATCCGCCCAGTAATCCACCATGTTGGCAACTTCCTGGTCTGGCGGCACATCACGTGTAACAGGATGGTTGACGGCAATGGTTTTGCTGCGGACCACTTCCTTTGTAGATGGATCAATGGAAAGGTTGATTTCGCTGATTAACTTCCCGTGGTTAGCGCCTTCAATGACTGGACGGGGATTTCCCTCCGGATCCTCGATTGAACAGTTAAAGGCTGCATGCCAGTGTCCAGTAAATATGGCATCAATGGCAGAAGTAGCATCCCTGGCGAAATCAAACACCGGTCCGCGCGGATTGGTGCATCCCTGGTAATTGCCTCCTGCCGAACCGCCTTCATGGACAACAGCTACGATCGTTTCAACTCCCTTGTTCTTCAATTCCTTTGCGTATCGGTTCGCCGATTCCAGTAGAGGATCGACTGTAAGATTTCCTTCCTGAAACGACGTAGTTCCGGTTATCGTATCTGTTATGGTCAATCCTATAAATCCGACCGGTATGTTATGGCCTTTACCATCCGGAATCTGTTTAATGACATATGGCTTAGTGATCAGCCTGCCGGATTTGGCATCACGTACATTTGCTGAGATAAAAGGGAACTCTGCTCCATCAAACTGACTACCGGAAGAGTCTTTAAAGCAGCTGTCAACATCTCGTTTTCCAAAGCATTTGCCGTCATCTATATGCTTTAATAGAAACTCCTTGGACTCGTCCAATTCATGGTTGCCAACCGCAGACATTTCCACGCCGACTGCATTCATAAACTCAATGGTCGGTTCATCCCGGTGGGCGGCAACCTCAAATGGCCAGCCGCTGAAATTATCACCGACAGATAGAACGATAGAGTGTTCCTTACCTTCTTTGAGGCGTTTCAAGTGTGAAGCATTATATGCGGCTCCGCCTACAGAAAGCTGTCCTTCCGGAGACCAAATCTGTCCATTAGATTTGTCGTTAAAGGCCTGGAGATATCCGTGAAAATCGGTAATGCCGAGCAGCTGAAGATTCACCAGATCCGAATTCTTACCTGTTTCTTCGGCAGCAGTATTCCATGGTTCGTATAGAAAGCAGAACAACAGTGTCAATGTTAAAGCAGCAAAATAAATAATGGCGGATTTTCTCTTCATCTTCATTCCTCCTGACAGATAATTGCGGCTTAATATGTAGATTCTTCTTCTCCTTTCCGTGTAATGCGGTGGTTGCTTTAACCGCTTTTTCTATAATAAGACAGAATTGTTAATTTTTCGTTTATCTAAAGTGTTGATTTAGTTAACCACATAATTTTCAACTTACTACCCAGCACTTTAGTTCATGGAAAAGAATCTCATTAGGTTAAAGGAGGGGTTGAGGGAGTTCTAGGAGTTTATAATGTGGTGGATTTATGCAGCGGGGAAAACATAGCTAATTAGTAACAGCGGGATTAAATAAAATGATCCCGATACAGTACCGAGATCAGGTTCTATTATTAAACTAACCATTTATCCGTTTAAATACTTTCTAACAGCACAAGAAAAAAACACTCCTCGCAGGCAATGTTCTTCTATACTTCACCATATAAAGGCAGAGGAATTTCCTTAACGCCCCTTACTATATTATTTGTTAAACGTGTGTTAGTAGGTGTTCATCTAAAAATCTTTAGCGTAATTCCCAGCTATTAGCGCTTCTTACATTTTTTGAACTGACGCAGCCGTGGTCCAATTAAGTTTTGAAAATATTAAAAAACGCTATTACTTCCTAACAAACCTTCTGGCATATAATTGAGATATCCGGATGATCAATGATTGGAGGAGATGAATATGAGCAAAAAAATAGTAATTGCTTCACTCTGGTTAGGGTTAGCCGCAGTCATTTATTTTTTGGCAGCGCGTCCTTCCATCCTTGATAAACCTGCTAGTCCTACTCACTCAGTTAGTCCAGCCGCTATTCCTACGACTTCCTTGGAGCAGGAAATATGCGCGGAAATAGAAGGCAAAAATGAGGAATGCAAAAGAATTCATTTATTTGATGCTGATTCCCACTTAGTTTTTGCCGAAGATAGTTCGGGAATCATTCCCGTCTTAACCAATAAGGAGTTCACTGAATTTAAAAAGTTTATTTACCCAGGACTGAATTTCCAGGAGTTTAGAGAGGAGAAAGAGGAGACAGGACCCATCGTCTGGTGCGTCAAAAATAATGTTCAAAAGGATTTTTCCCTCGTATATGGATTTGCCAGAGACGAAGCAAAGACCATTGTTATAAATAGTGAAGGCGGTATACAGCCTAACAGGTTTTTTATTCGGGACGACTTGGCTGGCAAGAGCGGAAGTTCAGGTACGGGGGCGTTGTGGGTTTGGTACGCTGCTTTCCGTAAAGATAAAATCAAGCTCCCTCTTCAGGTAACGGTTTATGATGCAAAGGGTGAAATAATAAATGGTAACGAAGAAGAATAATGAAAGTAACTTAATTTGAAAAAGATATATGGAAAACAAAATGACGGCCGTTATTGACTATACATATGATTTTGGAGTTGTTAGAAGATTAATAATATCGCTTGATCAGCATGAAATCCTGCTATTTACTCCATCATGAAGGCGAAGAACACAACTTCAATTAATAACAATATAGTCACTGTGCAGATGAATTATTATTGTTCCACATAATCGTATCAATGGTCCACCTATTCCATTTTGCCAGTTGGAAGAATTTACAATACACCTATTGTCTGGAAATATATAGTTCATTTTCCTTTATTATAGTAAACTTCCATTAGCTGAAAATAATTACATTGAATAAGAGCGGAAGGGCGAGAAGAAAAGATGCGAAAAAGTTGTGTATTCGTGGTTGTTATATGTATGTTGATATTCTCAGGTACGTTGACCAGCCACGCAGAAGAGGATCATACCCCTCTAAAGTTAAAGAATGCAGTTATTAATCAAACAGAAGCTAAATCAGGGGACCGGATCGTTATTACATTTGAAGTAGAACCTGATTATGAGTCAGGGCCCATGCCGGACGCAGACATCAATATAATGGATGGTTCTGGAAACATCATGTACAGCATGATGTCTTATATGGGAGATAATAAGTATCAGTTTGCCATGGGAATGGGTGAATCTGACCCGATGGGCGAATGGTCCATTTCTACTATAACGTTTAATGATAATGCCGGAAATACCAGTGTCTATGCAGGAACGGACCCCCTTTTAAAACATACAAAGTGGAAGTTCCTGGACGGTAAGCCTGAGGCGGAAATAGACAGAGATCCACCTGAACTCAAGAATTTTACACTCCTTACAAAATCAGTAGATGCCGCCGGCAAAGTCGAATTTTCGTTAGATCTTGCCGATCAGAACGGACCATCTTCAGGGAGTATTATTTTTAAACATACTAAAACAGATTCTGTACTGAATGAAAGTATTACGTATAACAAGACCAACGGAAGATACGAGGGAAGCATTTCATTACCTGAGTTTGCAAAAAACGGAGAATGGAAGATAAGCTTTTTGCTGCTTAGGGATCGATTGGGAAATGAAAAATGGTATAGACCTGATGAATACCCTTTCTTAAAAAATACTGCATTCGAAGTAACGGGTGGCGTGAGTGATTTTGAAAAACCAGTCTATAAATCCATTAGTTTCTCCAAACAGAAGGTACATGGCGGCGACAAATTAACTGTATTTGTCGATGCCGTTGATAAAGACAGCAAGATAGAAGAAGCAAAGGAACCTATTAAATTCACAATCTTTTAGTAATGATCTGGTTTGGGACAGCGCTGCAAACAAATTCCGCGCAGACATATACGTCCCTGTAAGCAAAGCGGTTGGAATCTATCAAACCAGGCTTTACTTAACGGACAGTGTAAACAATACAGCTTTTATAGATGAACTGCAGACATTGGAGATTCTGTCTTTATTCTCTGGAGTAAACTCAAAAACCCATCTCCGCGGCACTCCTTTTGATCCTTTATTAGGAATAGACGCCTATTCCGAGGCAGAAGGAAATGTAAAAAGTTTGATTAACATTGAAGGATCCGTGGATTCTAACGTAAATGGAATTTACTTTTTGAAATATTCCTATCCAAGTAAACGCGCTAACCACTTATACCAGAGCTACCGCTGGATCACCGTAGATAGTGATTTGCAGCAGCCTGTCTCGGATACGCAGTATTTCAATACGGATGTCGCAGTCAGGGTTCCGGAGAGCACCACGGTCAGCCTATCATCAGGATCAAAAGTAAATACAATAAAGGGCCTGACAAAGATAAGTACAGAAGGTGAGTACCAGCTTTCTGTTCCGTCTTCCGGACTCCAGCCCCAATCATTAACACGTTCGCAAGCCTCTGTCAAACAGGCTTATGCTGCTTCAAGCTCATCGGCCGGCAGAAGCCTTAGATTCATCATTGACAAAAGGCCGCCCGCCCTGCCATCAATAACTAGTGTAACCACTAACTCTAGTACTGTTACAGGTAAGGCTGAACCAAATACCAGTGTACGGATCTATATCAACAAACGGCTGCAAAAAACCGTTAAGGCCGATAAGAAAGGCATATACACCAGTACAATGGCTAAACAAAAGTCAAATACGAACCTCGGTGTAGTATCTATGGATGCCGCGGGGAATACAAGCAAAATGAAGGAAACAAAGGTTATACATGCTACAAGCATTAACACTGTCAGCAACCTGACAACCTATCTTTCAGGTACGGCACTACCTTCGTCAACCTTAAAGGTCTATGTGAATGGCAAGTACTATAAAAGCGGGAAAGCCGATAAGTCAGGAACATATAAAATTCAGATTACAAAGCAGGCAGCCGGAAAAGAAATCAAAATTATAGAAACAAGCGTAAACCAGAAAGTCAGCCCCCCTGCTGTAACAAAAGTAGTGGATAAAATACCACCGGCTAAGCCAACAATCAATAAAGTAAGCACTCAGTCCAAAACCGTGACCGGAAAAGGTGAAAAAGGGACGATCGTATATATATACTCAGGAACCAAACAGCTGGGGTATATTACAGTTGCCAGCAATGGTACATTTAAAGTTCCATACCTCTTCAGAAAAAAGGGACGGTATTGCGTGTTTACCTTAAAGATGCATCCAAAAACAACAGTTCAGCAGTCAATGTGAAAGTTATATAAGAGAAAAAGTGCCTCGTTAATACAGGCACTTTTTTGTTTGAACCAATCAGACATAGAAGGGATTAGGCTAAAAAAGGCACTCAGCTAAAAAATGCCAAGTGCTTCATTATGTGCTTACATTGTTCATTAATTCCTGCATAGCCCGTTGAATGCGTGTTTCCAAGTCTTTTATGGCATTTTGTATATCACCAACTAAGGACTGCAATGAATCGATTTTGGTTGAAAAGTCCTGAAAATACTGCTCCAATTCTTCACTGAAGGCTTCATATCCTTTACCGGATCTCCAAGAATATGAAAGTTCCATGACACTTTTTATATGGGCCTGTTCGGCACGCAGTTCTGAAATATAACTGCTTTGTGCGGTTTCCAATTCCTTTAAGTCATTGAATTCATTATATAGTTCCAGTATTTTTTCATTAGTCATCATGGCAGTTTATCCGCCTTTACAAATAAGTCTTTTGCCGATTTCATATCGTTCGCCATTTTATTTGTTTGATGATCAAACCATGAATAAAAGAAGTGGGATTCTTGCAGCACATCATTCTGTAAACCAGCATAGATCTTAATACGATCCATAGAATAGGCAATTTTTTTGATTTTATTTGTGGCATCCTCCACACCTTGAGAAGCTTCTAATAGTTTAGTTGACAGGTCTCCCAGGTGTCCTGGCGTTAAATCAATGGTCGCCGTTTCGCCTCCAAAACGGGGAGACTGGTATTCAAAATGTCCAGATAGTGCATTCATTAGTAATGGGTTGTTGATATTGCCTACATTGTCGAATAAAAAATGCCTTAGGTGATGTCTAGCAGGTCCGGTAAAGGAGTCCCGAGCCCTTCCTAATACGGTTGAATTGGCATTTTCTAATGCGAATTTGGTTCCAATGTAATACGTCGAGCCAATATGCCGTTCGTATGGATGAATGGCCCCGGCTCCAACGGAATCTTTAGGATTCACATAATTCACAATCTGTCTGTCATAATACCCTTTTTTCACTTTCTTTTGCATGTCTTCCGGCAGAAGATGGACCACACTCGGAGCGTTAAAGGTTACAGCTTCTACATCACATACAGCTCCCGTGTAACCCGCTTCTGCTCCGCCCAGGGAGTGGCCTGTTACGGATACATGAGCATTAGGATATTCTTTTTTGACCTGTTTTACCAATTGCTCCGCGCTATCAAATTGATTTTGTTTCAAATGTGGTAAGGCTACTGCGGCTGCCTGAGCAGCGGGATGTGGGATACGGGAAGCGACCTTAGCCATTTTTTCAGTTATATCATATTTATCCACTTTATCTAACCAGGGTAAAGCCACATCTGGTTTTGCTTTAGTATTTGCTATGTAGGCAGCATCCGTCACAATGTCTTGAAGCCTTGTCTTTTCCGTACCTCGAAAGGCAATGACGATTTCGCCTTTACGTTCGAATACTTTAGCATCGAACCCTGTATTGTCATGAGTAACAAACTTGTTGTTTTTAACCTGGGTCCAAGTCTGTATTTCGCTTCCTATTTTTACATCTACCTTGGGCCGGTGGCTTGTGTTATAGGCTGCATTACTTAATTGATGGTAAACTTTGTCTTTAACCGTGCCTATTGGCATTGTACCTCCTCCAGTCACTACGCTATACTTATAGTATACAAAAAATTGGGAGATTGGGAAAATTATGAAACGTCTAATCTTTATTACTTTGATACTCTTATTATTCATGAGTGGATGTAACAAGGAGGAAAAAATGAAGGAACAGGAAATATTAGATACTTCTGAACAGGTTGCCATTAAGTACATGAAGAGGGAATACGGCTTAGATTTTGTGGTAAAAAGTGTTGAATTTACCCCTATGGGAGTAGTGGATGTAGATGGTTATGATAAGGCAGATAAAGAAAATGAAATAACAGTCACAATCAATCAAGGAGATAATTACGATGTCTCAGGTGTAGGGTATATGAAGGATTTACCAAATCCAAAAACACTTAAAGAAGCAGATTAATGAAGTTAGAAGGCAGGGGACCCTGACTTTTCTTACTACCATAATCAAGTGGATTTATTTGTATCTAATTAAAAACGCCCGCTGATCAGCAGGCGGTAACTATCAATTTTTAGGAATTTGCGTCCAAGGGATAAACTCAAATTTACGGATAATCACTTCAACTGATCTTTTGGAAGCCGGTGCCTTCCCCATTAAACAGCCACAGATTGATATCAACTCTTTCGTTTTGGCTGTAAGGGATATCGTCTCCCCTGTAACGTCATTCTTGTATGGTCTTCTCTTCTGAGGGACAAGGACGGTAATGGAATTAAAAGTGATTTCATCCGGCTTCCATGTAACACGATGCATCGACTGCGTAACAGCCGGTGAATGGAAGGAATGGAGGTTTCCTTTTATTATAAGGCTGTACAGTAATCGGCATTATTTTTACTTCTAGCAGTTCCCCATTTGGAATATCCACTATTAATTTCCCGAAAATCTAGCCGCATCTTCTGATTTACTATCATACGTAAATATCCCCCAGGGCCAACGTTTTGGTCCAGATTATCGGTTCTTCCATCTATAGAATCCGTACCCAAGTGTTACAATACTGTATATTTCAGGGCGAGTCCAGAGACGATTCCTCTTAGTGATTCTTCAGTGTTAATCGTCCCTGCTGGTCAATCCAGCCATCCTCCTCATTCCAAACATTCGGACCTGGTCCCCATTTCGTATTACCGCTGTCCTCCACCTACCAATCATAACCGCTGAATTTCTGCCTAATCTTCAGGAGTCATTTGCTCAAATCCAGTGCTGGTTGATTGAACTCATCATTCGACACTATTCGAATAAAACCTATAAATATCAATACTGCGATTCATTTAGTTAGACTGTATATGCTTCCTTACCCTCCCCTAGGTTAATGTTGTTCTTTATTAAGAAACCTTCGTTTATATATAACCTGTCAGGAATTTTATCCTCTATAAAAACAATCCTTCTATTTAACGAACTAATTCTCTTTTCACCCTGTAAAAAAAGGATATAATAACGAACAATAATCAGTACATTTTGTTCGTTTTTAAAGTTACATATTATTCTCGTTTAAATCGTACGTAAAGTGAATAGAATTAGAACACGCCTTATGACTAGGCTTTTTACTGAAAATATGTATGTAAGGTAAGGAGGTTCATTCTTGCTGTTACTTTTAGCTTTCTTGAATGCCCTTGACGGACTGTGTACGTTTTATGGATTGTCAGTAAATCAAATACAAGAGAGCAACCCTTTAATGGATGCCCTCTGGAATCAACACCCTTTCCTCTTTTTAATCATAAAACTGATATTATCGATCCTGCTTCTCTACTTGTATCTTCAGAGAACCCACATCCCAATACTTTCTCGTTACCCGATTCGTTTTCTTACATACGGTACGCTCCTTCTCTACTTATCCATTCTGTTCATGCACAGTTTATGGATTTTCTCAGCTTAAAACACAGTTCCAACACTTTAAGCCTCTGCCCTGGCTCAGAGGCTTTTTAGTCCAAAAGAATTATTTTTTCAGAAATGTTGAAAATTGTCGAGTACCTTCCGATAGTATGACTATAGATATAGAAAAGTCGAGGAATTGGAGGAACAAAGATGACAAGATTCTTAACGCCTGAAGAAATGTATAAACGAAAGGTAAGGAAACAGCGGCTTACGTATGTATGTATAGTCCTGTCTGTCCTGGTATTCATTGCACTCTTACCTATTTTGCTTTATCAGATGTGAATTAAACTAATATTTCAAAAACAATATTTAGAATAGCACCTTTGTTTCTACTTGCGAGATACAATTTATTCCGCGAGCTACTGATTATAGTCCCAGAGAATTTCCCATTTTCCTTTATTCTTAACAGCATATACATCCTGAATAAATTTGAATGACCCGTACTTCCCGTGATATTGCTGGGTAACCTGAAACTGATACACGACTTTAATAGGCGGTACACCTTTGGCCATTATCCATTTCTTGATCTTGTCGCCGCCATCAATATCATATGTAAACGTTTCAGCTCCAAAATGGCCGATAAAGACATGGACTCTGTCCTGCATATAAGCCCCCTTTGGCCATTTTGCTTTCATTAACGGGTGGAGCAATGACCAAGATTTGGAGTAATCACCCTGGGCTTCATACTCATAAAAATCATGAACTGCCGATTTCGCACTATGAGCCGGCGAAAAAAATATACGTACAACTAAAATAAGAAACAATACAGCTAAAGCAAAAACAAAGAATAGAATGGCTGGTTTCCTTTTTCTATACATAAATCTCTCCTTAAGCAAGGTCTTGATTAAAGATATGTAAATCCTGGGAAGTTTATTAATCGTCCTTCCGGGTACCTAATTTATAAAGAGTCGAGTCCAGCCAGACAACTTCCTGTGTGTTAGGAAAGTAAGGAGGAACAACGATGAAAAAATTGATCAATCGAGTTAAATATGCCTGGCACCAATTCCAATCCCTTCATATCGAAATGATCATTAAGGATTGTATTGACCGTGATCTCCGGAGCAGACTGCAGCAGAAGCTGCAAAATCATAAAGATAAAGCTTTACTATATAAAGCAGTATAAAATCACCTTTCCGAGGGTGATTTTTTAATTCTCCAGATTCATATGGTTTGCCACTTGATAATATGAAATAATATAAATACTATTTTGATGTGGTGATGGAAATTGAAAGGTAAGCTGCTGCTTGTTATTATATGGGGATTATTCCTGGGTCTGCATACGTGGACAGATAATCTGGACGCTTTATTATCAAACCAATCGGTCAGCTTCACATGGGTTCCTAAACCTCACTTTATTGAATTTTTTTACCTGACTGATATAGCGCTGATTCATCAATATTTCATTATGGTAAAGCTTGGACATTTCCTTGGGTTTGCAATCATGGACTTACTAGTCTATAACTTGACTCGAAGCCACCGAAATGCGGTGGCTGTTTCGGTGGCCCTTGCCTTTTTCACTGAAATTCTGCAGCTCTTTTTTGGCCGGGATGGCCGCCTTTATGATGTGATTATCGATTGTTTAGGGGTTTGGATGGTATATGCCTTATTAACAAAATGGAAACGATGAACTACAGAACTGTAATCCTTCTCCTGCCGAGAAGGATTACAGTTTACTTGGGGTCTTTCAGCTTCACACATGAACCAGTTTCAAGAAAATTTTCCCTACTTTTTATACATATAGAAGGCACCATACTATTATCCTTCCTTAATACTTCCTACAAAATCCTGCTTTTTCTCCTATTATTCGGGACTTTTCTCCTGAGTTTCGGTTATTTTTTTCCCAACACCTAAATAACCCTAGGAGTATTGTATTACTTCGGGTGAATTGTTAAGATAAAATCAAGAAACAAATCGTACGATAAGAGCAAACCTGCCTGAAAAGCTGGGACGCAAAACTATAGGGGCTAAAGTACATCTAAGCCAGCCAGTTGCCGAATACGGACCTCCGTCCGATTTGTATGTCAAGGAGGAAAATTTGTATGAAAAAGCTATTAAACCGCAGCCGTTATGCCTGGCATCGATTTCACTCTTTGAAAATCGAAATGATTATTAAGGATTGTATTGACCGTGAACTGCGAATCAAACTCTACAAGAAGCTAGAAAATCATAAAAACAAAGCGCTATTATATAAAGCAATTGGATAAAAGCACCTTACAAGGTGTTTTTTTCTTTTTGTAAATTAAGTGAACAGGCTCTAACATAGGAGATATGAGGCAGGAGGTATAAAAATATTAATGACAATAACGCTTATCTGTTTTCTGACTCTATGATTTCTTTTAGTTTTAGTGATATTTCTTTGGTTAATTCACGTACAGTTACGTTATTATTCATCTTGTCTTTTTCTATATATTCCATCAGCAATAAAGTGAATTTGTCGTTCAATATATTCATTACATTACCTTCAATCTTACTAATATATGTTTTAAGATTTACTTCACTAAGAGGAGTTTAAAACAGGTTATTTCCCAGTATTAAGTTAGTATACGTTAAACCCAATAGCTAATCAATAAATATTTCCAATAAATTGACATTCTTAGACACTTTATTCAATGGCTGCATGATTTTAAGAAAACTCTGCTAACATTTGTTATCTTGATAGCAGCACTCTTTAGCTTAAATTAATACAAAAAAGCTGTCGATAAACCTTTACTATGAAACCGATACTTTTGTCGTCATCTAAGAATCATAATTTTAACTACTAAGGAAGGGCAGAAAAAAACCAACAAAAAGGGGACTGCCGCCAGCCCCCTCAACCAACCAACCTCCCAATCTCCTTCTCAAACTCAAGCTTCACAGTCCCCACCGGCCCATTCCGCTGCTTCGCAATGATAACCTCCATTTTATTGTCTTTCTCTTTATCGTTATGGTAGTAATCCTCCCTGTACAAGAGTGCGATCAAGTCTGCATCCTGCTCGATTTGACCGCTTTCTCTCAAGTCAGAAAGCATCGGCCGCTTGTCCTGCCTGCTTTCAACGGCCCGGCTCAGCTGGGAAAGAGCAATTACCACTACATTCAACACCTTCGCCAAATGCTTAAGGCTCTATTTTTAAACAAATTTTAGGCTAACGGGGAGTAATGTTCAAGATGTTACCCTGCAGGATGCAGCAACTGCTACTGGAAATGGGACGGTTTTTAATGTCGGTTCGGCTAAAACTTTAACAATTGAGATTACAGGTACTAGCACAAGTCGACCCAGCTATTGTTAGTGGCACATATTACCCAATTCAGGGAGTTAAACTTGCGGATTTCTCAATGGATACACAAACTACAGGAACTGGAGAATTGTGGTCTTTTGAAATCACAGGTCTTGCATCTGTAAGGGCTAGAGTTTCTGCAGTAGCTGGTGGAAATGTAACCGTCAAAGGTAAGGGGGTGGCGTAATGGCTGATTTAATTGCAAAGGGATTAGCGAATAAAGTTAATTCACAGTTGGCCAAAATTACGCCACAAGTAGAAATGCTTGGTAGGGGTAGGAGAGCTGGTGAAGAAGAATTAAATGCTCAATCATATACGCGACACTCCCCTGTTTTACTTGATATAAAAACTTCTGACGGTACAGGTCAAGCCACTCACCCTGATGTCATCTTTATTGAAAGTGGATTCGGTAGTGCAAAGTGGAGATACTGGATGGTTATGTCCCCGTATAAGGATAATAATAACCAACTAGGAAACCCGGAAGTCTTAGCAAGTCATGATGGACTGATTTGGGAAGTTCCTAGCGGATTAACTAATCCGATAACCCCAGCCGTAGGATCGCCTAGTTATTATTCAGATGCAGTTCTAGTCCATTACAACAATCAACTATATTTGTTCTACAGATTATCAGATTTAAAATCAACGCCAAATCATGACGAGATACACCTTAAAACATCATTAGACGGTGTAACATGGACAAAGCCTCAATTGTGATTACAAGCTCTAACACACCGATTATGATGTCGCCGACAGTAGTTCATGACGGAACACAATTTATCATGTGGTATAACTCCGGAGGAAACATATATAAGCGTACTTCAATAGACTGCTACACATGGAGTGACGAGGTAAAGACCACAGTAACAGGGCTTACAAGTGGTAAATACGTATTTCACCTTGATGTATATTTGAGTGGTGACGGGCGATTGGAAATGTTAGCTGCCTTAAACACAAATCGCCTGGCATATGGGCTTAGCTTAGACGGTGGAGATAGTTGGGTGTTAGAGTAGCTAGTTTAGGAATCCGGAATTCCTCCGCTGGAAACACATTAGGAGCAGTTGTTAAAAAGATGCAAGTGTTTGATGGATCAGGCAATTCTCTGGGATTTGTTCCAATTTATGACTCAATAACCCGTGAAATTCCATTTTCTATTCAAACGTCGAAAATAATTCAGAAAATGATGATATAATTAAGCGTCAAAAAGAAGCGAAAGGATGAATAATGTTGTCTGTAATATCATCGGTTCAAAATGAAAGTAAAGCATCGGTTATTTTAGACTATTTGAGATTTTTTTCGGCGTTGGTAGTTTTTTGGTATCACTTTGGTATTCAGTTACCGGGATACCAAGCAGTTATGATATTCTTTGTTTTAAGTGGTTATTTTATTTCATCAACAGTACTGAAATCTATATCTCGCAATAAATGGTCTTGGGGACAATATCTTTTAAAGAGATTAACAAGATTGTGGGTAGTATTAATTCCGTGCTTGGTATTAACATTTTTTTGGGCAAAGATTCAATTAGGTGCTTTTGGTGAATCTAGTCTTATTTTTGTAAACAGAAATATAAATGATTTTTTAGATTTTAAAACATTCTTGGGTAACGTATTTTTTTTGCAAGGGATTGAGTTTGAAACTTATGGTTTAAACGGGCCGTTGTGGAGCCTGAATTATGAATTTTGGTATTACGTGTTATTTCCTTGTTTATTGTTAATGATTTATTCAAACAGAACTATCACTAAAATTATTTACTTTATGATTTTCTTAGCTATTTCTTTTTTCATTGGACAGCGTATAATGCTTTATTTCTTGATTTGGTTACTTGGGGCAGTTATTCCACTTATAAAACCTCTTGCAATTGAATCAAAAAAGAGTAAAATTTTAATTTTCTCTTTTACAATTATATTGGCTTTCACTTCCTTATATTTAGTTTACTATTTATTAGGAATAAACAACCCTACTTTTCAAGGGACAGGAAAACAATTTGTAGCTGATTTAAGTGTTGGCGCATCATTTGCATTACTCTTATTTGTGGTTGTTTCTTTTTTTAATAACAATGATGGCAGTAAAAATAAGATTTCTTCACTTGGAAAAGAATTAGCCGGATTTTCCTACACATTGTATTTAACGCATTATCCGTTGGTCTATTTTTATTCTGCATGGAGAACGTCAATTTGGAGTTTTGAAGGAATAGCGTTAACTCTTATCAAACCATTAATAGTTATTGCAATTCTTTTGTATGCGTGGTTAATTGGCTCGCTTACGGAAAAGCATACAGAAAAAATTAGGCATAACATTTTTGTTTTGTTAAAGAAAAGAATGCCTAAAAATATAAAAATTTCGAACTAGCAATAATTCGCAATCGGAGAAAATTGTGCATAATCAATCTCCTCATAATAGCGGAAATTATTCTAACTTATCGGAAGTCTTATGCTTAACAGTGCTTTTAAAAAGTTTTTACAATATTTATACCCTGTAAATAACAAAGGCATCGATATGTACGCTCCGATGCCCTATCTTTATATTCCATAATCCGCTTATATGGTAAAGCCATTTGAATTTTAACCTGCCAACTCCACAAATTACACACATTTCTTTTTGTTGCATTCCATTCAAGCTCTTTCTATCTTTTTCCGATTTAATTTTCTGTTAAATGAGGTATAAAATTTCTGGAATAGAACATTTTTTATTACTATATTAAAATCTGTTTAATAGGTTAAGTGTTTAAGGTATTTTAGACCCTATAAACGTACTTTGCAATAGGTGCTAACATAAGGATAGGTCAAGAAATACTCAACACATCGTGAATTAACTATTTTTAACACGACATAAAAAAGCCCAAATAAGATTGCCATCAACAAACAAACCTCCCAATCTCCTTCTCAAACTCAAGCTTCACTGTCCCCACCGGCCCGTTCCGCTGCTTCGCAATGATAACCTCCATTTTATTATCTTCTTCCACCTCGCTATGGTAGTAATCCTCTCTATACAATAGTGCAATCAAGTCTGCATCCTGCTCGATCTGCCCGCTTTTTCTCAAGTCAGAAAGCATGGGCCGCTTGTCCTGTCTGCTTTCAACGGCCCGGCTCAGCTGGGACAGAGCAATCACCACTACATTCATTTCCCTTACCATATGCTTCAGGCTTCGGCTGCTCGCTGATTTCTGCCTGCCGGTTCTGCCCTCGGTACTTTTGCTCTCCCGATATGAGCTGCAGGTAGTCGACGACCACCAGAATTCTCTTTTCATCGCCACTTTCTCTTCTTACACTTCTTACCTGTGAACGAATATAGGCATGTCCATTCCAGCCTCATCGAATATGTGCATGTTTGTCTGGGATAGCTTCCCCATTGCCCGAGAAAGCTTCCCCCAGTGGTTCATTATCGAAAAAGCGCCTTGGGTTTCTCATTTATCTCGAATTGTTTCCCGCAATCATGCCGGCTGTACGGATTAATAACTGCTTCTTTGACATCTCTAGAGAAAATATCAGACTAACATCTTTAACAGACAGCCTGGTAAGCAAGATTCAGAGCGAACGCCGTTTTACCGACACTCGGCCGTGCACCAATAATGATTAAATCAGACTCCTGAAAGCCGCCTGTCAGGGCGTCCAGCTTTCCATAACCAGAAGGGATGCCGATTCCCCATGGTCTTTTTCGAATTCATGATACAGGCTGACAAGATCCTGCTGGATGACTCCTGCCTTGTCTTTTATCTGTTGCCCTTCCAGCTGTAACCGCTAAAATAAAGTGAACAGTTTTTGCTCACTTCCAATGAACACTTTTCGCCAATAAATTCATTCCTGTAAACTGAGTTTATCAGTTTGTAGGAGGAGCATAATGAAGGAAAAGTTAATGATATATTTAGAGATTCACCAATTAACTTACCACTTCCTGATAAAAGGACAAGCTCTCAGCAGACGGAACGCTGCCTGCTAAATCAGTCAGGTACCCAATCCCGCCGATGCTTTCAAGGGTTTGTACACCCAGTTGTTCCATGACCGAAATAATATCGATCGGTTTTCCCTGTTTGTGAGCACTTTGTATGGCAGAAAGGATCTGCTGCAGTTTAGAGGAGTACAGCTGCTCCGGCCGAATGATGAACACTGCGGCTTTTTTCCTGTGCCATGGAGGATAGAATCGTTAGGAAAAGCTCTGACTTCGAATCTAACGTGTAAATATTTTCCTTTTTAATGAAAACCCCATGATTCGATAAAGATAAAAAACTATAGATAGAATTAATCCAAAACACAAAACACTATATATTGTATATAACCCCTATTTTTTATCTTTATATAATGATGTTTATGCAAAAATAGATACTATGCGTAATAGATTTATTTATAGATGAAGGCAAACAAAAAAGCCCACCACCTATTAAGTGATGAGCTATTTGCTCAAATGAAAGAAAAGGTTCGCATCTCTCTGACCCATCGCCATAAACATTAAGTCATCGATAATGACTAAGTCAGCACTTCTAAGCCGTTTGAGTTGTACCTTTGATTTGTTCAGATACTCGTTGTACAAGCTCGCCCATTGTGACGAAATAGACATGGAATCCTCTGTGAACAGCTTCCATCCCTAGCCCAATTGCTATATACGTTTTTCCAATGCCGGGTGGACCCAATAGAATTAGGTTGTACTGTTGCTCCAGCCAGCTTATTTCTCTGAGTTGTGTTAGCTGACGGGCAGTTAGAACGTTTTGACCTTTCAGTTCAAACTCATCTAATGACTTCTCGAAAGGGAAGAGTGCCCATTTCATTCTTTTTTCAAGGCTTTTTGCTTCACGCTTTGCTAGTCCATATCCCGTAATGCACTCTAAAAATTCTAAGTAGGTCCATAAAGCTTTCTAGCCTCACGAAGAAGCTGAGGTAGCTTCTCCGCGGTTTCTGATAAGCGTAACTGACGAAAATGATTTTGCAATTCATTTACAGTTTTGTTCATCATGCACGGCCTCCTAGTATGCTAGTATACGTATTTAATGATCGAGTAGAGGCCTTAATGGTAGAATGTTTTGCTGATTTGGAGTGAAAGGATTCTATCTCCTGAATAGGCTGGTGGTTCGATGTATATAGATGATATACAATATCCCGAAAATCGTTGGCGCTATAAAGCTTTTCTGTCGTGCACTTGGTCATCGCCATATCAATTAACGCTGGATACTTTTTAATCACTTGATGTATAACAGTGAATTGATCACGCCGATACCTTGGGTATCTTTGACTGATCTCATCAAAATAAATAGCTGCATGTTTTTGATTCTCAAAAAAGGAAATCAGTCGTTGTTTAAATTCTTCAATCCCTTTTGAGCGATTTCGAGTGTGACTACGATTTTGAATTAGCTTTCCTTTTTCTAAGCTGATGCTATGCTCGGCAATAATTTAACCTTCTGATTGCTTTCGAACTACGAGTGTTGGTTGTTCTACATCTTTGACTTCAATCAAAACAAGATTCTCAGAATTTGTTTGATAAGTCCCAAGTGGAACGGAATAGCGATTTGACTTGTAACGGATCGTATTGTCCTTACTTACGCTTCTTGTTATAATTGATTTATTGGTACTTTCATAAGAAAGTAACGAAGAGACTGGCTGTAAGTGTTGCTTTTCGAGGAGAAACACTTCTGCTGGTCTTTTTTTCGTTGTTTGATGGACCTGATGGTTCCCGGTACGCTGAAGCCATTGTAATGCCCGGTGGTTCCAATCCTCTAAGTCGCTGAAAACTCGACTGTCTGCGAAATTCCCTTTTATGTATTTCACCACATTTTCAATCATACCCTTAGATTCCGGATCCGCTCTTCTGCATAAGTGAACTTTATACTTACGTTCATTCACATAACTTTGAAACTCAGTTGTTAAAAGCAGCTGCCCAGCATTCTCGCTGACTGTGATTAAATGATCCTGATCATATACGATTTCTTCTGTGCGACCTCCGTAGAATTGAAATGCATTTTCATGACACCGGATCGCATCTCTTTTGGTAAAAGGACGTGTCTGCCATTCCATATATTTATGCCAAAGGTGAGCGAGTACAAACGCTATAAAATAAAGTTTAATCTCTTTATTGTCAGTGGTCTTCTGCTTCGTTTCTCCCCACTCTACCTGAAGTTGTTTCCCCATTGGCTGTTCAGGTACTGCTTCGTATTGACGAAGAATCACTTTCTTCTCAATCTGGTAGATTTCTATGACTTCTTTTACATAAGACCTCACAGTACTCCCATCGAAGATTAGGTCGGGGTATCTCTCAAGAAGCCAATCATGAATTTGTGCCCCACTTAGGTGCGGGTACTCCTCTAACCACGCCAGTATCCAGTCTTTATAGCTGTCTAATTTCTTCTTCCTCCCATGAGGTTGGTCCGTGTATGATATTGCTTCCTCCAAAGTCATTTCTAAATATTTATAGACGGTTGGTCTCGAAATCTTAAGTTCCTTAGCGATTTGTAATGTGAATCCATTGATAAGCTTGCTTCCGCATATGAGAATTGGCTGCACGGCAGTGTTGCCACGAACACATAAGCCTTTACTTTCTCCCCAGTATCTCTATCGATGATGAAAGCTGTGGATCCGGCCCAATCGACTTCCATAATTTCGCCTGGTTTTCTGCGAATACGCAAAGTCGCTTTGTACTTATCTGCATAATTGCTGTAATGACGTAGAAAACTTCGATATGAGTAAGGAATCTTTTGATTCACTCTACACTCCGCTTCATATTCATGGTGGAGAAGTGAAAGCGTCACATTAGGCTTTGCCAGCTCTTCATGAATATAGTCAAAGTTCAATGGTTGTCGACCTGAAGCCTCCAAAGTCTTCTCTGGAAAGAGAAACTCCTCAATCCATTTATCCGTCATCTCTTCCTCTAACGGACAGACCAATCCCTTTTTTTCGGCAAGACCGAGGACTTCTGTTACTTTTTGACGAGAGTTACCAGTACTTGCGGCAATGCCTCTAAGACTGATCCCCTCATCGTGTAATTCCAATATCTTTCGATAATGAATCATACAAAAAATACCTCCTAAACAATAAATGGCACACCCGTAGGTGTGCTCACTAATTATACAGAAGGTAAAGTGGTAAACAGTCTGTCATTTGCTGGTACATTTCTTGTCATTAGGTGGTAAGAAAGATGTCACTTGTGGTACATTTCAGTGGCCGTAATCACTAAGGCCCAGCGGGTAATTGTTTTTAGTCCCTCAAATTATAATAATCTACATACCAATCGGCAAATTTTTGGAGTCCTTCTTCAATCGAAGTTTCCGGTTTAAAGCCCACAGCCTTCTGCAGTTGATCTATCGAAGCATAAGTAGCCGGTACGTCACCTGGCTTAATCGGTTCAAAAATCTTTTCAAATTGTACTTCTTTGCCAAGAGCCTTACTTAGTGCCTTTTCTAAAGTTTCAATAAACACCATCAGTTTCTCAGGGCTGTTATTTCCAATGTTAAACACTTTATGTTGAATTTCACCTTCAGGTGGATTACTTAATAGTCGCTCGATCCCCTCAACGATGTCATCAATAAAAGTAAAGTCACGGTAAAGGTCTTTTTCAAAATCACCATTATTAAATATCTTAATTGGCTCATCTGCAAAATACTTATCTGCGAATCCGAAATATGCCATGTCTGGTCTACCCATAGGGCCATAAACTGTGAAGAATCGAAGCCCCGTAGCTGGAATCTTATAAAGATGGCTATACGTATGTGCCATTAATTCATTTGATTTTTTAGTAGATGCATATAGTGAAACGGGATTATCAACAAAATCTGTTTCTTCAAACGGAACCTTTTTATTGGCACCATAAATTGAACTAGATGACGCATATACAAGATGATCCACTGGGTTATATCTGCAAGCTTCAAGGATATTATAAAAGCCAATGATATTACTTTGAATATAGACATCCGGGTTCTCTATTGAATACCTTACTCCTGCTTGAGCAGCTAGGTTTACTACAACATTCGGCTTGTACTCTTCAAATGTCTTTAATACCAAATCCTTGTCTGATATATCACCTTTGATAAAAGTAAACCTCTCATAAGGTTCCAATTTTCCTAACCGAGTATGTTTAAGGTTCACATCATAGTAGTCATTGACGTTATCAAAACCAATAACCTGGCAGCCCTGTTCGAGTAGTCCTTTAGATAAGTAGTATCCGATAAAACCAGCTGCTCCAGTGATTAGATATGTTTTATTAGGATCAAGAGTTTTGTAATTCAAGGTTTTTCGACTCCTTAATAACTTCTCTAACTGCGGATTTCCTTCCGATCGAGTGATACTCCACACCTGCTTCTTGCATCTCTTCTACACGATAAATATTTCTGCCGTCATATACTAGAGGAGTTCTCATTAACTTCTTATAAGTTTCAGGCGTCAATGCTTTTACTTCTCCCCATTCAGTAAAGATAAAGCAGACATTCGCACCCTCCAAAGCATGCTCGATATTGGAAACATAGGTAATGCTACCTTTGCCATTCTTACCTTCTGGGTGAACTTTAGCGAAATTCTCTGCTCCAACAGGATCAAATGCATATATATCTGCACCTTGTTGTAATAATAATGGTATATTTTCAAGAGATGCAGCTTCTCTCAAATCATCCGTTCCAGGCTTAAATGTCAGACCGAGTACAGCTACTTTAAGACCATTAAAGGTAATAAGCCTGTTACTAGCTTTCTTATACAACATTGTCTTTTGCTCTTTATTAACATCAATTGCAGCTTTTACTGTTTTAAGTTCATAACCGTTTTGTCTAGCAATATAATTCAGTGCTTTTGTATCTTTTGGGAAACATGATCCACCAAAGCCAATACCCGCATTTAAAAACTTGCTTCCAATACGTTCATCAAAACTCATACCTTTAGCAACATCTTGAATATCCGCTCCTACCAATTCACAAAGATTTGCAATATCATTCATATAAGAAATTTTTAAGGCAAGGAAGTCATTGGATGCATACTTGATCATTTCTGCTGATCTTCTATTTACTGAAACAATTGGTAAATCGAACGGTTCATAAATTTCCATCAACAATTTTTCTGCCCATGTACTTTCAGTCCCAATGATAATTCTCTCCGCATGTAGTGTATCATAAACTGCAGAACCCTGTGCCAAAAATTCCGGATTAGATGCTACTTCTACTTTTACATCATTAACTAGGAAGTCCTGTATAAACTGTTCTACTTTATCATTTGTCCCGACTGGAACAGTAGATTTTACAACTACTAGGCAATCCTTTTCTACCGACTCAGCAATCTGCCTAGCAACAGTCGCAATATATGAGAGATTAGCGGAACCATCAGGCTGTTCTGGTGTACCAACACCGATAAAGATAGCATCCGCATCTTTATAAGCTGATTTATAGTCCGTTGAATAATCAATTCTTCCTGCAGTAAAATTCTTTTGCATTAATCCTTCTAAACCTGTTTCATAAATTGGAGAAACTCCGGATTTCATTAATTCCACTTTTTTTTCATCTATATCTACACAAGTTACTTTATGGCCTACTTCAGCAAAACAGACGCCAGCAACTAAACCTACGTAACCTGTGCCTGCTACTGCAATTTTGTTCATACCCCTACCCCTCTTTCTATTAATTTCATTTATTGCTTACAATACATATATAACTCCTAGACTAGGGTACTTTCCTTTCTATTAATGCAATATTGAGATTAAGATAAGAACCTTTACCATCTGCTTTTATTCTACTAATTGCGGTCACTAGAACTTAAATACCCTTTGGACAACCTCGTATAGGTAATAAGTATTCCAGTAAACTTTACTTGCATCCCAAGTATTACCTAAGTTACCCATTTTCCAACTTATCCTTATCTGGACACTTTTTAGCTTCTTTACTGTCAACTTGTTACGTTAGGATTAGTAGATAAAAAGGTAATTATTCTTACCACGTTAGGTTTCGAAATAACTACCTATTAGGAATCTGCTGATTATTAAATAGAAACCTTTGTGTGTAAGGGAACCACCAATGTTTTTGAAAAGTTAGGTATTAAATAATTATTGAAGCGGGTATCTGGTCCCATGGGTCTCAATAAAACTAAAATATATATTTTACCTTTACTTTAATTTTATCAATTCTCCAAGGTTTATCTCATATTCTTCCGGAGTAATTTTTCCATATCCAGCTTCAGGAAAAAACGTAATCTCCCCAAAAATTATTTTTTGATTTACTTCAAAAAAATCTACCCTACAAAATATTATGTTCTCCGATAATTTTTCTGCACAACTAAGCATTTCTACTAAATTCTCTGGTTTTTCGATTACTTTATTAGAATTTTCATACACCATCTTAAATTCCATTAGATTCCAATTAATGTCATAAAAATTTCTTTTATGATTAGTAAATCTATCAATATCTACTTGAATATAGCTTGGCTTTCCATTAAAACAGAAGATTTTAAAGTCTAATAGGTCACCATATTTGTTATCTTCTAGTAATTCTTCACATATAACCTTTGGCTTTACATTCTTATAATGATATTCTCTTGATAAGAAGTAATAGTTTTGTTTAAGTCGCAATCTAAATTTTAATAGTTCTGTTGCCCAATTAACTTCATTCTTATTTTTACATACTATTATACCTCCAGAGTCATGTGTGGTTTTTAACACAAATTTTCCAGGAAGCTTATCAATAGAGATTTCATCTACATTATTAAAAACTCTATACAACTTATTTAAGTATTGCTCACCAATTTTATTTTTTACATAACTCCTGACTTCTAATTTATCTACCAAATTAGAGTAATCAGGATTTCTATCATTTAATTTTAGCCATTGAATTTTCTCGTTAAATGTTATTGGGTTCTTCAGGTCTAACTCTCGTCCCATCATTTTCCTATATTGGAATTTTACTGTTTTCTCATCTCTAACTATGAGGAATAGTATGTGACTTTTCACTAATTGATATACTGCAATTACATGTGTAGATATCCGGTATTTTCTAATTAAACTTTTCAGTTTATTATACATAATTAACTCCCCCCCTATAACTCTCTTTTTTTTGGGTTGGTGAAACTCTAAGAAACTCCAGACTTTATTAAGTCAACTTTTTTCCACCTATATCAACACAGGTTACTAGATGGCCTATTCAGCTAAACAATCGCCGGCAATAAAACCGACGTAAACTAGGTCCTGCTTCTGTTTTTTGTACATATTTTCTTCTCTGCCCAAAATTTAATCAGTATATATTTATTCATCCAAATAATGTAGATAGACTTAATTCGTAGTCGTTTATAACCCTATAAATTAGAATTATAGGTACGACTATATAAAGCATAATTTTCTAAATGCCTAATATTATGATTAGAAATATTTCAACTACTCTTTTCAATTCTTTCCTTTAAAATACTTTTAGAAATCCCTAACTTTTCACAAACTAGTTTCTCTATTTTCTTTAGCGTATAGTATGAACCTAGCATCTTGATAAGATTATGACCTACATAAACTTCTGTCACTTTTTGATGTGTTCTATATTGATTTAGTACTTTGTTTTCATTTATATTTTTGGGGGGCATTCTATATTTCAATAAAACAGAATTATCAAAGAAAATTTTATACTTTTTAGACATCCGTAACCATAATTCAAAGTCTTGTGCATATTTTATATTCTCATCGTATTTATGTTCTAGAAAAACCTTCCTTTTAGCCGCAATTAATGGATGAATAACACCATTGTCACATAAATAGTAAAGCATAAACCTTTTTATAATATTATAAAAAGGCAAGTTCTTAGTTTTTCCAATAATATTATCATTCTCATCAATTACTAAAGCTCTCCCGGTAACAATATCTTCACCTTTATTTAATATTTCCATTTGAGTTTCAAATCTAAATGGTAAGGCTATATCATCTGTATCCATTCTAAAAATGTAGTCACCTTTTGAATAGTTAATAGCTTTATTTAAACTTGCTGCCAATCCTAAATTTGTATTATTTGAAATAATATTGATTCTGTTATCTAGGTTCTTTAGATAATTTAAATATTTTTCGTTTTCTGCGTTTGTTACGTCATTCACTATAATTAATTCAAATTTTTGATATGATTGATTCAAAATACTATCAATACTCTTTTTAAGAATGTCTTTTTTTGTATTGTGCTCGGCCATAATTACTGAAATTAATTCCTTCATAAAATCACCTTATTTTCATTAAAATAAAAAGGCTATCCAACGGTTATAGAATATAGTCATTAGAGTACTATTTAAACTTAATCAAGTTCATCACAGTCTTAAATAATTCTAAAATTGCATTTCTCTCTTTTATATAATTCAACACAATAGTTGTTATTATTGAAATTATAGTTGCAATACTTGCTTGTATTATCCATTCTAGCCAATTGGTAACTTCCCAAATTACCAAGTACTTGAAAATAAATAAATTAATTATTATTAATAAAAAAACAAGTAGAACTCTCGAAAAGCTCTTATATTGTTTTTGTTTTATAATATATTTATTAGCATAAATTATCATATCTGTTGTTCTATAAAGAAACGCAGCAATGGTTCCTATTAAAATTCCATATATCCCTAAAAAATTAACTAAGATTAAAGAAACAGAAATATTTATTAACATCTCTATAATAGCTCTATTTTGAGTTTCTTTATAATGGCCAGCCGCATCAATTATAGTAAGTGCTGGAACTCTCAAACTATTAAAGAGACCAATTGTTATAAATAATAAACCCAATATTTTATCAACGTAATTTACCTCATTGACTCCTGATGTGTATAATGATACAAAAGGTAATATCATTACAGCAGACACCGAAAATAATATTGAAATAACCATAAAAAATATCAATTCAAATTGATTATATCTTTTTCGAATATTTTGATCACCTTTAGCTATTAAGTTCCCAAAGCTTGCTACACTGCTAGTTGAAAAAATAGTAAGGAGAAAACTATAGAGATAGCTAACTACCAATTGGTAAACAGAATATATACTAACAGTAATTTGATTGATGAAGATGGTTAAAATTATTACGTCTGTACTATTCAAAATTAGTCCTGAAATTTGATGTACAAATGCTGACCAACGTTTTGATAGAGCACTTCTATCTTGTTTAACCTTAGAATCTAGCATTGGGTAATTGTTTTTTATAAACCAATTCATAAAAATAAATCTAAACAATACTAAACTTGGTAGTACTACTTGGACAAAAATTATTGAAGCCTCATTGCTAATTAAAATTATTTGGATTATTCCTCGCATTAGAAACGCTAAAATATTAATACGATAAGTAATATACATTTTTTGATCAGCTTGTAATAAAGCTCTTGAACTACTAATTAGGAAACAATCTAATATTTGTTCCATTCCCATTATAATCATTAAGAAAAAAACAATAGATTTGTCTACTTCACTACCTATTATCATTGGTAAAATAAACGCGACAGCTAATACAGCTATAACAAAAGCAAGTCCTGTTTTAAAATAAAAATTCTTTATTGCATTGTAGACCTGATTAAGACTTTTTGTATTGTTTTCACTAATCGGCTTGTATAACGACTGTATTGCAGCAGTTGTTAAGCCTGCATTTAATAGCATTATATAATTCATAGTGTTTGCTATTGTAGAGGTTAGTCCATGTATAGACGGACCATATGTTTCTAAAAGCATTTTGGGTAACAGAAATCCAAAACTAATTGAGACAGCTTGGTATAACAAGGTTACGGACATATTTTTGACAATAGCCCTAGAATTACTTATCTTCATATAATGCTTCCTCTTATTAATTAAAATTAACATAAGTATTAAACAGGAATTAATTTATATATCCTAATAAATCAATTCCTGTTTAATATTTTTAAGACATCTTATATATTTGTGCTTAGTATATCTTTGTATATTTCTAATAACCTAGTTTTATTAATCTTTCTATCATGAATTTCCGAAGCTTTTATCCTTGCATTATTTGAAATTTCATTAGCTAGTTTATCATTTGAAAATATTTCACAAATATAATAAGCCAACATATATGGGGCATCATGTTGGTATAAAAACCCATCATGCTTATGTTTTATTCGGTCAGTTACTCCACCGACATATGACGCGATTGATGGAACACCTAAAATTTTTGCTTCACTTAAGGAATTAGATTCATTTTCTAATGATGAAGCTGATACAAAAACATGTGATTTTAAAAATCTTTTACACATGCTAGTTTCGTCTAAGCTACCTGTAAAGGTTATATTATTTTCTAGGTTGTATTTTGATATTAAACTTGTCACATACTTTGCATAAGAAGTCATCAGCAATCTATCTTTAAGGTTCCTTTCACCGATTCTTATTGTACTACCTGCTATATACAAATGAACTTCAGGGTATTTTTTAACAACTAAAGATAATGCCTTTATTACAAAATGTAAACCTTTAATAGGATACATTGCTTGACTTATAAATATTGAATTTCTTTCTGATTTATTTAAATCCCACTCATGGTTGTAGAATTCTGTTCTTAATATTTCATTAAGATGATAATAACTAGCATTAGGATTTATTTGTGTAGAACAAGCTTTATCCCAATCCGTTCTTCCGATTATATTTTTCACCTTTTTTATTGCCTCTTTTTCATAATGTCCATTTTTTTCAAATTTCTTCTTATCTGATACAATATTTTGCCTTTTAATTATATCCCGTAAAGTGTATCTATATACGACATTGTAGGGCAGACCAGAATAATAATGTTTGGATATTGCAGAAACTAAACCTTGAATATTTATTACGGTTTTTTCAGGGTTATTAAATGCATTTATCATTGTTAATGCATAAGGATTTTCGGTCCCAAAAATATGCAATAAATCAGGATTGACTTTGTTAATAACATATTTGAAAGTTTCCTCTAAATACGAATAGTTATTTTTATTTTTCGAAGGAAAACCGAAGTAATTTATTCCATCTACATTACCTTCTACTAAATTCATTTCACCTTTTAAAGGAAAACAAATATTAAAATCAATGTCTTTTTCTTCTAATAGACTTTCCGAGAGACCACTTAACCAACCACCAATATTATACGCAGGCATTGATAATGCCTTAGATATTCTAGGTAAAGGTATATTGCATAACCACAATATTTTCATAAAGTAACTCCAATCAAACACATTTTTTATGGTTTCATTTCCCAATGATTTAACCGTGTATATTAACTTCTAATAAAGTCAAATACTACCTTTAGTCTACTTTCCCAAGTATATTTTTCTCTTGCTTTATTATATGCATTGATTCCGATTTCCTCAGTTTTTGCGGGATTTTCTAAATAATATTTAATTTTTTTTGCTGCTTCCTCAACCGTTAAGTAATATTCTGCCTCATAGCCTTCTTTAAATAGATTAGCCAAATCTGGATTCCTATGGGTTATATATAGACCACCAGACATTGTTGCATCAAAGTCTCTTAGTTTTAATGTATACATATCCTCATTATAGGCTATTGTACCAATTCCTAAAATTATCCTAGATCTACCGAATACTTCAGCAGATTCCTTTGGTCCTATTGGTCCATTATCCCATCCTTTTCCATAGGTTGTAACAAATATTCCTTTTTCTTTTAACCCATTTACTATTTTTTTTCTTATTCCGTAGCAATTACCAATAAAACAAACGTCTATATCTTTTTTTGTGAAGGCTTGAAAATATGTGGGTCACTTCCTAATGGCCAGTATAGAGCTGGGCAATTATGATATAAATACCTAGCGCAACATTCAGAAGAGGTTGTAAGAACTAAATCTAAGCCTTGAACTAGTCCCAAAACTCCAGGATAAATACCATTACTCTTTTTCCATAAATTTGGTAGTCGATCATCCATGGATACATTTATTGTAATAATTTTCATTTGTTGGATTTTTTTTAGTACCTCTACTGAAAAGCAATTGCCCCAAAATTGACCTATTAAAATATCGACTTTTTTTCCATTTTCAAAAATATCGTTAATGAACTTTAAGAGTCTATCATCATTTCTATGAATTAATTCTTGATTGAATTTTTCTTTCTGATTTTCTAATAAATAATCTCCATTTTCATCCATGTATTCAAAAACTTTTCCGTACCTTCTCAACCCTTGAATAAAACCTGAATAGTCCTGCTCTTTATTGGACCCGATCCATACAATTCCTAGCTCTTCCTTATTTAAAGTTATCTTTCTATCCCTTATTTTCTTATAGAAAATATCCTTTACTAATTCCTCACTATAATTTAATTTGCTGGTTTTATTTCTATATTCTTTTTCAATTTTTCTTGCATTTCTTTTCAAAATCCTTGATTTAATATAGGCATTACAATCATAAATAAAATCTATCTTTTTTAATTTTTTCTTTAATTCCATGGGGTACCTCCAATAAATTACTTTTTTAGATAAGTTTTAAGATAGAATAGCTTAGCCCCATACCTATTAATATACAAAACCAAATTAATAGACCTAATCTTTTATTTCCTTTTTTACTATTTTTACCGATTAATATCACGGCATATATAAATGGAACTGCAATTATCCTGTATCTTTCGTGAATAATCTGTGTGCCTGCAGCGATTGTTATCATCAATATTAAAATTGGTAGAAAAACCATAACTAAGTTTGATTTATTTTTGCTTTTTATATATTCAATTATCGCTGCAAATATAAGGGGTAAAGAAAAAATATAAATAAGGGATGACATAACAGTCAGTAGATTTTGCCAAGCAGCCCAGTCATTATTGAATAATTTTACAATATCCACATTAATGGAAGGAAGTGGTGCCATTAAATAAACAAAGACCCGAAGTGGTGTAAGTATAACATTCTCTATAAAATTATCTGCTACAAGTAATTTACCTATTGAATTATTACTCCAATTTAAATTAGAGTCATCTTCCACCGTATTCGTTGACACCCTATCAACCACATTTTCAAGGTGAAAATTGTAGGATCCTATACTTGAGGTGACACTTGGAATTATTAATAGTAAAGCTGAAATAATTAGCACTAAAATAAATCCAGACTTTTTATTGTTTTGCTTATAATTAATAAACAACCAATACATAAAAAATAAAATAACTATTGGTAGCAACAAACTAGTTCTAATAATTCCTAGCATTAAAACTGTAAAAATGAATAATAAGAGTTTTTTTGTAACTAACTTCTTATCAATAAAAAGTATCTCAATTAACTTGTAGATGCTAACAGTTAGTAGTGCCATACATATAGATTCCCTAGATGTTAGAATATCGTACCAAATTATCTCTGGTAATAGCATAAATAAGCCAACTGCTGAAGTATTTTTTACATTGGGATAACAAAATTTAATTATCTTTAATAGATATAAACAAGTAATTAATGTGGTAAATGAATTTACCAATAACGGTATGATAGGGTTGTGACCAACGATCCCAAATATTAATGAATAATAGTAAATTATACCTGTATAATTAATTTGAGCTACATTATTAATATTAAATCCATTTTGAAACAGTTCATAAGCCTGAAAGTAATATCGCTGAGGATCATAACCAAAATTGATGGAATTTGTATCAAGCATCGGTATCCAACCAACATAGGATATAAATATTGAAATCATTAATTTAAGCACAAATATTATAGGTATAATTGTTAAATTCATTTTTAGCTCATTCGATGTTTTATGAATCATCTTAAAAACAAAAAAGTACATTATAGCTAAAAATATTAAAGTATTAAAAATATATTTAGTATTATTCAACCACATAAATGTAATTAAATATGGCAATGAAAACCACGAAAGAATAAATATATTCATATTGGTTTTTACCCTGTATTTTAATGCAAATTCCATTTCATTTTTACTCCTTAATCTGCGAGATAACAGGTAAACTTTATAAATCCAAGGTAAAGCATTTAAAATTCTATGAATAAAATTTACAAGTTATTAACTAAACCTTAACCTTATTCATGGGTTAAAAATAACATTTACTCTACTTGACTTTATTATATTGATATAAATATAAAATGAAATTATACTCACTTATAATGATACTTAACACTTTAAAAGCAAAAAAAAATATAACCTAATCAATTTATTCAATATTACCTTCTAATACATTTTGATATAAATCTAGATATTGATTATAAAGTATTGTTTTATCATACATACTCTTTGCACGCTCAATAGTAGACTCTTTATGGAACTTTACTTTTTCATTTTTAATTTTTCGAATTTCTTCAAATAACTTTATTTGGTTTCCTTTTTCAACTACTATACCAGTTTTACTGTCTATACACTCAACACTACCACCAGAATCAAATGTAATAACAGGTGTTCCACAGGCTAATGCCTCAATATTTGTTAGCCCCATTACTTCTTCTAAAGTTAAGTTAACATATACGTCTGCATGAGAATAGATTTCGGCTAACTCTTGGATACTATTAGTTTTATTTATTCCAATAATGTTTTCGGGAAGATATTTTTTTTGCCGTTCAGTAACTCCAACTAAAACAATTACTTCGTTATTCTCTAGTTTCTTAGATAGTTGTATGAAATGATTAAATCCCTTTTTTTCAGTCCAAACATTTGCAACACCCAGTATTAAAAATTTGTCTTCAATTTTATACCTTTTTCTAAGACCACTTTTTACTGGTTTAAATACACTCAGGTCTACTCCATTATTAATAATTTTTACTCTATAATTTTTCAAAAATGATTTTTTGACTAGATTGGCTAACCAAAGGGATGGTGTAACAATTGTTAAATTATTGATCCCAGTAAATGCCTTACTTTTTCTTTTATAGTTAGATGGTGAGTTATTCACTAGGAAGCTTGAAGGATAACTCCTTTTTTGGATACATTTATGATTACCTTCAACTTTCCAACAATCACAGCCAGTATAGTCGAAATGTGCGCAATGCCCCGTAAAAGCCCAGCAATCATGTAAAGTCCAAACAACTGGTTTATTTGCTTCCTTTAGGTATTCGAATAATATTTCAACATTAATATAATACCCATGAATATTATGCAGATGAATAACATCAGGATTGAGTTCATTCAATTTATTAATAAACTTCTTAGTAGCTTCCCTTGATCCAAAACCATGTTGGTCAAATATCCTTGTCTTAGCTACATGAATATAATTATCAATTTTATTTCCTATCCGTATAGCATGGTCACAATTTAAAGGGTTATTTCTACCGTATGCAATATAGCTTTCATGATCCTGTCCTATTAAAATAGCATGTATATCAGTAGCAATTCGTCCTGTACTTCCAACACCACAGACAGAATTAATTTGTAGAACCCTCACTTTATTTCCCCCAAACAACCCTATTCACATAATCCACATAAGATAATATTATTCTCAATACTTTATCAGAAACATTAGGCATACTATAATCTCCAACAAGTCTTAAAGTGTCCTTTTCTTGTGACTCTAATACTTTAAGTCCTTGTAATATTCTTCCCTTTTCTAAACCAACCATAATAACCGCTGCTTCTTCCATTGCCTCTGGTCTCTCATGAGATTGTCTAATATTTAGAGCCCTAAACCCAAGAATAGAAGACTCCTCACTAATCGTTCCACTATCACTTAAAACAGCTCTCGACTTTAATTGTAGTTTATTATAATCATTAAAGCCTAACGGTTTCATAGTCATAACTAGAGGATTAAACTTAATCCCTTTAGACTGTATCATTTTTCTAGTTCTAGGATGTGTGCTTACAATCACTGGCATATTATACTTTTCTGCAATCGCATTTAAACTATTAACCAAATCCATAAAATTGGTTTCCGAATTGATATTTTCCTCTCTATGAGCAGATACTACAAAGTATTTTCCTTCCTCTAATTTCAATCTCTCTAACACGTCTGAACTCTCAATGTCAGATTTTCTAGAGTTAAGAACCTCAAACATCGGGCTTCCAGTTTTAATAATTCTATCTGAAGGAAATCCTTCTCTAAGAAGATATTCTCTTGCAATATCACTATAGGTTAAATTTATATCAGCCGTATGATCCACAATCTTTCTATTGGTTTCTTCTGGTACTCTTTGGTCAAAGCATCTATTTCCTGCTTCCATGTGGAATATCGGGATATGTCTTCTCTTTGCTGCAATTGCTGTTAAACAACTATTGGTATCTCCAAGCACTAGAAATGCATCTGGTTTTACTTCTTCTATGATTGGATCTATCTTAACAAGGATATTACCAATTGTTTCTACTGCAGTTCCTGTTGCGGCATTTAGAAAATAGTCTGGTTTTTTTAAATTAAAATCTTTAAAGAACACTTCGTTCAATTCATAATCATAATTTTGTCCTGTATGGACAAGTGTATGTTCAATTGCTTTTGATTCTCCTAATTTATTTATAACTGCTGACAGTCTAATAATTTCTGGTCTAGTGCCAACGACTGTCATGACTTTTAATTTCTTCATTACTATACCTCCAAGAAATAAGTATCCGGCTTATTCGGGTCAAAACATTCATTTGCCCACATTACTGTAACAAGGTCATTTTCTCCTACATTTACAATTGAGTGAGTATAACCAGTTGGGATGTCTACAACTTGTAACTTTTCTCCACTTACTTTATATTCTATTATTTTGTCAGAACCTATCTTTCTAAAACGAATCAATCCTTCGCCACTAACAACTAAAAATTTCTCATTTTTAGTGTGATGCCAATGATTCCCTTTTGTAATCCCAGGCTTTGATACATTTACTGAAACTTGCCCTCTTTCCGGCGTTCTCATGAATTCTGTAAAAGAACCTCTATCATCACAATTCATTTTAAGGTCGTAGGAAAACTGACCTTCTGGTAAAAAGCTTAAGTACGTACTATATAATTTCTTTCTTAGATCATCTTCCATATCAGGAATACTTAAATTATTCCTACTATCTTTGAAGCTCTTTATAAGGTTAGCCAATTCTCCTAGTCTAATATTATGTGTTACGGGCACAACACAAAAGTCATCTTGCATAGTCGGCTTACCTTCAAGAGCTCTTAAAAACTCTTCTAAAACATCATCTATATAACAAAGATTAAGCATTGCATCTGGATTATTTACTTGGATGTCTAAACCTCTTGCTATATTATGACAAAATGTAGCAACCACAGTATTATAGTTTGGTTTACTCCACTTACCAAATAAATTTGGAAGTCGATATACATATACCTTGGCATCAGTCTCATAATAATAATTGAATAATAAGTCCTCTCCAGCCTTCTTACTTCTTCCATAAGGGTTATCTTTATCTACTTGAATAGATGACGTAAGAAGAACAGGAGCTTTATTGTTATGTTTCTTTAATAATTCTAATAACTGAGAGGCTAAACTAAAATTCCCTTCCATAAATTCATTCTCATCTTTTGGTCTATTTATCCCAGCTAAATGAAAGACAAAATCACATTCTTTTGTGTATCTTTCGAGTAATGAACAATCACTTTCTCTAGTTACCTCGAAAATATCTGTATATCCTTTATTTTTAAGTTCAGCAATAAGATTTTTTCCTACAAAACCATTGGCCCCAGTAACAAGAATTTTCATTAATCAAAACCACCCTTTAGTTTATTACATGTACTTTATTATTCCATTCCTTTAATGCACTTTGAACATAATCTAATTCTAATAATTTTTCTTTGATTTCTTTGACAGTTAATATTTGTGTATTAGAGGAATGGTATTCTTCCAACGTTGATAATCTACTGTCACCATCTACAAAATACTTATCATAATTTAAGTCTCTTTGATCGGAAGGAACACGATAGAAACCGCCCATATCTTCAGCTACAACATATTCTTCTTTGGTAAGTAGTGTTTCATAATGTTTTTCACCATGGCGAGTACCGATTACTTTTATTTGATTATCTACATCAAATATTTCCTTAACAGCTTGTGCTAAATCACCAATTGTACTTGCCGGTGATTTCTGAACCATAATATCTCCAGCTTGAGCATTTTGAAACGCAAATACAACTAGTTCGACTGCGTCTTCTAGACTCATTAAAAATCTTGTCATTGTAGGATCCGTAACCGTCAATGGCTGTCCACTTTTTATTTGATCTATAAATAATGGAATAACTGAACCACGTGAGGCCATAACATTACCATATCTAGTTCCACAAATTAGTGTCTTATTTGGGTCAACAGTCTTAGACTTTGCAACAAATACTTTTTCCATCATTGCTTTTGAAATTCCCATAGCATTAATTGGATATGCCGCTTTGTCCGTTGAAAGGCAAATTACTTTTTGAATACCATACTCTATTGCTGCTGTTAATACATTATCAGTACCCATAACATTAGTTTTTACAGCTTCAAGAGGGAAGAACTCACAGGATGGAACTTGTTTTAATGCTGCTGCGTGAAAGATATAGTCTACTCCATGCATTGCATTTTTTACGCTTGCTAAGTCTCGTACATCCCCAATATAAAATTTCAGTTTATCATTTTTATAAAGTTTTCTCATATCATCTTGTTTCTTTTCATCACGTGAGAAAATACGAATTTCTTTTATATCAGTATCTAGGAATCTTTTCATTACTGCATTTCCAAACGAACCTGTACCACCTGTAATTAATAATGTTTTATTTTTAAACAATTTTTGTCTCCTCCATATCTATAGTGTTTCTAAAGTTTACATCCATTCTGTTCAACAATATTTCTTTATTAAAGTATTTATCATAGTAGTTTCTAGCATTTATACCTAATTGTTTTAATTCGATGCCGGACTTGGTAGATAGTTCAATAATATTCTCACAAAGACTTTGTGCATCACCCGCAGGACTAGATAAGCCTGCATTTGACTCTTTAATAATTTGGTTTGTTTCACCTTCGACAGAAGCAATAATCGGAATACCGCAAGCCATATAAGATTGGAGTTTTGCAGGAATTGTCATTGCAAATAATGGATTATTTGTTAAGCACAAAAAAGCAGAATCGCAAGCTGCCATGAGATAAGGAATTTCATTTGCTGGTTGTTTTGGAATAAAATTGAACATATAACCTAGATTATTTGAATTAACAATATCGACTAAAGATTCCTTATATCTTCCATCTCCAACTATGTTAAAACGAATTCTTCTATCTAATTTCTTTTGTTTTATCAGCATCGCAACTTTTGGTAAGATATCTAGCCCCTGTGCGTAACCAATATTACCAGCAAATATTAAATTTAACGCTCCATCATCTGGAATCTCTGGATTAACCTTCTTCTCTAATGGTCGATAAAAATCTTCGGCAAATTGTGGCCAATATTCTATCTTTTTTTTAGGCACATTACGTTTTTCAATTGAGTCTACAAAACTATTGGAAGTAGTAAAGATTTTTGTACAATTTTTATAAATATAATCAACCATTTTTCCAATAGCACCAATAATATGCTCATTCGTTATACCTGTAATAATTTCAACATTTTCAGGCCAAAGATCTTGGACATATAAGTAACATGGTATCTGCCTCTTTTTTGCGTACCAAACACCAGGCAACGCTTGGGTCATTGGGGATACTTCGAATATAAAGACATAATCAGCTTTTATTTTCGTGAACACTTTCCAAAAGTAACCTGAAACCACAAATGATACATAATTTAAAGCGAGCATTATTGAATTATTCCCTCTTGGTATGAGTGGAATTCTAATAATCTCGATACCTTTGTATGTTTCTTTTCTTTTTTTAAAAAGTCCGTACCCTTCATAATATTTACCTTGTGGATAATTCGGTATACCAGTTATAACTGTTACTTTATAACCCCTTTTAACCCATTCAGCACAAATATCATTAAAACGAAATTGTTCAGGGTAGAAATATTGTGCGATAACTAAAATATGTTTTTTCAATTCACTTCCACCCTCCCTCTATTTTTCCGTTAACTCAATTGTTTTCTGGATATCTCTTATTTGGTAATTTTCTTTATAACTACTCATACTTTTATCATAAACTAAATTACCAAATACCTTATTTACTAATCCTATTTTCATCTCAATTACCGACAATACCGGATTAAACAATTTTGTAAGTTTAATTTTCTTTCCATAAACATCAGCTATTAGCTTTACCATCTCGCTTGTCTTAACGTACTCCCTATTTTGAGGAAAAAAGGTACTACTCTCTTCGTTATCAATAATGAGCCTAATGAACTCACAAAGATTATCAATATGAAGCATACTTCGTTGATTATCAACATCAGGAAATATTGGAAGCCTCTGTGCTGCTTTTGCCAACTTGGGATAATTTCCTTTAGAACCTTTCCCATAAATCATTGGCGGCCTAATAATAACCACTCTGTAACTATCACTTTCTAAAGGTTTAATCCCTTCTTCTGCCTGTAGTTTGCTATTGCCATAAAAATTACTTGGTGTAGGTACTGTATTTTCATCAATAACTCTTTTTCCACTACTACTATCACCATATACAATAATGCTGCTCATAAAAATAAACTGCTTAACACCTTCTGATTTGGCTTTTTTAGCAGTCTCAATAGTTAAATCACGATTCACTTTATAATACATTTCTTCCATTTTAGGATCTGATGATACATGTGCTATCCCAGCCACATGAAACACAACATCATATCCCGAGAAGTCCTTATTCTTCCATGAATCATCCCTTAAACTAATCGTCTCTACCAAATATCTATCTAGATAATTTCCTAGCCAATTCTCCAGGCTCCTACCTACATAGCTGTTTTTCCCAGTTATTAATATTTTTTTCATTTAGAAATGCTCTCCTTAGTACTAGCAATTTCCTTCTTACCAGCTACTCCAGTCCCGCCTTCAACAACTCCATCACTTTTCACAACACTAACGATAGTGCCAAAGAAACACTTAATATCCATTAATAAGCTTATTTTATCAACATACTCCCCATCCAACTTCGCCTTCACCTCAATAGGAAGCTCATCTCTACCATTAATCTGTGCCCAACCAGTCAACCCAGGTGGTACATCATTAGCTCCATATTTATCTCGTTCCGCAATCAGATCATATTGATTCCATAGTGCTGGTCTAGGCCCAATAATACTCATCTGCCCAACAAAGATATTCCAAATCTGCGGTAACTCATCAAGTGAAGTCTTTCTCAGGAACTTACCTACTTTAGTAATGTATTGATCCGGGTCTCCTAACAAATGAGTAGGAGTGTCCTTAGGCGTATCTATTCTCATAGTACGGAACTTCAATATATTGAAATGTGTCTTATTGATTCCAACACGCTTTTGTTTGAACAGAACCGGACCTCTAGAATCAAGCTTAATAGCAATAATGAGGATTAAGAAAATAGGTGATAAAACAATAAGTCCAATTAAAGAAAGAAGAATATCTATCAGACTTTTAAATTTCATATACATGCCTGTTACACTCCTTGAAAAGTTATTTAGTAATTTAGGACTTAATTGGAACTTTTCAGCCTTTCCAACCAACTACTAACCTACTAAACAAATCTGTATCTGATAGCCACCTCGCATATTATATTCAATATGAGAAATAGATAAAAAAGTCAACATGCAGTATATTTCATCGTTAAAAACACAATTTCATTACTATATATTGTTATTTGTTATCTTATTCTAATACTCACCTCGTAATAACTATTCAATCTCTGATACAATTATAGAATGATATTTAAGCTTTTTATTGTGACTGTTTAGCCCTTTGTAAGCCACGTTGTTTGACAGTATAAGTGTAGGTATCTGCACAGAAAAATTTCACATACTTTTAAAAAAAGGAACGGCACGGTACAAAAGTCTATATATATTTCTTTCTTTTAGCTTTCGGAACCGGAAAGTACAATCATACAGAAAGACAACAGTCCCTGTACTCACAGTATTTTCGAAATATCACTACTTAGTCTTTGAACATAACTATATTTATAATTTGAATATTATATTAAAACACCTTTTAAGCTGGGAGGTTTCGTATACTCAAAGCCAAAAGGTGTTTATTATGGTCATAACAACGTAAACTGATATTAATTTTATACAATGTTTGAACCATAAGTATGTGTGCGATTTGCATAAGGGTTGAGATACTAATAATGCCATTTGGATGTTCATAAAAAGAAAGTGAGGAATTTTTCACTCTTTATCTTTCTTGCATAACAAATTAAAATATACTATGACATATAGCGTATTACTAACCCGTTCACTTAGATCATCTCCATATAACAAATCGCTTCAAAACAAAAGTATCAATCTAAATAAATCATCAGATACTTAATAACAATTTGGCCTATTTAGTTTCTACTTTATTTTCCTTAATAACTTGCTCGATAAAAGTAAACAAATCAGATCTCAATTCATTATTTTGTAACGCCATCTCAATCGTCGTTTTTATAAACCCTAACTTCTCGCCCACATCGTATCTCTTACCGTTGAAGTTATAGGCATAAACCGACTCATATCTATTTAACTCCGCAATTGCATCGGTCAACTGAATCTCTCCGCCAGCTCCAGGTTTTTGGTGTTGTAAGATTTCAAAAATTCTTGGGCTCAATATATATCTTCCCATAATTGCAAGATTCGAAGGTGCATCTTCCACCTTCGGCTTCTCAATTAAATCTGTAACACTATAAAGCCTCTCATGAATTTCTTCACCATCTACAACCCCATATCTAGAAACCTCTTCTTCAGGTACCTTTTGTACTCCGATAATTGAAGCCCTAAAACGATCATATTGGTCGATCATCTGCTTTAAACAAGGTTTGTCCGCTTGGACAATATCATCCCCCAACAAGACTGCAAACGGTTCATTCCCAATAAATTTTCTTGCACACCATATAGCATGCCCCAATCCCTTTGCTTCCTTTTGGCGAATATAATGTATATCCACCATTTTTGAAGACTTTTGAACTTCGTTTAATAACTCGAACTTACCTTTTTCCAAAAGGTTTTGTTCAAGCTCAAAAGAATTATCAAAGTGGTCTTCAATTGCCCTTTTCCCTTTACCAGTAACAATAATGATATCTTCAATTCCTGATTCTATTGCCTCTTCTACTATATATTGAATGGTAGGTTTATCTACAATTGGTAGCATTTCTTTAGGCATAGCCTTTGTTGCTGGTAAGAACCTGGTACCTAACCCCGCCGCAGGGATAATCGCTTTGCGTACTTTTTTCATTTGACACTTCTCCTTTTATTTAGCTAGTAAAAGCATCTTATTTTTTCTTCTATTTGCCAAGTTAATGACATACTCTTTCAAATCACTCCCTGAAAAGTTCTCAAACTGATCAAGTAAATAAGTAATCTCAGCTTCCTGTTCCAACACTGCTTTTCCAATAAAAATTTTCGGAAAAATCGGCTTAGGATGGACCTCTTTTTCATTTAAAAGCTCTTCAAACATCTTCTCTCCCGGCCTTATACCAGAGAAGTTTATCCCGATCTCTTCTATAGAATAACCAGACAATCTGATAAGGTTTTTCGCTAGGTCAACAATTTTTACTGGTTCACCCATATCTAATACAAAAATCTCTCCACCTCGAGCTAATGACCCCGCCTGAATAACTAGTCTTGATGCTTCAGGAATTGTCATGAAATATCTCGTCATTTCTGGATGTGTAACCGTAACCGGTCCACCAGCTTGAATCTGCTTTTTAAACAATGGAATTACACTGCCGCGGCTACCAAGAACATTACCGAACCGTACAGCAACAAAATTAGTCTTACTTTCTTTATCTAACTGCTGAATAACCATTTCCGCGATACGCTTCGTTGAACCCATTACATTGGTTGGATTTACAGCTTTATCAGATGAAACCAACACAAAAGTATTAACCCCAAAAGTATCTGCTGCCTCCGCGACATTCTTGGTCCCAATAACATTATTTTTAACTGCCTCTTTTGGGTTATATTCCATGAGTGGAACATGCTTATGTGCCGCTGCATGATACACTACATCTGGCTTAAATTCTTCAAATACCTCAAACATTCTTATCCGGTCCTGCACATCACCTATGATGGGGATGATTTGTATCAAGTCTTTATATTTATTTCTTAATTCCATTTCGATATGGTAAATACTATTTTCACCATGACCTACAAGTACTAGCTTGCTTGGAGAAAATTTCGAAATCTGCCTGCAAATCTCAGATCCGATAGAACCGCCGGCGCCAGTAACAAGTATTGTTTTGTTGGATACATAATCTGAAATACCTTCTATATCTAACTCTACTGGTTCTCTGCCTAGTAAGTCCTCAACCTGCACATCTCTAAATTGATTTACTGAGACTTTGCCCATCATTAAATCTTCAAGCATCGGCATGATTTGTGTCTTTGCGCTGGTTTTTGAGCATTCTTCGAAGATCGCTCTTAACTCCTTTTTGCTGAGTGAAGGGATAGCGATTACTATATTTTCTATTTGCAATTTATCTACTGTATCCACGATGGATTTTGTGTTTCCTACAACCGGAATATCATAATAGTGAAGCTTGTATTTCTTTGGATCATCATCAATGAAAGCTACCGGTTTTAATTCAGATTCATGATTTTTTAATAACTGCCGTGCGACCATGTTTCCAGCAGAGCCCGCACCTATGATTAAGGTTCTCTTCATTTCACCCTGGTTGCTTATGTAGCGGTCCCTGAACATTCTCCATGAAAAGCGGGATCCACCAATCAGTAATACATGCAGCATCCATGTTAAACCCAATGCCCTGACATATATATTATGGAAGATTAGCATTTGAACGACTGCAGTTACTAGGATTGAAAAGCTCACTGCTTTTACAATGGAAAATAGCTCTCCAACACTGGCGTATTCCCATGCTTTGTTATACAGCTTATAGACTGAAGCAAAAACATGATGGCTGATTAACAATGTTACAGAGCTGATTAGCAGGGTGTGTAATTTAAAGATGTCTAAATACGGGTGTAAAATTAAATAACTTACATAAATCGCCGATAATACAATTAGAGAGTCTAATAATGCTAAAACCGTTAATCTTTTTCGGTACGCCAACCGAAATTCCCCCTTTTAGTGAAAAACTAAGTTAATACTTTAATTGGCTGAAGAAGCAGGCAAAAATAAATATCTAATGAAAACACATGTTGCTCTGACACGCCCTCTCATTAGATATCTATCAAATAAATAAAATTATGGGCATCTAACCCAGCCTCACACCATACTAGCGACGACAAGCGTCTAAGGATTAAATACCCACAGTATGACCGAGTGTCTCCTTTGATAGAGGTAAGGAGGCATCACCTAGTTGTAACTAAAAGATTCCGAGGAACTTTTTAGTTTTAATCTTTTGAGGCATTTCTTTGTAGACCGAGTCTCCTAGTAAAACGGCTTCAGCATTTTCCTTAAATAAGTAGATCATGTCGATGCCATATTCTTTTTCTATTTCGTCGTAAGTCTGTATCATGTTAAAGCTGCGGCTTTTGGTGTTATGTGCATCTGATGCAATAAAGTGAGTTAGATTTGCTGATATTAGATCATGCGAAAATTTTTTAATTTTTTTTCCGAAGTACCCGGTTACACTAGATGCTGTTACCTGAGTTAGTGCACCTTTATCAACTAGATTAAATAGTATATCCGGCCGTTCGATGATTTCTGCGTTTCGTTCCGGATGCACAATAATGGGTGTAATGCCCAGCAGCTGAATGTCGAACAGTACTCTTTCTGTATATCTAGGTACATGTCCGGACGGAAGTTCTACAAGAAGGTATTGCCCGTGTTGAGTTCCAATAAGAAGAAGTTCTGCCTTCTCCACATCTTCTGCAATTTCCCCATATATTCTTACTTCCTGGCCCGGCATGATCTTTAAAGGTATCTTTTCATCCTGCATTACTTTGTTTAAGGATTCTGAAGCTTTTAGAATCGATTTTCTTTCATTAACATAGCTGCCATTTTTGTGATGCGGTGTTGCATATAGAGTTTGTATCCCTTCTTTAACTGCAAGTCTTGCTAACTCTAAGCTTTCTTCTATGCTGTTCGCTCCATCATCCACACCTGGCAATATATGACTATGTAGGTCTATCACCCTAATAAACCCCCAATTATTTACAGAGTCTAGACAAAATAATATACCTTCTATATAGAAAGTAATTATTTTGTCTAGCCTTTATTTTTTTCCATAGTAATAGTAGTAAGAGGATTCCTTTATGTCTTTATTATTTAGAACCACACCTGCAATTTTCGCTTGGACACCCAGCAGGAGTTCTTTTGCTTTAATAGCTGTTTCTTTTTCGGTACGGCCGCTCGAAACTACCAGGATTACTCCATCACACATATTGGATAAAACCTGCGCATCCGTTACGGCGAGTACAGGCGGAGTATCATAAAGAATGATGTCATACAGCTCCTTTAATTTTTTTGTTAGCTCTACCATACTTTTTGAACCTAAAAGTTCAGCTGGGTTTGGCGGAATCGGGCCGCTTGTTAGAATATCAAGGTTTTCTACATCTGAACCCTTAACTGCTTTTTCAAACGACATTTGCTTTGTTAATACATTTGTTAGGCCAAAGGTGTTTGTAAATGAGAAGGTATAGTGTGCTGTCGGTTTCCTTAAGTCTGAATCGACTAGCAATACTTTCTTTCCAGCCTGAGCAAATACAACCGCTAAATTCGATACGGTCGTCGATTTACCTTCCCCAGGTCCAGGTGATGTTACAAGGATCGTTTGCATTTCTTCATCTATGGAAGAGAATTGAATATTGGTTCTGATCGTTTTATATTGCTCAGAAATCGGTGATTTTGGACTTATCTGAGTAACCAGTTTTCTTTTGGTTTGCAGCAGTTGTTTCTTTTTATTAAGCGCCAAGTGACTCACCTCTCACTGATTTTTCTTTACCCTTACTTTCTTTTGGTTCTTCTATGTTTGCGATCGATCCTAAAACCGGAAGATCTAATAAGGTTTCAATATCCTGCTCGTTTTTGATCGTGTTATCCAGATATTCAAATAGGAAGGCTAATCCTACTCCGGCCATTAAGCCTATGACCAAGGCAATCGCTATATTTAATAACGGCTTAGGCTTTATTGGTGAAACTTTATCCCCTACAGTAGCCTTTGATAGAATCGTAACGTTATCCACGTTCATGATGCTTTTAATATCACGCTGGAAAACTTCTGCTGTTTTGTTAGCTATATCTGCCGCCTGGTATGGATCTGTATCCTGGACGGAAAGGTTTAATACCTGAGATTCGTTTGCATTGCTGACAGTAATTTTTGAAGTCAAGACTCCAGTAGAGATGGAAAGATCTAATTCTTCCCTTACCTTATCCAAAATGACTGGGCTTTTAATAATTTCGTTGTACGTATTCACAAGCTGTAAATTGGTTTGTATTTCATTAGGATTATATACAGTTTGCTTGCTTTCTTTTTGATTCACTAATAGCTGTGTCGAAGCCTGATAAACGGGAGTAAGAACAAAGTAGCTGATAAGTGCACTCACAAGAACTGCGGCAAGAGTAATCAATACGATTAATCCCATTCTCTTTCGGATCACGCCAAACAGCTCTTTTAAACTAATGGTTTCTTCCATTTCATCCTCCTGAACTTGTATAAACAACAATATTATTCAAAATTATAACACAAAAATTGCCAATAGAATTATGTCATTAAAATTACTATTTTGTAAAATAATTTCTCTTTTTGTAGTAAAATTAATAAATGTGTAATTTGCTATATTGATTTTAATATATTTTCCACCAAAATGTGTAACTTATGCTTAATTGGAATTACTTACTAGTTTAACAGGGGGAATAGTTGGATATGAAACAGATTTTCATACCTATTTTGATTATATTAACGCTAGGTGCCATAATTTTAGGTAACATCCATTGGAATCAGACAGTCACATCAACAGATGCCTACAATAAGGAAGTTTCACCTTCCGAAGCAGTTAAAAGTGACAGCAATCTGCCAAGTGCGATTGAGTCTATTCCAAATAAAGAAATTCAGAAGGTGTTTAAGCAAGCTGCTGAAAATGAAGAAACTGTTAAAATCGTATTCCTAGGATCTAATGCACTTGGCAGCGGTACTAACAGCTGGCCAGAAATGGTTGGCACTACACTTAAGGAAGAGTTTAATAATCAAGTTGCTTTCAAGACTCTAAAATACGATATGACTTCCTTACAGTTTGTCCAGCAGGATAAAGTAGCCGACCTGATTAAAGAGCAGCCGGACATTGTTTTGTTTGAGCCTTTTACCTTAAACAATAATGGCGAAGTTTCGACGGAAGATTCCCGGAAAACCATTCAGGATACGATAAATTCTGCGAAAGAATCCAAAAAAAATACCCTGTTTATCTTGCAGCCGACTCACCCTATTCCAAACGCTACGATTTATCCTTCCCAAGTTGAGGAACTGAATAGTTTTGCACAAGATAACGGGTATCTTTATCTAAATCACTGGGCCAACTGGCCAGACTATAAAACAGAAGAAATAAAAGAATACTTGAATGAAGATCGCTCCGCCCCGAACGAAAAAGGACATAAAGTTTGGGCTGACACCGTTCTAGATTTATTTATCAAGTGACCCTGTGGATCAGGGTCTTTTTATTTGAATAACACGAATTTTTTGACTTTTTTGAGCCTGTCCGGCTCTTCCTTAAATACAGGCTCCCCTTTTATGACCTTTTCCGCATTGACCATAAACATATTGATGGTTTCATTACCGAACGATTTTTTTATTTCCTTTAATGCCAGATTCATTTTGAAAGAACGCTTCGTCATATCGCGGGCATTCGAACCGATAAACTGAACCTGCTTGGCCTTAATTAAATCATGGGTGAATCTTTTTGCAGTTCGACCTAGCTTTCCAGCGACACTTTCGGCGTCTACCTGTGCATAGGCACCTTTTTTAATTAACTGGTACAGCACTTCCGGATCCTCGAGGATCTCTAGGTTTTGCTCCGGATGAACAATAATCGGTGAAATCCCTTTTAGCTGCAGATCATAAAACAGTTTCTCTGTATACTTAGGAACGTGATCCTTTGGAAATTCAATAAGCATTGAGCTTAACTTATCATTAAGAGTTAAAATATCTCCTTGATCTAATTCTTCTATTAATGTGCCGCTGATCCGTGTCTCCTGGCCAGGCAGCACGGTAAGGGGAACTTTCTCACTCTTAAGCTGTTCATTAAAATTATCTACTTTCCTAAGAATCTCTTCCCTCGTGTTTGAATAACTTCCCGGTATATGATGCGGCGTGGCTACGATCGTATGAATTCCCTGTTCGACTGCCAACCTCGCTAGATCAATACTCTTATAATTACTCTCCGGCCCATCATCCACCCCGGGAAGGATATGGCAGTGAATATCGATCATCAACAAATCCCCTTATATTCCCAAATTGTTTATTAAATCGTAACATCGATGTTTTGGAGAGTAAATAGACGTAAAATGTCTAATACTAAGAAGTTTTGTCTAATAAACTTACATTTTAAGTAAAATAACAGTGAAAATATTACTATGACTTCTATAATGGATTATCATACCATTTATACTATTATATTGAAATTATAAATTGTTTTATTTTCAAAAAAGTTTGAATTAAATAATCACAGCCTGGGCTAAAAGGTGGGTTTTATAGAATTCGTTATATCGACAACTCATTCTGACACCCTTCACAATGGACCTGTATTATGATGAAAGTGCCTTTAAAAGTTAGTTATGGGGGGATTTTCGTGCTCAAATGGAGACCTGCTGCATACAAAGCTAGATACAACTGGAGAAGGTTCAGAATCATCTACATAGAAATGTTGTTAAATGGCTGCTTAGATCAACAAATGAAAGCCCAACTAATTAGCAAATTAGAATACCACAAAAATAAAATGAATGACTTAGTATTATCCAGGGCACCTTTTTAGGTGCTTTTTTTTGCATAAAAAAAGAGAGCCGATCAACGTTCATCAGCTCCCTTTTTTCAATTGCCGCTTACGCTTTTCAATATAATGATTAAGCGTAGCTTGCAGCTCCTCTAACTTATAAAGAGAATCTACGTCCTGGTTTATGTATCTTAACGTTTTCTTAATAGACTTAGGTAAACTATCAAAAATCTTCAAACTATCAACTCCTATTGGAATCTTACTACATCATTCAGGTCATTTTGAATAGGTAGATAGTGTAAAAAGTTAAAGGTTATTTCTCATCATAGTACGCTGAAACTTCGTTCTTTTTTACTAGATTAAATATTCGTTCATGGGGAAAAGACATTTAGCTAGATTCCAGAAAAAGGAGATATGTGGATGTCGAAGAAATCTTGGTTCACCCTGGAGGAAATACAGATTAAAAAAGAGCGGAACAAAAAAAATATGTATTTCTATAGCTTTCTTTTTACTATGGTGTTAAGTGCCTTAGTTACATTCCTTGCGAGCCAGATCTGATCAAACAATTGTATATATACATAATAAACAACATCCAGACAAAAAAAGCCCGGGATTTTAACTGCCGGGTTTATTCATGTTTCTTCTATTATTATTGGTAACTGTTTATGTTTGTTATTTTATAGTAGAAAATGCTGGTCAGTGATAAGAAGATCAAAAACAGCCTGTCTCCTCCAGGATTCAGGCTGTTTATTGATGAAAATTTTTAGCTTCTCCTTCATACCCGAGTCGATGGTGAATGGTTTGTTAAACGAGTATAGGGCTGTACACTTATTTAATAAATCGTGATTCATTATCGCCATCTGCTATCAAAGTAACGCCCAGCTGAAACCAATAATAGACAAGATATTAAAATTAACCGGTTAATCGGTTGATTCAGATTGTAGACAAAAGGCATCCGAATGAGTCCATTTGGGTGCCTTTTCGTTGTTTTTTTGCTCGTAAGAGCAGGGTGTAGACGATTCCTACCAATACTATTACGCTATTTCTGGACTCTCCCATGTCCAGCAAGCCAACTTTTTCAAATTCATAGCAGCAAAAGTAAGCATCGCCTGCATGGACAATTTTTCTAGGCCTCTTAGAGTTGTCCAACGCATACCATGCTTTTCCTTAGCATCCGCAAAGACACGTTCAATAGTTTCCTTTCGTCTTGCGTATATGCTTTTATTCTCTTTTGTGTGACGAAGATGATCTGCTTCTTCTATGTAATGTTCCCATACATGCCGCTCAATCAATTTTTTATGTTCTTTACTCTGTGTGCATTCGGAAAGCAACGGGCAGTTTTGACACTCAAGCGGATTAGAGAAGTATTGACGTTTTCCATTTTTCGTTGTCGTTGCATATTTCAATATTTGTCCTTGCGGACAGATATAACAATCGTAGTATTCATCATAGACATACTCATGTTTTTTCATATAACCGTCCTTCGTGCGAGGGCGTGTATAAGGTAAAGCCGGTGTCATATCATTTTCAAATATGTATTGAGCAATAGCAGGTGTTTTATATCCAGCATCAGCAGCCACAGCTAAGGTTTACCGTGCTTTTCTACGACCTTCTCCATTAATGGCTCGAATATGAGACTATCATGGATATTCCCCGGCGTTACAATTGCACCCAATACGAAACCATTTTGATCAGCAGCTGCATGAAATGAATATGCAAACTGCTTAGTTCGTTCGTCCTTAACGTAATAACCACTCTCTGGGTCAGTGGTACTTTCTTTTATTTCTTTTAATTCTTCTTTATCAAATTTATCTGGAGGGAATGGCTTTTTCCCGTGATCTTCCCGATCTTTATTAATCTCATCTTTTAGACGTGCTTCATAAGCTTTCAATTCTTTTCGAACTACTTTTTTCTCAAATTTATGCTTATTTGCACTTGCTTTAACATGTGTAGAATCAATAAATACGTGCTCACTACTAATCAATTACTTTTCTGAAGCTTCTTTTATAATACGTTAGAAACTCTGTTCAAATAAATCCGTGCCCTTAAAGCGTCGCTCATAGTTCTTACCAAACGTTGAAAAGTGAGGCACTTATAATAAAAACCAAAGCCTAAAAACCAACGTTACGCCATATTGGTTTCGATTTCTTCTATGGTTTTACGCATAGAGCGGATACCGAAGGTATATTGGATGAAAGCCATCTTTATCAATACTACAGGATCAATAGGTCCTCGTTCTGCGAATACATTTCCTGAACCAAAGAATATATAAACGAAAAATCTATAGCAGCTTCGATCTTGCAAACTAAATGATTCGCAGGTACAAATTGTTCTAAAGCGATCATTTCTATTTGGTCACGATTCATCTGTGTATTTTTAATTAGCATTTCAACCACCTCATGTGAAATCTCTGTAACTTAATTATACAAAAAAACTGTCCACAAACCTCTCAAATGCTTAGGATTTGTCGACAGTCTGAATAAACCTATTAATCGGTTGATTTTTTTCTTTTCGGCGCATGCGAATACTAATTCAGAAAGCCCTCAAAAATTCTATTTTTTAAAAAAATTAGTACTAAACAACTAATCACCACTTTTTTACTGCTAATCCATCATAGATTACATGGTCACTATCTTCTTTTGCTAAAACCTCGCAAAAGTAAAAAGTGGCTGAGCAAGCAGCCAATCTTTTTAATCTAACGCACCCTTTTAAATTTATTTGGATTTTTTTTCTCCTTTTAACTTCATCTCGTTAATAATTCTTTGGATTGTTTCTAAATGTTGAATATTTGGTCCGTGATTTCCCATAGTATCCCTCCTTTCCATTGAGTTATATTCTGATTCCTTAACAGATATAACTACCACTCATTAAAATTTTTGATGCATATCCAAGGATTAAGATTACAAATTATTTTATACCACGCGTTTCTGGTTGCTATTTCCAGCGAATCATTTATACCGAAAAAAGTTCTGCTAGAAGTTTTATCAAAATTGGTTTTTACCGATCCTATATTCTGTGTATCTCCTTCTTCACCTTCTCCAGATCCATGATTGACAAAAGAAAAATGGCCAGTTCTATTTACCAAATAGGATTGTTCTTCAATAGTAGTAGGAATGATCGCAATATCTAAACCTTTATATTCACTGTAACGCTGCACCGCTTTTTGATAATGAACAGTTGTCCCTTCCACTTCAATAACATCGTGGGATACATCTAACACTCGAATTGCCGATCCAATCCATTCAATTATTAATCTCTCTAATGCATTACGGTTTGCGATTGATACTTGAAGGCATCGCTCTGCATCTGCTAAAAACTGTTGTATTAGGCAATTTTCAAAGGGAAAGTGTAACTCATAAGCATTTTGATAACCTCTATTATTGTTAAAAAGGGCAGCATATTTTAAAATCATATATTCTAGAAAAAGCCCGCTACCACTATGAATATGAATGATTATATCTCCTGTTTCAAAACCTAGTTTTTTGGCGGCAAGTTGATCTTTGATATCAATAGTTCGAAACTCGATAAAATGGTTACCTTTTCCTATTCTCCCGAAGCTCAATTTTACTTCTTCTTGTTTTATAAGACTTGGTCTATCACTATTCGAATAAAAAATTTGTTCTATTTCTTCATCTAAAAGGGTAGTCCCAGGTTTGTATGATGTGATATTTTTTGCAAAAAACTGGTACTCTCTTTCTATTTTTTCTATATCTACCTTATTTCTTGGCACATGCAGTACTCGGAATCCACAACCGATATCTTTCCCGGCTCCGAGAGGAAAAACGCGATTTTCGCTCTTAAACACTAATCCATTTAATGTGGTTCCATCATCTCCGAAATCGGGTAAACCTATGATTTTCTTTGAGACATAAGGATTCAAATCTAGGGAAAGTATCTTCTTCCATACATTATCTGAAAACCCCGACACACGTCCCGAAGATACAAATAAATCCCATTTATCCCCGGCTTTAAACAAACCGAACCACCCCGCTTGCCCCGTCCACTTCTGCAAAAGAATACCTTTTAGCTGTATCCATAAGATTGTTAACACCGACCACGCAAGGAATTCCTAGTTCTCTTGCTACAATTGCAGCATGGCTTAATATACCTCCAGTTTCAGTTATTATTGCTTTTGCCCGGCACATTTCATAAGCGTATTTCGGCTGGGTTTCAAAAGCTACTACAATATAATCCTCATCCGGTAGGTCTACTTCTGTATCAGGTCTTAATAATACAATTTTACCTACCCCTACTCCTACTGAGGCTGTATTTCCTTTCAAAAATTTCTCTGATGAATCCGTACTGGTCTCAGAATTAATTGGATTCAGTAAAGAATAATTCATTTTTGCTGTCTTTGGAATTGTATTTATTCGTGTTATAGCTCTTGTTTGTAAAATGCACACTTTTTCATAGTCATAGGTCCATTCGATATCTTGCGGTCTCCCGAAAATACTTTCTATCTCAGCACCCAGTTTGAACAATTGTTTTATTATGTTCATCGGTAGGGATGATTTTGTTCTAGTTTGGTAAGAAAAACTCGCAATATACATGTTCCCGGCTACAGCGGATACTCTCCCGTCTAGGTCCGGAAATGGCAAATCATCACCACTCGATAATGGATGTTTTAAATAAAACTTACCATATCGTTTCTCAGTTGAAATCTCATATGTTACATTACCTGAATGTTTATTGAGAAGAAACAAATCAGGAGTAATGATTCCCCCAACTACTAGTTCACCACTACCATAGGATGATTCAAGAACCATATGATGGGAGCAAAAGGGGGAGGAAGTAAAAAGCACACCGGAAATAACTGAATGAATTAGAGGCTGTATGAGAGCAGCCCTATAGCCTTCTTCGTTTCCAGAAGATAGAACATTATAGACAGCTTGTTCCAATTCATCTAATGATTCGATACCAAGAATACTTAGATATTTTCCAGCTAAACTTTCATCTACACAATCTTCATCACCCATACTAGACCTAACAACAAGTGGTGCTTCTCCAGATAGTTCGTTCCATATTATTTCCAATTCTTTCCTTCCATCTTGATCGTTTACTACGTAACTTACAGGAACGTTGAAACCGGCTTTTCTTAGTGTTTTAAGGTTGCTTGCTTTACTCATATTCCATCACCTTCGAACAATCCATCATGTATATTAATGTTAATTTCTTCGAAGTAGTTACGGAAGTTCCGTAAAGCTCTCAACTGATAAACATGCCTAAGCTCTTCATACCAAAGGATGTATTTTCCTATAGAACTGGGGCTGCCCAAGCCCCAATTCTTTCTTTTTCGGATAACGGTATCTGGAAACATCTTGTTAATTTTTTTTTGAACACCTTCCAATGTTTCCAGTTCATTTCGTGCAATTTTAAACGTATGAAGATACCCATATCTTTTTATAAATATTTTCTTATTCTCGATGCTCGGATGTTCTTTTAGTCTTTGTAAGCCTTGTACAATACGAAGCAGATATGAAGGTACATTCTCCTTATTTAAATCAATATTATTCTGGCAGTAGTCGCTGACTCTTTTAAATCCGAGCATATAGGAAACTTTTCTATGGAGAATTTCCGCATTTTCACGCGTCCTTTCTAGTTCAAATTTCCTGCAGGCTCGGTGTACATCAATAATAGAAATAGCGAGTTTGGGAACTATTTCTTGTAGAAAGGTTTTATTCGAGAGTTTTTCATAGAAAAATTTCTGATACTCTTCATATTCTTTGAGATCTGCTACAATTATCCCGTAATTTTTCTTATAAAATGCAGTGGGGCCTCCTAAAATTTTTTGCTCCCATAAAAGGCCATTCGCATACCAATCAACATGGATTTTACTATCAGTGTCATACACAAGCTCAAAGTCGAATACAGCTTTCTCCTCGGTTTTTATAAATATTCCCATCTCTTCATCCCCTTTCAATATTTTTGGCGTTCTTATGAAAATAAAGACAGGATGAACCTGTCTTTATCATTAAAGTATCTAATAATTAATATCACTTGAAACTTGCAATTTTCTCTTATGAAATTGATTTAGTACTTTTATTTTGCTTGTCTTTCCATTAGTTATATTCCATTACCTGATAATCTCCATTAATTATTTTTGTTGTTACTTCCTCATATGGCATTGGCCTTCCAAGAGCAAAACCTTGTCCAAACATTATTCCTAATTCTTTTCCAATATCTACAAACTTTGTATCCTCAATACCTTCCAATATTACTTTATAGTCACCAGTTAAAGATGCCATTTTTCTCAATAACCCTTCTTCCTTTATAAATAATTTATCCAATTTTATAAAATCAGGTGAAATTGATAATTTATCGTAATTTTGCTTATTAGATCCAAAATCATCCAATGCAATTTCCAAACCTTTTCGTCTTAAAAAAGTTATTCGTTCATTTGTTCTGGTAGGATTTTTCATTGAGGAATTCTCGGTAATTTCCAATACGACATTTGTTAAATCGACATCTTCATAGAACAATGGTATATCCATTTCCTCTGGCTCAGCATTTACAAATAATTTAAAACCTTTTTGCCTTATTTTGAATTGGGTTATAGCTTTATCTCTGGCTATAAAATCTAAATTTTTTATATTCCTCTTTAACAAGTCTGGATAACGTAATTCTGTTCCATCTTCTTCAAGACCAATTATATTGGCTTCAAACCCTAATACTCTATTTGTTTCAAGGTGTATAATTGGTTGATAAACTGGCTTAAGATTCTTTTCATTCATTATTAAGCCCTCGCTTTTGTTTAATATAATTCAAAAAAACGTTCTTTATAAGATATATTTCATTCTTTATTGAGGTATTCTGATTTTTTATTTAAAATATATTTTTTATTAGTTATTTTAACTAGCCGGCAAATAATACCATAAATTCCGCAATAAACAAGACAAATTACCCATATAAATAGAAGGCCACGTTCAATTTATAAAAATCAAAAAGGCTCACTGTTTAGCGAGCCTTTCCTTCATTATATATTGTTGATTTGATCCGTAGGGAGATGCAGTCGCAACCATTTAGGTAGTTATAAGAGCCTCTAATTTGGTTTCTAAGGGATCCTTCCTCATAAAAAAACTGCATCCCAATTGTCAGTTGTGTCTAACAATTGGGATGCAGCTTATAGTCAGCTCCCCTTTTTCAATTGCCGTTTACGCTTTTCAATATAATGATTCAGCGTTGCCTGCAGCTCCTCTAACTTATGAAGAGAATCCAAATCCTGATTAATATATCTTAATGTCTTCTTAATCGATTTAGGTAAACTATCAAAAAGCTTCAATTATCTCAACTCCTATTGGCATATTACTACATTATTCCGCTGATTTTGAATAGGTAGATAGTGTAAAAAGGTGTTAGTACAATTGGAATGGTTATTACTATTGATAATGAAAAATTACTAAAGAAAGAAAAAATCCACCCTTTTGACTAGATTGAAAACTTTTCCAACAGGGAAAAGAATGTTTAGCCAGATTCAAATAAAAGGAGATATGTGGATGTCGGACAAATATTGGGTAACACCGGAGGAAATACAGCTCAAGAAGGATCGTAACAGAAAACTTATGTATTTTTATAGCTTTCTTTTTACTATGGTGTTAAGTGCCTTAGTAACAATTCTTGCGAGCCAGATTTGATTAAACCACAGTACATATACATAATTAACAGCATTCAGACAAAAAAGCCCGGACTTTTAACCGCCGGGTTTATTCGTATTTCTTCTATTGTTAATAGTACCTGTTTACGTTAGTTATTGTATAGAATCAATGCTAGTCAGTAATAAGAAGATCATAAAAAAACAGCCTGCCTCCTCCAAGATTCAGGCTGTTTCTTAGGATAATTTTAAGCTTCTCCTTCTACTCCCCCTTGGCCAGCATCCTCAAGATTGATATCCAAGAACTGTACTTCCTCTCCATCAACCACGATTTTTTCCGACTCGATGGTGAACGGCTTGTTAAACGAATATGAGGCTGTATACGTATCAACAAAGCGTAATTCATAATTGCCGTCTGCTAGACGGAATTTGTAGGTGCCGTCATGAAAGATTTCACTGCTATACCATTTTTGTTCTGCATTTTCTCCAAGTGCCGTGACCGATACATATCCTTCCGTTATCAAATCTTCCCCATTCCGGACTGTACCGGTAACTGTAACAGGTGCAATATCTATAGAAAGGGTGTCCGCTCTTTCCCCATTAACAAACAGCTGGCCGGATTCAATGGTAAAACTTCTTACCGTCTGGTCTGTTGTACCATCATATAAATAAATATAAAACACTTCATATTTACCATCAGGCAAGCGGAAGTTAAACTGCCCGTCTTCATAAGTCGTTGCCCATAAATGGGTTGTCTCTCCCGTTTCACTTACTGTCCTTATATTCACATCTCCATCAACCTGGCTGCCATTTTCGTTTAATACACCAGTAACATTGACAGGCGGAAGCTTGATTTCCAGCCTTTCAGATAAAACTCCGTCTATATAAAGCTTTCCTTCCAGGATTGTGAATTCCTTTTTTACTAAAGCCATTGTCCTGTCATTTGCGTATACTTGTTCAAGGACATAATCACCGTCCGGAAGGCGCATAGTAAAGGATCCATCTGGATTGATCGGTTTCCAATTATAGTACTCCGGATCAGTGGAGTGAACTGCTGCTTCCCCACCTGCTAATGGGACATCTCCGTCAAAGACCATTCCATTCAAGGTAACCGGGGGCACCTGCAAATCAAGCGATTCTTTCTGCACTCCATCCACATACAGTTTTCCATCCCGGATTTCAAATTCTGCCGAATAAGGCATCGACTCTCCGTCTTCGTAAAGATTTATATAATTCACTCGATATTGGCCATCCAGCAATCGAAGAGAAAGGATTCCATTCTCATCCGTCGAAGCACTGTACCAGGCGTACTTACCATCTTCTGAAACTGTCTCTATTTCTGCACTTCCTTCAAGTACCCGTCCCCCTTCCAGGAGCTTTCCACTGAAAGTAACTGGGGGAAGATCAACCTTTAAAGAAGTTTGAACGGCCCCATCCTGAAGCAGTCTGCCATTTTCAATTTCAAACTTGATGTCTGTATGTGAATTTCGGTTGTTTTCATAAACAGAAATCACCTGGTATGAGCCATCAGCAAGTCTGAATTGGAGGCGTCCTTTATCATCTGCAGCGACATAGTACCAGTCCGCAGCTTCCCCGTTCTCATTAAAAGCCAGGATTTCCAATCCGGCATTGCCAACCGATTTTGATTCCGAAGTAACTATTCCTGTCAAATTAATATCAGGGACTGCAATATCAAGAATAGAGACCCGTTTGCCATCCACCACCAGTTTTCCGTCTAAAACTTCAAAAGTCAAAGCTTGCCATGAAGAAAAGGTTTGATGATAAACCCCCAGGGAATACAATCCATCCTGCAGCTTCCGCAGCGAAGCTTCTCCCTTTTTAGTGGTGGTCACGTACTGAATAAACTCGGTATACCCTTCTGCTTCATCTACTACTTTCTCCAGGACTAACTCAGCATTTGCTAGAGGGTTTGAAGTATCATGTACACTTAATGTGTAACTATTTTCAGGAAGCGTCACATTTAATGAAGATTTCTTTTCTCCATTAACATACAGCTCCTTGCCTTCAATACTAAAATTCATATCATACCGATAAAACCCATCAGCAAATTGTACGCCGAAAATATAGTACGTTCCATCAGAGAGCGATGCGGAAAATTCACCCTTATTGCTGGCGGAAACAATAAACGGCTCTTCCTCATATTCATCGGTGTACCTTGCAATTACCAAATCTCCTTTCAATCCCCGGCCGTCCATTAACACTCCGTTAAGCGTTATATCAGAGTTCTTGGGAGCTGACTCTATTTTGCTGCCTTTGCTAACGTGCACATCATTATTATTAAACCCAGACACCTTTCCTCCTTTTACAGAGAAGGTGCTTGAAGATGTATACCAGGCACCGTTATGTTCCGGCTTTATGGCCTTCACACTGTAGGAACCGTCAGATAGTCTTTCTTTAAAAGCACCTTTAGCGTCCGTCACTACCACTTTCATTTTCGAATTCTTTTCTTTTGACTTAATCAAAAGCATTGTATTTCTTAATTTATTGCTTCCTTCCTTAACCGTCACTTCCGTTGATGTCTCTTGCCGAGGCTTTGCCTGCGCCTGCCCAAACCTGCTTCCAAAAACACCACTGAACAGAACAACCATCATTACAAGAAATATTACTCTCTTCCCCATTTTCTTCCCCTCTTTTTCTTTCATGTTAGACGGCTCCTTTCCGTGAATCTCCACGTTCACCCTATAGGATTCTAGGTACAAAAAAATTTGTCCTTCCATTTTCGGTGATAGCGGTAAAAAATGACTTTTGGATTATATTTGCTTATCTCCTTGGATAATTATAAAAGGACGGAGATCGCCCCTAATCTGGCAATCTCCGTCCCTGTTAATACAGTCTTATTGCATTTACAATTGACCTTATGAATAGTAACCCGGTCATTACTGACCCGGTTTTGACTATACTCTGTTTACACACCTTTTAGGTATGAATACAAGATTCTTTTACATCAACATGTGAACGAACTATTATATTCTTCATTACCGAGTATTTTTTAGTTATTTACAGAGTTTTAACCCTCATTATTAATTTCGAATGTACCTAACATATACCACCCAAAATTTACTACTTTGTTATTTTCGTCTACTTCATAATAACCCAATACATGGTTGTTCTCCGGGTCTACTCCTAAAATGTTATCCCCAGATGTATAAGGGATAGCATCGTCTGGTACACTGTCGCCTGGGACAGGAAGTTCAATTCTGCTTGAAGATACTTTAACCATTAACCTATTACCTTCTGCAACATCCGCTATCACTCTAGTTGATCCTGCTACGGATCCTTTTGAAACAATTGCTCCCAAAAATCCTACAGGTACCATTTTCCTTATTCGTTCACTCTCTAGTTTATTTGCTTCTGTAATGGATACGTATATATGGGTATTGCTTGAGTTTAATTCAGGTTGAATTTTCAATTGGATCGTTGAACTATAATCCTCGTTATTTGTACCGGTTGCTAATAGCTTGCCATTTTCAGCAGAATCATAAACTTTAACCGTTGCCCCAGAAGGCACTTCGTAAATATCCATCCAGTCGTAAGGGTTATTTAAAGTTGTATAATTAGTTATTTCAATATCACTTGGAGTGGGGGCTGTTGACGGAGTTGGTACATTTACCTCTTCTGTAACACGATATTCTACACCATTAATTAATCCTTTAATTTCATCTCCACCCATTGTTTGCGGTTCAGAATTTGGAGCACCTAGGTACCCATCTGATTGTACACCATAGGTAGTACCATTAACTTCAATCTTATATTTTTTCCCTACAGTTAATCCACTTATCTTTTGATTCCCAGCTATTCCAAGGGAGCCCCCTGCTAGTCTAACAATTGACGGCGCATTCTGATTACCTAAAGTGGTAGGACTAAAAACATGTAAAGTAGTAGAATTTCCAAATAAATCTTCAACAAGCAAAACTAACTTATATTTAGTCCCTGCCGTTAATCCATTAATGGTACTTGTGTTTTGTGTGTTTGCACTAAGCGGAAAACTTCCATGTTTATACGCTGTGACATTTAAAGCGTTTTTCCCGTCCTTTACAAAGTGTGGAGGTGGAACTACCTCAGAGTCCGGGACAAGCACATAATATACAATTGCATTCTCATTTACTTTTACTTTAAAGTCTAGTGAAGAGTCCGTAATATTCGTGACACCAAAATGATCCATATTAATAATTGGCGGATTCCCGTCTGAAGATTGCTGCTCTTCACTTACAAAATATGTTCTTCCATTTAGCAAACCTGTTATCTCAGTACCACTTAACTCTTCAGCAGCAGAGTTTGCTTCTCCTAATGTTCCATTAGATTGTACGCCATATGTTTTCCCGTCTGTTGTAACTGCATACTTCCTACCACTAGTTAATCCTGTTATTTTTTTATTTCCGGCTTCCCCTATAGATCCCGATTCTAATAAAATATTTGAGATGGATAGATCTTCGGCCGTATCAATCCTGGTACCTATAGGGTTCGCTTTTCCTGAATATCCTGAATCAGCAAAAACAAAGTAATAATAAGTTGTTCCAGGGACAGCAGAAGTATCCTCGAAGGAGTTATGAGAAAAATCAGTTGTTCCTATATGAGTAGAATTTTCAATTGAATTCGTTGTGTTTCTATGAATTGAATATCGAATCACTCCTGGGGTTACACTTGCTGTCCAATTAATAATATTTTTAACAGATCCTTCCGTGCTATAATTTGTATCTATACTATCAATATGAAGATTTGTGGGCTCTAGTGGTCCAATCGTTAATTCTTCACTAGGAATCGATATGTTACCGGTTAGATCCACGGAATACAATTTATAAGTTTTTACAGGCAAACCAGAAACATCTATCTCTACGTCCGTGTTTGCAGCAGTAACTGGCGCTTTCCTTGCTCTCCCGCTAAGAACTAGTTCATCTAAAGCTGCTTTATTATTAGGAGACTCTGTACTGTCTACCACATAAAGAATTCCCAATTCATTACTTTGTCCTATTACATTCTCTCCGAAGTTAAAAATTTTTTGTGGATGATCATTAACTACGTAAGCTATTGGAGCAATATTATCTATAACAGGAGGTGTAAATACACCATCGGTTGTTGAAGGTATAGTCGGCTGCACCGGATTTCCTATAACCTGCACTCCATCAGCTACCTTGATATTCCCCTGGTTTTCAATCACTATGGAATCAGTAATATTTTCATCCTTTTCTACTTTTTTAATTTCGGTATTTTTACCAACGTGAATCTTAGCATTAGGATTTGCAATTTTTACAAGAGTATCATCGAGATCCCCATTTAAAGAAATGTCCTGTCCTTTTGTTTTTGCTGCTAAATTAACCGTTTGAACAGAAGCACCTAATTGCGCTGAAAGAGTTGCAGCTGAAGTAACATTTACTTCTTTCACCTCTGAATTTGAAGCAAAAGTTACTTCTGTACCGTTTCCAGTAATTGATACGGTAGTTTCAGAGAAGTTCCCTTTCAATATGGTTCCCTCAGACTTTTGAGATCCCGTTGACGCTATCTCTATTTCCCCGTAATTTCCTTTATCCTGAGCCTCTAGATTGATTGAACCCGTAGAGCCAGCTTTTTCTGTAACGATGACAGAGTTAATTGTTGTACCGCTTCCTGAAACGATGTTCGCTCCATTCGTATCGGTAATTCTTAATTCTTCTGCAGTAACTTTGTTTTGGTATAAACTATGCTCAGCCACATCTTCAACAATGATTGAACCGCCTGTTCCCTTCACTTTGTTAACCTTCACATTTTCCAGATAAACCGTACCGGATCCTGTTTTATCTCCTTTGATCACAATGTTTCCATTTACTACTGCATTAGATAATCTAACAAACTTATTTTTACCAGCTATGATAACCAGTGTGTCGTATGTTTTAACTTTGTTAACCGAACCGCCGTATAGTGTAGGTTTTCCTTTTGTACTAGAGGCCGCCTGCAGAATAAATGTATTATATGTAGCTTTTAGATCGCTATATTTTTTATTAAGGTTGGTATAAAGCTTAGTTCCATCTTTTAATTTGTGAGTTTTCTTTCCATCCGCTAATAATTGGCCGACTCTATTAAAATAGTACATAGATTTATCTATATTTTTTGCTTTTAGAACTGCAGCGAAAGTTGTTTGTTCTTTGGAAATCAGCAACGCTAGATCAGCCGTATCTTTTATAGATTTAGCCGGATTTTGATAGAACTTGATTAGGCCGTCTCTCATTGCTTTTTCAGAAACCTTGGTAAAAGCAGAAGAATATTTTTTTAAATCGTCGGTTAACACTTTATTTTTTATAGAAAGGGAGTTATCAACTACCCCTTTGTCTAATTGATACTTAACAGCCTTAGTTTTAATTTCTATAGTCTTACCCGATTTGACAGCATCTCTGTATTTTATGGCTCGATCGTATACCGCTTTGACATTTTGATTTAAACGGGCTTCTAAAACTTGCCGTTCTTTCCCCTTACTAGAAGCAGCCGCCTTTTTAGCATTTTTCAAAGCTATTTCCGTATCTTTCAAAAGCTTGCTATTTGGATAATCAAATACAGATTTTGGATACTTTTTTGCTCTATTACTATATGTAATTTCGTTTTTCAGTGATTTAGCTAATGTTTCTGCCTTCTTTGTCAGCTCATTGGCTCGAGACGTCAAAGCGGCTTCACCCGAGACCGGCTGGATGGTAGCAACCACTCCGGTTACAGCTGCTGTTGTTAATAAGATCATTTTACTAGTTTTAAACCTTTTTCTTTTTAAAGACATTAATACACCAAACCCCTCTCCCAAAGGAAAATAAATCCATATTTTATTGATACCACATTTTTTAATTTTATGATACATTTTAACTATAAATTCCATGACTTTTTGCTCAGGTAAAGTAATTCGCACGAAAAAGGTCCCAGTTATAGACCCGGGACCTTCTGTATAATTTTATTAGTCTGTTGTATACAATAGTTCTTTCGCTTTTTTTCTAGTCTCACTATCAGCTCTTGAAGAAACAACTGAAGTGCTCGCGCCTCCAGCCCTTCTTGAAAATGCGGTTTGCTCAGGTCACTCTCGTCCTCGACCCAGAAGCTTTATAATTCTTAGGCAACCTCCTTATTTTTTCTGATTTCTTAAAACTTTATAATACTCAACGAACAATTTCTGCCTACTGAATTTAATAGTCGTACCAACTTCTCTTCGTCCACCTTTAACCCCCGTATATCAATATTTATATTTACCTATTTTTACCTTTATTTTAAAATATTATTATACGAAATAAAACTATCTTATAAAAAGAAGGTGGAGATTAGGTTGAATACTGTAACTCCTAAAAGAAAAGAAACATGCAGAGAGGAAATATTGAATACTGCTAAATCGATTGTAAAAGAAAAACAGCTTAACGAGTTCAGCATTGGTGAAGTGCTTTCATATATGAAGAAAAATGATACAACCTTTTCAAGTTCTACTATTAGTACTCATATTAGTTCAAGGTGTTGTATCAACTCTCCGAACCACCATGCTGTGACATACTCGGACTTTGAGCGGATCAGGGCAGGAGTATACAGATTATTAAACATTTAAATTCCTTAACTGAGCATAAGTCGTAATAGCGCAAGGAGTGTGATCAACTGCGGAATGCAAGAATTTAATGTTCTTGTGTAGAATGGTGGATCCATTTGTCAGAATTTAAGTATTTGAGCGGGACCTATATATAAGGTTAGTACACATAAAGAGGAGCTTCCTTGTAAGAAACTCCTCTCGTATTATAGATTATTAATCATCTTGAGGTCTTTCATTGTCTATCCCGTCAATGTCATCCAGAAGCCATTTGCCGTTTATTTTTTTGATACTGTATTGGTACTCGAATGCATCACCTTTGATCTCGTTATCACGTAAGGGAACTTCTACACTGGCTTTAACAGAATCTACTGATTGGGAGCTAACTTTAAATGTTCCCGCTGTTCCAGATGAAATAGCCTCTGATAGAGGATATAAAAGATGCGGGTCCGTAAACCAGGCTATATTAACTTCATAAATTTTTTTCCAGTACCCATCTAAATAGTTATCAGAATAATAATCTAATAATTTACCCTTAACCGCATTAAACTCATCTGGATCTTCTGATTCAGCTTCAGGCCGGAAGATACCGTCCGCTTTCTTTTCAGCCTCTAAAATAATACTTTTAATTTGTTCTTCGGAAAGTATAGCTGGCTGACCGCTTCCGCCGCCATTGGCTGGTGGTTGTTCCACATTAACAAGTACTGTGTCTATTTTGCCTTTATAAGAAATTTCTATTTCGGTTGATGATTCATTTTGACTATTAGCGGTAATATTGCCTTTGCTATCAACTTCGGCTACTGCTGGATTTTTGCTCTTGTACATAATCCCCTCTGCGGAAGTGACATCTACGTTAACCAGGTCTTTAAGACTAATTCCTTCTTCTTTTAGCTTATCAAGATATTTTCCTGTCGGTTCTTCAAAGACTGCGTTTACTGTCAGTTGTTTTTTACCCCCAGGTTTTAATGTAACTTGCGAAGGCTCAGCTTCTATCTTTTCGGGGTTTAATACAAAAACCGTAATCGAATCTTCTATTTTCTTGCTGTCTTTTTCTCCTTGATAAGTAAATTCGACTTCAGCTATGTCACCAGGAAGCGCCTTTTCATCAACCTTTACTGTGTACTTATAACCGTTTTTATTTTCTGTTGAGTTGATTGCTAAAACCTTATCGCCGCTAAGAGAATGGGAAAGGGTGGTGTTTTTTAATTTATCTTCCTGCCTTGATAACTTTAGCTCTGTTTTATCAAATTCAAATAAACCGAGGTCTATTTCTTTGCTTTCTCCTGGAGCTAATATTAAGAATTTAGGATTAGCTGCGAGCATGCCATCTTTACAGTTTGTATATTCACCGAATTTCCAATTCTTTTTTAGGAGGGTCACTTCAGCGTTTTTTATAATATAAAGCTTTTCTAAAAGATCAAGGGTTGCTGTGACTTCTGCAAAAGCTCCAGCCCCTGCCCTAAAGCAAAATTTCAACCCCCTTGCGTTTTGTTCTTCGTTAGGATCTGGTTGATCTCCATACCCACCTGTTGCTTGGCCATAAATCTCTCCCGTTAAACCTAATTTACCTTCTAATCCACCCACTGACAGTTTAAATACTGCTAATTTCACTCCTATTCCTGGCCCTGCTTTTAATTGTGCTCCACCATTTCCTTTAATAAGGAATACTGGCTCTTCAAATTCAGCTTTTTGTGGCTTATATTCTACTTTTCCCTCTTTAGCCTTTATACCTGCATCCATATGTACATCTTGAATAAACTCCAAATGAATACCCACCGTTAGATCAGCTTTAATTACCAAAAAGGCTTCAAGGTTTGCACCGACTGGACCATAAACTGGTAAATAGAATTTACCAATTGATTTTTGCTTTTCAAATGGACCAGTGGATTCCTTACCGCTCATCCACGAAGGTACATTCGCTTTCGTGCCAAAATCAATTCCCTTATAAACCTTAGAGTATGTTCCCTTTCCGCCTGCCTCCCCAGAAGCGATCTCCTTAGTAATCTCACCCTTTAAAGAAAGGCTGGGATCAGAAACAAATCTGGTCTCAAAAGTTTTTAATTTAAAAAACGAGTAATCCACATCTGTTTCCAGCTTTGCATTCTTGAAATCTACAGCCCCATTTATTTTCATAGTTACGTTATTAGCTTCCAATTTAAATTCCCTTAAATTGATTTTAAATCCTTTGCCCTTCTCTTTTTCTTCTTTTTCAGAGAAACCGGAACTATATGACTTAATCGATGAGGGATCACCCTCTTCTAGACCGTCAACCGTTACACCTTCTGGAATACTAATAGGAACTAAATCTTGAATAGATATGTCCTTATCTTCTTGAACGTCAAGCTTATTAAACACTTCTGTAAATTCAGGGTTTACAGTCTTTACAATCGTTTTTCCGTTCTGGATTACTACACTAATAACTTTCTCTGCAAATCCGCCTGGGAACTTGTCTGTAGACGGCAGAGTAAAGATATCACCTTTTTTTAAGGTGGTGACATTTGCAGGTGTTCCTTTAAATATAAAAGTTGAATCACCGTCTGTCACGCTCTCCAGAGACCCTAAGGCCTGTTTTGGTATTTCCTTCACATAACTCTGGACCTTTATTTCGTCCTTAGATGTACGATCCGGTGAGGCAGTTGGAATATCAGGGTTTGGCGTATTTATGCTATAGTCATATAATTTTTTTAGACTCACACTGGCCTGGGCTCTTGTAACTGCTGTTTTTGGACTGAATTGGTTATCTTTATAGCTGGACATCAGCCCTGCCTTGACTACAGATGCAACTGCAGCTTGGTCTTTTACTGTAATACTTTTTTTATCTTTGAATTTAAGAATAGAGGGGTTTTCCGGTTTTAATTTTAAGGTTCTCGCTAAGAAAACAGCCATTTCCTGACGGGTAATCAATTTATTGGGAGAAAATTTCCGGCCATACTCGCTCGGCTTTATAATCCCCTGTTGACCCGCGGCTTGTATGGATGAATAAGCTGCGCTGGAAGGCTTTACATCCTCAAATGTCGGTTTTGCCTTTTCCGGTTTATATCCCATTGTGCGAATTAAGAAAGTGACAAAGTCCGCACGGGTCACCGTTTTTTCCGGATAAAATTTGCCATCTTTATATCCACTCAGGATCCCCAGTCCCACTAAACTTTGAATCGCACTTCTGGATGCATGATTTTCAATATCGGTGAAGAAGACCCCATTAAGATAATCGTACATCCGTACTAAGTAAACAGATGCCTCCGCCCGCGTTAAACCCTTAGCCGGTTTAAATGTTTTATCGCTGTATCCGGAAACAAGTCCTCTCTTGACTACAGCACTAACAAGACCCACTTGTTTTTTTATATCTTTTTTATCTCTAAATGTTAGGTATTTGGTATTTTCCTGTTTTAACTGTAAGGCTTTAGCAGTGATCACAGCCATTTCATTACGGTTGATTAATTGGTTTGGGTTGAATTTGTCACCAAAGTCATTTTTTGAAAGTATTCCCTGTTTGACTGCGGCCTCAATAGCTGGATATGCCGAATAACCAGGTTTAATATCTTTAAAAGGCAATGCTATACTAGCCTTGCTGCTTCTTGGATAATTCATCATTTTTGTTATCATATCTATGAATTCTACACGTTTTACCTTATTTTCCGGGCGGAAAGTTCCGTCTTTGTACCCTTTAATTACTCCTAAGCTGACAAGCCGGTCTATAGCCTGCTTAGCCGGATGTTTCTGTGTATCTTTAAATTTACTAATCTGGGAAGCTGCTTTCGCCTGGCTCACGGGAGACAGCAGCGAAAAGATAAATACAAAAATTAATAATACGGATAAAAGCTGCTTGTTTTTTTTCACTTCCTACTCCTCTTTTCCTCTGCAATATGCAAAAGAGAAGGCTGTAAGCAACAGCCTTTTCTCCTACTGAACTCATTCCAAATACGAAATAATGGTTTTGATGTTTGCATTGCCGCCAGTTCGCAGCACGAATGATTTCGACACATCTAATGTTCCGCTGATTCTAGGAATCAATAAATATTTAAAGAAAACCGTTTCGTTTGGCTTAATTTCCTCAATTGAGTTTGAAATCCTCGTTTTCGGAGAATAAAAATAATTAAATTTTCCATCTTCCTTCAACTCAAAGTTCAAGTAGTAGATCGGAGCATCCGATACATTTTTTATCCCCATCTGGACTTTATACGGCATTCCTGCAATCGCCGTTTTTTCTGCCCTAATATGCATTTCCAGTGCGTCGTCTCCCCACACCGTTATGGGCTTAGGAGTCACAAACTTTGCTTCCACTGGAATATTCATAGGCTGTAGTTTACTAGTAAAAACCGCCTCTAGATCGTATTGCCCTTTTTCATCTCCTCGTATATACCATTCATGATAGATGGTGCCGCCACCTTTTATATCCCCTATGTCGACTTCCAGCGTTTGATTTTCCCGTACACTAGCCAGACTGAGTCCTTTAGGCAATTTTAGTGCCACTTTGGAGTCTACTAGGGTAAATTGCGGAGGAGCCAAGTTCTCAATGGCCAATTGAGCTCTAAAAAATTCTTTTAACCAGCTTATTTCACCAGGAACGATCATATAGGCAATCATAGGAACTTTAACGCTGGAATCTTTATAGTTAACAGGTATTAGATATGGATATAAATAATACCCCCCGCCCAGGTTCCACGGCTGTGCATTATACATCTCTCCGGTGTTGTCTCCGTAATACGTAATATCAATTGGCTTCCCCTGAAAAGCTAGATGGGCTTCAAATTTATAAAACCATCTGTTATCAGGGTCTTTCACGTCAATTCTCGCTGCCATCATCTCTTCAATAGTCATTTGATCTGCCTTAAAGTTGGCTTTAATCAACTCTGACTGCTGAAGCTGTATACTAAGTTTAGTCTGTTCATCGGATTTGACTGTTACTTGCTGAAAAACTGGGAGATATCCATCTTTGTAGACATACACATCATAATCGCCTTGTTCCGCTTCCTTGGCAAATAAGCCCTTTGCATCGGATTCCCCAGATTCCATTTCTGTTTCTCCGGCTTTTTGCACCATAACCTTTGCATTACTTATGACACCCTGTTTACTATCCTTGATCTCAAGTTCAAATCCTGTTTTAGCTGGGACCGGCTGCTTTTTAACTGTAATGTTGAAAGCAATCTCTTTTCCTTGATACTTCCCAGTAACTTTCGTTGTACCTTCAGAAATTGCTTGCAGGTTTCCTGATGCTGATACAGCCGCTATGCCGGGATTTTCTACTTCATATACGGCTTCTGCTGCTATATCTTTTTCACTTTCGTCAGAATAAATCGCCTTAATCGTTAATTGCTTCGTTTTCCCTTGTTCTATTTCAATAGCATTGGCATCACTTTGAAGTTCACTGAGATACGGAGCAACCAGGACTTCTGCTTCCGCCTCTTTTCCTTCGTATACTGCTTTGACGAAAACCTTATCTTTTACCGGTTTTAAGCCTGATATCTTTCCCTCCGCAATCTTAATAGCATCGATATTTGATAATGAAAAAATGTTTTTCAAGGTAATATCTTCATTTTCACCATTGTCATAAACAGCTGTTACTTTAAATGGCACTTCCTGATCATGAGTAACGGTATATTCTTTCTGATCAAAAGTGATAGAAGTTAGCTTTTTCGCTTTTTCTACAGTTACTTGTACTGTGGCTTCCTTTCCGTTGAATATTGCCTGAATAGTTGTACTTCCTTCACTTAATGCTTTTAGCTTTCCATTTTCAACGATAGCCACTTGTTCATTTGAGGATTTAAATGCTGTTTTATTTGTTACTTCTACTGAATTCCCATTGGAATAGTGGGCTCTAACTTTTAATGGAACAGTTTCATTTTCTTTCAAATTGAGGGAGATTTGATCAAATAAGATTTCCGTCAGCTCTTTAACTCTCAGTGTTACTTCAGCTTCTTTTGACTCAAATATGGCTTTTATCTTGTATACTCCAGGGGAAGAAATCGTGACAAAACCGTTTTCAATTTTTACGGCCTCACTATCACCCTCGACCAGTTGATAAGCAGCCTCAGTTGTAATATCAGACGATTTACTATTTTCATATAAGGCGGACAGTAGTAATTTTACAGTCTGTCCGGTCTCCAAGCTGTATTCCTGTTCTTTAAATGAAATGTCTTTTAACTCCGGCTCATGAATAACTTCCACAGGTATTACTTTTGCTGGCAGATCGCCAAAGCTTACATTAATACTAGCGCTACCCTCTTTACCGCCCGTTATTTGACCTTGGGAGGAGACTATTACAATCTCTTCATCACTAGAGCTATACGACACTTTATTTGTTAAATTTATTGTCTGGCTATCCGAATATACTCCCATAACTTGAAGCTGCTTTTCGCCGCCAGTTTTCAAAACTAGTGATTCATGTGATAATTCTATCCTCTCTAAAGATGATTCTTCTTTTATGACTAATACTTCAATTTGGATTTCTAACCCCATATAGGTAATCGTGACTACTGCCTCCCCAGGGGCAGCTGCGGTCATTTCACCAGACTGGTCTACGGAAACCACATTTTGTTTGGAAGATTTATAGACTGCTTTATCCGTTACTTCTTCCAAGTCATCACTTGTCAGCTTCGCATTTACTTTTAAGGATTCTTTATTACCAGGAGTAAGAAACCAATCTGACTGCTGTACCTCTATTCCTTTTATAGTAAGGTTGCGCTCTCCTGCCGACGAATCAACTTCCGCTCCACCTGTTGCACTCATTAATTTAAAATAAATTCCTGTCTGTGTCTTAGGAAACGAAATTTGTACTTTTTTGGCACTTTCGCCATCAGCGAACATAACAGTTCCCTGATCTATAAGTGTCCCCATTGCATCTACTGTGTTCCATGCCAGTGTAATATCACCGTCTGTTCCGTTCTCACGAAAAATTTCCACTTCAGCTGTGACAGTTTCTAGCACTGCTAATGTCTTTACGAGCGCATTAGCTTGGCTGTATGTATGTTTGATTCCACCAATCCGGAATGAACCGGGCTGAGCTGGACGGTCGTTTAAACTATTCGCTTTAATTAGCACATTAGAATCATAGGCGGTATCCGAGAAATCAGCTATAGCTAATTTCATATGATTCCACTCGTTTGGTGTAACTGCGGCCTCAGCTGAAAGAACTGTGGTCATGCCATCCATTTGAGTGTTAAACGTATGTTCTTCATTTGATTTGTAATATTGACTATTCTTTGTATGGTTGATATTCGTTATGGTCACGGGTTCATTGGTTTGAGGAATAAGAGCAATATTCTTCCCGTTAACAAAAAAGCCAAAAACGTCGCTATAATTTAAATACTCTGGATATTCTTCCGAAGCCATAACATACTGAAAGGAAACTTTGTTATTATTTGGTTTAAAATCGAATTCAAGTATAGAAGCGTCATGTGTTTTATTTTCAAATCCTGGATTGTCAGGATCCTCCGGTATATCAGACTCGTCTATCGGATTGTTCAGTTGTTCCGGTGTATCCGGCTCGTTTTCGGGATTGTCCGGGTCAGATGGGAAACTCTGATCCTTAACTAATTCTTCAAGATCACGGTCTCCCGGAAGCTCATGAGATATTCCATAACCCGGAAAGTCTCCAGTAACAGCTATTCCATTAGCCTCCCCAGTACTCAATATAATCCCTTTATTAAGTCCCAGGTTCACTTTGGAATCGGTGAATGTACCAGCTGCCGTGCCGGCCCCTGTATACTTCACACCTTGAACCTTAACACCTTCACCAACAATATTTCGGACTAGCTCTTCTGGTGATAATCCATTCTCAATAGTTTGCACCTGAATAGTCTGCCCTCCCGGAATGACCTCATCAGAAGACGGATCATCAATAGCAAGTACTTCAGATTCTACTTCCTCCGTTGTGACGTTACTGCTTTTGTTATCTTCTGCTAAAGAAAGTAAAGGCCACTGCCCAGCAATTAATAAAAGTATGACCACGAGCATAATACATTTCTTCAACCAGCTTTGATGGACCATTTAACTGGTGTCCCCCCTTTATCAAATAGATAATTATTCCTATCACTTAGAATAATTTACCATTTAAAGAGAGCGTATTCTATATTTTTCAGAATTTGTCGACAACTTGTTATCTGTTATTTCACAAAGATTCATTTCAGCGTGTTTTCTAATAATCCATATACATAAAAAAGCATTCAATGGTGTAGATTCTGATAATGTAGCAGAATTAATGATAAAGCTATCATTAACAGTTATTTTGTCTCCCTCCTTAACAGTGAGTTTATACCTGTTTAGTTAGAGGACCATCTATGTTTAATGCATCGCCAGTAGAAGCACCAGAGACTGTAACAGTGTCTGAAGAAGAATTTAAAAGTACTAAATTAAAAGTAATTGAACGATTCAAAGCCGCCAGTTTCTTTTTAAATGCTTGCATATCGAGCAACTTTATCTGGCTTTTAAACCAACACTCTTGATTTTGTAATAGAAATAGAACACGGATTCGCCGTGACTGTTTGTTTTTGGTACAATATGGCTTGCTCCAAGTTTCCATTATCTGTTGTAGTTGATTTTCTGTAGTATCAATAGCAATTTGCTTTTCCTTCATGTCAAAACACCCTGAATATTGATATCCCCACAAACATTTTTTAATAACTTACGGTTTCTTATTTCGCATTTTTTACACCTTCTCCAAAACAAAAGAATAAGGAGTTACCAACATCAGTTAGACGAAGAAATTAACTCCGATCGTGAGATGCATGGAAAAAAGTCTCTTCCCCCACAAACGAAAGAGGAAACTAAGGAAATTAAGGTCAGCACCACCGATCCCGAGAGCGGCTATTATGTGAAGGATGAACGTGAAAAGCTGTTTGCCTATTCCTTTCATACAGCTTGTGATTCGCGAGGGTTTATTCTGGCAACCAAAGTTTCAGGAGCCAATGTACATGACAGTCGGATGTTCGATAAGCTGCTTGAAGAAGTGATGATAAAGGTACAGAAACCCGAAGCGGTAGCTGTTGATGCTGGATACAAAACTCCGTACATTTCAAAACTCATGATGGACAATGAGATTAGGCCTGTAATGCCTTACACAAGGCCAATGACAAAGGACGGGTTCTTCAAGAAGTACGAATATGTATATGATGAACATTATGATTGTTACCTATGTCCGGAAGGACAGGTACTGAGCTATAAAACTACGACTCGGGAAGGGTATAAACAGTATGTTTCAGATTCTCGGATATGTGCAGATTGTCCAGTACTTTGTTTCCACTTGGACGACTGTCTTATTGAATTTCTTTTTATTGGCACTTGCCTTTACATGCGTGGAATCGATGAAAGCAATAGAAGGGTCTACCAGTTTTTTATCCATTGCTTCTTTAAGGATCTTATAGAAAATTTGTTCAAAGAGATCCGAATCATGGAACCGGCGTACATAGTTTTTACCAAAGGTAGAGAAATGGGGAATCTTTTCTGTGAAGCCGTACCCCAGGAACCAGCGGTAAGCAACATTCGTTTCAATTTCACGTATGGTTTGACGCATAGATCGAATACCGAAAAGGTATTGGATAAACACCATTTTAATAAGCACTACAGGATCTATACTTGGCCGACCGTTATCGTGACTGTATTTATCCTCAACCAGCGTATAAATGAAATCAAAATTGATAGCCCTTTCAATTATCCGGACCAAATGGTCCGCAGGAACAAGTTGATCAAGAGCAACCTTTTAATTTGGAGACGATTATCTTCTGAACGCTTTGATAACATCTAAAAAACCCCCACTAACTAAGATTTTCTACCTCCATTATACAAAAAAAGCTTGTAGACAAGACTAAAATTAATAGACTTTGTCTACAAGCTGAGAGAGTTTTAAAACTCTCTATTTGTTTTTACACCCCACAATTATGCATTTGCATGAAGGGAGCATCGTAGCAATCATGGGGTTATTTTCTATAATACTAATGGTTAAAAAACCATAAATTCGTATTAAAAAAGGGACCTACAAGAGGTCCCTTTTCTTGAAGCATATTACTTAGAAACGTTAACTTTTACGTTAGCTTTTTGTAGGTTGTGAGCTACGTCATCAACATCTACAGCAGTACCTGTTTCAATGCTTAGGTCTTTTGAAAGGTCCAGTGTAGTAGCAGTAGACGTTGCAGCTACAGGAGCAGTAGTTGTTAATGTGAATGCGTCATTTAGAACAGCTCCATCAACTGCAACAGTTACACCATCAACAGTGAAAGTAGCATCGCCATTAGCATCTAAAGCAACAACTTCTGTAGTACCTGTTTTAACAACCAATTTACCGTCGTTGGTACCAGTACCATTAGCAATTGTGTAGTTGTATACTGCAGCTTTAGTAGCTTTATCTCCATCAGTTACAGTTACTTTTGCAGCAGCTGCACCACTTTTTGTTGCAGTAGCAGGAACAGCAGCAACTGGAGTATCTTTAGATACAGTCAGGCGTACTTTTGTACCAAAGCCACTTACGCTGCTAGCTGTTAATTCAGCATCAGTAAGAGTAAGAGCAGTTGTACCTTGGTAGATAGTGAACTCAGAACCAACACTTGCAGCATTTAAAGCATCAAGAGCTTCGCTGTAAGTTAATTCAATAGTTTTGTTATCAAGTACACGTGCATTTTGAAGAACTGGGCTTACGTTATCAGTGATAACAAGTGCTTTTGTGAAAGATTTATTTGTCTTACCAGTTAAAGTTTGAACTCCGTTAATTGTGAAGATTGCAGCATTATCAGAAGTTTCAACACTTTGTGCTGGTAATGTGATTGTAGCAATAGTTTGAGCAGCTGCATTTTGAGAAGCAGCATTCAATGTAATAGTTGTTCCAGCAGGTAAAGCTCTTCCGTTAATAGTGTAACGAGAAGCATCAGTTGCTGAACCAGCTACCGCTCCTCCTTTAACAGCTTCTGGGAATACAACTCGGATTACGTTAGTACCACTGTTTGTAACACTTCCAGCAGCAATTGTGTAATCTCCAGCAGCTTGAGAAGCACCAAAGTCTACAGTAGTTGTGTAAGCTTTTGAATCATTTTCAGCTAAAGAATTATCCTCAACCCACGCAGTTGCAAATCCTACAGAGTATTTGCCAGAAACTGTTTGCGGAGTTGAAAGCGTAAACTCAGCAGACTTGTCACCTTTAGCAACGTTTGCTGTTCCGATAGTTGAAAGAACATCGCTTGTATTTACGATTACTCCGTTTTCATTAACTAATGTAGCAGGGAAAGCAAGAGCTGCATTTGCTTTAACACCTTCACTGAAATTAACAACTACTGAAGTTACTTTACCAGCTGAGTTCTTCTTGTAAGAAACACCTGTAACTTCTGGAGATACAGAATCTTTTGAAATTGTTAGAGTTCTTGTAGTTCCAGCTAACTTATTTCCTAAGTAGTCTTCAATTGTGTTATCCACAAACAAAGCAGTTAGGTTATGAGATGTTTTTGTTGTGCTGTATAAAGAAGCAGCATCTGTAGTGTTCAATTGAACTACAAATTGAGTTTTTGAAGTTCGGTTCACTGGAGTTACAGAAGTTACACGTACATCACCGTAAACATCGTTTTTAACTTTAAGGTTAGTAGCAAGGTTAGCTTGTGCAGCTGCATCATTTTTCATGTTCTTGCTGAAAGTTACTAATAACTGGTTATCACCTTGAGCTACGATTGAAGAAACAACTGGAAGGTTAACGTCTTTTGTTACTGTGAAATCTTTTGAAGCAACAGCATTTACGTTACCAGATAGGTCAGTTAGGTTAACTACTTCAACTTTGTGTGTAGAACCCACTGCTAATCCAGCTGGTACAGAAAGAGTAGCTGAAGTATCGCCAGCGTTGTAAACTGCATTAACGCTTGAACCATTTACCTTGAAGGCAGCACCTGAAGCAATTGGCTCAGAGAAATCAACCGTTACTGAAGTTACACTATTAGTGTTTGTAACAGCTGTTACTCCAGAAACTTCTGCTTTAGCTGTATCGCTGATAGATACGACACTTGTGAAAATCGGGAAAGTAGTATCTACTGTACCATCAACCTTAACATCTTCAACTGTTACAGCAACTGAGTGAGTCTTAGTGTTGTCATAAGCAGAAGTTAAAGTTAATTTTACAGATTTTCCGTCTTCTTGAAGTTCAGCTCCGTTTGCAACAACTGAGTTTCCATCAGAGAAGCTATAGTTACCAATAAGTTCAGCAGTAGTTTCATCTACAGGTTTGTTGAATTTAACTACTAATTGTTTACCGTTAATCGCACTTACAGATCTAACTTTAGCTGGAAGGTTTGCAATAGCAGCTTCAACTTGTGCAGTTAACTTAGTATTTCCGTTACCGAAACCTTGAGTCAAACCAGCACGAACAGTTGTTCCATATACTTTTGCAATTGCTAAATGACCTGAATTTTTAGGATCTTTTAAATCAGCAAGAGCTTTTTCAAGTCCATCGTCCGTTGGGTTTTTGATAGCAGCTGAGATACCGCGTTGGAAATCTTGAGTTGCTTTAATAGCAGCTGGGTAGTTCACAGTGCGGTCTGCATATGCTTTGTAAGATTTAAGTTTTGCTAGTGCACCTGGCTTGTATTTAGCAGAAGCGTTCTTGTTAACCCATGCTACTGCTTCGTTGTATTTCGCAATACTTTTTTTGTAAAGGTCAGCAACTTTTGCACCTGATGCAACGTATCCTGGTTTTGTTTTAACCATTTCTTTGTACGGAGCAACAATAGTTGACTCTGCTCCGAAAACCACGTCGTTTAGTGTTAATTTCTTTGTAGCAGCTTCTGATTGAACTGGTGCTACTGCTGCGAATGCTGATGCAGCGATCGCTGTAGCTGTTGCAAGTTTAATAGCTTTCTTTTTACTCATTTGGTAAGTTTTCTCCCTTCGAATATGAAAAAGTAGTGCATTGGAATTATGTATTTGGTAAAAATACAAAACCTCAATGACTTACAAAACACACGTCTTTGGACCTAGTTGCTAGAATCCCTTCGATATCATTCTACCAATCTAAATCTTACAAATTTTCAAGAACCATCCAGATTTTCTTCCAAACCGTTCCTGTAAACCTATAATAATACATATTTTTAACAATTTCTAGCTTTTTTTGCATTTTTTCAACTTTTAATCATAGTAAATCTTACCAATTTTTCTTATCTTTGTAAACCTCCTGTTTTTAAATCACTTTACGAATATATGTTATTAATGGAAAAACATTCATTTTTATAGATAAAAAGGTTTAATTCTGTAGTCTCATTCATTTGCAATACCTTCCATGTTTATTGCATTCGCGTTACAACAACATTGCGCAGACCTTACGTAACCAGATTTTTCAAAGCCTCCTATAAGCTTCCACTTAATAAAAATAGGACTGCAGTCTGAACTGCAGTCCTACTCATTACTTATTCATGGCTTTTACAATTGACTTCACTTTATCCACCACATGCATGCTTCCCTGCTTTTTCTCTACACTTTCTACAACCATGGATAGGATCCATTCTGGTTTTTCTGGATTCGTTACAACAAACCAGCCATTCTCAGTACCTTTTTCTCCCTGTTTTTGTTTAATCTCAGCTGTTCCCGTCTTCCCAGCTAATGGAATCTTCAATTCAGCAGCAGAGTGTCCTGTGCCCTTAGGTTCTTGTATCACTGCTTTCATTTTATCCAGTACAGCAGCTGCCTGAGCAGGGTCTACCGCTTTTTCCTTCCACACACTTCCTTTATCAGGATCATTTAAAAGAAGGCTTGGTTTCATTAAATTCCCTTCGTTAACGAACGGTGTATAAGCAGCTGCAAGGTGAAGTGTAGACATTTGAATCTGCGCCTGTCCGTATCCGCTGTCAGCAAGCTGGATTTCATTATCCAATGCCCCGATCTTTGATCCTGGTATCGGATAGTCATAAGGAAGCTTTTCTTCAAAGCCGAACTTCTTCAGTCCTTCGGTGAACTTGTCCTTTCCAACGTTCAGTGCCTGCTGGGCAAAATAAATGTTGTCAGAGTAAACCATGGCTTCCTTCATATTAACCGGCTTGCCATAATCATGAACTCTTGTCACGTAGTAATTACCCCAGCTTTTGGACTTTTGCCACTTAAGGCCGCTGACGTTCATGGTTTTGTCCGGATCAATGCCCGATTGGAGAGCTACTGCTGCTGTTAATGGCTTCATTGTCGAACCTGGTGCATATAGTGAGCTGAATCGATTCAGTGTTGGGTTATTTTTATTGTTGTCTAAAGCATCCCGGTCTTTTTTAGACATCCCGAGAATAAACTTATTCGGGTCAAAGGATGGACTGCTGACGAGTGCCAATGTTTCACCTGTCTTAGGCTGGATAGCAGCTGCAGAACCCCTATCTCCTTTATACGTTGCAAAAATCTTCTTTTGAAGCTCCGCATCTATTGTAAGCTGGATTTTTTCTCCTTCTTTAGCTGGCTTTTCCTTTAACACTCTTTCTTCCTTGTTCTTATCCTGAATGACGATTCTGGCGCCGGATTCACCCTTCAGCTTTTCCTGGAACAACTCTTCAAGACCGCGCTTGCCGATGACATCACTTTCTGTATATCCTTTATCCTTCAACCGCTCAAGGTCTTCTGCCGTAACCGAACCGATGTATCCAATTAAATGAGCCGCAGCCTCTTTATATGGATATACGCGTGCAGTTTTTTCATTTACATACACAGAAGGGATGGAATCGAGTTCCTGGGCAAGATTCATCTGATCTGCCGGAATGCTGATAATCGGTACGGCATAGCCCGGCTTAACCCATGACTGATTGAGTTTGGCCCGAATCTCTTCTTTAGACAGCTTCATCAATTGAGAAGCTCTGTCCAAGATGGCTTCTTCGTCTTCCATTTCTTGAGGTACCATGCTGATTTCATATACCTCGCTGTTCAGCGCCAGTCCCTTACCGTTTCGATCGACGATTTCACCGCGTACTGCCGGGATATCCTGAACAGAAACTTTTTCTCCCTTCTTTAGATCAGCGAATATAAAACCTGGTTTCCAGTTTACATACCAGTTGCTTTCTTTTTCTTTTTCTTCTTTAACCAGTGACGCATTTTGTTTGAAGGAAATCGGTCCAGCCATTGTATCCATTTTTACATTGAATGGAAGTGAGACCTTTTTGTCATCTTTATGGTCTTTCTCTTCCTTAGGCTTTGTGTATGTGACTTTTAGATTCTTTGCCTCGACGCCTTCATAGATATTTTTATAGCGCTCAGTAAATTCCTTTTTGGAAATTTCCTTTTTAGCTGATGTAGATAAGTAATCATACATTTTTGCATAATCCTGCTTGTTCCACGATTGCACATACTTTTCCATTCGGTCTTCCGGCTGCGGCTCATTGCTGCATGCAGCTAGCAGCAATAAAAATGATAAACAAAGAACATATTTTATGTATCTCATAGTAGCCTCCTATGAATTTAGATTTGTATCCTTGGAATCTTCTTCCTATTACTAAGTTTTCCAACCTATTCCCTGATACCAAAACACTATACATTAGTTGGATGTGATTTCCTTTAATTTATAGTTTAATAGAATCAGAATATTTTACCAACAAGGAGGACCTGTATTGCAAAAATTGAAGGTCGTATTATTAGCCGTTGTATTCTTATTGACAGGACTTATAAGCTATCAACCTGTCTCTGCAGCCTCTGCCATAGTGAACCCAAATAAAACCTATACCTACTCCCATATGGCAGCGGACATTGCAAAATTGAAAAAAATATATCCTGATTTAATTCAGGTGAAGATTATCGGGAAATCGGAGTTTGGCCGGAACATTTATGCAGTCGGGCTCGGAAAAGGAAAAGCCACTGCGTTCATTAACGGATCCCATCACGCCCGGGAGTGGCTGACCACGAATTTTAATATGTACATGATCGACCGCTATGCCGCAGCCTACAAAAACGGCTCCAGCGTTAAGGGCTATAATGTAAGAACCGTGTTAAACTCGTCTACTTTATGGTTTGTGCCAATGGTCAACCCGGATGGAGTAACTCTTCAGCAGTCGGGACTTAAGGCTTTTCCGGCTTCCTATCATGCCGGCTTAATCAAGATGAACAATGGGAGTAAGAATTTCAAACGATGGAAGTCAAATGCGAAAGGCGTGGATTTGAACCGTCAATATGATGCTAAGTGGGCCGGGACGGATAGTCCTAAGTCTCCTAGCTACCGGGATTATAAAGGAACAGCCCCGCATACGGCTTCCGAAGTAAAGGCAGTGCTGAGCCTTGTCAATTCTATAGATGCGGATATGGCCTTATCTTACCATACTACAGGTAAAATTTTGTTTTGGAATTATGAACAAAGTGGGTCGCGTCTTACTAGAGATAAGAACCTTGGGAAAAAATTAAGCAGTATGACCGGCTATCGAATGTATACACCTTCAATTTTCAAAAATGCTGCTGGATTCAGCGAATGGTTTTCACGCATGAAACAGCGTACAGCTTTCACGATCGAGATTTCTCCTTATTATAATGAAACGAACCCTCCTGTCTCAGAGTTTAAGGGGGCATGGAGCGAAAACCAGGCTGCCGGACTTTTTGCCGGAGCTGAAAGTGCAAAGATGTATGGTGTTCGAATGGATGCTAAAGCAGCGACACTTAAAACGAAGCTGACTTCTGTCAGGAACTCCGCTAAGAAGCTGCAAAGCTACTATTATACAAATGTGAAAACACGTGCTGATTTGCGAAAAGATAAGGCGTTTATGCAGTTATACGCGAAAACGAAGAGCGACTTAGCTGCAATTCAAAAATCTCTTAAACCGCTGCCAGTGAAGAACCAAAATGCACTCGCACCGCTCGTTAAGGAAATTAATCTCTACATTACCAGGTCAACGAGCTTTATTACAGCAATCGACCATGGAGACAAAGCAGTTTCTCAAGGTAAACTGCTGGAAAGTAAACTGCAAGCCGGAACCATAGATGCAGCTTTGCATAAGCAGCTTGCTTCAGCTGTCATGAAGGCTCAAAAAGCCCAGCCTGTACTTTATGGGAATCATGTAAAACAATTATTTGACCAGAAATACCTAAAACCTGTTGCTGCCATTTCTGCTGCGAGCAAATACGCGTTAGACCGTCTTGCATTACTAACAGAAGCAGAAAAACAAATTACTGCAGGAAACCAGGCGGCGGCCCAGGAGAAACTCGAGGCCTACGACAAACTGCAGCAGCAATCAAGCAGATACAAACAATATCCGGCTATCGAAAAAATATTGGCAGAGAAACGTTTGGGGACAGTCCCCCATTTCCCAGAACCGCAATCCTTATAGGATCGCGGTTTTTGCTTGTTTTTTGCGGGGACTGTCCCCTATTTCCCGGCTAGTTCTCTACTCCTAATTTTCAATAGTTTTAGATTTTATATGATACTTTGTGCATAGTTTCTCGTATAATGAGAGAATACGAAAACTAGGAGGATACTGGAAATTGAAGAAGAACCATTTGTACATATTATTAAGCCTTTTGATTGCCGCGTTTGTGTTTTTGCCTGAGCGGGCCCAGGCAGCTGCCCCCACTGTTCTGAAAGATGCAAGCTCTGCTGCTACAAAGCTAGACATTTATACTAGCGGAAAAGGAGCCACAGGATCGAATATTCCTTCAACGGAACTTAAAAACGCCAAAACAAAACGAGATTACGCTCTTAAAAAGCTCACTGCAGCTCAAAAAAAAACATACGCATCCACAATTAAAACGATTAATGAATCAATTGTACGCGGCGACAATTATATTGCTGCTGTACTAGGTGGTAAAAATCTCGATAAATACAGGAATCAAATTGAGGTTAATACAAAGGCCGGCAAAGCCGATACTAATCTCCTTTTAACCTTTAGTTCAGCGCTTGATGACCAGTCACGCAATCTAAGCAAAGTATCGCCCTCTACAATCAAAAAGAAGATTGAGAGTTTATACTCTGTTAAAGCTAAAAAAACTCAAAGCGATTATTCAAAAGGTATCACTGTTAAAAAGGCAATCTTAGAAGCTAACAAAAAAATAAAGCTGTCATCGGATAGTGTAGCTCCTCACTTTAAATACGTGATGGTTAACCGTCATGAGGTGCCTCAAGCAGCTTACAAAACGGCATTGAATGCTGAATTTAACAAATTGTACAGTGATCTTGCAACCAAGAAAAAAACGGGAAAGCTGGCAACATACTATGAACTTGAAAAGCAAATGATTCTGCTCGATCGACTGGTTAATCCAGGAGTTTCAGCAAAGGGAGTACCCGATCTTATAAAAACCATTTCAGATAGTAGTTTATATACCACATCTGAGAAGGCTCTGCTAAATAAACGAGTGAATTCAATGTTCGAACTATCACCCGCGCAGATTAAGCAAAAATTAACGTCAGCAGCTATCAAACATGGTGTTCCACCGGAAATTGTTAAAGCTGTTGCTTTAAAAGAGAGCGGATTTAAGCAATTTGATACTACAGGTAAACCTTTTATGAATTCATCCCATAATGATGGCGGATTCGGCATCATGCAAGTAACGAAAGGCACTGGTATTTCCGACGCTGCACTTGACCAAGCGAGATATAACATTGATAAAAATATTGAATTAGGAATTCAAATTCTTTTAGAAAAATGGAACTACACAGGAATACACATTCCAACAATCAACACCCATAATAAAATGATTCTTGAGGATTGGTACTTTGCAGTCCTCGCTTATAACGGAATATCTTACACCAATGACCCGAACCGTTCAGGCACTAAGCCGTACCAGGTCGATATTTACAATTACATCATAGGGTCGGCCGACGTTCCGGCCGAGATTTTGGATAAAAAGAACGTTGCTTTCATTCAAAACTCCCAGACCCTTGGATGGTACTTAGATGCTTCCAAGTCTTATACAACCAGCAGACAGACCAAATCCACTCAGCTGTATAAGGCGAAAGATACCTTCACCCTTAAAAAGGGAGTCAAGTATAGAGTTATACCTTCAAAAACGGGCGATACTGGTTCAGCATTGACCAAAGATACAATCGTTACCATTGATAAAGCCGGTGTAGAAGATACTTATAACGATACCAATTTATTTAACTGGTATCGGGTTCAGATACAGGGAATTAAAGGATATTGGTACGTCGCATCACAGAACTTTAATTAAATTTAATCCAGGACTGCTGATTCAGCAGTCTTTTTTTCTTAGTTATTCATATTAATAGCTTAATTACCTTAGATAAGGAGATATTGCGAGTGAAAAAAATATTTGCTTTAGTTCTAATGTGTGTCGTTCTTTTAATCAGCCCCTCTCAACAGCTGGCGGCTGAGTCTCTTCAAAGCAGCATGACCAAAGATATTCAAAAATACTTAGGAAAAAACAGCCCCCTTGTGACTCTTAAATATACAAATCTGGTAAGTGGCGATAAAGTGGTTATGTCCAGCTCTAAGACTTCGAGAGCCGCCAGTACGATTAAGCTTCCCCTTGCCCTTTATGTGATAGAGCTGGCTGACAAGAAAAAACTTAATTTATCAGAAAAGCTGACATATAAGAGCTATCACTATAATGGCGGCAGCGGCGTGATCCAATACAGCAAAACAGGTACCCGCTACACAATTAAAGACTTATTACAGAAAGCTATGGTTCACAGTGATAACATCGCCTTTGTTATGCTGCGGGAAAAGGTTGGAAAGCAGAATTTCATAAATTATATGAAAAGCATTGGCGGCAAGTACGCATATCCGAAAGGAGAAAATATTACTTCAGCAGATGACTTAGCCATCTATACTACACGCCTTTACAAGCTAGCAGAAACCAGCAGTCTTGCTGGAGAGGTTGTTGAATGGCTGAAGAAAACAGACTATAACACAACTATCCCAAAGGGAATTCCTAAAGTCCCTGTTGCACACAAAGTCGGAATGATCCCAAATTTAAACATTTATAACGATACGGGGGTCGTCTACCATTCGGTACCGTACACTCTATCCATCATGACTAAACAATTCAGCTACGAAAAATCACAAAAAGTGATTGCGGACATTTCAGCGATCGTTCACAAATACCATACGAAGAGTAATTCCAGTACCATTTTCACAGCTGCTAAAGATATAACACTATATAAAAGTGTTAAAGGCTCTTTTGTTAAAACCGGTGATTTAAAAAAAGGCGGAATTTTTTCCTATGTCAAAAGCTTTAATCCATATTACTTCGAAGTGCAGACTGCCGGTGCAAAATCCTATATAAAAAAGCTGAATCTAACATTTAGAACTCCCCCTTCTACTGTGCCAGTAGCCGGTAAGCCAACAATAGGAAAAGTTGTTACATTGGCAGAAACACAAGTTACCGCCTTAGTGTCTGGGAAGTCAGTCAGAATTGGAACATTAGGTAAAGGTCAGACCCTTTCTTATATATCCGTAGATGAACAGCTAGGATACCTTATCAACTTTAGCGGGACCTACGGGTATATACCTTTTACGAAGCCCAAGGCATTATAAGTCAGCAGAAATGCTGGCTTTTTTATTTGGGAGACAACGCAAGTTTGGGTTTGAATTGCCTTCACTTCTTGTCACTTCCATAGGAAAATATATTAATTTAATGTAAAATCTGCAAAAATTTTAAGAAAAAATTAAGGTTAGAAAATGTTATAATAGTAAATAGTTTTTTTATAATGCTATCAATAGAAATGAGGGAATAAGTTTTGTCAATGGACCCTTCTCCTAACATGAATCAAGATATACAGCCACAGAGGAAAAGAGAACCCCGTTCACGGGTACTTTATAAAAAGATGGCTGTCCAGCTGTTAACATTATTTTTTATGATAGGCCTTCCGATTCTCACTCTTGTTGTGAGTGAAATCATTGTGCGGGAAGCACTCACCATGCCCTTTGGAGATTGGACGACGGAATTTACAAAGAGGTTTGCCTTAAACATCCTTCTCCTTGTTGCCTTGTTTAATGTCCTGTATATCCTCCCCCGCAAATGGTATATGTTTACGAGCTTCCTATTAAGCGGGATTTTAATCTTTTTTGCGGTAGCGAATAAAATTAAAATTGAAATTCGTAATTCACCCATAGCTGTGGGTGATTTCGCTCTATTAAATGAGCTGAAAGGGCTGGATAACCCAGTCGACCTTAATATACCACTTATCATTGGTGTTATCGTCGGAGTTATTGCTGTAGTGGTGGTTATCTTCTTACTAATTCCTAAGTTTAAAGAAAACTGGATTTTCAAAGCAGCCATTTTCGTTTTATCAGGCGGCTTTTTGGCAGTTGTCTGGACAGACTATCCTGTTTCTCCTATGGAAAAGGTACAATTTCAAAATACCTGGTGGCAGCAGGAAGTCGGTACGATGCGGAATGGTTTGTTCGGAAACTTCGCTATGCTGGCTAAGCAGACTCAAATAGCACCACCAGCGGGTTATTCCAAGAAAACAGTCGAATCCTTCGGGAAAGAGTATAAACCGGCTGCCGGAAAATCCGGTGAAAAACCGAATGTGATTTTCCTGATGAGTGAGGCCTTTACGGATCCTTATCATTTTGGTAAGCAGCACTTTACCCAGGATCCAATTCCAAATTTCCACAAGCTCTATAACGAATCTCTTCATGGAACGATGTACTCCCCTGAGTTTGGCGGAGGAACAGCCAATGTGGAGTTTGAGGCTTTGACAGGATTAAGCAGACAGTTCATGCCGGATAACTATGTGGCTTATCAGCTGTATGTTAAAAAGCCGCTTCCATCCGTTGCTTATGCTTTCCGTGATGCTGGCTACGATACAACAGCTATTCACTCTTATTACGGCTGGTATTATCAGCGTCAGTCCGTCTATCGCCTTCTCGGCTTTAATCAGTTCATATCAGGGGAATTCATGGATCTCGATCATGCGAATGGATCCGGCTGGGGCTTCCCTAAAGATAACTCGATCACGAATTCTACATTAGAAGCCCTAGATCATACGAAGGGCAAAGACTTCATCCATGCTGTTTCTGCTGAGGCACATCAGCCGTATAAACCGCAGCCGGATTCTAAGTTCTTAAAAAAAGGCACTCTGCCTGATATTACAAGACAGTATTTAAATAAATACACAGAAAAAATGCACAGTGTCGACCAGGAGCTCGGCCGCCTGATTGAAGAACTTAAAAAGAGAGATGAACCTACGATTCTTGTATTCTGGGGTGACCATTATCCAACCTTCGGAAACAACAATCAAGTATTTGGAGCACAGGGAACTCAAATTGCGAATAATATGCTTAATGATTATGAAGACTTCATTAAAACACATGATGTTCCATATTTCATCTGGAGCTCTGAAGGGAACAAATCGAAAAAACTTGATCTTTCACCAAACCAATTCGGCGCCATTTCATTGGAGATGGCAGGTGTAAAAGGGAATACAGTAACAGCTATCCTTGATAAAATGCGTGCACAAGGTGATGCTGTGGTTCCTTATACGAAGTGGCAGAAACAAATGGGCAAGCAGACGAAGGAAATGGAAGACCTGCATGTTCTGCAATACGATCTGCTTCACGGAAAGAGATATGCAGGAGATTCTATTCCCGGCCTGATCGATGAGCCAACCAAGGATTATCATCTTGGTCTATATCCTACAATTAAGATTCAAAAAACGACTTTTACAGCCGATCATTATGAAATCTTTGTAAAAGGTGCGCCTAAGTATGCCAAGATTATGAGCAAGGACGGAAAGGAAGTTAAAGCTGTCTGGAAAGACGGAGCAGATGACACAGCTTCCTTTACTGTGAACAAGAATGATATGGAAGCAAAAGAAAGCTATCGATTTGCTGTTTATGACAACCTTGATAATGTTCTGCGTACATCAAAGTATTTTAAGCTTAAAGAAACTGAATAAGAGTTGCAAAAAGAGCTGGGAGAAAGATCTCCCAGCTCTTATTCATGTGTGAATATATGTAATTACGTCATTTATGTAACTGTCTAATGGTTTTCTTGAATCGATCACAAGATATTCATGAGTGTCTGGTCTTTTGCTATTTTCCACCCAGTGAAAAAAAGCAGCCTCTGATTCCACTTGCTGTATCTGGCTTTTCACGCGTTCACGGTTTTTTAATCTTTGTTGTACAACGTTTATATCATTTAAATAACATTCAACATACTTATATTTTGCCTTGTGCTTTTCAGACAATTTCACACCCTTTTCAACCATTTCTGGATAGAAACAGGGACTGTCGAGTATAACGCTATGCCCGGTGGATAGATGAGAATCTATCAGCGCCCATTCAATAGTATAGGAAATAGCTCCAACAGCCCTATTATCAATTCGATTGTCCCCAATTGAGGTTAACAGTGCGGATTTAACAACATCGTGATCTACGATGATTGCACCTGTACGTTTTGAAATTTCTTTGGAAAGAGTTGATTTTCCTGACCCCGGAAAACCTGCCATTTGTAGAAAAAACATAAATAACTCCTCTTATTCTCTAAACTTCTGGCTCCCTTGATTCTATTCAGTATTTCTGAATACTGGCTACTTTGAAATCGTTTTCATAGTCCATTAGTACAGACATCTTTTCGTCTTTTTTCCCTCTTAGGTGGCCATATACAAATACATCTGTTAAGCCAGTCCCGTCGGAAAATTCCACTTCATCGACTATAAAATCTTTTCCCTCACGCACTTTTAAATATTCAATCGCTACCTGTGAAGCAAGTTCTTTCATTTCTTTCTTACTCTTTTCACCCTCCTGCCTGCAGCCGGTTATAAACAGTATTATTAACAAGGTACATGTCAATAAAATCCCTTTTCTCATATATCGCTCCAATTTCCTGAAAAAGTTTTATATATAGAAATTATAAGCCATTTCAGTAAACCAAAGTGTTTAACGGGATTAAAATATACTAAACCCGTGACACTCATCTTATAAGTAAAATTTTATTGGTGCAGCAAAATTGTTTTGTGCAGTTAATTTTCATTATGATGGAGTTTATTTTTGGGCATACTTAGAAGAGTCTTTCTATCATGAGGTGCTTATATGAATCCATTCAAAAAAATGTATGAAAATATATTTAAAAATGACCAATTCGACTATGAACTTGGTTCGGATTTAGATGATGTGGATACCGAAACGTTAGGAATCTTGGATCATAATGATCCCGAATTCTATTCCATCCGCAAAAACGGCCCTTCTGAGTAGAAGGGCTCATTTGACTTGTGATGAGTTAAAGGAGCAATTCCCATTAATAAAGTCTCGAGTGTTAGTAACATGTGTTTATAAGCCCAGTCTCACCCAGAGTTTGTCGTCCTTAAGTTCAAAATGTTTTATGTTTTCCAAAGGGACTTTCCTTACTACGTCAAATTTATTGAGATTAATAATCATATTGCCTTTTATATATGACAGTAGAGGTGGACTATTTAAAATTTTAGTCTTGATCCAATCCTCATTAAGCGGCTTCATTTTGGCCACTTTAAAATATAAGGCTCTATTTTCTCCCCTAAGCGGCAACAAATCAATTTCAAACTTTATCTCCATTAAAAACTTTTTAGCAATACCTCTAAACCTTAGAAAAGAAGTATGAAACTCCATATCCAGTTTACTAATACTTTCATGAGGATTTGTATTTTGAACCAAAAGTTTCATAATCTCGACCCATATTGGAATATTAATTCCCCCATCAGCCAGTTTACTTTGGATACGGGAATATCCTTCTTTGCTATTGTCATCCGTTTTACTAAGGTGTTGATTTACTTTTTGTAAAATCTCTTCATCTAGGAAAGCACTTCCTAGTATTAGATCACATTTTTTTCAGCGGACTGACTATCAACCACAATATTTGATTCCCGGGCAACTATTTTTCAAACCATTATCCTTAAATTATAAAAAAGTTGTGGAAAAAATTGTTTTTTCTTTTATAATTTATGGTATGTCCTACAGAATTTTACAAAAGAGGGTAAAGGTGAAAAAATGACTGAAGCAAAAAAGTCCATTACACAAGATGCAATTATGAAGGCATTAGATTGGTCCTACGATAAAGCAATCAATGGAGGTATACCTGGAATGGATACTTCCATTGAACTTGCGGAAAATTATTTAAGTAAAAGTGGTTCCTTAGAGAATCAAATTAATAGTCTAATAAGATGGCAGAATACTAAAAGTGCAACTGCTGGTTTTCTTACGGGACTGGGTGGAATTGTAACATTACCTGTTGCCATTCCCGCTAATTTAACGAGTATCTTATTAGTCCAAGTAAGAATGGTTGCAGCTATTGCCCATATGAAAGGGTATGACGTTCGGGATGATCAAGTTAAAACGTTTGTTTATGTTTGTTTAGCAGGGAATGGTGCAAAAGATATACTTAAAAATGCAGGTATCCAAATAGGAAAAAAGCTTGCAATGAATGGAATTAAAAAAATCCCTTTTGAAATTATAAAAAAAATTAATCAAGCTGTTGGATTCCGCTTAGTAACTAAGTTTGGACAAAAGGGAATCATCAACCTTGGTAAAATGGTCCCTCTAGCTGGTGGAGTACTTGGAGGAACACTAGATGCTGTCTCGACTAATACAATTGGTAATATAGCAAAGTCTGTGTTTGCTGAAAATCAGTACGAAAAAAATAACGAACGAGTTATTATTGATATGAAATAATTTATAATCAAAAAAATGCCTAAAGTAACAAGAGAGTCTGCCTTTGCATACTCTCTGTTGGGCTGTTATAAAACCTATTAACTTTTTTCTCGCTGATAGTAGCCTCCCATATCTCTAAAATATTTTAATATAATGAAACCAAAATAACACCCGCCTCGTCTAATCTAATGACACCCAATTTTTGTGACCCCGCAGCCGCTTCTGCCCGCTGCAGGGTTATTTATTTGGGAAATTGGGGACTGTCCCCGATTTCCCAAAAGGAAAACCGTTATCCTGCAAGGGATAACGGTTGTTTTGTGTTTCGGGAAATAACGGGAAATGGGGACAGTCCCCCGGGTTATTTCAGGATTTTCTTTATAAGGGTTTTGACTTTTTGTTTGAGTGTGTTCTTTTGGCTTCGCAAGCTTAGGTTTCCCTGCTTGGTTCGGTATAGGGTTAGTACGCTGTTCTGCAATTTTAGGATATGCCGGTCCTTGATAGCAGATGGGTGGATTCTTACCCTTGCTTCTTGGTGCTCGTCCGCATCATTGCCGATTAGGCTGAAATAAAAATCATATACTGCTTCTTCCCTATACAATTTAGGATTCAGATTGACCGTAAACGATTGTGTCTCGTATGGATAGAGTCCACTTACATCGGCCTGTTCCAAACTGATAGGCTGGCTCACACTTGAACCAGACCCAGCTCTCCCCACACCATAAAAAGCTGCATCGACTGGCAATGAGGCCTTAGGAACTATAACGCTCCCACGCAGCTCCCAATTCATCTCACTTCTTGTTATTTCGTTTACTACAATTTTCGGTTTAAGATCCGGGGTTACATCATACACATTATTTTCACCCTGAAGCTCAAACCTTGCCCCATTCTGCTTCACAATAGGACGGGTTTCAGTGTTTGTATACATTTCTGAAAAAAGCAGGAGATCTCCATAATTCTTTTCCTTCAGCAAAGCATAGAGAGTTCTTTCCTTACGGGGCAGTTTAACAGCCGCATCCTCTGGAATCTGCTGTAAAAAGGAAGAAATCTCTCTCTGCCATTCTTCCCGCTCTGCCGGCTGAACGAGTGAATACTTGATGACGTGAAGCCGGACCACGTCCAGCAGACTTTTCAAATCATGTTCGGAAATAATCCGCGGTTCAATAGCGGATTGAACCAGCCACTTTCTATTCAATAGCAGCGCCCGCAAGCGGTCCTGTGTATTTTGCAGTTTCATCTGCTGCTGGGTGATGGAAGGTTTATTTTCATCCTCCCTCACCCTCCAGAGGTAGACTACTTCCCGGGTCACAGCGATCTTTTTTGCCAAAACAGCCGCTCTCATCGTCATATTCAAATCTTCATAGTACTTTCCTTCAGTAAACAGCAAGTTCTGTTGGACTAAGAACTCCCTTTTCCAAAGCTTGTTACAGGCAATGCTGTCCTGCAGCATTTCAGGCCTTTCATGAATCGTAACAGACTCGTCTTTATTGTATAAGCCGAAGTCGGCATGCCGTTTAGGGATATAGCGGCGTTCCTCCGTTAAGCGCATGACCTTCCCAACCGCATAGTCTGCCTGATGCGTTTCTGCTGGAATTACCAGAGATTCAATAGCCTTCTCCGGTATTAGGTCATCACTATCTAAAAAGAAGACATAGGCTCCGCTGCATAAGCTGATACCTCTGTTTCGCGTATAACCCAATCCATGGTTTTCCTGTGAATATAGGCTTAACCTTGAATCGGCCGTTGTAAACCGTTTTACAATTTCTTCACTTTCATCTGTTGATCCATCGTTTATGATTAGGACCTCTAATGATTGATACGTTTGCCTAAGAACCGACTTCAAACAGGCCTCCAGATATGGAGCTGCATTGTAAACTGGGATCACGATGGAAACCAGTGCCGCCATCCTTCTCACCTCGCATTCTTATGGTAAATGAAAAAAGAGCAGCATAGTGCAGGCTCTTTTTTTCATTATCAGTCGAAAACTCTTGAAATGACCTTCCGTGAAGCCTGTCCATCCTCTATGCTGCCGAACTCTGAGGAGAACCGATTCAAAGCCTCATTATATTCGTTCAAGCTTTGAGAATTGTTCAGGTAGAATACGACTTCCTCAATGTCACCGCATACCGGTCCTGGTGCTTTTTTGACAAGGTCAAAATATGTTCCCCTGCGAGAAAGATACTCCTCAAGGTCGTACGTATACAGAATAATAGGACGTTTCAATAGAGCATAATCAAACATAACAGACGAATAGTCCGTCACTAGGTTGTCAGAGATTAAATATAGTTCAGAGATATCCTGATACGTCGATGCATTAATGATATTTGGCGGCAGGTCCTGATTCGATATTCTCGATGACAATAAATAGTGAAGACGCAATAATACCACTGAATTCTCATTAACCGATTTGCTTAGGGTCTGAATATCCCTCAGCGTCTTTTGGAATGAATTTGGATCCCAATCACGGAATGTCGGCGCAAACAGAGTTACTTTTTTACCCTCAGGAATACGGAAGTGATTTCTCACTTTCTTGACTACATCCTGCGGCTGAGTAATCAAAATATCATTCCTTGGATATCCGGATTCGATGATTTCGCCCACATATCTAAAGGCTCTTCTAAAAATCTCTGTGCTGTATGGGTTAGGTGATACAAAGTAATTCCAGGCATTCGTCTGAACCTTCAGCTTAGCCAGCTCTTCTGCAGAAGGCAGTTTCTTCTGGTCATAGCCCATCCTTTTCAGCGGTGTTCCGTGCCATGTCTGTACATATACCTGGTCTTTTTTCTTGCGCACCAGATGGGCGATTCCTTGATTGTCCACCCAGAATTTAGAACGGATTAGATAATAGAAGTGCTTTAATGACTTTCTCTTTACCTTTATCGCCTTGCCCGGCAGTTCTACGGCGTCTGGATTTTCAAAGGACCAGATGAATTTATAATTCGGATGAGTCTTCAGCATTTCTTCATATATATATTTCGGACTATCACTGTACTGCTTCCCCATATGACTTTCAAAGAGCACCCAGTTAGGACGCAGGGACAGCTTCTTAAAGAATTTTTTTGCATAGCCGCTGAATGTTTTTTCAAGAATTCCCGGATTATTAGGGTCAGCAATTTTCCCGCGATGCAGCAGCCACCTCGCTTGATCCTTTTTCCGAAGCGGCAATACTTTGATAGCAAATGAGTTCTTGTTATTTACAAAGAACTGTTTAGACAGGCTGCTGTCCTTCACTCGGATATTAGGCAGATGCTCGATGACCGGCTTTTTAACAAGAATCCGGTGCAGTGTTCCTTGATGGCTGACATGAAGGAATAAATAGTAATTACCAGGTGTTACATCCCGCAGCGAAAATACTGTACGGCCATCAGCACCCGCTTTCGAGTAAACTAGGGCTTTGGTCTGCCTGTTTTTCAGGGTCCAAAAATAATAAACCTCTGAATTCTCAATTGATTCCATGCTGGATTGTCCATTGAAAGAGAACGTATCATTCGTCAGTTCGAGGTCATGAATGGAAATGGTAAATTCAAGATCCTCGACACGAAGGAATTTCTCATGAAGATTCCCTTCCATGAAGGTCTTAAAATAGTACGAACCGCCTTCAGCATATATTCTTGGCACGCTTGTCGGGAGACCATTCTTATAAGAGATATAATCCTGGAAGCCTTCTTTGTCCCCGATATACAGCAGATAATACATGATCCGCTCTTTTTCCGGGAGCCTGATAAAGGCGTACGCATCCATCACTTCATGCATATATTCATAGATTAGGGCATGGAACTTGCTTTTATATTCTTCATCAAATTCCAGATAATCATTTGTATACAGCTTTAAATCGTGACGTAAAAACTTATTGTTTTTATTTGCCTGATAAAGAATGTCTCCATTGTCGCGAAGGAATTGGTCAAAGAGACGGTGAGCCACGATCCTATTTTTAAAATTATCGAATTCATGTCTTCGGTTTGTGATCGATTTAACGTCTGCATTTTCAACAACACGCCAATAATACACTGGTTCTGGAATGATACTGAACGAATCAGCCAGGAAATAGGCCTTCCCGGTAAACACGACATCCTCATAATGAATACCTTCCGGGAAACGCAGTTTATTTTTATCCAAGAATGAGCGCTTATAAATCTTATTGACCGATAAGCTGTCAAACAGCATCATGCTGAATTCACGGATATTAATATTTGTCCGTTCTGTATTATAAATTTGTCTATGGTACCAGATTTCATAATTATTAGTCCGGATTACCTGGCCGCCGACAAAGTCAGAATCGGTTCTTTCAATGGCAGCCACCATTTTTTCACAGGCATCGATAGTGTACCAGTCATCCCCGTCAAGGAACATCACATATTGCCCTGTAGTGTGGGCAATACCAGTATTACGGGGCGTACTGCAGCCACCGCTGTTTACCTCGAGATGAACCGCCTTGAACTTTGGTTTGTCCGCTATAAATCTGTCGATCAGCTCACCTGTTCTGTCGGTAGATTTATCATTGACGACCACAACCTCCATATCATCAAAGGTCTGTTCATGTAAGGATTCCAGCGCTTCTTCGACGTACAATTCATTATTAAAGGCAATGACGACCACTGAGAGTTTAGGTGAAGGTAGATCATGCTTCATGGTGTTGTTGTTCATTTTTCTGTCCTCCCAGTTCTTCGAATAAGTCATACCATTGAGATTTAATATATTCTTTATCGAATCTCGCACTGCTTTCAAATGAATGCTCGCTGAATTTTAGGAATGTTTCTTGATCCTGCGCCAGCCGCTTGATTTGGCGTGATAGCAGCGGCACATCATCAACAGGTGTGACATACCCATTATTATAGTCACTTACGATTTCACGGATTCCAGGAGCACAATCTGTTGAGATACATGGAAGTCCGCACGATTGGGCTTCAATCAGAGACATTGGCAGCCCTTCCGCTTTTGATGAAAGAACAAAGAAGCTGGATGCGGATAGAGCACCTTGAATATCTTTGGTCTGTCCTTTAAGAGAGATCCGGTCTTCCATTCCGAGAATCTTAATCAGTGTTTGAAGAGACTTTTTTTCCGGTCCATCTCCGTAGATATGGAGTTTCCAGTCAGGAAGCTCCTTTGAGGCATGTGCAAAGGCTTCGATCAGAACATCGAATGCTTTTCCGTCTACAAGTCTGCCCGTAGAAACAATCGTCTTGTGACTATATAGCTCCTGCGGCTCGATTTGTTTTCGGAATGGTGTTGGGTTATACATCACAGCAGCGTTTGAGAAGCCCTGGCTTTCAAAATGAGCCGCATCTTTTTGTGTAAGGAGTAAAAACTTCGCTACTTGACGATAATATTTGAGGATCCTCTTATAGCGATGAGAATCTTTGGAAGCAAGATAGCTTTCATGGCTCTGGCCGATTATTTTGATATTCGGTCTATACATAAGCGGCTCGATCCACTGCATTCCCCAGACCTGTACAGCTATGACAAAGACTTCTTCATTTCCGTAGGCGTCAAAGAATGCTTCCACTTCCTTACGTCTTTTGACAAGCTGCCGGCGCCTTTTTAATTCCGCATTGACTGTTTTAAATCTGAGTGCTTTTAAATTCGTTGAGATGGCTTTAGGAAGCGTGGCTCGATATCCATTCTGGTGTACCACATGTACCGGAATATCACTGGAAAAATAACTCGGCTCATTGGGCTGTTCATTTATACTTAAAATTGCCACAGAATGTCCATCCTGTATAAACTCATCCGCTAAAATGGAGGCTACCCGCTGTGCACCACCGTGGCCATTGTATTCATTTAACATAAAAACGATGTTTTTCTTTGGCATACCTATACTCCTCATTATCGTATTTAGAGATCCCTTTAAACATCCAGCTGGATCCGGACCTCTTAAGTCCGCTTAGAGACCGATAGGAAAGGGAAAATCTTGATCCACTTCATTCTCTGCTTAATATACCCCGATTTTCCTGGCAAATCACAAATCGAACTTTTTCATTAGTTTGTCGCTTTCTCGTTCATGCTGTTTTTCACAAAACAGAGTAAAAAACGCGATTAAACGTCTTTTAATACGGCTGTTTTCGTAAACTTTGTTGTTATTGCACAAGGGGGGGTGATTTCCACTTCAGGATGCTCGCTTTCCGCGGGGCGGGCGCTGAGCCTCCTCGGCTTCGCCTGTGGGGTCTCACCTGTCCCGCTGCTCCCGCCCAGAAAAGCGGAAAGCGGTGCCTGCCCACCATATAAATATTAAAGCTTGGTGTTAATCCCAATAGATATAAAATGGGAAACAAAGTAGCAGGCAGAGACCCGATAAAGAAGACTTGCTGATTGGCGAACGACAGTGAAGACAGAAGCTTAGTCGCACTTATGCGTCAGCCAAGCATAAGACGAGCAGGCTGTGGGGTGTGCTTTTCTCCCCATAGACGGATTGGCTTATGACTCGAGGGTCTCAGCTTGCAGCTGGATCAAAGAGTCTCGCACCTTACGTTCCAATCAACCTGTTTAACAATAGAATAGGTTCACAGAACTTATTAAAAAATAACATTTTTTAGAAAAGAGCCTTTATTTCCATACGGAGATATTTTGTTTCTGTATGAACAACCGCAGCACGGTTCCCCATTACATGAGGCTCTGCAGGGTACTCTTTACTTTTAGAAGCCCATACCAGTGTGTTTAATTCATGATGGGGCTGAGAATTCATTTTGTATGTCAACCGGTATTCATACTCGCCATTTTCAAGGTCAGCTAACTGAATCACTGCGGAAAATTGAGAGTAATTGTAGTTTTTCCCCTGTGGATTGAAAGAGGGATTCTCTGTAATTTCGTCTGTCCATTCAACAGCTGCAGGGTAGATTCTTTCTTCAAAGGTCCCGAGGTTTATCAAATGTAATTGGACAGTCGCTGTTTCTGGAGCGGGCACTTCATATCCTCTCACAAAAGCTACGCCTTCCATATGAAGAGAGCTGTCTTTAAACCATATTTTATTCATCTGCTGCTGCAGTTTGTCTGCATTTTCAACTGTCATGTTCAATTGATTTTTATTAACCCGTACCTTATAAATAAAGCGGCCTCTCGCGTCTTCTTCACCGTCTAGTTCGACATTTCCAGCCCATAACGAAAATTGTGATTGAACGTCAGCCTGCGTATAACGGACACCGAATGTATAGCTTCCCGGTTTAAAGAAGGACGGGAACTCTTTTTCACTAAAGGTAAGAGAAAATCCTGCTTTTTCCTGTACTTCATTCGGAAGTGAAGACTGTCCTCTGTACGGTATTGGCCGGATTTCTTTTGAGATAGTTTCACCAGTACGGCTGTCCTTTAACATAAATTCAAAAGATTGAACTCCATTTCTTCCATAAAGATAGCCTTCTAATGTCATGGCCAGCCCCTCATCCGTTACCTCATACTGAACTTTTTCAATACTGTGGCTGAATTCCAATTCAGAACGAATTTCTTCGAGCTTTTTTTTGCCGCTCATGAATTCATTGTAAATAGAAGCGACCTGCTTCGAGTCACCATACGTTATTAGCTCACCTTTATTAATCCAGGCAGCTCTAGAACAGAAGGATTCAACGGCATTTTTGTCGTGACTGACAAAGATGATCGTCTTTCCTTGTTCCTTGAACTCATTCATTTTATTCATACACTTCGCACGGAACATGGAGTCCCCGACAGCCAGTGCTTCATCAACAATAAGGATATCCGGATTAACATTAACAGAAATCGCAAAGCCCAGCTTCGCTCTCATCCCGGAAGAATAGTTTTTAACAGGCTGGTTAATAAAATCGCCAAGTTCCGAGAATTCGATGATGTCATCCACCTTCTCCATCATTTCCTCTTTAGAGTAGCCTAATAAAACACCCTTCATAAAGATGTTGTCATAACCGCTCATTTCTGGATCAATCCCTGAACTCACATCCAGGAATACGAGGGCACCGTTCACATCCACAGTACCTGAAGTAGGATCAGCAATACCCGTGATAATCTTGAGAAGAGTGGATTTTCCCGAACCATTTGTCCCGAGGACACCGATCGCTTCTCCTTTTGGAAAATCAAGAGAAACGTCGTTCAGCGCCAAGAACTCCCTATGGAGCGGTTTTTTTGTAACAACCTCTTTAATAGGACCCCATTTATCGTCGTATAGTTTATATTTTTTCGTAATATGTTTTACGCTAACTGCTACATCCATCTAAATCAGCCTTTCGCGAGTTAAAGATTACATGATATCCAGGAATATAGGTTTCATCCGTTTGAACAAGTAATTCCCCAGAATGAATAACACAAGCACTACGACCCAAAAGTATAGGGTGTAGAGAGGGTGTTCCCAAAAGCCGGAATGATACAGAATAGAATCTCGATAGCCCTGAACAATGTAATGGAACGGATTTAATTTAACTACGTTTGCAAACCGACCTGCATTTTCCACGGACCATAATATCGGTGTCATCCAAAATAAAAAGATCAGCACCGTATCCAAAAAGCGCCCGAAGTCCTTACTGATCGCAACAAGCGGGGCTGTCACAGACCCAAGGGCGAGCAGCAGCATAACCGCTGCAAAATCATAGTAAATAACCTGCAGCCAGTACACCGAGACGGTTTGCAGGGCGACAGCAAGCGTGATCAGAATCACGACCAATAATATAAGATGTGTATAAAATGAAAACATAATCTGCACCGCAGGCAGAATAGCTATTGGAAACGGCGTATTCTTTATGATGCTTCTTTTGCTCCTGAACGATTTCTGGGAAAGCTTGAAGCCGTCATTCAATAAGAACCAGGCCACCATGCCGATTGCCAGCCATGCCGTATAAGGGGCCCCTCCGACAGGTTCTGCCACCCTATTGCCTATACTAAATACAAACCAGTACACCGCAATTCTCAAAAGAGGCGTCACCAGGCCCCAAATAGAGCCCAGTACCGTGCCGGCGTATTCTTTTTTTATCTCATGTAAGGATAATGCATGGATCATCTTCCGGCGATCCCACATTTCCTTATATATATCAAACATACGTATTCTCCTTTAATTAACAACCACTTGCATAATCACTGTTCATCCAGCATATCCATCCGGATTATTTGACTGCCATCTCCAGGAATCCCTGCACATTTCAGCCAGGTCCTGCTCTGCCCTCCACTCAAGCATCTTCTCTGCTTTGGCAGGACTTGCATAGCTGACTGCAATATCGCCGGGACGACGGTCTATTACTTCGTAAGGGATTGTCAGATTATTAACCTTGCTGAACGTTTTCACTAAATCCAGTACACTGTAACCAGTACCGGTTCCAAGATTAAACGCTTCGACTCCGGCATTTTTCTCCACATACTGAAGCGCCTTTACGTGGCCTTTTGCCAGGTCGGTAATATGAATATAATCCCGTACACCCGTGCCATCGTGGGTTTCATAATCATCCCCAAATACAGAAAGCTTATCTCTTTTCCCAATTGCAACCTGAGTGATATACGGCATCAGATTATTTGGGATCCCATTTGGGTTTTCACCGATTCTTCCGCTCTTATGGGCTCCGATTGGATTGAAGTATCTCAGCATAGCAATATGCCAGGAGTTATTTGACACATACAAGTCTTGTAATATCTGCTCCAGCATCAGCTTAGTCTGCCCGTATGGGTTTGTCGCGGAAAGTGGAAAAGTCTCATCGATAGGATTCCTTTCCTGGAGACCGTAAACCGTTGCTGATGAACTAAAAACTAACTTTTTCACATTGTGTTTAGCCATAACTTCACACAGATTGATGGTCCCTGTTAAGTTTGAATGGTAATATTTCAACGGAATGCTTACGGATTCTCCGACCGCTTTAAGCCCTGCCAGGTGAATGACCGCTTCAAAATCATACATCTTAAATAGGTTTTCCAGACCAGCGCGATCTAATAAGTCGCATGAATGGAACTGGAACTCCTTGCCGGTGATTTCTTTCACCCGATGAATGGATTTCATTTGGCTGTTTGCTAAATTATCTAAAACGACTACATCATATCCATTTTCTAATAGCTCTACAACTGCGTGGCTCCCAATGTAGCCAGCGCCCCCCGTAACCAATATTGTCATAACAACTTCCCCTTTATATAAAAACTCTTCTAGTTTTATTATGAAAAAGTCGTGTCAGTTTTTGTAGGATCATGCTGCAGTTGTGTAGACACTTATGTAATTATAACCGAATCAGTCAGAAAAATATAGATTTAGCCGATATAGCAGAAAACCTCGAACGGAGGGGAAATTGCGGGTGCCTGCTTCTAAAAAACTAGCTATTTACCGCATATTTCCTGATGATTTAAGCCTCTCCTTAGTTATGGGACAAGAAGCATTATAAAAGCCCTATCCTTTTAGAATAGGGCTGGTTTCTACTATATATTAGGACTCATATCCATTTGGATTGTCCGACTGCCATTTCCAAGAATCCCGGCACATATCTGTCAGCGTCTTCTCAGCGCGCCATCCTAGTACTTTTTCTGCCTTTTCCGGATTAGCATAGCAGGTTCCGATATCACCAGCACGGCGTCCCACCACTTCGTAAGGAATTTCACGGTTGGTTACGTCTTTGAACGCATTAACCAGATCAAGTACACTGTAGCCTGTACCGGTTCCAAGGTTAAAGGTCTCTACACCTTCGTTTTTCTCTAGATATTCCAGAGCCTTTAGGTGTCCTTTTACCAAATCCGTTACATGAATATAATCACGCACACCCGTACCATCCGCTGTATCATAATCATTCCCGAACACAGATAGCTTTTCGCGTTTGCCAACCGCTACCTGTGTGATGTAAGGAGTCAGGTTATTTGGAATTCCATTCGGATGTTCGCCGATTCTGCCGCTCTCATGGGCACCTACTGGATTGAAGTAACGAAGCAGCGCAATTCTCCAGCTGTTGTCCGAAACGAATAAGTCCTGCAGGATCTCTTCGATCATCAGCTTAGTACGGCCATATGGGTTCGTTGCTGATAATGGGAAAGACTCATCAATAGGATTACTTTCCGGCAGGCCGTAAACGGTTGCGGAAGAACTGAACACGAGCTTCTTCACATTGTGCTTGGCCATTACCTCACAAAGAATGATCGTACCTGTTAAGTTATTATGGTAGTACTTCAAAGGAATCTCGACCGATTCTCCGACCGCTTTAAGTCCCGCAAAGTGCATAACTGCGTCAATATTATGTTTTTCAAAGATGTTATCAAGCGCTTCACGGTCTAACAGATCATCTGTATAAAAAGGAAAATCCTTGCCTGTCAGTTCCTTTACTCTATTGATTGCCTCTATATTACTATTAGATAAATTGTCTAAAACTACAATGTTATACCCATTTTCTAAAAGTTCCACAGCTGCGTGGCTTCCGATATAGCCAGCACCGCCCGTTACTAATATTGTCATGATCATAACCTCACTTTACATTTACACATATCTAATGCGTGTTTTTTATGTCGTCATAATACCTTTTATTATAACTGAATCCCAGATAAAAATATAGATACAGCCGTTTATAGAAAGATTACCAGCAGGAATCAGACCGTATCATTAACAGCGATATAGAAGCGTGCTCCGCCTACATTGTACTTGATTCCTATAAAAAGAATAGAGGATAGATTCATGGTGTCTTAATCTATCCTCTATTTTGCAACGATTATTCTGGGTTTCTGGTTATGTATGTATAAGTCATGAAGTTCATTCATTAAATCAGGAAATCGTGTTTTTTACAAAGTAGGAGTAACAGCCTCTTTCTGAATAGAATTTTCGTTCTCTAGTGATGATAAGAATAAAGAATGACTGCCTTGTATAAAACTGCGCACTTCTTCAGGAGATATCCCTATTCTTTTAGCCTCCAGCAGCAACATGACCCACTCGTGATCCACATCTTTCGATTGACTCATTCTATTTTCTCCTTTTTTGCGGCAACCCAGCCATCCTGGCATCTATCTGCTTTAGATCTGTAGTTTTGCGTCCCTACTTTTCAATAGGTTTGCTTTTCACTGATATAACTATAGGTAATCTACCCTACCCATTGGTAAAAATAACTAAAAAGTTAGAAAGCTTTATCTACAAATTCCGACTTTTTACTCAAACACCCAACAATTTTCAAACTTACTTTCTCTAAAGTGAACGACTAATAAGTTTATTGTTACTCAACTGCAGTATACGCTCCTTTTCCCTAATTACTACGAAGTTAGGGAATTCTCGCGCCTTATATAAAAACCGTCTCCCCCATTTGCAGAGGTGACGGCGTCATTATTTTACTATTATTATAGGTCAGCTCTTCTTCTAATTTGTTTCTTGCAATGCAGGCAGCAGCCTGTATAGTAATCTACTTTATGTTTACCTTTCACCTTACAAGAAAACCAACCGAAAAAATTTATCATAATACGCCACCTTACTTATTTTTTCCATAAGAGTAGTTTAGCATTTGGAATAATATTAAGTTAATGGTAATTGAAAGATGTTTTACCAATATAACTTTACAATGTAACTATTTGTAAAAAAATAAGGGCGGATGTTTAAGATAGGACGAATAAAATTACCTATTTTTACAAAATGTAATCAATGACTTTACGTAAAAGGATGATTTTAAATGAAGCGGTTCGTCGTTTTTCTTATATCTTTGTCATTTCTCAGCTGTTTTCCCGGGACAATTTTTGCAAATACAAATACGGTACAGAAACCCAAAAACTTCATCATGATGGTCATGGACGGAACAAACTCGGATGCTGTAACTCTTGCCCGCTGGTATAAGGGCGGCAGGCTAGCCCTGGATGACATTCTGGCAGGCGGGGCAAGGACTTACAGCTATCATTCAGCCATTACGGATTCGGCAGCGGCTGGAACTGCTTTGGCCACTGGGCGGAAATCGGTCGTTCATTCGATTGGAATGACTCCTGCTGATAGAAGAGGTGGGATTGGTTTAGGGTCAGGAGAATCAGGCAGACCTGTGAATCCAGAGCAGAGCCTGGTACCGGCAGCATCAATCTTGGAGGCGGCGCAAAAGGCTGGCAAGGCGACTGGCATTGTGGCGACCTCTCCCATTCAGCATGCGACGCCGGCGGCCTTTTCTTCACATGTGGCGAATCGGTCTGTGATGGAGGATATCGCTGAACAGCAGGTGTATCAGGGACTGGATGTGGTTCTTGGCGGCGGGTTGCAGTATCTTCTCCCAGAAAGCCGTCGTGATGGCGAGAATTTGGTGAAGACCATTTTTAACAGCGGGTATGCATTTGTGGATAAGAAAAAAGTGATGGAGCAGGCGAGCCCTGGAAAACTGTGGGGTGTCTTTGCTCCTGACGCTATTGCCAATGAAATTGACCGTAACGAGTATTTTCCACAGCAGCCGAGTCTGGCTGATATGACCAGTAAGGCTCTAAGCTCTTTGAAGAAGGATAGAGAGGGTTTCTTCCTATTCGTTGAAGGCAGCAAGGTCGACTGGGCCGCCCATTCGAATGATCCAGTTGGGATGGTCAGCGAGATTCTAAGCTTTGATGCCGCGGTGGAGACGGCGGTTGATTTTGCAAAAAAGGATGGCGAAACACTGGTTATTGCGGTCACTGATCATGGAAACAGCGGATTGACAATCGGAAACAGGCGGACGGACAAGACCTATGCGGTCAGCCACCCGTCAACGTTTATCACCCCTCTGAAAAAAGCTAAAATCTCTTTGGAGGGCGCTCTGTGGCTGCTGCGGAAGGATCGATCTAATCTCCGGGAAGTGGCCGGCTTGTATGGACTTGATGACCTCAGGCGTGATGAGTGGATGCGTCTGAAGCGTGCCGGCAGTGAATTGCAGGTTGGGAAAGAACTGACAAGGATGCTTGGAAAACGGGCAAAGCTGGGGTTCACCACCTATGGCCATACCGGTGAGGACGTGTTTCTGTATGCATACGGCCCAGGACGGCCGACTGGCTTGATTAACAATACTGACATTGCTCCGATGGTTGCTAGCTATTGGGGGGTAGATCTGGGTTCCTTAGGCAGTGAGAAATTTATTCACGCAGCCGACTTTTACAGAGGTAAGGGCTACAGCGTGCGGGTCGATCAAAGCAACGCCGCCAACCCGGTGCTCGTGGCTGAAAAACCCGGAGTCAAACTAGCCTATCCAGCGCACAAAAACTTCCATTACCAAAACGGAAAGCTCATCAAGCAGACGGGCATCACCGTCTATGGCGGCGGCAAGTTCTATATCCCCCGTGAAGTGAGCCCCGGGAAATAGGGGACTGTCCCTCATTCCCCATAAAAAAACCGTTATCTCTCAAGGGATAGCGGTTCTTTTTTATAATTTGGGAAATGATCGATCATTGTCTTTTTAAACACTACATTACAACAGGAGTTTTCACCAACAGGATTGAATGAATATCCGCTCCCTCCTTACGCAATGTTTATAAATAAGAAAAAACCCTCAACAAGAATTGTTCAGGGATCTCATAACTAAAGTATATTAGTTCTGCCTTATTTCACTTTTACTAAATCTTCAATCGTGTACGTCACCATTTCCCTTGCATCGTGGACAAGTAATCGTTGAAGTTCCGCCGGCGACTGATATATAACCATCGCCATCACATTTTGGACATGTTCGTGCAGGCATTAGTCATCCCCCCAAAGTAGTATGATTTATTCTATAAAATTGCAAGGCTGATTATGAGGGATGTCTAAATCTTTTTTGCCAAAAAAAATATTTTCCAAACAGCTACCATTAAATCTGTTCCGTTCTGGTTTGTTTCTAAATATAATTTAAAGAGGAGCTGAATTTTATGTCTGATGATTTCAAAACACCCTTGAATGGTTTCTCCATGCAGGAAGGCTTTGAGAAAAAAAGAAAAGAGCAACAAATGAAAATAACTAAACTTGAAAATGAGCTTAAACAGTTAGCTGAAAAGATTAAAAAAAATCAGGTTTAGTATAAAGCCTGGTTCCATTGAAACGGGAAGGTGTCACTGAGTCTACTGTTATTTTTGTTGTTTTAACCAGGATCGTAAAAAGGTCTCTAACCTTTTGCGATAACGCTGGAGAAACAAATAGGCTAATCTATAAGGAAAACCAGGGAGCTAGTCGAGTTCGCCCAAGAATTCCACTTTCCAGCCTCAGCCATGAAGGTTACTTACCCCATTGTGGTAATTTCAATAAAAAAGCCCAATACCATAAAATAACGGGAAATATGGGACTGTCCCCAATTCCCCATAAAGAAAAACCGTTATCTCACAAGGGATAGCAGTTCTTTTTGCTGCTTGGGAAATGAATGGGGGACAGTCCCCAAAATTTATACAATTTTTCTCTTCCGCCGGCGTTTTTCTCCCAGGTAATTCCATAGTGCCTGCATGGCAAGTATGGTTCCGATGGCTATCCCGGATATGGCGACTAAGAAGGAGATCCATTCGAAGAAGGTGTACTCAGGGATCTTGCTCCATTTGATGCGGCCTTCCCAGTCCTGGATCACCAGGTTCATTCCATATATTCCGCTGATTACTGTGTATGTCGTCAGGATTTGGAGCAGGTAGTTGTTTCGTTTGGTTGTGAGCTTGTCCTGGTTTTGATACAGATCGTTCAACGTGGACTTAACCTGCCTGTATAATTCTTCGATGTTATAGATTTCTTTTACCTTTGCGAAAATTTCCCGGCCGGATACCCGGCTGTTTACCTCCGGATAATAGAACTTTGAGGAAAAGTCCGTGATGCTGACGATCAAGTCCTCTATTCCCGTTTCCTTTGTTTCAATGCTGATCTGTGATTGGTCATACGTCAGTTTCATCAGGGCAATCCTGTAATAATAGAAAAGCAGGAAGGCGTAGTAATATTCGCCATACATCTGGCTTGCGAGCATCTTTTTCAGCCCTGTGTTCCCTGACGATATGCAGGCAAAAATATATTCGCTCACCAGGTAATTGGTTTCATCCGCCCACCTGTCGTACGTATGCTTTTGAATATAGCGGTTAATATAGTCCTGATTAGAAGCGCCGATAAATGGCTCCCCTTTTGTATCAAACCCATTTACATGTCCGAAGCGGTAGAGATCCTGCGGGGTGATTTTGGACTCTTCCGGAAGAGCAAAGAAGCCTACCACATACATCCGTTCATCTATGAAAAAGGGCAGACTTCCGAAATAGGTCGATCCCGCTTGATACGTATCCATATAATCGATTAGGAACGGACATACCTCTTCAAAGATAAAATCCTTCATTTTCTTATACGTTTTTCCCTTGTACACAATGTCTGTCTGAATTTCCGGCTCGAGGATCGGCTCCATGACGCGGATGATATCTACGAATTCCAGGGCTTCTGAAATTGGCATATCTTTCGGAAGCTCCACTCGCAGGTTGATCATCCCGATTTTGAATGGGCAAATTACGATATCTATAGAAAGAATCTTAAATGTGGTCCGAACATGCTCCGAAATCATTTCGCAATCGAGGTTCAAAACCTTCGAAAACCTTCGGAATGAATGCCGCACGTCGCAGGAAGGAGGATAAAGCAGCGGTTCTATATTTGGGAGGAAGTTCTTTTCAAGAGCACGGTGCGAAACTCGGTGATCCCCGTAAAATGCAGTCTCCATATCTCCATCCTGGATCTTGAAGAAATGATACTCCTTACGAATCAGCTCATTCACAAGATTTTCAGATAATCTCCGCTCAATCGTAAACGGAAACACCAGCTGAACCAAAGACTCATTAATCACCAAATCTTGAATCTCATTGCCTCGCTCAGTAAAATTAGACACCCGTCCACACCCCCGTTTCACTATCAGTGTTCCCTTAGTTAAGCCTGTTGAAACTGGATACAGAGCTCACCAATACTGATAAAACTGATTTAAATACTCTTTTTTTGATGTGAAAATATGGAGGAGAAATAACTGCAGCACTTCCATTTACAGTTCCCAATTAAACATTGGTTTTTTAATAAGCTGCAGATTTGTAAATATGGATTGATTCATTATGCTTGAGAAGATCGTTATGGATAGCCACATAGGTATTATCTTAGTTATCGGAAGGATATTTATCTTATAAAAACCAATGCTTACTATAAAAAACAAACTTGCAAAACCAATGGCAATCAATTTTTCACCTGGCTTTCCTTAAATCGCGGATTTTTATTAGCTATTATGGCCAATAATGTAGTCTTTCACAATTAAAGGAGTGGCATGTTTGTCAGAAAAATATACGTTGATTTAGGTGGAACCATGATGGATTTTGTATTGGTGAGCTATTTTCCAGCTCCTAGGGGAGACCTCGGAGCACAAATTTTGTCAGAAGGAAACCCCATCATGGCGATGGGTATGTAAAAATAAACAAAAAAATCCCGCAGACGGAAGCCTGCGGGCAACGGGATACTGGTTTTCGCCAGTTTCCCAAGTGTCGAGTACTAAAACTAAGGGTTTGAAGAACAAATACTAACTACAATAAAGGCGATTTTGACTCTGTTTGGTTCTTCCAGCCATCTCACTTTTCATATAAACTGGAATAGATTAACATGGAAGAAAGAGTAAAATTTCACTTTTCCTTTATGTTTGGAAGAAATAACGAGTCAGTACTGTTATTTAATCATAATTTTTTATTTACTCAAAATTCTATTAATAGCCAAATACTAGACTTTTTAACAGTAAAAGGGCTGTTTTTTGGTAGTTTCTAACGTATTATCTACTATTATATAATTATATGAATATTAGGAAGAGATGAGGTACAAAATGGACTTTTCCTTAATCGGACAGAAAATACGTGAGGTACGTATGCACCTGGGTCTTTCCCAGAAGGAAGTGTGTGACGGCATCTGCAGCCAGGCCCAGATCAGCAAGATTGAAAAGGGCGAGGTCTACCCTTCCGCACCCACTCTCTATCTTATTACCAAGAGGCTCGGCCTTGATTTAAACTATTTCTTTGAAAAGGGGATAACCCAGAGGCAGGATTATGTGGAAGAGGTAAAAAAACAGCTTGCAGCGGCTCGAAGAAACACAAACTATCAGGATGTCAGGGAAATTGTAAAATCCGAAATAAACAATCCCATTTTCACAAGCAGCAAAGAAAATTTCCAGCTGCTTCTGTGGAATAAAGGAGTTTACGAATATACTCTTGAGAAAAAACCTGAGAAAGCGCTCAAAACTCTGCACGAAGCTCTGTCCTTAAGCCATAGCAATGATAATGTATGGACCGAGAATGAGCTCGCCATTATAATGTCTATCGGCGTTATATATATGGATGAAAATCAAATTGATGAGGCAATTGAAACTCTCAAAAAGGCAAAAAGATATGTTAATAATCGTCTGAACCTGGAAGACAAGACTATCATTCCGAGACTTCACTTCAATCTATCAAAGGCTTTATACAAAGCTGAACTCTTCGAGGAATCAATCGCATGCTGCAAGGAAGCGATTGAATGGCTGATTAAGCAGGATTATATGTATCTTCTTGGCGAAATTTACTACAATATGGGATATAATTATGAATTAATGAGACTCGCTGAAAAGGCAATTTATTATTATGAACGATCCATCCTTATCTTTGAACTGCAAAATCGTTTAGAGCACATTGATTACATAAAAAACAAAATCGCAGCTTTAAAAGAAAATTGATTTTAAGGGCAAAAGGTGCCCGATCTTACGGAGGCTTCCATCATGGTATATCGTATCAGAGTGTTAAAAGGAATGGCCGAACCTAGCATTTTCCGCTATGGATTAAGCAGTGCCGAGGCTTTATCCGGACTAAGGATCCGCGTAATTCTTGCCATTCTCGCAAGTGCTATTTTATTTACGTTAAGCGGATTTCTGGGTATTGGATCCGAATCGATTTCGGGCCAGATCACTAGACTCTCACCATCTGAATTTGAAACGTCCAAACTAGTCTTTCTCAGCGGCCAGCTTCTATCGGGATTACTTTATGCAGTTATTATTCTATTTTTCTTCGGGTTATTTTTTCACGTCCTTTTTGATATGGACTATAAAAAAATCCTGGCTGTGCAGCTGATCGTTCTGTCGATTGGACTTGTGAACAAGCTCATCTCCATGCTTTTGGCCGTTTTTGCAGGACTAGGAACTTCTGCCTCTCCTTTTTCATTCGGAGTGATCGGTCATTATGTAACGGATTTTGAGCCGGTGCTATTTTTCCTGGGCCAGATATCCATCTTCCAGATTGCCATTATTGCTTTTCAGTTTTACATGTTCCGCTCACTATCGGAGAAAAAACCAGGATTCATTCTGCTGATTCTTATTCTTCTCCACATTTTGTTCTGGATCATACAAGCTGTCTTGCTGGCTATCAATCTAGGGAAGTTTTTGTAAGAGGAGGAGAACTTGGTGAATAAAAGGCTAAAAACATTGATTGCAGCGGTTCTTGTCCTTTTTATTGGACTTAATATGTATTTGATATATAAAGAGGATAATAAAGTAAAGCGTACTTCTTATGTGAAGACATGGAATGAAGCTAAAAAAGAGAATCTGGCCAAAACGCTCCCTTCTAAGGGTGTCGTGATTCCCTCAGAGCAGCAGTTCGTACAGCATGATCCTGCAAAAGGCAGCTTTAATAAGTTTCTGGTTGAGGAAGGAGAAAAAGTGCAGGCGGGTACCCCTCTCTACTCTTTCACTCCTGAGGATAGTGTTGAATTGGCTTCACAGCTGGAGGCCGAAAAAACGGCTGTACAGGGGGCCATTGACAGTACAGAGACACATATCCAAAGCCTGACAAGCTATAAGTCTTCGATTGGAAGCGGCACATCGTCATCGGTAACCTCCGCTTCAACGACATTAACTGACACCGAAGCAGCAGACGAGGATATGAAAGCTTTCGAAATCGAAAAGGAGCTTTATCAGCTGGAATCCGATAAGTCGCGCTTAGAGGCTCAGCTTTCCAGCATTGAGACTCAGCTTTCTTCCTTACAATCGTCCGAAACGGAAATCACGGTGGAAAGTGAAATTGAGGGTACTGTGCAGGAAATCCGGCAGGATCTTAAAAACCCGCTTATTACGGTTTCCAGCTCCTCCACATCCGTAGAGGGAATTTTATCCGAAAACACCCGGAAGTCCCTAAAAGAAGGCATGAAGGTTAAAGTGGAAGCCAAAAAAGGAAACGGCAAATCTTCCGGAGAGCTGGCGGATGTTGCTGACACTCCCGATAGAGACCCGCACGTCAAAAAGAAAAGCCAGTATACGTACACAGCGACCATTGAAAACCAAAAGCCTTTTACGCTGATCGGCTCGCATGTGGACGTGCAGATTATCACCAAAGAGGTTAATGGTGCGATTACAGTACCAAAGGGCGCTATTTTTAAAGAAAAGAAAAAGCACTATGTATATGTGCTCGGCCGGGATGGATTGGTGCGTAAGACAAAGGTTGATGCAGGAATCAGTTCTGGCGGAAAGCGAGAGGTCAAATCCGGGCTGAAGGCTGGAGATGTAGTCGTGCGAGACCCCGAAGCAGTTGTAGAAGACAAAGGTCTATTCTTCACTCCTTTGCAAGCAGGCAAAGTGCGGAAAGCTGATATTAAAGAAATATTTGAGGGCAAGAAATGGATAATTCCCTTCTTTACCGGCATTAAAGAAGGCTGATAAACAGGTTCTCCGTCAAATGTTGGGGTGACGACTCGAGTTGTCACCCTATCCAATGTGAACTCCAATTCCTTTATACTGATGTGTCAATAAAATCTTAGCCCTAAAACGGTCGAAACTTCTAAAACCAAAGGCATTCCGTTTCAGCACCTTAGTTGAATTATTTATTCCTTCTAAGAACCCATTGGAATAGGGATAAATAAAGCTATTTAAGATTTCTGGCTGCCAGTTTTGCAGGGTTTTTATCGCCTTATTCATTTCAGGAATTTCTGATCTTCTTACCAGTTCATAAAACTCGTATAATTCCTCTTTTACTTCTCCCATTTGGTGGGTCCCTTTTTCCTTGGCATGTGAAAACCAAGCCTGATAGGCTTCTTTTAATTCATAGGCTCTTCTGAGCTCTTTAGACATCTCTAAATAACGCTCTAAATGCCATCGTTCCTCTTCATTTAGCTTGGTACTCGATTTATGGAATACGTGCTTCATCCGTTTACATTTCTTCCGATCATAATCGTGAAAAGACTGCTGGCACCGTCTCCTTACTCCATCAAGTGCCCAATGAATATATCGGCAGAAGTGAAACCGGTCGGCAATGATGATCGGACGCCCCAGCGCGGATTGGACAGCTGCCTTGAAGGACTGGCTCATATCCATTACGACCATCTGTACCTGGCTTCCATATTTTTGCAGATAGTGCTTAATCGTCTTTTTATAACGATTAGGGAGAATGTCAATCGGTTTTCGGGTAACAGCGTCCGCAATGATGAGCTGATACTTTCCTTCCCTTGTGTCCCCTTTATATTCATCTATGGCAATGACCGAAGGTAAATGTTCTACAGTTCGGATCTCGCTGCGAGCTACTTGATCAAATCGGCGAACAATCGTAGTGGCCGAAACACCATAGTTTTCGCCCGTTTCCTTGAATGTCTTACCTTTTACAGCTCGAATCATGAAGCCTGGTTCCACTCTATTGAAGTACGCTGGTAGCGCTGAACAATCGAATTCTTCTCTGAAAACCTTTTGCCGCAGCTACAGGCATAACGTCTTCGTTTGTAAAAGATTTGGGTCTGCCTCTCGAACCATTTTAAGTGATGTATTTTTTGAATACGGTAGTCGTGGACACGGCTTGTTCTATTTTGACAACTAGGACACCGGTGCACCTTCCGTTCCACCTCTACATAAATCCGGATAACTCCACCTACATCTTCGATTCTAGTAGGGATCACCCCTTTTAAACCCGGGATATTCATGATAAAATTCATATGCACGCAACTTCATTCCTTTACTTGTTTCTGGACAATTCAAGTATAAAAGAAATGGAAGTTTGCGTGTTTTTTTTTGCCTCTGAATTTTTCCTCAACCCCAACAAATATTATAGAGCCGATAAACAAAAAAAATTCCTGGGCATCAACATGAGCTCAGGAATTTTTTATTTATTTAATCGTTTCATTTTATCCAAGAATTCTTTAGTCAGCCTCTTCTCGCCTGAAGAGTAACTTTTTTGTACAGGTTTCTTCATCTCTGTAGAACGAGAAGTACATAATCCAGTAAAAGCCTTCAATCTGTCCGATTCCCCTTTGCTGTTTTCTCAGTTGCCATCATGTCCGTCCAATGCTGCCTTCCCTCTATTTACCCGCCCTTCACAAAACTAAACATAAAAAATAAAAAAACTTTAAAATTTGTGGGGACTGTCCCCCATTTCCCGAGGAGACTTACACCCCTTTTCCGTTGCTGCATCAGCTTTTTCTAACCAATTCTTATGGGGACAGTCCCCTATTTCCCAAGGATGCTTGGGGATGGGGCTGCCGTTTAAAATGTAGTATAATGAAGAAATGGGTTCTTTTATTTTAGCGGGTTTTTGCTTTGTCCTGTGCTGGTTTGTTCGCTGGATCCTCTGTTCGGCTGTCTACGTACAGCCTGTAGTTTTGAGGACTGTTGAAATAAAGCAAGATGAGGTCAGGGGTGGCAAACCTGTCTGGCTGGCCTTGTAAGAATGCCCGGTAGCTGCTCCATTTATAATCTTCGGGCTTCTCCACAAGATGCGCCCTTAAGGGGTTGAGATGGATATAGCGGCTGGTCTTGACCAGATATTCAATGGAATCAATCATTTCTGCATGGTATCTTCCTTGAAAAACATGTCCATCCTGTTGATAGCGCTTGTTAAAATAAATGGCGTAACGGGTATTTAGTTTACTCATGATTAAATTAGTCGGTTCACTTATTGTTTGCAGCAGTAAATGAACGTGGTTGCTCATTAAACAGTAGGAATGAAGGAAGAACTCATGTTTTTCCCTTGTTTCTTCTAACATAGTTAAGTACGTATTCCGGTCCTTGTCATCAAGGAATAGATCCGCCCGGCGGTTGCCGCGGCAAATCAGATGATACGCGGCACCTGGATACCAGACTCTGTTTTTTCTAGCCATCATTTCGTGGGGGACTGTCCCCATAAGAATGTTAGTTTAATAGGGTTTTTGAGCTCGGGAAATAAGGGACAGTCCCCACAAAGGGTGCTGTCTGTCAGGGGGTTTTAGTTTGGAGGTTTTGCATGTTGGGGAGGCTTTGCTTGAGGTTTTGAATCCTCACGATGAGGTTGTTCAGGTCTCTGTTCAGCAGGGGTTTTCGCTGTATACACAGGGGCTTGTTTATCGGCTTGCAGATTATGAGGATCATGTGACGGCAACCGTTCAGGATCTGGTTCCAGCCAAGGTTGTTTTTGATATGAATAATCCTGCAAACAGCTCATGTTCCTGTGATGATGGATTGATGTGCCGACACCAGATCGCAGTGTTCCTTGCTGCTTATTCCAAGAGGGCAAGCGTGCGCCTGTGGATTGACCGCTGGAAAAGCAAACAGGAGGAGGCCGAAGCTCCTATAGAAGAAGAAACACTTGCTCTCACCAGCGCAAGAGATGTGCTGGAACAGAAAAAAACGTTCAAAAGAAGCTTTTCTTCCTGGAAAGGCTATATCGATAAAACATTTGACCGCTACATCTTGAAAAATAAAACAATGCCGGAATATATGCTGGACCGGATGTGGGGCAGCTTTAACCAGAAATTGAAAGAAAAAGCCCCCATTGAACGGGAATGGCGCCATCTGTATGATTTTGTATCTTTGTATGTGGTGCTGCTTAACTGCTTGAAGCTGATCAAATCAGACCCAAGCCCGAAGGTATCGCTGTCCTTCTTCCATGACCTGGCTTCCAATTCAGCCGAAGAGCTGCAGGAAATCATCCCCTCGATCGGGAGGCAGGCTCAGCCATTTGCTTTTGATGAATTTTTGGAAGGCATTAAAGACGAAGCCTGGCAGCTGCTTGAAGGCGGTTCATCTCTTCAATATGAACGAGTCGACTTTTACCGATCGCTCTGGAGATATTTATTAAAAAAATCCGCCTGGCGGTCAAAGGAAATCAAGCGGCTTGAAGAAGCACTGAATGAAAAGCATTCAGAGGCACAGACCGCCTCTTACCAAATCGCGCTGATTCATTTATTACTGTTAACAAATCAGGACGAACAGGCTATGGAGCTTCTTGGCGGGCTGCAGGCCTCAGCCAGTCCCTTTTTATACGCATGGCTCCAATATTCCATTGAAACTGGCAATGAGAAACGTGCAGCTCTTTTCATTGAGCACGTGATCAAACGGGTGAATCCCTTCTTGAGTGCTTTAGTCTCCTATTATGAAAGAACTGATTTTGTCAGGACCTTTTCCATGCCGATCCGGGTGTTCTGCCAGGAAACCAAACGGAGTGATCTGCTCGAGAGATTTTACCGGGAGACTCTTCCCTACAGTTACTATGAGTACTCTAGGGTGCTTTTTGACCGGGAGGAATATCAGAAATGGGTGGAGCTTCAGATGTTTTCCGGAGAAACCCTCACCCTGACTGGAAATGAAAGTTTAAAAATCTTACAGGCAAAGGAGCCTTCCCTTCTTCTTCCTTTGTATCATCATGCAGTACTCTCTAACCTTGAGCAGAAAAACAGACAAGCCTACAAAGCAGCTGTCCGTTATCTGAAAAAGCTTAAGGCACTGTATAAAAAGTTAAAGCAGGAAAACCGTTGGGATGAATATATTGAAAATCTATCCGTATCGACTAAGCGTTTACGAGCCTTTCAGGAAGAATTGCAAAGGGGTAAGCTGATTCATGTTGAATAAAACGAAAATTCATATAGATGTCCAGCAGCATGACAGCGGGCATTTTATCATCATAGGAAAAGACGAAAATAATCATAACATCTCCATGAATTCATTAAGAAAACTCATTTTCACCTGGGATGCTTCAAGCTTTTATGGAACGATGCTGGATACAAAAGGCTTTGAAAAAATGCCTGGAGTTCCCGTAGATGCATGGAGCCTCCTGAATGTTTTCGGCAAGGAAACGTTCAACAGCTTTGTCGAGTGGGATTGGAGCGATTTCGCAAGCTTCTGCTTATCAACCGCACACCTTCTCCTTGATGGATTTGAAAAAGGCGTGCCTGTCCCCGACTTTGCCCGCCTTCAAGGCGATGAACAAGGCTGGAGCCTGCCGAAGACGATGCTGGAGGAGTTTGATGCTGAATTCTGGGAAGAAGATATCAACATTCCCCAGGCCACTATCGGGATTACAAATAAAGCCGAGAAGCAGAAAACCAAGGAGTTTTTGGATAGCTGGTATAATGCAGCCGCTTCCCAGTACCTCTCGAAGCATGCCATGAGCCAGGACCGATGGAAACGCACGGTTCTGGAATTCTCTGAAACACGCCTTGAACCCAGCGAACTGCAGGCATATTTTACAGAGGACCGCTGGCAGAAATGGCTAAAGCTAAAAGTAGATGAAAAGCCATTCACCACCTGTTTGCGAATCACGGAGCCGCCTGATGGCGATGGTCCCTGGATTCTTGAAACGATGCTCAGATCGAAAAAAGATGAATCTGTGCTTATTCCATTCCCGGGAACAGGCAGAGGTAAAAAGCCTCCAAAAAGCTGGCAGCCTTACCTGCCGCAGGCTGAAGAAGAGGTTAGAGGCTGGGCTGGCGTCGTCCCTTCTCTTCAAGAAGAGGACTTCCTCAAACGGGAACTGGATGAAAGTGAAGCATGGGAATTTTTAACAAGTGAGAGTGAGAAACTTATTTTTCTGGGTGCGGAAATTCTGCTTCCTTCCTGGTGGCAGGCGATCCGGGATGCTTCCTTTAGAATCAAGGCCCGCGTAAAAAGCACGCCTTCATCAAGGGGTCCATCTTATGTAGGACTGCAGGCGCTGATGGACTTTGACTGGCGCTTTTCGATGAATGGAGTGGACTTTTCAGAAGAAGACTTCCAGAAGATGGTGGAGGAAAAAAGACGGCTGATTTACGTTCAGGGACAATGGGTGAAGCTTGATCCTTCGTTTATCCGCCAGATTCAGGAAATGATGAAAACTGCGGACCGAAAGGGACTGCAGCTGAGCGACCTGCTGCATCAGGAGCTATCTGGTGCTGAAGAAGACGAAGACGTGGAAACCGATGATCCTAATGAAATGCTGAAAATTCAGTTCGAGCTGAACCAGGAATTAAGAAAACTCATGTCTTCTCTCAGAGAAACTAAGTCGATCCCGATGATCAATCCTTCAGAAGAGCTTCAGGGTACCTTAAGACCCTATCAGATTCAGGGTCTCAGCTGGCTGTATTTCCTGCGTGAGCATGGATTCGGCGCCTGTCTTGCGGATGATATGGGTCTTGGGAAAACAGTCCAGATTATTGCCTATTTGCTTAAAGTACAAGAAGAAAATGAAAAAGTTGTTCTCGGTGAAGAGGAAGTGGGCGGCAGGTCTGTTGTGAAAACCTCTCTGATCATCTGTCCGACGTCCGTGCTCGGCAACTGGCAGAGAGAGCTGGAGCGGTTCTCACCGAATCTGAAGGTCTATCTTCATTATGGCAGCAATCGGCCAAAAGGCGAGGATTTTTACAAGACTATTGCCGGATACGATGTTGTGCTCACTTCTTACGGAATTACCCATCAGGATTCTGAAGAACTGGAGTCGACCCACTGGTCGAGCGTCATCCTGGATGAGGCGCAGAATATTAAAAACGCCGGCACCAAGCAGTCCAGGGCTGTCAGAAGATTACGGGGCACCCATCATATCGCTTTAACCGGAACACCGATGGAAAACCGTTTGAGCGAGCTGTGGGCAATCTTTGATTTTATCAACAAAGGCTATCTTGGCACACTTGGCCAGTTCCAGGAAAAATATGTGGCTGCCATCGAACGCGAGCAGCAGAAGGGTAAAATCAAAGAGCTTCAGAATTTAATTCAGCCATTCCTGCTGAGACGAACGAAAAAGGATAAAGAAGTAGCGCTGAATCTGCCGGATAAGCTGGAGCAGAAGGAGTTTGTCCCGCTTACTGGAGAACAGGCTTCCCTTTATGAGCAGCTGGTGAAGGATACGTTCTCAGAGATTGAGAAATTGTCTGCTTTCGAGCGGAAAGGGTTGATTTTGTCCCTGCTCGGCAAGCTAAAGCAGCTTTGTGACCACCCGGCCCTCTATTTAAAAGAAGGCGTGGAACACAATGAGGCTGAGCGCTCCGGGAAGCTCGAGAAACTGCTGGATCTGGTAGATGCCGTCCGGGAGCAGAGCGAAAGCTGCCTCATCTTCACTCAGTATATCGGGATGGGAGAAATGATGAAGAACCTGCTGGAAGCGCGTTTCGGGCTTGAGGTGCCTTTCTTAAACGGAAGCATGTCAAAGGCCAAGCGTGATACACTGATCGCTGATTTCCAGGAAGGTAAATTCCCTATTTTTATCCTGTCCTTGAAGGCCGGCGGAACGGGCCTTAACCTAACGGCTGCCAACCACGTGATCCATTATGACCGCTGGTGGAATCCTGCCGTCGAGAATCAGGCAACCGACCGTGCCTACAGAATCGGCCAGACGAAATTTGTGCATGTGCACAAGCTTGTGTCCACAGGTACGCTGGAAGAAAAAATTGATGCCATGCTTGATAAAAAGCAGGCATTGAACGATGAAATATTGCAGGGCGAAACCTGGCTGACGGAGCTTAGTGATAAAGAGCTTTTGGATTTGGTAGCCTTATCTTAAAGATCAGGGGATGTCCCTTATATGGTGGAGGAACCGTAAAACTTAGCGAGTACCTTTTAGAAACTTCTTCATTGGTGTTGAAGGACCAAATCCAGAGTGCGCCCTCATCGGCGTTATGAAGGACTAATTCCAACGTGTACCCTAAAGAAAGGTCCTTCATCGACGGTATGAAGTACTAATTCCAACATGTACCCTACAGAAAAGTCCTTCATCGACGGTATGAAGGACTAAATCCAACGTGTACCCTGTAGAAAAGTCCTTCATCGGCATTATGAAGGACTAATTCCAACGTGCACCCTACAGAAAAGTCCTTCATCGGCGGTATGAAGGACCAAATCCAACGTGTACCTTACAGAAAAGTCCTTCACCGGCATTATGAAGGACTAATTCCAACGTGTGCCCTGGGGAAAAGTCCTTCATCGGCGGTATGAAGGACTAATTCCAACGAGCACCCTACGGAAAAGTCCTTCATCGGCGGTATGAAGGACTTAATCCCACGAGCACCCTACGGAAAAGTCCTTCATCGGCGGTATGAAGGACTAAATCCAACGAGTACCCTGTCGAAAAGTCCTTCATCGGCCGGTATGAAGGACAAAATTCAGTAATACCGTAGAGTAATATTTTTTCATTTAAATAACGAAGATTTATATTTGTATAAGGCCTGTCTGATTGTCCGTTTCTTTGGCGGATTAGGATAGGCTTTTTTTGTTAAAGGGCCCTTTTTTTGAAGGGACACGGTAACATGTAATGAAAAAGCTTTGCTAAAAGAGGTGACCATTACAGAAATGAACTTATTCCGCAGGAAGTTTCCTAACTACGAGGCTGGCCAAGTATTAAAAATGCTTTATAAACAAGGCGTAGATTTTAAAAAACCGCAGGATGTAGACTTTTTCATTGCGGTTCCTGATAAGAAAAGTGGTGAATCTATTGTAAAGGCATTAGAAGCAGACGGTGTAAGTTACAAGCTGGAACAAGATGAAGAAACGGAAGAATGGACTTGTCTCTGTTATGTAAACCTGCTTCTTAACGAAGATATTGTTAATATCCAAAAGCGGCTTGATAGCCTAAGTAGCCCTTATAATGTTTACGTGGACGGCTGGGGAGTTATGATTGAATAATGTACAAAAGAAAGCAGCCAGAAATCCTCGTCCTGGCTGCTTCTTCGCGTTGTTATAATTACTGGTTAGATGATTTCGCCAATCGCTGATATTTAGCGATTTCATCCTCGATATCAAGAAGCTTCATCTGATATTCTAATTCCAGCTTCTTTTTTTGTCTTTTCAGGGATTCGATTTTTTCTTCGTAGTCCTCAGGAGTCGGTTCCTCAGGCGGTGTGTATCCAAAGTCGGAGCTTTTGATTTTGCTAAGGCTCTTCGCTAGAATTTCCACGCCAAGTCCTGCCATATCCTTTGCCTTCTGGTTTGCCAGGATATTAGATCCTACCAGTCCGATCAAGTTCTGCATTTTGGAAAGCGAAGTTCCGGGAATGGCAGATTTCTTTTCTACAAAGTCTTCCAGCTTACTGTCATCCACTACATAGCTTTTTCCGTCTTGAGTGGCTTCAAGCTCCCCAGTGCGGATCCATCTGCGGACCGTTTCCTCAGAAACATTTAACATCTCACTAATTTCTTTTGTACTTAACATGGTGCGCCTCCTCTATTGGCAAATCCTTCATACACATAATGTAACACATATGCGTGTGTATGAGCAAATGTTTTTGGCTGTTCTTTTTCGACACATTCCCGCACGCAAAAAAACTCCCCTTCTTATGAGGAGAGTTTGATTATGGGCTGCTGACTATTTTCTGTAGGAAGCCATCTTACCTTGCTTACGCTGATCCAGTACTTTTTTTACAATGGGGTACACGACAGGCGCCCATTTAATAGCCGTAGAAATTAATTTTTTCATGAGTCTTACCTCCTTTGATGATATTATGCGTATTCCCGGATACACCTACTAACAAACCTGCCGAATTAAGGAAGGACCTTATAACCATAAGAAAGGACTGCTATAGCAGCAGTCCAAATGGGGATGGATGTTATCATTCATTCTCTCTGGGGGAGTAAAGCGAGGCTTTGTCTTACGTGGAATTGCGGGGAAAAATAGGTTTGGATGAGATCATGATCTGGTTCTGAATTGCTTTTGAAAGTATGTTCCTCAGAGGTTACAAGTCTGTTTGTATAGGTTTCGAAATACTTTGCTAACGCCGCTCATTGTTTCTTATGCATTTTCAAAAGAACCTGCGAACTCGGAATAGCTCATTCTTCCTTCCGCAAGAAACATCCTCTGATTCAGCTTTTTTCTTAGGTATGCGTGTTCCAGTGTGGCCAGCCGTTCTTCTATATGCTGATTTTGAAATTTGAACTGTCCAATATCAGTCTCAGCTTTCTCCAGCAGAGCATGGAAGCTTTGCAGCTGTTCCGCACCCGTTAACGTTTTCATATTCGTCCTGCCCACGAACTTAATCAAATCCGTCAGCAGTTCCTCCACCCGCTTCATCCGGGCAGCACTTTCCTTACAATCTTGGCACACTATGTGTTTCCACCTCCTTGGGAAATAATCGGGAAATCGGGGACTGTCCCCACTCGTTTGGGAAATAATCCGGGAAATGGGGGACTGTCCCCATAGGTTAGGCTGGTTTTGGGCCGAGGAACCGGACGGATTCGGCGATGACTTCGGTGACGTAGATTTTTTTGCCTTCTTGGTTGTTGTAGTTGCGGGTCTGGATGCGGCCTGTTACTCCCAGGACAGATCCTTTTTTGCAGAATTGTGTTGTGTTTTCGGCTGTTTTTCTCCAGAGGATGCAGTGGACGAAGTCTGCTTCGAAGTCTCCCTGTGCGTTTTTAAAGTTGCGGTTTACGGCTAATACTACTGTAGATACGGCTTTCCCTTCCGGCGTATACCGAAGCTCGGGATCCTTCGTGAGCCTGCCGACTAAGGTTACCTGATTGATCATGTACCTCCCTCCTTTCTCTGTTGTGTGTCTATCATAGTAGAATGGCACCACTCACGTAAAATAGGACTAACGCCATATTAACCCTGGATCCTGCCCTTAAATACGGATTTTATATAAGGGGAAAAATCATTTTTCAAAACCTGATGACTTCAAAAATCCCTTTTTCATTGTTTCGAGCTTTTTTTACAAAAACATTTCGACATTCGCTAGGACATTTCATGCCCTGTAATTCTTATGCTATAATGGATAAAATTACGTTCGCTCGATTACACCGTATCATCAGACTTTTACACGAAATGGAGGCTAATGATGAAAACCTTTAGATTAATGACGCTTCAGTTTGTAACTAAAGAGCAGAAATTAATTTCAGTAAACTTGGAAGACGGGTTGATTATCAATAAGGAAGATGAACAGAGTCGTTGGCTTATTGAAGCTTTTATAAGCAAAGAATCTTTTGCGTCTATTGAAAAGGAAGTAAATGCTGATGGAAAGATTTTTGTCATGGCCGTTATTTCTAAAAAAGGAAATGACCCTGTGCTGTTTGAAACAAGCGTGTGTTCTGCGGCCGAAGTGGATGGCGCGATCATTCTTCTCCTAGAGGGAGTGATCAAAAAGGGAAGGAATAAATACGCGGAACTCCTGTTGGAGGACCTGATCAATCAAGGCCTGCAGGGAGACCAGCTGCTGGATGCCTTCAAACTAAGAATTCATGCAAAGCCCGTTATTGCAGCCTTAAGGGATTAAACTGCTGCTGTGAGCGGCCATGTCTTTTTACGGTTACAAAGGTTCATGTAATTAAATAAAGCAAAACAGGCCTTCTTAAGATGAACTGTAACCCCTAAAATGGACAGTTTAATAAAAGGGCCTATGCTGTTAATAGATGATCCCGGTATTGTACCGGGGTCATTTTATTTAATCCCCATTGATAACGATGATTATTATACTCCTCGATATATGAATCCACCATTTGTTTTAATTCACTTAAGGTAGCACATTCTTTAACATCTACCTCGTCCTTAAAATGACCAAAGAAAGATTCCATTGGAGCGTTATCCCAACAGTTTCCCTTGCGGGACATGGATTGAGTGATACCCAATTTCTTTACTTTCTCTTGAAAGAGGGGATGCGTGTAATGCATACCTTGGTCTGAATGAAGGATGACTTCCGGATGAAACTGATTCTGTACAGTTTCTTTAAGTCTTTCTAGCGTCTTAAAAACAATACTCATTTTTAAAGACGTGGATAAATAATGGGCCAGTATTTCGTTCGTGCTTCCATCCTTAATGCAGGATAAATAGGCTTTTTGACCGTTCTCGTAATAGAGGTACGTAATATCCGTTAATAATACTTTTCCAGGCTCTCCTTGATTAAATTCACGATTTAACAGGTTAGGGCATGTACGATGTTCTTGTGTAGCTTTCCCATTTTTTTATAAGGCTTTGATTTTCTAACCTTTGTAAATAGACGATATTTCTTCATTAACCTTCTAATTTTCTTGTGATTCATCTTAACAAAATAATCATTTTCTAAAATCATTTTGATTTGAAGAGCCCCGACTTTTTTCTTTTTTTGTTGGAAGATAAACTGAATGAGTTCAATATCCCTTTCATCCTCTAAATCTTTACACTGGCGGATGGGGGCTGCCTTCATCCAAGCATAATATCCACTTTTACTAACCCCTGCTAATTCACAAAAGTAATCCACTACATATTTTAATTGATACTGACGAATGGTACGTTCAATAAGCTGGAATTTTTCTGATGGTGTTAGTAACGTTTTTTCATCAACGCCTGCCTCTCTAGTTCCTCTAGCTTTTTTAATAAGTCATTCTCGGCTTCTAAAAACTTGATTCTTGCTTCAGCTTTTTTTAATTGTTGCTCAACGGATAATTCCTTAGAAAATGGTCGACCAGTGCTTGCCTTTCCTCTACGTTCAGTTTGAAGACCCAATTCACCCAGCTTTTCGTAGGTTTTTCTCCATCTCTGTAGACACTTTTTCGGCTGTGTTTTACCTATAAGATCTAAGTTGAATCCATTCTCAATAAAAATCTGAGAAGGGAATTTTCCGCTTTGATATTCCTTTACAGCCCTTACTTTGAATTCAGGCGAATAAGTAATAGCCTGTGATGAAGCACGCAAAATGTTTGGGTTCTTCTCTAGCTCTTTAATCTGATAATCCGAGTATAGCTGTTTACTCATAACGATATCCTCCGTCCACAATAATTCTTTTATTATAAACGGGTTTTCTTCCAGACGACATAGAAAAACCCGATTAAGGGGCACTTTTAATTTAGTGTCCATTAATCGGGTTATAGTTCAAGAAAAGAAGGTCTGTTTTTTTCATATAGATTCCCTAAATTGCTTTTAATCCCTGTACTGCTCACTTACCTGCTGTCAGGTACTTGGTCATTGTTTTTCTTCTCGTCGTTGAATTTTGTATCAAATGGATCATCATTGTCTTTGCCGTTATTATCTTTGTTATGGTTATTATCTGTCGGGTCCGCATCCCCCGGCACCTGGCCGTCATCATCGTTCCTGTCTTGGTCTCTGACATCATTTTTATTGAGATTTTCGGTATCGTTTAAATCCACATCTTCCCGATTATTATTATTCCGATCAAGGTCTCTGTCATTGACCACGCCATTATTATTATCCTCAGGCGGCGGGTTTCTGTCTCCATTATTGTTACATCCTGCTAAAAGAACAGCCGTAAGAACGGACACTCCCAGAACTGCCATTATTTTTTTGTACATACGTGTACCTCCTTTCGCCATTAATCTTCCCTTAGCGTTTCCGGTTCGATAAAAAAATATGAAGTAAAAAGCCCGTTGTGTAAAAAAATGCCGAAAGAAACATACAGGAATTTCCAGACGAATATAGAATTTAAATTACATGAAACTTTTTCCAAAAGGTTTCGTCTATTATGTGTGCTTTTATTTTTTAAAAAAAGAAAGGAGTCCATCTATTACATCTAGGACCCTACATAGACTTTATGTTTTCAAAATGAAAATTTGGGGGAAGATTATGAAAAAATTTGTTAAGAACATGGCTATCCTTGGTGTCTGCGCAGGACTATTGCTGCCTGGAACTGCCCATGCTAGCCTACAGTCGGACTTAAAACAAGTTAAGAATGTTCTTGCTGGAAAATACGATCCAAACACCCGTCAGTTCAAATCGATTACAGATTCCTATAGCATGGGCTCACAGAAAGAGAAAAAGCCGCAATTCAGTGAAGATACGATTGTCATTAAATATAAAACACCTATATCCCGTACACAGCATTCCCTGCTGGGTGCGACTGTTATCAGGCAGGACAGCTCACTTAAATATGTGGTGGTAAAGGTAAAAAATAAGGCGGCACAGGAGAAAGCTCTGAAGGCATATCTAAAAAATTCTTCAATCATATCCGCGCAGCCATCCGTTCTATTCCAAACATTTGGCACTCCAGATCCGAAAGCGTCCAAGCAGTACTTAAATTCTATGCTGCAAATCAGCAAGGCCCAATCCCTTGCAGGAAATCGGAAGGTTAAGGTAGCTGTTATTGATCAAGGTGTAGATATAAAGCATGCAGAGCTGAAAAATAAAGTTATCAGCAGTTTTAATATTTTAAACCCCGCTAATCCTGGTGTGCCGGAATTCCATGGTACGCATGTCTCGGGAATTATTGCAGGTGAGAAAAATAATGGAGTCGGCGGATACGGAGTTAACCCTAACGCGGATATCATTTCAATAGATGTATTCAATAGAAGCTGGGGGACTAACGACTATACGATCGCTCAAGGTATCGATAAGGCAATTGAACAGGGTGCCAAAGTGATTAATATGAGTCTCGGTAGTTATGCCCCTTCTCCAATTCTCGAGGAAACGGTTCAAAAAGCCATCAGCAAAGGAATTGTAATAGTAGCATCTGCAGGTAATGAATCATGGGACATGCCAAGCTACCCGGCTTCCTACGAAGGGGTAATCAGTGTCGGCTCCATAAACAGCAAGAAGAGCCTTTCTTCGTATTCAAACTTTGGACCATCTGTCGATATAGTTGCTCCAGGAGAAGATGTGTATTCTTCCATTTATGAACCAGAAAAATTATCAAGCTTCCGCAATATGAGCGGAACTTCCATGGCCTCACCTGTCGTGGCAGGCGTCGCTTCACTTATATTGGCAAAGAATCCTTCCCTTACTCCTGCAAGTGTTGAGTACATCCTAAAGAGAACCGCTTCGGATTTGGGTGCGAAGGGTTACGATACGAAGTTCGGAAGCGGCCTTGTGAATCCCGTTTCCGCCCTATCATATAATCTAAAAAATGTTCCGAAAGCCGTTACGAAGAAATGGACCGACAAAGAAATTATAAATGAGGCAGCCGCCGTTTCAGCCGCAAAGCCGCTGTCCATCACAAAGTCCTTCACACAGCCTTCCGAACAGCACTGGATTCAGTTTGAAGTAAAAGAAGGAGAGTATATTCAGACTGCCTTAAAATCAGCGGCACAGTATGACCATAAGCTGACACTGAAATTTTTCGGTACAAACCAGGCGCAGACTTCTGTGATCGATTCTGTACGTAATGGTAAAAGTGAGGCGAAGCTGATCAAGGCACCATTTACTGGAACCATGGCAATCGGTGTTAAAGACGTAAACGGCCAGTATGACACATCCAAGAAAAATCAATACACTCTACAGGTTACGAAAGCAGCCGAACTGCCTGAGGATGCCTCTACACTAACAAACATGACTGAAATTGGAGAAGTTCCATTCAGTAATGCTGAGAATACATTTATTGGATCTGACAAGATTGATAATGACTATTTCACCTTCAAAGCAGATGGTGAAAAGTTATTTAATCTTAAAGTGTCGGGAGTTGCCGGGGTAAACAGCTCGATTAATGTATATCGTGAAGATTCCCTGATCCCTCCTCAGGAGCCGGGAGAGCCGGTGATGACAGATGAGGAAAAATTAGAATTGCTGAAGAATATGCTCGATGGCGAAAAAGCGATGCCGGGCGAATTTTCAAGCAATCGCGGCGGCGCTGGTGATGGAGAATCGCTATACTTCAAAGGCGAAAAAGACGTTAAGTATATAGTGAAGGTATCTAATAAGCCTGAATTGACTGAGGAAAATTTCTTTTTCTTCTTTGGTCCGCTTTTTGAGAGCAATCTGAGTCCAGAATCATCCCTGACTCCTTATACTCTAAGCTTAACTTCATCCGAGTTCATACCTGACGAAGACGGCTTCCCATTTGAAGGCGGTGAAGAAGGCGAAGAAGGTGAAGAAGGCGGAGATGGAGATTTAAATGGCGACGGAATATATGATATGGAAGATGATATCTTGTATTTCGAACAAAGAGTCAATCAGTATAAAGAAATGTCACGTCCGTATACGCTTGGCCAGGGTGCTTCCGGCACGCTGCAGCACCGGGGTGATTCCGACATCTTCACCTTCCAGGCTGACAAATCCGGTATTTACAAGTTCAATACTCCTAAGGTGAACGGCCAGGCATTCTTAGTTGAAGTGCTGCGTTTAACAACTGAGAAGCTGGAGGATGGAAGAGAAATTCCATTCCTGAATTCCGTTGGAAACAATTTTAACTGGACCGGATGGGGCGCATTAAACAGCCAGATTACAACCGGACTTAAAAAGGGCGAAACCTATTTCATTCAGGTCAGCAGCAACCCGTTTGAGAATGATTTCTCTTACCAGAAATATAACATTACTTCATCATACATTTACGCGGATCAATCCGATAAGTATGAAGACAATGATCTTATGAAAAATCAGGCAAAAAATCTTCCGGCAAACGGAAAAGTGACAGGGAATTTTGCTATGCCCGGAGATATGGATGCGTTTTACTTCTCCCCTGCCAAGTCAGGCGTATACAGCGTTCTGGCAGAAAAGGGTACAGTAAGTTCTGCGCTGCAGGCCAAACTGCCAAAGGAATTGTTCAATAAAGTGTACAAAATACCGGTGATCATTGAAGACGTCAACCGCAACAGAAAGTATGACAAGGCGGACTATGAAAACTATTCTGTAATTGAAGCGGGTGCTGCCTCCGGAACTACTTACGGTTCATTCAATGCAGTAAAAGGCAAGAAATACTTTATTGTGCTCGACCACTATATTGATGGAGGCACACTGAGCCTTGAGCCATACAATTTAACTGTCGCAGCGGCCAAAACCGCTGATGAAGATGCAAAATCTGTTGTGAAGAATAACAAGCCTTCAAAACCAATTGCACTCAAAGCCGTCAATAGCAAAGAGTTTAAAGCGAGCGGCTACTTAAATGCCGGCGTTAAATTTGGTGATGAGGACTGGTATGTACTTACCCTTAAAAAGGACACATCTGTTAAGATCGACCTGACTGCAGGCATTGAGTCTGATATGTCACTGTCCCTTTACCAAAATGGCAAATTGCTGAATAAAGCCGATTACTACCCAGAAGGCGACAATGAATCGCTTGTCCGCACGCTGAAAAAAGGGACCTACCATATCAAAGTACGTGACTACTTTGGAAATTCTTCTGTTAAACCGTATGAGTTGAAAGTAACTCTTAAATAAGAAAAAGGGAAGAGGCACCAGCCGCTTCCCTTTTTCCTTTTATAAAGTAGTAAAAGCTGATCTGCGAGTGCAGACCAGCTCTTTTTTTGGGAGAATCTATGGCTTACCAGACCATATTTTTTCATGTTGAGTAAATGAATTTGCTATTAACCTACACTACTATAATATCACCAAAGTAGCATTTCTAAACAGTATTTCTGGAAAAATTTTTATAAAAATTTATTCTTGCTTTTCTCCCAATGCGAACGTAATTTCGGCTTCACAGGCCACTTCCCCATCAACGGTGGCAACAGCTTTGCCTTTGCCAACCGGACCGCGGAGACGTGTGATTTCGACCTCCAGGTGCAGCTGATCCCCCGGCTTCACCTGCTTTTTAAAACGGCAGCCATCGATCCCGGCAAAAAAGGCAAGCCGCCCGCGATTTTCCTCTTTAATCAGCATAGCCGTAGCACCCACCTGAGCAAGAGCCTCCACAATCAAAACACCAGGCATTACTGGATAATCCGGAAAATGGCCATTAAAAAACTCCTCATTCGCCGTCACATTCTTAATCCCAACCGCCCTTTTGCCTTCCTCCATCTCAATAATCTTATCTACCAAAAGGAATGGATATCGGTGCGGAATAATTTCTTTAATCTGCGTTACATCAAGCATAGTGAAACCTCCAACTGTTAGTGTTTTCTCTATAGTAACATGAAAGGAGGAGAAACTAAAAACTGGTTTTAGGACTTAGTACTAAATTGGGTGGAGGCTGGGCTTATCAGCCAGAAATGGTTAGACTGAAAAAATAAAAGAGCCTGCTAAAACAGCTCGTCACTTACACCCTTCTTGGATTTCACTTTTTATTCGCCAGTTCCGAAAAATTCAGTTACTCCCCAAATATCGGTTGTGTTTGAATAATCGTTTATGGCCATATCCAAATCGTGAAAGTAGCGGTGAAGATTCTGAATCATTTCCTGATTTCCTTTTTCATTTATTACCGCGTCAGCCATAGTACGAATATCTCGAAAATCCCGTTTTAAAGCTTCATTGCTGATTTTATCGCCATAGTGATTGAGATAGGTTTTAGCTTCTTTAGCTTTTTCCATTTGGAGTTTCCAATCAAGGGAATCGATGGCCCCGTATCCTGTAGTTTCATTGTAGAAGCTGTGGAAGTCCGAAACGAACTCACTTATATCTTCATATCCCTTTATGCCTTCTCCTTGTTTGCTCTCTTCAATTGCATCTAGAGCCTGTGCTTCTTTTTCCGCTAACGTTTTTGTTTGATTTGTATCATTCATTGCTTCCTTTGTATCTTTATCTTCTAAAAACAAATGGACGATCAGAATGATAGCGGCTAAGCTTCCTGCCACGAATATCCCGCTGAACGCATAACCTACGACGCTTAACCAAGTTTTCTTCTTCATATTACCGCCCTCTTTTTTATGTACACATTTCTCTATTATACAATAACGATTATTTTTGTAACGTAATAGTCGCATCCTATATTACAGGACAATTCGTCTTGGTGCTATTTTGAGGGCTCCAATTAATCCTAAACACCAAAACCCATAAAAAATAGAGAGGCTTTTTAACCTCTCCCTTACTTCACGCCTTTATTCACCAGGTCTCCGATATGGGTCCAGGTAGATTTTTTGAATACATCCCCAGGCTTTCCGCCACCCAGGAAACTGTAGCCCACGATGGCTCCTGAAATGATGGAAACCGCGATCAGCACCGTTATGATTATAAGTCGGAGCCATATCGGGATGAGCCGGACACGAATTTTTCTGCCCGCTTTGGGTTTTGTTTCTTTTTTCGATTTTTCTTTGCGATATTCTTCTCTAGAAACGCTCATTGGTTCCATCCTTCTGGTGCCTCTCCTTCTTATCCGGCTTTCCGGTCTATTATACCTGTCTGGAACGCTTTTGTTAATAAGGATTGCTATTCTCCTGGGAATCGCCGGCTCTTTAAAGCCGATCAGCGGATGCCGTTTACAAGGCCCGCCATCTGGTCAGCCATGGTAATGGTTCTAGCTTGGAATTGATAAGATCTTTGGACGTTCATGAGATCGGTCATTTCCTTGGATAGTTCGACATTGGAATTCTCAAGCACACCCTGCTGCATGGAGATGTTTCCTCTAAGTCCGGTATCTAATCTAGTAAACACGTCATCTTCTGTGACCTCAAGTGTATTTAGCCTCTCAGGCAGGGCGTATAGATTTGTACCCTTCTGTTCAAAAAACTGGGGTTTTTTTACAGAAATTATACCCAATTCAAAGGTTTGTACTCCTCCATTTTCAGTGGAAGCCCTCAGCTGGCCGTTCTCTGTAAAAGAGAGATTACTGATATCGCCATTAATTACAATAGGTCGGTCAGATTCATCCAGAACCGCCTGCCCATTGCCATTTACAAGCGCCATTGCAGTGCCGGACGCGTCAGCTGGAGATAAGTAAAAGGCACCATCACGTGTATACTGAATGGTATTTTGATCGCCTCGTATTTTAAAGAATTGATCACTCTTTTTCAGGGCTAGATCCAGGTTCCGATCCGTGGTTTTCAAGCTGCCCTGTGACAGCACCATCCGGGACTGGCTGATCTTAGCCCCGGTACCGATACGGATTCCAATCGGTGTAAGCCTGCCTTTTTCTTTATCATCCCGGCCCTGATTTTTGAATTCCTGGGCCAGCAGGTCATTAAAGTAGGTTTCTTTCCGTTTGAATCCTGTTGTATCTATATTGCTCATATTATTGCTTATGATATCCATCTTCTTCTGAAGCTGGCTTAATGTATTTGTTGCTGTCAGCATTGTTCTATTCAACTGCTTTTTCCCCCTCATGCCACAGGGCACGCTGCAAATTTTAGCCGAAAGCCATCATCAAAAAGTTCGTCTTTACCCGATCCGTCCAATTTCATTGACGGCTTTATCCATGCTTTTATCATACGCCTGCAGGATTTTCTGGTTTGCTTCAAAAGCTCGGTAGGCTGTCAGCATGTCGGTCATTGTCTTAGAAGCATCTACATTGGATTGCTCAATAAAGCCCTGCTGCAGCTTGAATGGGAGGTTCTCCATTTCGTATGCGCTCTGGATCTCCCGGCCGCCTTCCGCTCTGAACAGGCCATCGCCTTCTTTTACAAGGCCATTAGGATCTTCTGCATAAGCAATGCCGAGTCTTGCGACTGACAGGTTTCCCTCCTGAATCATACCGTCCTCGCCTACTGTAAAATTCTCGCTTTGCAGCTGAATGCGATTTCCGTTATCATCCAGGATATAATGGCCGCCCGGTGTCGTTAAAAAGCCGGCGGCATCGAGTGAGAAATTGCCGCTTCGCGTATATCTGATTTCACCGTCCGCATTCGAAATTGTAAACAAAGCCGTTCCCGGACGCCCTGTTTCTGGATTAATCACTGAGTTGATATCCTGAAGCGCTATATCCGTGCTTCTCTGGGTTTCAGTGACAGCTCCCTGGCCAAAGTCAGGCATGGATTCCTGCATATATACCCCTGTACTGAGGCTGCCAATATTTTTGCTGACTGGAAGGGTGAGTTTGTTTTCTACCGGTAGATTCAGGCTTTCCATCCGGTTTAAAAACATCTTAGGGAATGCCCTCATGGAGGATTGGTCCGCCTTGTATCCCGGCGTATTTGCATTGGATATATTATTTGTAAGCATCTCTGTCCTGCGCTGCTGGGAAAGCATGCCGGATGCAGCTGTATAAAAGCCTCTTAGCATATATTCACCTCATGTAGAGTGAGAATTTTTTATATAATCGTCCATAGACTAGATAAGTTTAATTATAAGTTAATTATCGGCTGCACATCATAAGAATTTTACTGTTTTTTCAGATGTTTTGGGTAAATGAGGATTTATTTTTTCAAATGGAGTTCATTGAAGAGGAATTCAGGTAAATAAAAAGGGCCATTATTTGGCCCTCATTCTTATACGACGAATCTTCGTTTTGGCAGTTTATCCATGTTATCGAGCATCATACCTGTACCAATTGCCACACAATCCATTGGATTTTCCGCGATCAATACGGGTACCTTTAATTCTTCCGCTAACAGCTGATCCATTCCATGAAGCAATGCTCCCCCGCCCGTTAAAATAACCCCGCGGTCAATGATATCTGCTGATAGTTCAGGCGGTGTGCGTTCAAGTACACTTTTCGCTGCCTGTAAGATTAAGGCGACAGATTCTTTCAAAGCACCGCTGATTTCTTCTGATCTTACCGTAATCGTCCTTGGCAGACCTGAAACCATATCCCGGCCGCGGATATCGATTTCTTCCTGACGCGATCCAGGGAACACTGTCGCTACTTTAAGTTTTATTTCTTCCGAAGTACGTTCACCGATCAATAGCTTGTACTTGCGTTTGATGAAGCTTAAGATTTCAGCGTCAAATTTATCCCCGGCCATTTTTATGGATGAAGAAGTTACAATATCGCCCATTGAGAGAACTGCAACATCGGTTGTTCCTCCGCCAATATCAACGACCATATTGCCGCTTGGCTGGAAAATATCCATGCCTGCACCAATGGCAGCAACCTTAGGTTCTTCTTCAAGGTATACCTTTTTACCGCCGCTTTTTTCTGCAGCTTCTTTAATGGCCTTCTGCTCTACACTTGTGATGTTAGTAGGGCAGCAAATTAAAATGCGGGGCTTAGATAAGAAACCTTTTACATTCAGTTTATTTATAAAATGCTTTAGCATAGATTCAGTGATGTCAAAATCAGCGATTACTCCATCTTTCAGCGGACGGATCGCCACAATATTTCCCGGTGTACGCCCTACCATTCTTCTTGCTTCTTCACCTACCGCAAGAACACGATTCGTGTTTTTATCTATGGCAACTACAGACGGTTCATTTAATACGATCCCTTTGCCCTTCACATGTATGAGTACATTGGCAGTCCCAAGATCGATACCTATATCTCTTGCGAACATTACGCTATAATCCTCCTTAATACTTACTCGGCTTCTATATATTTCAAGCACTGTCCTAATTTACTATTTTATCACAACGGCGACAAAAGAAGTAAAAAAGTATCGAATAAATGTGACATCCAGTAGAACATTCGGACCATACCTGTGGGGACTGTCCCCCATTTCCCAGGACCCAAATCCTAACAGTTACTTGGGTTTCTGCCAGGGACAGTCCTTATTTCCCAAAATAAAAATGCCGAGCGATGCCGGCACTTTTTCTTCTTGTTATTTGACTATTTCTTCTTCAAACTCTGGCTTTTTGTATTTCATTTTTGTTGCTTCTCCGCCTCTTAGATGACGGATGGATTTATGATAATCCAAGATATCCTTTACTTCGTTGGCCAGCTCCGGACTTATTTCCGGAAGTCTCTCTGTAAGATCTTTGTGGACAGTACTTTTGGATACACCAAACTCCTTCGCGATTACGCGAACCGTTTTTCTTGTCTCCACGATATACTTTCCTATCTTGATAGTTCTTTCTTTGATGTAATCGTGCACACCACTCGCCCTCCCTAAATTGAAGTGAGAAGTGTGAAATGAGTTATCGTCGCTATTTATATAAACTAGTGGTTTTCCTAAAAACAAGTAAATGTATCCTCAGCTAAATACACGGGTGTATCGGGCGGTTTCTCACCTCAGACACTCTCTGTTCATAAGTTTTGTAAGGTTTGTAACAGTTTATTAGCTTGGTTTAAGATATATGCACGAATTACGCAATAGGGACATGCCTAACCCAAAGTTTTTTTAAAAGTCTGATAATTACCCTTAGCTTATTTCCCCGGAAATTTGTCGAAAAATTTAGCGGGACAGCAACAAGGTTTTCCTTCTTCCATTAAAGAAAGATTAAAGAAAGTATATGTAAAAAGGATAATCTTATGAAGATTGCTGTTAGCATCGCATCTATTCCACTCGGTCTGTTTAATTTCTTTTCCCTGCTAAATCTCTTTACGGTTCTTATTATTAATTTGTTTATTAATCAGAAAACGCAAGAGGCTGATTCGGCCCGCACTGTTTGGGGAATGGTTATAGGTTTAGGAATTAACCCTATTCTTACAGTAGGGTTAACCGCCCTTTTAGTTTTTTTCATTTCAAACCGGAAACAGAATTCCGCCATACTGCTTGCCTTTGTGATCAATCTGGCAGCCGCCATTGCCTTTTATCTTCTTTATCGATCCGTTTAAAGGTAACGTACAAAAACCCGCCTGTATGGGCGGGTTTTCGTTCAGTTGTTTTATTCAAACGGGAAAGTTTGACGTTTTTAATTTGTTTTAGATTGTGAGTCAGTTGTATTTTCTTCTGATTTTTCTTCAGCAGGAGTGCCTTGGTCTTCAGTTTTTTTAGACTGGCTTTCTTCTGTTGTATCGCCTTCCGATACGTTTTCTTCTTTTGTACCTTCAGCGTCTGACTGGTCTTCTTCCGTAACCTTTTCTGACTCATCAGGAGCTACATTTGTTTCCTGAAGATCAGCAAGTGATTTCTCAAAAAAGCTCTTAGGATTTACTGCAACGTCATCTTTGCGAATTTCAAAGTGAACATGTGTACCTGCTTCTTCATCTAACAAGCTTTGTCCAGCCTTGGCAATAGCCTGTCCTTTAGAAACTTCGTCTCCAACCGCAACTTTTATATCCTGTACGGAGGAATAACGTGTCACAATTCCTTTACTGTGCTCAATTTCAACCACATTTCCAAGAACTGAGTCTTCATCAACTCTAGTGACTTTACCGCTTAATGAAGCAATTACGTTAAAATCCTTGCCATTTTTCATGGCAATATCCATACCTTTATTTTGTTGATACGTATTGTTGTAGAATACAAGGGCTGCTTCCTTTTCTTCCTCAGAAGCTTTCTCATCATAGAAGTCTTTTTTCACAACAGAATTGTCTTGATCTTTAACCGGCATGGAGAAATTCTCTAAGCTGCGGTTTGCTTCGACTGCAGGCTGTTTTTCATTTTTGCCAAGCTCGGCTGATTTTTTATCATCCGGATTAGCTGAATTGCTGCCTGCATTTTGATACCATAAAGCTGCTGATAAAACGATTGCTGCTACCAAGATGTAGATGGCTGGAAGTGCCCAACGCTTCTTTATAATACGTTGGATTTTTGAATTTTGAGAAGTCCGTTTCTTTTCTTCCTCTCTCATGTTTATCACCTCATCAGCCATTGTGAACAGAAATCAGAAAATATATACACTTTGTCCAAAAAAAATTTTTCCACTTAGTTTTTAACTAAATCAAATAGATTATGCATTATTTTTTTCTTTGGTAAAATAAGAGGAGGAATTGGAGCATTGCCATCGTCTGGATGGTGCAGTTCCGCTGGCTTTACTGTTCTTCCTGCACTGGAATATAGACAATAAGAAAAGAGGTACAAAGTGAATAAAACCGTTAAAACTGTGATTACCATTCTTCCTTTTCTATACATGGGGCTGATCTGGTTTATGTCCAGCAATCCGGATGACATGGTTGTCCAGTTAAACTCCTCTAAAGTGGATGCCTATTTTAAAGAATCCCTGCACTTGATTGAATTTGCGATCCTATACGTATTATTTGCCGCTGCACTGAAAGTACACGGCAGACTTACACCAGCCCTTAATATAGCCGCAGCAGCCGCTGCATGCCTGAATGGCGTGCTGGATGAGATCCACCAGTCCTTTGTGCCATCAAGAAGCTCCTCGCTCATAGATGTAGCCAAAGACATCATCGGGGTAACTGTCGCCTATTGGATCATAAGTAAACGCAAAAAGCCTGTGCGTTAAATTTAAGCGCACAGGCTTTTTTTGGGGAAATAAAGACTGGCCCCACACCCGATCTTACAGCCGCAAGGGAACTAACCTTCGGGAAATTGGGGACTGTCCCCCATCATTATTAACATAAAAAGCCTGGGCGCCTGATACATAAGCGCCGATGCTTCTTTGGGAAATAAAGACTAGCCCCACACCGATCCTTACAGCCGCAAGGGAACCTACCCCCGGGAAATTGGGGACAGTCCCCCATCATTTGTTAGCTGTTATTTTGGTGAGGTAGGGGGCCGCCGCTGTAATTTCGACTCCCTGGTAGTAGTGTTTGATGATGTTTTTGTAGGTATTGCCTTCTTTGGCCATTCCGTTGGCTCCGTATTGGCTCATTCCTACTCCGTGGCCGAAGCCTTTTGTGTAGATGATGACACTGTCTCCTTTGCGGATCCAGGAGAAGTCGGATGATTTTAGGTTTAGTTTTTCCCGGATCTGCTTGCCGGTCAGTTCCTTGCCGCCGATTTCGACCTTGGCGACCCTCTTTCCGGCTGTTTTGGCTGTGATGGTGCCGATGGCCGCTTTACTGCTGAGTTTGACTCCTAATTTATTTTCAAAGTCTTCTATCGACATGACCTGCTGGCTGTAGAATTTAGGGGAATCTTTGTCCCAGGGACTTTCTACGCTTTTTAAGTAAGGGATTTTATTGGGCCAATAATCCTCAGAGTTTTCGGTGTACCCATTGCTCGTTGAAAAAAAAGTGGCTTCAATGGGAGCTGAATCATATGTAAGAATCTGTCCCCTTGTCTCCTCGACGGCTGTTTTAATTCTTTTTATTTTCCAGCTGTAATCGGATCCCCAGATTCTTTTTAATTCCTTATCATTCTTATACACCTGATGCGATTCTGTATCGGTTACATTGGCTCCCTTGGGTGCATCCTTTACATTCTTAGAGATTAGCTGCTTCACGATATAGGTCCTTGCAGTCAGTGCCTGTGCTTTTAAGGCTTCTGGTTCGAAGTCTGCCGGCATTTCTGCTGAAACCACTCCCCGCACATAATCCTCAAGAGGAACATCCTCAATATGCTGTGCCGCCTCTCTGTATACAGATACCTCAAGTGCAGGTCCTTCATTCTTCTTCACTGTGTTCACCTTCTTGCTGTCCTCAAGGTTTTCTACCAATTTGCCGCTCGCTGATTCATTTGCAAAAGGAAGCACGAGTATGGCCGGGATCATGAGAATGACTACTGCTGTGACGATAATCAGAATTATCATAGGTTTAACTGCTTTCAACAATGGCGCCCCCTATACGATTGTGTGGCAGCGTTGCTTGCCTGATTTCACATGCTGCTTACTTATATGTATGGTGTCCTGCTAGCAATTATAACTTCAATTCCCTATATATTTACTAGACTCTCTTAAGGGCTAAATCTTCCCTAGTAATCAAAAAGCTGAACCCAAATAGGATTCAGCTCTTGATTATTATATAAAAAGTACAGAATTCAGTTATTACGCATTCTCTGCTGCAATAGATTCGTTTTCATGTACATCTTCATTCACACGTTCAATATCTGCACCCAGGCTTGCTAATTTTCCGTGGAAATCCACATAGCCGCGGTCTAAGTGCTTCAATTCAGTGACCCTTGTTACACCTTCTGCAACTAGTCCAGTCAGGATAAGCGAAGCAGCTGCACGAAGGTCTGTTGCCATAACCTCTGCCCCTTGAAGATTAGATGGGCCGTTTGTTATAACAGAACGTCCTTCAATCTTGATTTCCGCATTCATACGGCGGAATTCTTCAACATGCATAAAACGGTTTTCAAAGACCGTTTCTGTAATCATCCCTGTTCCTGTGGAACGAAGAAGCAATGCCATCATTTGTGACTGCATATCTGTAGGGAATCCTGGATGTGGCATCGTCTTGATATCAACCGCTTTTAATTGATCCGGACCAATTACTCGCAGTCCTTCTTCTTCTTCAATAATAGTAACGCCCATTTCTTCCATTTTAGCAATTAAAGAAGATAGATGTTCCGGCACTGCTCCCTTTACGAGCACATTTCCACCTGTAATAGCTGCAGCTGCCATGAATGTACCTGCTTCAATACGGTCAGGAATAATATAGTGTTCCGTACCGTAAAGCTTTTCAACGCCTTCAATTTTAATAGTAGCAGTTCCAGCACCACGTACTTTACCGCCCATTTTGTTAATGAAGTTCGCAAGGTCTACTATTTCTGGCTCTTTTGCTGCATTTTCAAGGATAGTTGTACCTTCAGCCAAAGCGGCAGCCATCATAATGTTTTCTGTAGCGCCAACACTAGGGAAATCCAGGTAGATTTTCGCTCCCTTTAATTTACCGTCTACTTCAGCCTCGATAAAACCATTTCCTACCTTCACTTTTGCGCCCATTGCTTCAAAGCCCTTTAAGTGCTGGTCTATCGGGCGTGAACCGATTGCACATCCTCCTGGAAGTGCAACGCGTGCACGGCTGTTTCTAGCGAGCAATGATCCCATGACCAATACGGATGCCCGCATCTTGCGTACATATTCAAATGGTGCTTCTTCCAATAACTCTCTTGATGCATCCACTGTAACTGTATTATTGTCAAACGCTACATCAGCGTTCAGCTTTCTCAATACTTCATTGATGGTATATACATCGGAGAGAGTCGGCACGTCTTTTAAGATACTTTTTCCATCACTTGCTAATAGTGTTGCAGCGATTACAGGTAAAACGGAATTTTTTGCTCCTTCAACTTTTACGGTTCCGCTAAGCCTTTTCCCGCCGCGGACGATGATTTTTTCCAAAAGTATTCCCCTCCGCGTCCAATTTCTCTATATTAATATTCAAATGTGATTATGGGTGTGCCAACTACAAAGGTAGTCTTACCGCCCAATCCTTCTTTTCTCATGGCAAGCTGCAGATTCATTTGGTCCTTCATTAAAAAGCTGTTAAACTCTGTCGAGTGCGCTGAGACAGATACGAAGTTTTCTTCTTTGATGCTCTCTATTTCATGCGCCAGAAACTCGTCTACCATCTCGTTTACATAAAATGATAAAACCTTCCCAATCTTATCATTGATTTCCCCTTTTATACAAGTGAAAATTGATGGATTTTCCCGAAAAATGTCATTTGTTCTCAAAAGAAAATCCCACTTTATATAGAGGAGGTTATCTTCAGTCCACTGAGTTCCCTTTGTCTCATATAGGATATACGTAGTGGGATTGGATTTTGTGAGGGTCATCATGATTTTTATGGTTTCCAGAGTCCCCGTCTGCTTATTTTTCCTGGTCCCGGCGGCTGTGAGAGAATTGTCGTTTTCTGCCTGTTTCCAATCAAATTCAGCATATTTCTTCTTGAAGTCATGTACTTTTTTATAGTATTGATCAGTAGTGTTTGTCTCTTCATCTATTCCTCTGGCAAATACCGACCATTCCTTAATCTCCATCTCATCATGCGACTGTAAAACTTTTACGATTCTTTCTAAATCAGTGCCATTTTTTGCTATAGTCGTAGTATTCCCACTAAATAGGTATATAAAACCAGCCAGGGCCGCGTATATCAATATATGAATATATTTTTTTGACATGGTACAACTCCTCCTCATTAGTAACAGTGTTACCGAAAGAGGATAAATCATACCGGGCGTTTGTCGCCATTTTATGACAGCGCCCTGCGGAGTGTGACTCTGTGACTTCATTCACAAAAATGCCACAACTTAAATCAGTTCATCAAATAAGGAAGCTGGTTGGACCAAAATAAGTAGTTTAACAGAAATCCAGCAACTGCTGAACCAATGGCAATAGTCAGGAGTATGTAAAGAACACGTGCCTGCAATACCCTGTTTGACCTAAGCATCTTGTCAAAGTTCAAAGCCTGCAGAGCCCACCATGTAAGTGCAAAACAAAAAAGATGTACTGTTATGCCCAATAGCGCCTGCTGTCCAATAGTAGAAACCATGTCCATGCTCCTTTACATTCAGATTACCATTTTTCCATTCTAACACAGGATAAGGGCATCTTCTTCATGAAGATTCTACTATTTTTCAAAAATGTTAAATATTTGTTACAAAAATTCCCATGAGTTCTAAAGTCCCCATTTTGGGACCCATTTAGTTAGACGAGGACAGTCCCCTTGAGGTTACAGAATTCGTTAAAATTTATTTAAATTTAATTGATTTTATTGTTAATAGGGGTTCAGAATGGGGGTACGGCAAAAACGGATTAGGAGGCTTGACGGGGGGATCCATTAGGCGAAAGCATTTTGGAGTGTATTTACAGTAGAAATTTTTCAGTTTGATGAAGTTTGAAAGGGATATTAATATATGATTGGGGCCGATGTAAATATCGGTTAACATGGAATCAGTCTAAAAAAGACCTGCCCAGAACGTAATACCTTCTAAAAATTCACTTTCAACCTCCTTTTTTAATGATTAGCTCACCTCTTTGATGGCTATCGTGCTTATAAAACGTGGAAATGTAGTAATTTTGAATATTTTAGTATTTTTATAGAGGCTAGTGGTGACCGGCTGGAAGTATATGCTTGAGTTTTTTAGATTTATGCTTCAGTTTCGGAGTTTTATGCTTAAGTTCTGAAGGGTTATGCTTATGTTTCGAAGTTTTATGCTTATGCGCGCCTGGCCTATGCTTATCTCAGGTCCTTTATGCTCATTGTAAGGTATTTATGCTTATCTTTCGGACTTTATGCTTATCGTAAGGCATTTAACTCTTATCTTGTGACCTCTTTCTTATCATAAGGCATTAAGCTTACCTTCTGTCCCTCCTAATCGTAAGGTATACTCGCTTATCCTCCTTTATACGGCATATACGTAGCATATACGCTTAAATGCAATGTAAGTCATATAGCTTATCTAGTGCCCTTCAAGTTTATCCGCCCATTTAGCCCCCGAGTATTTTTTATGAAAGAATGGATCAACCTCCCAAAAAAACATAAAAACAAGGACCACCACTCGGCCGGCCCTTGTTCATTTCACGTAATTTCACTTCAAAAAGTCATTAAAGCTCCCAAAGTTATGATGCAGGAAGTCCAGGGCTGTGTTTGGCGCTACTCCAAAGAGTATGGTCCCTGCGAGCGCTATGACGACGACTGTGCCGATGCCGGCTGGGACTTTTATTTTCTCGGTCGTTGCAGCCGGCCTGAAGAACATCTGTGTCATAATTCCAAAGTAGTAAAAATAGGATATGACCGTTCCGCCGATCATGATGGAAGCGAGGACAAAATGTCCTGGGTCTGTCATGAGAGCATTCATAAAGATGTTGAGCTTGCCGATGAATCCGGCTGTACCCGGTATTCCTGCAAGCGATAGTATGAAGACGGCAAAGCCCGCTGCCAGGAGCGGCGACCGCCGGTAAAGTCCTGCAAAGTCAGCGATATCTTCAGAGTTTGAAGCGTCCGTGATCAGCTGGATCACTGCGAATGCACCCAGATTCATCAGCAGATAAGCCATCAGATAGAACCAGACGGCATCAAAGGTGAAATATCCAAGTGCTGAAATCGCAACTAAGATATAACCGGCATGGGCAATGCTTGAATAGGCAAACATTCTTTTTATATTTCTCTGTCTCAAAGCAATAACGTTTCCGGCAATAATGGAAATTCCAGCTAGACAGGAGATATAGATGCTGTGGGTTTCCAGAAATGAGAATGTTTGTGATTCGTCTCCCGGCATGGTGAGAAAAAGGGTTAGTAAAATTCTAAGTAAGATGACAAAGCCAGCCGTTTTAGAAACCACACTCAGAAAGGCCGTTACGGGTGTCGGGGATCCCTGATACACATCCGGAGCCCACATATGGAAAGGCGCGGAGGCAAGCTTGAAGGAAAGTCCGACCAGGACCATGAAAAATGCCAGTCCGTACAGATACATGTATTGCCCGCTTGCAGCTTGTGCGGTCATGACATCCTTCATTTCCATTAAATTCGTGGTGCCGGTTAATCCATATAGATAACTCATCCCAAATAGGGTGATGGCTGTGGAAATGCCGCCATTTATTACATACTTTATTGCCGCTTCATTGGATCCTGCATGTTTCTTGCGCATTCCCGCGAGTATATAGGATGAAACGGATAACAGCTCCAGTCCGACGAACAGGGTAATCAGATCTCCGCTTGATGTCATGACCATGGCTCCAAGCAAGCCGGTAAGGAATAAGTAATAAAATTCCCCTCTATATTTCTTAAATCCTTCCCTCGGATCGTAGCTTTCAGCGAGTACGATCACGCAGGCTGCCCCGATTAATAGAATCAGCTTAAATGCTTTTCCGAACGAGTCCAGCCGGAAGGTATCGTGTAGAATGGAGGCCGTTTTACTGTCAAAGAGGCCTATCAGCGAAAGAACTGCTATCAATATTCCAACCAGTGCAATCCATGCAAGCGACCTTCTGTTATAACTTTTAGGCAGGAACAAATCGAGAAGTGACAGAAGGGCTGCTACTCCAAGGATAATGAATTCCGGGGCCATTTGACCCCATTGATAGGAAAGAAGTGTGTCTGCATTCATCCTGCCTGCCCCCTTATGCCTGTCATGATCAATTGAATCGTATCTTCCAGCGGATTACTTAAGATTGTTGGATAAACGCCTATAGTAACTATAAAAGCAAGCAATACAAGCACTGGCACCATCTCAAGAGCATTCAGGTCGGAAACAAGCCTGGTTCTTACAGATGCACCCTGCCTGCCAAATGTCATTCCCATGACAGCCCGGAGGAGATAGACAGCTGTGATTATAATTCCTAATGCACCTATGCCTGCCAGAAGCGGGTCTGTTTTAAACAGTCCGAGAAAAGCCATAAACTCACTGATAAAGCCTGACATACCTGGCAGTCCGAGGGATGCCATTGCTCCTGCTAACAGAAAGCCTGAGGTGAGCGGCATATTGTGTGAAAGGCCGCCAAGGTTAGGAAGGGCAGTAGTCTGAACTCTTTCGTGGATCACGCCAACCAGGAAGAACAACAGGGCTGCGATTAACCCGTGTGAAACAACCTGGAAAATAGCCCCCTGGATGCCGGATTCATTCAGCGCTCCAAGCCCGATCAACACAATCCCCATATGGGAAATCGATGAATAAGCAAGCACCATCTTGAACTCATTCTGTATGAACGCCAGAAACGCCCCGTACAGAAGATTAATCACACCCAGTACGGCTATGATGACCGATAAGTCCTTAAATTGTTCCGGAAAAATTCCCAGACCGAAACGGATCAACCCAAAAGCACCAATCTTTAAAAGCACTCCGGCATGCAGCATGACGATAGGCGGCGGTGCCTGGACGTGTACACGCAGCATCCAGGTATGCAGCGGGAAAATCGGCAGTTTCACACCAAAAGCAATCAGCAGCGCGATCAAGAGCCCGTATTTCATCCCCTCCGATATGGGAGCTACAAGCGACACTCCACCGACATTTATGATATAGCTTAAAGCCTCGATATTCGAAGTCCCTGCCCGGGCGAACAATACCATGATCACAATCAGCAGTACAGCTGAACCGAATCCGTTGTAAATTAAGAAGCTGTAAGCCGCCTTCTCTTTTTCGAAGTATCCCCATTTGCCGATAAGGAAAAAGGCCGGGATTAGGGTAATCTCAAAAAATATGAAAAATAACACCATATTCTGGGCCATAAAAACACCGAGCATTCCCGTTTCAAGAAGAAGGAACAGCATAAAATATCCCTTCCATTCTTTACTTATAGAAACAGAGGCGATTGCCGCCAGAGTCGAAAGTACGGCTGTTAAAAGAACCATCAGCAGCGCAAATCCGTCCAGCGCCAGTTCATAATCTACTGCAAATAATTTTGAATCCACATCCGCAAGATTACCGAATCTGATCCAGTCCAGTTTTATAGAAAAAGCGGATAAATCACTTCCTCCCAAGTAGGAGCTGTAAAGGAACAAAGACAGCGCCAGCGCAGGTACTGTTGCCAGAATGCCCGCCCATTTGACGGCCCGTTCATTGCTTCTAGATATCATGCATAACACCAGAATGCCCAGGAGCGGGGAGAATACTAAGATTGAAAGCAGTAAATCGTTCATTCAAAGATCCCCCCTGTGAGCGCAAATAGTATCAATAGGACAGCAAGCCCGAAGAATGCGATCGTTCCATACTGCTGAACCTGGCCGGTCTGCATTCGCGAACCCATTTTCCCAAGCTTTTGGACTGTACCCGTAACTAGGCTGACGAGCCCTTCAACAATGAATCTATCAATATAGCTGAAAAATACCCCAAGTATTCCAGTCAGTCTTACGATTGAAAGATTATAAAATTCATCTGCATAATACTTGTTGAAAAGAATATTGTGCAGCATGCTTCCCTGCCCGCCGAGCCAGTCTCTTGAAATGGTACGCTTGCTGTAAATCAAATAGGCAAGGATGATTCCCGCCAGTGAAACAATGGTAGCGGCAAGCATAATCCAGACTGGGCTGTCTCCATGGCCGTGCTCGAGATACGTATTCCCTTTCGTGAGCCAGTCTCCCAGGAAGGTTCCGAACCATGGGGTATTCACGTAACCGCTGACTATTGCAAGCACTCCCAAAACCAGCATCGGTATCGTCATCGAAGCGGGTGATTCATGCACATTCCCTGCTTCTTTTTTCGGTACACCTGCGAATACAAGGAAAAACAAGCGGAACATATAAAAAGCTGTAAAGAAAGCGGCGATCAGCGCCAATAAGAATAAGAAATAATTTCCATGATTCCAAGCCGACACCAGAATTTCATCCTTACTGAAGAATCCTGAAAAGAGAGGGACTCCTGATATCGCGAGTGTGCCAATCAAGAACAGCGGACCTGTAATGCGGAGCTTTTTCCAAAGTCCGCCCATTTCCTCAATGTTTTGTGTATGGACTGCATGTATCACACTTCCAGCTGCAAGGAAGAGGAGCGCTTTGAAAAAAGCGTGCGTCATTAAATGGAATACCCCAGCCACATATCCCGCCGTACCTAGCGCCAGCATCATATATCCCAGCTGGCTGACGGTTGAGTAAGCCAGTACCCTTTTAATATCCGTCTGGACCAGGCCGATGCTTGCTGCAAATATGGCCGTAAACGCCCCGGTTGCCGCTACTATAAGCATCGCGGTACTGCTTTCCGAGAATAATGGAAACATGGAGGCCACCAGGTATACCCCGGCTGCTACCATCGTCGCCGCATGAATCAACGCAGATACAGGCGTTGGCCCTTCCATTGCATCCGGAAGCCACGTGTGAAGCGGAAATTGTCCCGATTTTCCCATAGCTCCGATAAAAATGAGGATAGCTGTCAGGGTAATCATGCCTTCACTCAGGTTTCCTTCATGGGCCGCTTTAAAAATGGCATCATATTCAAAGCTTCCAGTTTCCCAGAACAGGAGAATCATGCCGATAAACAGGCCAACATCGCCAATCCTGGTCATGATGAACGCTTTTTTTGCTGCCTGTTTGGCTTCTTCTTTATAAAAGTAAAAGCCGATTAGCAAGAAGGATCCAAGGCCGACCAGCTCCCAGAATACATAAAGCTGTAAAAGGTTGGGTGAAATCACCAGCCCCAGCATAGCAAACGTGAATAAGCCCAGATATGCATAAAAGACCGAAAAACGCTTTTCTCCCTGCATATATCCTTTGGAATACATATGTACAAGAAAACTGACCAGCGACACAATCACAAGCATCAGCGCGTTCAGCTGGTTGACTTCAAAGCCCGCCCTAATTCTTACATCTCCTATCTTCAGCCACTCTGCTCCTGTTTTATAGGTTGGCGATGTAAATCGGTCCCCTAAAACAAGCAAAGAAAAAATCAAAGAAAACAGTGTAAAAGCAATTCCTATATATGCACTGGATTCCTTCAGCCTTTTTCCTAGCAGAAGCAGCAGCAGGAACGATATGAGCGGGAAAAGCGGTATAATCCATGCATTCTCCATCATGGCATAAAATCCCCTTTTCATTATGCGAAAGCGTTTAAGCTTTCTTAATGAATTGCAATCTTTATAGTTAGCAGCTTAATGTTTTAATTGGTCCATTTCGTCAACATTGACCGTTTTACGCCGGTTATAAAGTGACATTAAAATGGCGAGTCCAACGGCAGCTTCAACAGCTGCAACGGTTATCGTGAAGAGGGTAAAAATCTGGCCGGAAATAGAAGGGGCCGTCCCAAGCTTGCTGAAGGCTACCAGATTAATATTCACGGCATTCAGCATCAGCTCAATCGATATGAGTACGATCACAGCATTTCTTTTAGTTAACGCCCCATATAAACCTATGCAAAAAAGAATAAGTGCAAGAACTAAATAAGCCGAAAGAGGTACAGAGTTCATTATTCTTCTCCCTCCTTCTCTTCATCGTCCTTTTTAGCGAGGATAATCGCTCCGATTAGGGCAGCAAGCAAAAGCACCGATGTTAATTCGAAAGGAATGATGTGATCGGAATACAGAGCCATCCCAATCTGCCTTGTGTTATCTTCATGGAGCTTCGTTTCCTGCACGGGAATATCAAGATTATAAATCCCTGCATAAACCGCAAGTCCAAATCCCGCAATCCCGGCAAACAGCATCAATTTTCTCCAAAGACCCGCCGTTTTCTCATTAGAATCATTGTGTCTGGTCAGCATGATTCCAAAGAGCATGATGATCGTAATGGCACCGGAATAAATGAGGATCTGAACAGCCGCCAGGAATTCCGCTGAGAGCAGTACATAGAGCCCAGCCACACTGACAAAAGTGAAGACAAGGGCAATCACCATATGGACGACTTTTGTCAGGTTGATTAGTAAAATGCCGCCGATGATGGCAACGAGAGACAGCATGATAAACGCAATCATTTCTCCTGAGAGGCTCATGGTTTATTCACCGTCCGTTTATGTTCATCATTTTCATCCAGCCATTCGAGATTCTTGAACAACTGGTCACGGCTGTATTCCGCCAGCTCAAAATTATTCGTCATAATGATGGCTTCTGTCGGACATACCTCTGTACAAAGATCGCACAAAATGCAAATTTCAAAATTAATGTCATACGTATCTATGATTTTTCCTTTTTTTGAAGGATCAGGGTGCTTTTTGCCGGTCAGCTGAATACAGTCAGTCGGACAAATATTAGAGCATTGATTGCAGACAATGCATTTTTCTGGATAAAATTTTTGAATGCCCCGGAAACGGTCCGGCAGCGGCAGCGGCTCATTCGGATAATCATACGTTACTTTTTTACGGGTCAGGTTTTTCAGGGTATATGAAAAACCTTTGGCCAATCCTATCATAGAAATCACCCCTTCATTAGAAGCTGGGCCGGCACTGCTTGGCACGGCACGCCGGCCCTTTTATTCCCCGGGTATTTTATTACATGAAATCAACTAATTCCTTCAGTAATGCAGTCAGAAAGATGTTGGCGAGTGCCACCGGCAGCAGGACCTTCCAGCCGAACTCCATCAGCTGATCGGCTCTCATACGCGGCAGCGTCACCCTGACCCAGATAAGGAGGAAGACAATCAAACTGAACTTCAAACTAAACCAAACAGCACCCGGTATAAAATCCATGAATGGCAGAGGACCCCATCCTCCCAAAAACAGGACAGTGGTCAGCGACGCCATCGCAAAGAGGTATACATATTCGGAAAGCATGAAAAAGGCCCAGCGGAACCCTGAATACTCTACGTGAAAGCCGGCTACAAGCTCTGATTCTGCTTCCGGCAGATCAAACGGTGTCCGGTTCAATTCCGCAATGGATGCAATGAGGAAAATAATGAATCCGATCGGCTGCTTAAGAATAAACCAGCCGTTGCTTTGGGCATCAACAATATCGTTTAGATTAAGGCTCCCAGCAAGGAGAATGACACCGAGCACAGACATGACCAGCGGGATTTCATATGAAATCATCTGCGCTGCTGCACGCATCCCGCCAAGAAGCGCGTACTTGTTGTTCGATGCCCAGCCGCCCGCTACAATCCCTACCGTGGACAAACCGGAAATGGCGATGTAATACAGAAGGCCGACCCCTATATCAGCAAACTGGAGCTTATCTGTAAAAGGAATGACGGCTACGACCATAAATGCAGGTGCAAAGGCGATCACAGGTGCAAGAATGAACAGCGGCTTGTCAGCAGCCTTTGGGATGGTATCTTCCTTGATTAATAGTTTTAAGACATCCGCAACCGTCTGCAGGAGCCCCCATCTGCCTCCAACCTGATTGGGGCCCTGCCGCAGCTGCATAAAGCCCATGACCTTGCGTTCGGCCAGTATGGCATATGTAACAAAACCTAGAATCACCAGAAGCAGTACAGTCGCCAGCAAGAAAAAGATTCCGAAGTTCAGGAGTCCAGGAGATGATGCCAGCAGATCTTCAACCATTATCCATCCACCTCCCCAAGTACAATATCAATGGCCCCCAGAATCGTAATTAAATTGGCCATGTTTTCTCCTTTTAGCAGCTTCGGAAGGATTTGAAGATTGTAAAAGGATGGGCGTCGGAACTTCAAACGATAAGGCTCTTTCTTTCCGTCACTGGCGATATAGCAGCCAATTTCCCCGCGGGGCGACTCGATTCTAACGTACGCTTCTCCTTTAGGGGCTTTGATGATTTTCGGAACCTTAGCCATAATTTCTCCTTCATTCGGAAACTGATCAGCCGCCTGTTCGATAATTTTCAGCGACTCCACAATTTCCTCCATCCGGCATTCGTAACGGGCCCACGCATCTCCATCGGTCCGAACAGGCACATCAAAATCAAAACGGTCATAAATGGAATACGGTTCATCCTTCCGAAGATCCCATTTCACGCCTGTACAGCGCAGGTTCGCACCGCTTAGTGAATAATTGACGGCTTCCTCTTTTGAATAAGCGCCTACCCCTTTTACACGCTTCATAAATATTTCATTTCCGGTAACCAGCTGATGATAGCCCTTCAGCTGCTCCCTCATATAAGGCACAAATTCACGGACCTTTTCAATCCAGCCTTCAGGTGCATCCCACTTCACGCCGCCTACACGCATATAGTTGAAAGTCAGCCTTGCCCCTGACAGCTCCGTTAATAGATTAATAATCATTTCTCTTTCCCGGAACGCATACAGGAACGGACTGACTGCTCCAATATCCAGGAGATAGGTCCCCCACCATACCAGATGACTGGCGACCCGGCCAAGCTCCATGGCCAGTACCCTTAAGTATTCGGCCCTCTCCGGCACCTGAATGTTCATCATCGTTTCTACTGCATGGCAGATCACATAATTGTTTGTCATGGCTGACAGATAATCCATCCGGTCCGTATATGGGATGATCTGAGTGTACTGAAGGTCCTCCGCCAGCTTCTCCGTCCCCCGATGCAGATACCCGATAACCGGTGTTGCCTCTTTGATGACTTCTCCATCTATTTTGATAACAAGCCGGAAAACCCCGTGTGTACTCGGATGCTGAGGCCCGACATTCAATAGCATTTCCTCTGTTCGAATCATCGGCTACACCTCCACATCATAAGGTTCATAATCTTTTCGCAGCGGATACCCGACCCAGCTTTCACCAAGCATGATTCTCTTTAAATCCGGATGGTCGCTGAACCTGATTCCCAGCAAATCATACGCTTCGCTCTCCGGCCAATTGGCTCCCTGCCACAAAGGAGCCAGCGACTCGATCACCGGCTCATCGCGGTCTATTTTGACCTTAAGTGCAACCGAGTGCCGGTGTGTATAGGAAAACAAATGAACATACACTTCCATATGAGTCTCGTAATCTGTACCATGCAGTTCAGACAAATAATCGAAATTCAAGCCTTCGTGAAACTTTAAAAGCTCGGCTATTTTAAAATACGATTCCCTTTTTGCCACGAGAGTGGGTACATCCTTGGACAAACCATTAATATAGGAATCCTCAAGCAAGCCTTGCCCAAGACTCTGTTCAATTATTTCTATGTATCGTTCAAGAATCGGCTGGTTCACAGAAGGCTTTTTATCTTCACCAGCCTCGCCGCTGACGGCTGCTTTTCCTCCAGAACGGGCTTTAGCTGCTGCTGCCGCTTTTGCCTTGGCTGCTGCAATTGCTTTTGCTTTCTCGTCGCCTGCATCATCAGTTGTGCCTCCCTGTTTTGCCAGGGCTGCGGCCTTCGCTTTTGCTGCGGCTGCGGCTGCTGCTTTCGCCTTGGCTGCCGCAATTGCTTTCGCTTTCTCGTCTCCTTCTTCTGCTGGAGCATCGCCTTCCTTTTTGGCGAGGGCTGCGGCCTTTGCTTTTGCTGCGGCTGCTGCTTTGGCTTTGGCTGCCGCAATCTCTTTCGCTTTCTCGTCTCCTTCTTCTGCTGGAGCATTGCCTTCCTTTTTGGCCAGGGCTGCGGCCTTTGCTTTTGCTGCGGCTGCTGCTTTCGCCTTGGCTGCCGCAATTGCTTTCGCTTTCTCGTCTCCTTCTTCTGTGGGAGCATCGCCTTGCTTTTTGGCGAGGGCTGCGGCCTTTGCTTTTGCAGCAGCTGCTGCTTTCGCCTTGGCTGCCGCAATTGCTTTCGCTTTTTCGTCTCCTTCTTCTGTGGGAGCTTCACTTTGCTTTTTGGCGAGTGCTGCTGCTTTGGCTTTAGCGGCTGCTGCCGCTTTTTTCTTTGCTAATTCGAGATTGGTTTCTGCTGTGGTGATTTCTGGACTGGGTGTGAGGTTTTCTGGTTTGTGTTGTATGGACGGTATGGGGTCAGCTTCTTCGGCTTGCTTTTTCTTAGCCATGGCAGCGGCTTTTGCCTTTGCAGCGGCTGCGGCTTTTTTCTTGGCAAGTTCTAAATCTGTTTCAACTATTTGGACTTCAGGCTGGCTGGTTTCAGCTTGATTTGCTGAAATTTCCTGTTCAGCTGCTCCAGCCTTTTGTTTTTCCTTCGCTCTCAGTTTTGCCATGGCTGCTGCTTTAGCTTTTGCTGCGGCCGCGGCTTTTTTCTTTGCTAGTTCTATGTCTTTTTCTTCGCTCACGATTAAATCACCTTCTTCCCGGTCTTAGCCTCGTAGCGAATTTTCTCTTTCAATTTATTTATTCCATAGATCAAGGCAGCTGGATTCGGCGGGCATCCGGGTATGTATACATCCACAGGCACAATTTGGTCAACGCCTTTTACAACCGAATAGGATTTCACATATGGACCCCCGGCTGTTGCGCATGAACCCATCGCTATTACCCATTTTGGCTCAGGCATCTGGTCATATAGCCTGCGGAGGATTGGGGCCATTTTTTTCGTGACGGTCCCTGAAACAATCATCACATCGGACTGTCTCGGTGAAGTACGGAAAAACGATCCAAAGCGGTCTAAATCATAATGTGAGGATCCGACTCCCATCATTTCAATCGCACAGCAAGCAAGTCCAAATGTCATCGGCCAAAGGGAATTACTTCTCGCCCAAGCCTTAATTTGTTCAAGGGTGGCCAGAAAAACATTCCTTCTCAGCTCCTGCATTTCTTCCTCAGTGAATCCTTCCAGCTTTGTTACATCCATCTCAGCACCTTCTTTTTCCAAGCATAGATAAGGCCAATGGCCAGCATGATCACAAAAATAAGCATTTCAATCAAAGCAAAAATGCCCAATTTATCGTAAGCTACTGCCCACGGATAAAGAAAGACAGTTTCAACATCAAAAATGACAAACATCAGGGCAAAGATATAATAGCGGACATTAAACTGAATTCTCGAATCATGAAAGGGTTCAATACCGCTTTCATACGTGGTATACTTCGCCTCTTCCGGTTTATGAGGCCTCAGCAATTTCCCCAAAAAAAGTGCCACGACTGGCAGCAGTATGCCAAGACACAGAAACACAAACACTATCAGATAATTATTCTGGTAGCTATTCAATAAATCCATGCCAACCCCTCCATTATCGTATAGTTTTGAACTATCAAACTATTTTGTAAGCGTATTCATTATATCATTCTTATATATGAGTGTCGATAATCCCCCGTATTCTTAAACTAAGATTGTCCCCGCTCTAATTTAGTTTATTAATTGTTTGGATAAAAAAGCACAGTTTTTATTAAAAGAGAACTTACTGCTGAACAAGATTACATGTTAGTAATCATTTTATTCACAAGGTTAACTTTTTATTTTACATTTGTAGAAGTTATTAACTTTGTGGCCGGTTGGTGGTTTTTCGAAAAAGTAGCCTTCTTAGAAGTTAGCGGCACTAGGAATCCGAAAACTTTTTTAGTTTCATAAAAATATAGCCTGTTCTTTGCTATATCCTTAGGATTAATACCTAAATCGTGCAAAAACCTGGTCACTGCCTTCCGATAAGCGTTTTATGAGGGGTATTTCAGATTTTATGAGGACTAAATGAACGTATATGAGGGGTAAATGCGTATTTAAGAGGGGTAAATCAATTTTTATGGGGATTTCATGATGTAAAAATTTTCAACACGGCCACCCAAACAATAAAACACCCTCCCGTTCCACTTCAGAAAAAGTGGAACGACAGGGTGCTGGCTTGTTGTATTAAAATTTCTTTTCCGCCAATGAAATGCGGTTGATGGCACGTCTTAGGGATAATTCGGCACGGCGGGCATCGACGTGATCGCTTTTATCCTGGAGACGTTTCTCGGCGCGGGCTGCAGCAGCCTTTGCACGAGCAAGGTCAATATTATCAGCTTTTTCAGCAGATTGAGCAAGGATGGTCACTTTGTCTGGACGCACTTCTAATAGTCCTCCGCTTACTGCGATGAATTCTGTGCTTCCGTCTTTTTTCACGCGGACAGAACCTATCTCAAGCGGTGCTACCATCGGAATGTGGCCAGGAAGGACACCAAGGTCGCCGCTTTGGGCCTTGGTGCTTACCATTTGTGCATCTGCATCATATACTGGGCCATCGGGAGTAACAACACTGACTTGTAATGTCTTCATTTCATACCCTCCTAGGTCCCTAACCTACGCCATTTGTTTAGCTTTTTCAATTACTTCTTCAATTCGTCCCACTAGACGGAAAGCATCTTCCGGCAGGTCATCGTACTTGCCGTCAAGAATGTCTCTGAAGCCTTTTACGGTTTCCTTAACAGGAACATAAGAACCTTTTTGGCCAGTAAACTGCTCGGCTACGTGGAAGTTTTGAGATAAGAAGAATTGAACACGGCGTGCACGGTGAACAACTAATTTATCTTCATCGGATAATTCGTCCATACCAAGGATGGCAATGATATCCTGAAGTTCTCTGTAACGCTGTAATGTCTGCTGGATTTGACGGGCAACATTGTAGTGCTCTTCGCCTACAACTTCTGGTGTCAACGCACGTGAAGTTGAAGCCAAAGGATCCACCGCAGGGTAGATACCCATCTCTGTAAGCTTACGCTCAAGGTTTGTTGTAGCATCTAAGTGAGCGAACGTTGTAGCAGGAGCCGGATCCGTATAGTCATCGGCTGGTACATAGATCGCTTGGATAGATGTTACAGATCCAACGTTTGTAGATGTGATACGCTCTTGAAGCTGACCCATTTCAGTTGCAAGTGTCGGCTGGTAACCAACGGCAGATGGCATACGGCCTAGAAGCGCGGATACCTCAGAACCTGCCTGTGTGAAACGGAAGATGTTATCGATGAAGAACAGAACGTCCTGTCCTTGCTCATCACGGAAGTATTCAGCCATTGTTAAACCAGTCAGGGCAACACGCATACGTGCGCCAGGAGGCTCGTTCATTTGTCCGAACACCATAGCTGTTTTCTTGATAACGCCGGAATCGCTCATTTCGTGGAATAAGTCGTTTCCTTCACGAGTACGCTCTCCAACACCGGCGAATACAGAGATACCACCGTGCTCTTGAGCGATGTTATTGATAAGTTCCTGGATTAGTACCGTTTTACCTACACCGGCACCGCCAAATAGACCGATTTTTCCACCTTTAATGTATGGTGCAAGAAGGTCTACTACTTTAATTCCTGTTTCAAGGATTTCTACAGTTGTAGAAAGCTGCTCGAAAGTAGGAGCTTGTCTGTGAATAGGATCTCTGCGTGATTCAGCAGGGATTGGGGCATCAAGGTCGATGTTTTCTCCTAGTACGTTGAAAACACGCCCTAATGTTACATCACCAACTGGTACAGAAATCGGAGCACCAGTGTCTTGTACTTCTACTCCGCGAGTTAAACCGTCAGTAGAAGCCATCGCTACTGTACGTACAGTGTCATCACCTAAATGAAGGGCAACTTCCAAAGTTAAATCGATTGCCACAGCATTATCAGACGCCGCTTGTTGGATTTTAAGTGAGTTGTAAAGTTCAGGAAGCTGTCCGCTTTCGAATTTTACGTCAACAACCGGACCCATGACTTGGGTAACGCGTCCTTTATTCATCGTTTTCCCTCCTATCATTACTTAAGACGAAACAAATATATAATAGGGAAGAAGCTTCACGTTCGCGCTTCTCTCCCCTTTTACTTTATTTATTCTAATGCAGCTGCACCGCCGACGATCTCGGTGATCTCCTGCGTGATCGCTGCTTGACGAGCGCGGTTAAATTGCAGTGAAAGTGAATTGATAAGCTCTTTTGCATTATCCGTAGCACTTTTCATTGCACTCATACGTGCAGCGTGCTCACTTGCTTTTCCGTCAAGGATTGCGCCGAAAATTAAGCTTTCTGCATATTGTGGCAGCAATACTTCCAAAATGTCTTCGGCAGAAGGTTCAAATTCATATGAAACCATTTTGCCGGTTGGAGCTATATCCGTTAAAGGAAGCAGCTTTCTTTCTGTAACATCCTGCTGGATGGCACTGACATAGTGGTTGTAATACATATACAATTCATCAAAGGTTCCATCTGAGAACATTCCGACTGTAGGGCCAGTAATATCAGTGATATCAGCAAATGAAGGCTGATCAGGAAGACCAACAATTTCAAGCTCTACGTTGATTCCGCGCTTCACGAAGAAATCGCGGCCCACACGGCCGGCGGCTATGATGGCGTACTCATCTTGAGATTTATGGCGCTGCTTAATGGTTTGGAACACATGTCGCAGCACACTGCTGTTATATGCCCCAGCCAATCCACGGTCAGAAGTGATTACCAGGTAACCGGTCTTTTTTATAGGACGGGATACCAGCATGGGATGGTTCACACCTTTGCTGCCTGCTGCAACACTCGCTGCCACCTCCTGGATTTTATCCATGTAAGGCTGAAACGCCTTTGCATTTTGCACAGCGCGGTTCCACTTTGCAGCAGAAACCATTTCCATCGCTTTTGTAATCTGGCTCGTCTTTTTTGTTGATGTAATACGAGTTTTTATATCGCGTAAAGATGCCATTAGTTCTCACCACCTATTTAAAAAGTTTGTTAAGATCTATTATTCAGAAACAACGAATGTTTTCTTGAATTCAGCAACAGCAGAGTTCATTTCTTCATCCTTAGGCAGATCGCCGGTTGTACGAATATGATCTAACAAGTTTTGGCGGTTTTGATCTAACCAGCTGTGGAATTCCCCTTCAAAGCGGCGAATATCCGAAACTGGGATTTCATCTAAATGTCCGCGTGTCAATGCATAAAGAATCGCAACCTGCTTTTCAACTTTAAGCGGCTTGTTCAGATCCTGCTTAAGAACTTCAACTGTGCGGGCACCGCGGTTAAGCTTAGCCTGAGTTGCTTTATCTAGGTCAGAACCGAATTGTGCAAATGCTTCAAGCTCACGGAAAGAAGCAAGGTCAAGACGAAGTGTACCAGCAACCTTTTTCATCGCTTTGATCTGTGCAGAACCACCTACACGTGATACTGAAAGACCAGCGTTGATAGCCGGGCGTACACCAGAGAAGAACAGGTCAGACTGAAGGAAAATCTGTCCGTCTGTAATCGAAATTACGTTTGTTGGAATATAAGCTGAGATATCTCCAGCTTGTGTCTCAACGAATGGAAGAGCTGTGATGGAACCAGCACCAAGAGTATCATTTAGTTTTGCAGCACGCTCTAGTAAACGTGAGTGCAAGTAGAATACGTCACCAGGGAATGCTTCACGGCCTGGAGGACGGCGTAATAATAGGGAAAGTTCACGGTATGCAGATGCTTGTTTAGATAGATCATCATAAACAACAAGAACGTGTCTGCCGTTGAACATGAATTCTTCACCCATTGTAACACCAGCGTAAGGAGCTAAGAATAATAGCGGAGCCGGCTGGGATGCAGATGCTGTTACTACGATAGTGTAATCTAGTGCACCATGCTTACGAAGAGTTTCAACTGCATTACGTACCGTAGATTCTTTTTGGCCGATTGCTACGTAAATACATACCATGTTTTGGTCAGCCTGATTCAGGATTGTATCGATCGCTACAGATGTTTTACCAGTCTGGCGGTCACCGATGATAAGTTCACGCTGTCCGCGTCCGATTGGAACAAGAGCGTCGATCGCTTTAATACCTGTCTGCAGCGGCTCATGAACCGATTTACGATCCATAACGCCTGTTGCAGGGCTCTCGATAGGACGAGTCTTAACTGCGTTGATCGGGCCTAAGCCGTCAACTGGCTGTCCAAGAGGGTTAACTACACGGCCGATCAGTTCATCACCAACCGGAACCTCCATGATTCTTCCTGTACGGCGTACTTCACTGCCTTCACGAATATCAGCGAAAGGACCAAGAATAACGATACCTACGTTATTTTGCTCAAGGTTTTGAGCAAGACCCATAACACCATTAGAGAACTCAACCAGTTCCCCTGCCATTACATTATCAAGACCATGAACACGTGCAATACCATCACCAACCTGGATTACCGTACCCACGTCGTTTACTTCTATTTCAGACTGATAGTTTTCAATTTGCTTTTTTATCAGCGCACTGATTTCTTCAGCTTTGATGCTCATGAATTTCACCCCTAACTGTGAATGTTAAACTAGTAATTGCTTTTCCAGGCGCTGAAGCTTTCCGCTCACGCTGCCGTCAAAAATACGGTTGCCAATTCGGATCTTAACTCCGCCCAGTAAAGTGCGATCTATAATATTTTCAATAATAAGTGATTGTTTCCCTACTCTTTTAGCAAAAGCAGAGTTGATAGCCTGGCGCTCATCATCAGTAAGCGGACGTACGGAATAAACCTTAGCTTCCGCTTCACCGCGTTCTTCGTTTGCAAGATGGATAAAATCCTCTGCAACTTCAGGGATGATGTTCTCACGATGACGCTCGACTAAAAGCATCAATGTGTTTTGCACGCCTGCTGAAGCACCGCCGAAAACAGATTGGATAAACTGTTTCTTTTGGTCAATTGTAATTTTAGGATGGCTTAGAAAGCCCTGAAGTTCGCTATTTTGAGAAAACACTGTTCTCACAGTGCGCAGCTCCTCTTCAAACTGAACTAAAAGATTTTGTTCCTTCGCAATTTGGAAGAGAGCAACCGCATAGCGCTGTGCTACGGTTGTATTGCTCATAGCTGATCTCCTGCCCCATTGATATATTCATTGATAAGCTTTTGCTGATCTGCTTCAGACAATTCTCTTTCAATTACTTTAGAAGCAATCATGACAGACAGTGATGCAACCTGCTCGCGCAATGCAGCAATCGCCTGTTCCTTCTGATGCTCTATTTCAATCTTAGCGGATTCTTTGATACGCTCAGACTCAGCACGGGCAGCAGAAATGATTTCTTCACGCTGTGCATCGCCTTGTTTTCTAGCATTTTCGATAAGCTGTGCAGCTTCTGTACGAGACTGCTTGATAAGCTCGCGCTGTTCTTCCAAAGCCTTTTTAGCTTCCGCACGGCTGTTCTCAGCAGCTTCGATTTCGCCTGCAATGTGAGATTCACGTTCTTTCATGATTCCCATTAAAGGACCGAACGCAAATTTTTTAATCAGTGCCAGCAATATGATAAACATGATTAATTGGAAAATGATATCTCCGCCATTAAAGTGCATAGCTTCACCAAGTACTAAACTTTCTGTTAACACCCTGGGTTCACTCCCTTCAAGAGTCGTTCTACTATGAGTTATAAGAAATTACATCATTATTTCAGAACAGCCTGTTTTTTAAAAACCGCTTTTAGGGCATAAAGGAATGGCGAAGGTTCACAATGGAATGATCTTCGCCATTTGCCCAGCGTCTTAAAGTTAAAATTATTGTCCAATAACCATGAACGCGATAACTACTGCAATAATAGGAAGTGCCTCAACTAGTGCGATACCGATGAACATTGTAGTTTGTAGCATTCCGCGAGCTTCCGGCTGACGAGCGATACCTTCAACTGTACGACCAACGATAAGACCGTTACCAATACCAGCACCTACTGCTGCTAAACCAACTGCGATAGCAGCTGCTATAAGACCTAATGAACCTGTCATGATAAAATTTCCTCCTCGAAAAGTAAATAATAATTTTGTATTTTTTCTTGCATTTGTTCAGAATTGAACAGGTTTATAATTAATGGTCGTCCGCTACTTTGTGAGCAAGATAAACCATTGTTAACATAGTGAAAATAAACGCTTGAATTGCACCTACGAAGATACTGAATCCTTGCCACGCAAGCATAGGAACGATGGCACCAAGTGTTCCGCCAATTCCGCTTGTCGCCATACCGGCAAGCAAAGCTAACAGGATTTCACCTGCATAAATATTACCGTATAGCCGCAGACCCATTGTAAGGGTATTTGCAAACTCTTCGATAATCTTGATTGGAAACAAGAATTTCATTGGTTCCACATAGCCTCGTAAATATGCTTTAGTACCCTTCATCTTGATGCCGTAATAATGTGACAGACCTACCACCATTGTAGCAAGCGTCATTGTTATTGCCGGATCTGCTGTAGGGGATTTCCACCAAAGCTCATGGCCTATTACAACGGAAAATGGCAATCCTAACATATTTGAAACAAATATGTACATAAGCAATGTCATTCCCAAGAGTAAAAATCGACCGCCTGTCTGCCAATCCATAGTACTATTAATAAGTCCCTTAACAAAATCCATTACCCATTCCATAAAGTTCTGGGCGCCGGTAGGCTTCATGGCAAGTTTGCGAGTAGAAACCAGAGCGATAATGAAGACTATGAGACTTGCAATTGTGATCATCAGCATATTTGCCAGATTAAAATTAAGTCCCAAAAATTCCCATATAGGAGCTTCATGATTCAACAGTATTCACCTCTCTTATCTACTTTTGACGTAAGTGTTGGATAAAAAAATCTATAATAATGACAAAGTATATTGTCATTAATCCAATGATTACACTTCCTAAATGCAGGGCATCCGGAAATTGAAGGGCCACCGATACAGCAAGGGCTGCGGTTGCCATCCTGGAAAGCGTTCCTACGGATTTCATCTTTGTGCCTTCCATAGCTGCTTTCGTCAGTTTTCGATTCTTGCTGACCATTGTCCATAAAAGGAACAAACTTAAGCAGGTTCCGAAAGCCAATCCAAGAAAAACAGGTTTATAGGGTGTGAACCCCCAGCCTAATACATAAAAAGCTACTAGGTAGATGATGTACTTAAGCTCTCTGTAAAACATCTTATCAAGATCAAACATTTGGATTTTAATCTCCCGAGAAATAGTGCCGGACTGTGCGGAGCATGGAATAAATTCCGGCCGCAAGCCCTAAAAGAAGGCCAATGATTAGAAAAAGCGGTTCGGTATGTGCCGTCTTATCGATCCATCTTCCACCGAAGATGCCTATCACGACGGAACCTACTAATTGAGAAAGGATGGCAGACATTAGAGCCATCGCTTTTAATGGGTGGCGTTCTTTCTTGCTCATCTTTGTTTCCTCGCGGTTATTAGTGGGCAGAGGCTGTATTTTCCATTCTACTTTTCCACAGACAGAAAAAAGGAGAATTTCCATGAAAACCCTACCATTCATACCCTTAAAAGCATACAATAGGTACCTTTTAATGTCAATGAATGATAGGGTGAAAATCTAGATGTATAACGGGTTTTTAACAATTGTTCACATTTTTATCATTTTTACAACTTTTCTGTGCTAGTTAATGGAAATAGCACGTTCAATCCGGTCCTCCCTGCCCGCTTTTCTGGCAAAAATTACTGCGATATACTCTCCTTTTGGCGGCAGCTTTTCCTTTTTGACTTCCTTTCTGATCATTCCTCTTGGCGCATTTGGCAGCCAGTCCAGGAAGCCGGCAAATCTATAGCTGTCCTTTGCATATAAGGCAATTCCCATCTCATCAGCTCCGCCCGGGAGATATAATTCATATCTGTAATCGGCCGCTCTATCACCGGGAACAAATTCGAAGCCCATCACCCGCGGGTAATTGGGTTCATGGATCGTATATAAATAAGGAAGAGAAATCTTTTTTGCGCCTTCCATAACCGTAAGGTATCCGTCACAGACGGCTGCTTTCCTTTTCCTTGTATCAAGTGCAAGCTCAATCGTAACTTTCTTCCGTTCTCCCGCTTCAAGGGTAAACGCAAATGGCGTCCTCCAGACCATTCCGGGCTGAAGCGGAGGCTGTATGACTGAATAATGCTTTGCGCTTGAAGAAGAATTTTCTATTATTATGGCAGCTGTCCGGGTTCTCCTTTTACGATCGAATTTTAACGTCAAAGAACTGGGATAAAAGAAAGTGTCCGCTTTCGCCGCTTCCTGAAGCCGTACTCTCCCAGCCCCCTGTTCATAGGTATGGTACTTGTTTTGATTCCTTTTGAGCTGTGTGGCCGTCGTCATCAACGCGGATTTCATCTGGTCCGGAGTCCAGTCAGGATGCGCCTGCTTTAAAAGCGCGCATGCCCCCGCAATATGCGGGGCTGCCATACTCGTTCCATTCAAGGAAAGATATCCTTCCGGAATGGTGCTCTTAATCCCGACACCCGGTGCCACAATATCAGGTTTGATCATCCAGGTAGAGGTGACCGGACCTCTTGAACTGAAATCTGCAATCTGATCTTTCTGTATTTTCATGACTGTATGGATATAGTAGGGCTTCGTTTTCAATAGCAGCTTCCCCTCTTCTCTTGAGAGTGTAGCTGCGGCAATTTCGGCTTTCTTCTCAACTCTTCCAAAAAAACTGCCTTTCGTATTGTTATAAATGAGAACCGCAGAAGCTCCTGCTTCGGCTGCATTTTCTATCTTTTCGGCGAATGAAATTTCTCCTCTTTTTATGAGGACCATTTTGTTTTTCGCCTGTTTAAGCTGTTTTGGCAGCCCCAGCCCTCCGTCTATCAGTCTTCCGGAATAGTTTGCAAGCCAGGGCCTGGAGCCGGATATAGGGAAAATGGGGATGGTTTTTCGGGATCCTCCTAATCCTGCAGAAATAAACGGCGCCTTGGCGGGTGGTGTAGAGGCACCTACTGAAATGGCCCTTGAAGAGGTGCCGGGAGAGCCGACAGTCCACATACCCGGTCCAGAATTCCCATTGGAGGCTACTGCCGTGATTCCTAATGCTGCGGCACGGTCTAAGGCTTTGCTGATCGGAAGGTCCGGCCCATTCACCCTATTTCCAAGGGAAAGATTCAGCACATCCACTTTGTCCTTAACCGCAAGTTCAATAGCCTGAAGAACCTTTTCCGTTGTCCCCTTACCGCCTGGACCAAGCGCTCTGTACACATAAAGTTCCGCTTCAGGTGCCACGCCCCTCAGTTTACCGTTTGCCGCAATAATCCCAGCTACATGGGTACCGTGCAGCGTACCTTTATTACCTTTCGCCTCCATAGGGTCTCGATCTCCATCCACCAGATCATATCCCCCTTTATAGGACCTCCTTAAATCCCGGTGATGATAATCTATACCTGTATCGATGATGCCTACCTTCACCCCCCTGCCGGTAAGCCGCTCGTTCTTTTTATTAAACAGCCCTCTTATGGCATCACCGCCGATAAAAGGAACACTATCCTCGATATCGGCCTCATAAACAGCAGATTCTGAAACACTTGAGATTCTGGAGTCCCTTTTTAGCCGGTCCACATCTTTTCGCCTGCCTTCTATAGAAAACCCATTTAAGGCATGGGAAAAAACCCTTCTTAATCTAAGTGAAGGATACTGCTTCAGGATGACGCCAGGATCGGCTGAAACTTTATCAAATACGGCAATCGCAATAACCCGCTCTTCGGCGAACTCAGCCCCAATCGGCGGAATCCTGACCTCAGCCGACACATACGTCTGCGGCAAACACAAAAACACAAACACAAACACCAACAACCGCTTCATCAATAAAAACCCCTTCCTTCCCATAGAATCTGCACCTTTTGCGAGAGTATACGGGAAATGGGGGACTGTCCCCCATTTCCCGTTGATATAGCAAGGTTTTGGGTTCGGGAAATAATGAAATGGGGACTGCCCCCGTTAGCGTTTGGCCGTGATTGCTTGTTGGCGCTTGTCCGCAGCTGTACCGTTATCTTAGCTCGTTTTATAAAATTACAAGAGCCGCCCTCACATATTGAGGGCGGCTCGGTATCTTTACAATGTTAACGGTTCAGGCCGTTTGCTGGTTTGGTTGAAGTAGTAGCGGATGGCCTCGCAGATTCGCTTGGATGCCCGGCCGTCACCGTAAGGGTTGGAGGCTCTGGACATTTTTTCGTACACTTCTTCGTTTGTCAGCAGTTCTTTCGCCATACTGTATATGACTTCTTCATCAGTACCGGCGAGCTTTAAAGTGCCTGCCGCAATTCCTTCGGGACGTTCCGTGGTGTCTCTTAATACGAGCACCGGCACGCCAAGGGACGGGGCTTCCTCCTGGACTCCTCCTGAATCAGTCAAAATCAGGTGTGCACGTGATGCAAAGTTATGAAAATCAAATACATCCAGCGGCTCAATCAAATGAATACGCTCATCTCCGCCGAGAATACGGTTTGCAATTTCTCTTACTGCCGGATTCAGATGGACAGGGTACACCACCTGGATATCCTTATGATCCTCGACGATCCGCTTAACCGCCCGGAACATATTCTCCATCGGTTCCCCGATATTCTCTCTACGGTGAGCGGTAAGAAGGACCAGCCGATCGTTTCCGACTTTAGACAGAACACTGTGTTCATATGTATCCCTCACTGTTGTGCTTAGGGCGTCTATCGCCGTATTGCCTGTAACGAAGATACTTTCTTCTTTTTTATTCTCATCCAGGAGATTATGGGCTGACTTTGATGTGGGGGCAAAGTGAAGATCCGCGAGCACCCCGGTCAGCTGCCTGTTCATTTCTTCAGGAAAAGGAGAATACTTATTCCACGTCCTTAGGCCAGCTTCTACATGTCCCACGGGAATCTGGTTATAATAAGCGGCCAGACTGGCAATGAACGTGGTCGTCGTGTCTCCATGAACCAAAACGATATCAGGCTTTGCCTCTTTCATGATTCCATCCAGACCTTCCAGTCCCCTTGTTGTAATATCCACAAGTGACTGTCTGTCCTTCATGATGTTCAAATCATAATCAGGTGTAATGGAGAACATGTCCAATACCTGATCCAGCATTTGGCGATGCTGTGCTGTCACGGTCACAATGGATTCAAAGCTTTCTGGATCTTTCCCGATCTCAAGCACAAGGGGCGCCATCTTAACGGCTTCCGGCCTTGTCCCAAAGATGGTCATTACCTTGATAGGCTTTTTCATCTTCTTATCCCCAATCTGTATTACATTGTGCCGAACAAACGGTCTCCTGCATCTCCAAGTCCAGGTACGATATATCCTTTTTCATTCAGCTTTTCATCAAGGGCCGCAATATAAATATCTACATCTGGATGTGCTTCCTTCAGCGCTTCTACTCCCTCTGGAGCAGCGATCAGGCACATGAAACGGATACTTGTAGCGCCGCGCGTTTTCAAAGAATGAATAGCAGCCACTGCTGATCCTCCTGTTGCAAGCATCGGATCTACTACGATAAAGTCCCTTTCCTCTATGTCGCTTGGAAGCTTCACATAGTATTCTACCGGCTGAAGTGTCTTTGGATCGCGATAGAGCCCGATATGTCCAACCTTTGCAGCAGGGATCAGCTTCAACATGCCGTCAACCATACCGATGCCGGCACGTAGAATTGGAACCAGTCCAAGTTTTTTTCCTGCCAATACTTTTGATGTGGCTCTTTGTACCGGTGTGTCAATTTCAACCTCTTCCAGTGGAAGATCACGTGTTATTTCAAAGGCCATCAATGAGCCCACTTCGTCTACCAGCTCACGAAATTCCTTTGTACCAGTTTTTTTATCTCGAATGTATGTAAGCTTGTGCTGAATTAACGGATGATCAAATACAAAAACCTTACCCATGGAGATCGCTCCCTTTTTATTATTTTAACTTGCAACGCTTCCGACTTATTTTACAGAAAAAAATTCATTTCATCAATCATGCCGATAAAGATCCTAATAGTTGGGTAAAAAAACCAATTCCCCTGGCAACATAAGACGCTAGCGCCTCCTTCAATCGGCTAAATAAATAAAATTGCACATTTCTTATCATATACAAAAGCCGGCCTAACATGAACTCTACCCCAATTTTTAGACATCCCTAACAATTGGAGGTGTTTATTTTGGCAAAATTTACAACCCAGGAGAAATTATATAGGGCAAAACTAAAAGGCCTGAGCCCGGTTCAGTACCGAGTTCAGGCCTTACTAGATGCCTAACCTGAGTTAATGACTTTACGGGGTCACTTCACAATCAGGCCGGCTTTCATTTTACAGCTCTTTATATAAAGTAAATTTGCTTGTTAAATTTTCAACGCGGATTCTCGCTTCATTCAGCTTTGAGTCATCCTCAGGATTGTTCAAAGCAAGAGCCATAATGGACGCGATTTCATCCATATCTGTTTCTGTAAATCCACGGGAAGTTACAGCAGCCGTACCAATGCGGATTCCACTCGTTACAAATGGACTCTCGGGATCAAATGGGATGGTATTCTTATTAACCGTAATCCCGATTTCATCTAAAACATGCTCTGCTTTTTTACCGGTCAAGTTCATGGAACGGACATCAACCAGCAATAAGTGGTTATCTGTTCCGTCAGAAACAAGTGTAAAGCCTTCTTTCTTAAGACCATCCGCAAGGCGCTTTGCATTTTTAATAATGTTTTCGGAGTACTCTTTAAAGGAATCCTGGAGAACTTCACCGAAAGAAACAGCCTTGGCAGCAATGACGTGCATAAGCGGACCGCCCTGGATTCCAGGGAAAATAGATTTGTCTATCTTCTTGGCAAACTCTTCTTTGCACAAAATCATACCGCCGCGGGGGCCGCGAAGTGTCTTATGAGTCGTAGTGGTAACAAAATGAGCGTGCGGAACTGGATTCGGATGAAGGCCAGCTGCTACCAGACCGGCAATGTGAGCCATATCGACCATTAGGTATGCTCCCACTTCATCAGCGATTTCCCGGAAACGCTTGAAGTCAATTTCGCGGGGATACGCGCTTGCTCCAGCGACAATCAGCTTCGGTTTATTTGCACGTGCTTTTTCCAGTACGTCATCATAGTTGATGCGATGAGTCGTTTCATCCACACCATACTCGACGAAATTGTATTGAACACCACTGAAATTTACCGAGCTTCCGTGTGTAAGATGACCTCCATGAGAAAGATTCATACCAAGAACCGTATCGCCAGGCTCAAGAATCGTAAAGTATACGGCCATATTTGCCTGCGCACCTGAATGGGGCTGTACATTAGCATGCTCGGCACCAAAGATTTCTTTTGCACGGTCACGGGCAATATCCTCAACCACGTCAACGTGCTCGCAGCCGCCGTAATAACGTTTGCCAGGATATCCTTCTGCATATTTATTAGTCAAAACAGAGCCTTGGGCTTCCATAACTGCTTCACTGACAAAGTTTTCTGAGGCAATCAATTCAATCTTTGTCCGCTGGCGCTTCAGTTCATCCTGAATGGCACTAAAAACCTTTTCATCCTGCTGAGCTAAATGTTTCATGTAAATCCCCCTCATCTTTCCGCTAATAATCAGTAAAACCCGCACATTTCTATTAACACCACTTATAATCGTGCGACTTTTTTAAAACTCACTTTTTATTTTACCATCAATATAACGACTGCGACAACGCTAACCTGAGTTAACTATTGCGATCCTGCCCACCAACGGATCAGGAGTAACAAGCCCGGTTCCCGCCAATCAGCTTTGGCCTCGTCCTTGCCATTGTGATATTCGCATGCCCTACCTGTTTCTGCCTGCTTCTGACAGGAACAGCTACATGCTTCAAATGCATACCGATAAAGGTGTCCCCAATATCAATTCCGGCGTCCGCTTTTATGTGTTCTACGACTACGGCTTGATCCAGACTGTTAAAAGCGCATGTAGCCAGTGCACCGCCCGCTTGTCTGATCGGAATCACTGTCACTTCATCCAGCCCTCGTTGTTCGGCTGTTTCCCTCGTTATAACGAGAGCCCTATTCAAATGTTCACAGCATTGAAAAGCAAGCTGCACGCCAGTTTTTGCTTGGAACTGCTTCAGTCCGTGAAAAAGCATTTCCGCTACCTCATTTGTTCCGGCTGTTCCAATATGTTTGCCGATTACCTCGCTCGTACTGCAGCCGACCACGAGGAGTTTTTTTTCATTTAAGTTTGCATGTTCCTGTAAATCATCGAGTGCCTCAAGAAGCTGCTGCTGCCACAGTGTAAGCTCTTCCTCTGCTATTCTATATTCTTCCATACAGTGAACTGCCTCCCTTTAGAGTGCGGGGCTACTTTTATAGATTTTTCGCCTCGTATTCGGTAATTTTTCCAACACGCTTTTCATGCCTGCCGCCTTGATACTCAGTGGTCAGCCAAATTTTCGCTATATCGAGCGCAAGTCCCGGTCCTATGACTCTTTCTCCCATCGCTAAAACATTGCTGTCATTATGTTCACGCGTCGCTTTTGCACTAAAGGTATCATGTACCAGGGCACAGCGGATTCCTTTTACTTTATTTGCAGCGATGCTCATTCCAATTCCTGTACCGCATATCAAAATTCCCCGGTCAAATTCATGATTTGCAACTTTTTCCGCTACGGGAAGCGCATAGTCTGGGTAGTCTACCGATGTATCACATTCACACCCAAAATCTTCGTATGGAATGTCCATCTCGTCCAATAGTTTCTTAATCTCTTCCCTTATCTGGATACCGCCATGATCTGAAGCAATCGCTACCTTCATGCTGTCCCCTCCGATTTAGTTCTATTAATCCTACATTTATTTTGCCACAGCTCTCTGAAAATATAAAGCTGGCTGGATTGAAGCTCTGATGATTCCCGGGAACAAAAAAGCCTGGATAAAGGGCAATCCCTTTATCCAGGCATATTCTTACATTTGAAAGCGGGTAATGGTTTCTTTCAGCTGTTCAGCTTGTTGTCTCAGCTCGCTGGCCAATCCTTCCACATTGGTAATCACACGTGCTTGATCTTCAGTTGCAGAAGCCACCTGCACCGCTCCTGCTGATGTTTCTTGGGCAATAGCCGCTACTTCCTGGGACTGCGCGGAGGTTTCCTTGATGCTTTCCATCTGCTGATCCACAAGTTTAGTAATATCACGGACCGCTTCTGCCACATTATTCACAGATACCGTCATCTCTTCTATCACTTCATTAGTTTTTGTACCTTTGTTCGCTTCTGTCTTTGCAGACTCGACTTGTTCAGTGATTTGTTTAACCACACCCTGCACATCCTGCTGAATGTTCTGGATCAGCGAGGAAATTCCTTGTACAGCTTTGGCACTTTCATCAGCCAGCTTCCTTACTTCCTCAGCTACAACGGCAAATCCCTTGCCATGTTCCCCGGCACGGGCTGCTTCAATGGAAGCATTCAGAGCCAGCAGATTGGTCTGTCCTGCAATATCACCCACAAGCTGAATGATCTGCTCGACTTTTTTGGCATTTTCCTCAAGGCGCTTAACAGCGTCAAGAGATTGGATGCTGTCGTCTGCCAGCTGCTGGATACCGGATATCAAGGAATGGATGACCTGTTTGCTTTGAACTAATTCCTGTACCATTTCAGATGATTTTTCTGATGAAGAGTTGGCCTTATCCTGCACATCTCTTGCCAGGGTAATGACTTCTTCTACCGACTCTGCCGTTGTTTGGATGGATGCAGCCGAGTTATCTGCCCCAAGTGAGATTTCTCTGATTGCCCTTGAAATCGTTTCTGCCTGCTCAGCTGCCCTCGATGATTCTTGGGAAATATAAATCACTTTATCATTTGTCTCTTTAAAGTTTTGGTCGATCTTCTGCACCATGTCGCGCAGGTTATAGAGCATATTATTGAAGGCTTCCCCTAATGAACGGATTTCATCATCAGACTTTGAAAGCTTAAGGTCTTCTGACAAGTCCCCGCTCGCTGCCTTTAAGGCGGCCTGCTCTAATCTTTGAAGCGGTTTTGTCAAAAAACCTGCCGCAAAAAACGCTAGAATACCTGACCAGGCAATTCCCAGCAGTAAAATAATTATGTTAAATAACCCTTCATTTAAATAGTTACTTACAAAAGGATAGATTCCATAGATGAATAATGCACTCGTAGAATACGTAATAATTGCAAGGAGCGTTGTAAAAATTACAAGCTTCTTCCGTAATCCAAATTTATACCGTTTCTTCCCCGCCACTCTCTTCTCCCCCAATAATGCCGATTATTCCTGCAGTCTATGGACCATACTTTTGATCACAGCCTGCAATTCTGAAAAGGTTTCCCTATATATATCGGCAGATCCACCAAAAGGATCAACTATATCGGAGCTTTTTTTATCTTTTCCTGCAAATTCTTTTAGAGTGAACGTTTTGCCCGCTGCATCCGGGTAATTAATGATCAGGGTGGATTTATGGCTTTCAGTCATGGTGAGGATATAAGTGGCCCACTTCAGGTCCTGTACATTGATTTGTCTGGAAAAGTGATTATGCTCAATCGAGTTTTCATCCAGTACAACTTTGGCATTATACGACGCCTCCTGCCCTTCCATGGCATAGACCCCGGCTGACCGAACCTCGACTCCCGGCAGATTCATATTCTTCAAAATGGCTTCAGCCATCGGACTTCTGCAAGTATTTCCTGTACATACAAATAGTATATTCATAATCGGACCTCCTTCTAGATTCCATTATTCCCTAGAACATATTATATAAAAAAATAAGACAGCTTGTCTTTAGCTGTCCATTTATTCTGTAGTATGTAAATGATCGATAAGGCTCTTTATCATAAAAACAATCGTTCAATTCCCAGCAGTTTAATACCGAACGCAAACAAAATGGCCCCGCCAAGAAGCACGCTGTATTTCCCAAGCATACCCTGAACCCTTTTGCCGAGCAGCAGGCCGGCCCAGGTTAATAACGCTGCAGCTGTTCCAAAGCAAACCAGCACCAATACGGTTTTCGCTCCGTATATCCCAAGTGTCAGTCCAACAGAAAAGCTGTCCAGGCTCACACTCAAAGCAAAGACAATCATCCCAAATCCGACCGGAGCGATCAACGAATCGCCGCTCCCTTTAAGACCCGTAATCAGCATCTGGATTCCTAATATTATCAGCAAAATACCGCCCGCATACCCCGCAAACGTTCCAAACGTCCCAGAAAGGAACCTCCCGCCCGCCATGCCCAAAAGCGGCATTAATATATGAAAAAGACCCACTGTCATCCCAATTAAAAGAACCCTTCTCCATCCCATACGGAACATCCCCATGCCCAGGCCGATCGAAAACGCATCCATTCCCAGCGCAAACGCCATAGACATCAAGGCAAACAACTCACCCATCATCCCCACAAACCCTACCCCCTCGGACTAGCCTGCTTTATACATATGCCCGTCCCACCCCAAATAGAACTATGGGGACTGTCCCCCATTTCCCGGATTATTTCCCATCGGGCGAAATGGGATGGTGTTGTTGGGAGGGTAGGCTGGGCTGGGGCTGTTCGGCGATTTCGCTTTGGGCTTTTTGGCTGGCTGGCAGAGTTTTCTAGCCTCTAATTATCAAGAAGCTGCTGATACCTTTATTGCCCCCATTTTATAAAATTTAACTTAATCAGAGTGCTAGGTTCTGTAATTAACATATGGCTAATCCCAAACAGCATAAATACTACGCCGGCAGGCTTAGAAATTTGGCCTTTTACCTCCATACTAAAAAGGATCCCTAATAAGGAATCCTATTCGTTATTTCTCTTCAATAATCCGATGCCCTGCCGCTTTCGTCAGCCTATTCATAATAGCCTGGCCGATTCCTTCTACGGGAAAGACTTCGCCAAAAATGCAGTCCACTGGGAGTGTATCGAATTTTCTAAGAGTATCATATAAGCCGGCTGCTACGGTCGCCAGGTCCTGACTCGTCCCAGCAGACAAGACATGGTCAGCTTCATAGAACGCAGCATGTTCCTCTGTTGTGAACACACCCACCCTCAGGCCCTCCGCTTTGGCTTCGTTGACCAGGGTTTGTAAAAATTCCGGACTCCCCTTCACCAGGCTGAACTTTGCCTGCGGGGCATAATGGGTATATTTCATTCCCGGTGATCTCGGAGCTTCTTTTATATTGGAAAGAGAGGGATCATAGGAGACCTGTCCGATTGCGTCTTCAAGCTGTTCTCTCGTGATCCCGCCCGGCCTTAATATGACAGGCACCGCTTCTGTACAATCGAGCACAGTCGATTCGACTCCTACGCCTGTTGCGCCGCCGTCCACAATTCCGGCTATTCTGCCGTTCAAATCCTGAAATACATGATCCGCAGTTGTCGGGCTTGGTTTTCCTGATGTATTGGCACTCGGCGCTGCAATCGGCAGGCCGCATTTCTTTATCAATTCAAGCGCGACAGGATGGTCAGGCATCCGGATTCCGACTGTCTGCAGTCCTGCCGTTACGAGACTGGATAAAGTGTCTTTCTTTATTTTAAAAATAAGCGTTAACGGCCCCGGCCAAAATCGCTCGATTAACATTTCGGCTTGTTCTGGTATTTCTTCTACAATCTCGTTCATTTGCTCTTTTGAAGCGATATGTACAATTAAAGGATTGTCACTGGGACGGCCTTTTGCTTCAAAAATTTTCTTAACAGCTTGATCACTTTTTGCGTTAGCGCCAAGTCCGTATACTGTTTCAGTAGGAAAAGCGACTGTCTCATTCTGCTGAAGCAATTCGGCTGCTTCTTCAAGCTGTGAATAACTTTCTGAGTTGTCCACATTTTTATCCACTGTCCAGTATTTTGTCTGCATATTCAGCACCTTCATTCATCGTTTCTATATCTATGTGTAAAAGTCTTTATTTTATGAGGATAATAGACCTTTTTTCCTATTTGGAAGCAAAAAGGTACTTTGAAAGTATAAAAGATGTTAGACGCTAACACAAGCGTTATCCACAAAATGTGTATAACTATTTGAAAATTGTGGGTAACTTTGTGGATATGTTGAAAAACTAAAGCGTTTTACATAGAAATTCACAGGAAGTTATCCCCATTAAGTGTTTTCCATGGGTGGATAACTCCAAATCTGCGGAAATACGGCCTTTGGGGACGGTTTCAAAACCCATCCACTGAAATAACCCCGCGGCAGATTCACTATTCGTCGCTAAATATAGAGTTCTCAATTCTCTTTCCCTGGCTAAAATGATCACTTGTTCCAGTAAAACAGGCAGGTTGCGGGTATGAAACTCTGGTGAAAAAGCTAGAGATCGCAGCAGTCCTGTCTCATTCAAAGGCTCAATGCCAATCACAGCAATCAGTTTTCCTGCCTGGTTTTCTGCTATTAAAAAATTCTCTATATTCTCTTTTACTCCATCAGCACTTATATGTGCTTCCGCTAAAAATTGTTCAATCAGCACACTATCCTCTTTGCCTGCACATCTTATCATAACTATCAACCCTCTCTCTTATCCCTTTGTTTCACTAATATGCAAGAGATAGAGTTGATAGAACCAGCAAAACTAAGGCGAGCCGCCTCCGATGCAGGATAGCGGCTCTAAAATTAGCTGAACAGATCTGTGAATAACTCTACTAAAAGGAATTTAACTTTGACCGGCTCTTCATCTTGTGTAGTGTAGACCGGAGCGGATTTTTCTGTGGTGCTGACTGGAGATTCCTGTTGTGGCTGCAGCTCTGTGCCGACAGGCTGTTCTTGCTTATCTTCAACTGACTGTTCTTCTGAGCGCTCTGTTTCAGCTGGCTGTTCATCTGTGCGCCCTGTTTCAACTGGCTGCTCTTCTGATTGCTCTGTTTCAACTGTCTGCTCTTCTGGTTGCTGCTGTGGTTCAGATGGCTCTTGCTCTTTTTCCCGCTTTCCGTCTGCTTGGTCTGTTTCAACAGGATCGACATTGTCATGTGCAGCTTCCTCCTCATACGGACTTTGGCTTACTGCCGTCCCATTTGAAAAATCCAGGAAGCACAGGGGCGGGTACAGCACGCACCACCAATTTGCTCCCTCTCCATCTCCTAATGTGATAACGATAGCTTCATAGCTTCCGGCAGGATACAAATACTGTCCGTATAATTTAGTAGGAAACTTTGCCGGCCCGAATTTTACTTTGACTTCTTGTGTAAAGCCTTGCTCTTTTACCACGTTCTCTGCGATTTCCTGGATCTGGCCTTGATTACCCTCAATTACTTTGCGGGCTTCTTCTTTAGAAGTTAAATCCTGAACCCACTTTGTAATTTCCTTATTCACTTCATCCCGTACTAATCGCTTGAGATCTTGATCTTCTGTTTTATCACTATTTGCCAGGATACGAAGCCTGATGGCATCACTCGGGATAATAACCGTGTCCTTTGCCTGTGCACTTTCCGTCTTCGGTATATATAAACTAAGAATTGTTCCAATCACCAATACTAACAAATAAACCAGCGCAATATTTTTTCTAAGTAATTTCATTTCCCCATTCCTCCCTTACAACACCCATTTTGGCCAGGAATGAAGAATCTTAAACTAGTAAAATTAAAAAAACGGTGGAACTCGACTGACTAACAGGAAAAAAGCTTTCCGCCCTGCCTTTTTTGAACGTATTTTACTTTTTTTACGGAAAACCCGTGTCACACAGCGGCTCTTTCCCTCTATATACTATTTTTTTTAATTTTTTTACAGGTTTTGAAAACGGAGTGGAAATTTATGCTTAGGTTTTGGAGGTTTATGATTATGTTGGGAGCTTTTATGCTTAGGTTTATTAGAATTATGCTTATGTTTCGGTGATTTATGCTTATGGGCCAAGGTTCTTTGCTTATCCTATCGCTTATATGCTTATCTCATCGTTTATATGCTTATCATATTGTTTATATGCTTATCTACCGTTTGTATGGCTTAGCTATAGACAAGTTATGCTTATCTCTACCGATAGATGTCTAGGAGGAGCTGCGTCCGTTAATAAAAATGCATTACGTTCTGACGCTTGTCAGTAGGCCACATGCTACTCTTCAACGCCCCTTTCACTCATAAGGAACTATTCGAACGTGGATCTACAGCTCCTTTCCCTCTTTTCGCCCTTCATCCCCTGAATGAAGAACGTTTCTAAAGCTTCGTTCCCCCTTTTCGTCCTTCATCCCTTGTATGAAGAACGTTTCTACAGCTCCATTCCCTCTTTTCGTCCTTCATCCCCAGTAAGAAGAACGTTTCTACGGCTCCTTTCCCAATTTTCGTCCTTCATCACCCCTATGAAGAACTTTTCTACAGCTCCATTCCCTCTTTTCGTCCTTCATCGCCTGTATGAAGAACGTTTCTAAAGCTCCATTCCCTCTTTTCGTCCTTCATCGCCCCTATGAAGAACGTTTCTAAAGCTCCATTCCCTTTTTTCGTCCTTCATCGCCTGTATGAAGGACGTTTCTACAGCCCCATTCCCTCTTTTTGTCCTTCATCGCTGCATGAAGAACTAAAAACTTAAAACTTCACTAACATCCCTAGCGAAAATACAACAGTTTACCTGTTGTATCAGGTAATCTTTTTAGAAAAAGTCATTTTCCACCGGTAAGCAGAATCCGGCATTTGATCTTATACCTTAAAAAAAAGGGAAATAGGGGTCAGTCCCTATTTCCCAGGATGGCGAAGACCATTCTGTCTTTGCCGTTTATGTCGTATTGTATTTCGGTTTGGGCTTCCGGAAAGGTTTGCTGCAGAAGGTGTTGGACGGACGGCCCCTGCCCTGCACCTACTTCAAAGCCCACCAAGGCCTTAACGTTAAGAATCTTTGGCAGTTCCTCCATGAACCGGCGGTAGAAATCCAGTCCGTCAACACCCCCGAACAAGGCGCGGTGCGGTTCATGACCGGTTACGACGACTGACATCTCCGCTTCATCCCCGATCGGAATATAAGGCGGATTTGACAGGACTACGTCGAGCTTCTTACCTTTTGAGATAAAAGGTGCAAGCAGATCACCCTTCACGAATGTCACGTCTGCCCCCAAACGCTCTGCATTCCTTCTGGCGACAGCCAGGGATTCGTCAGCAATATCTGTACCCGTTACTTCTAACCGGGAGTTCTCCAGTTTCATCGAGATTGCAATAGCCCCGCTGCCCGTTCCTATATCAGCCAGACTAATCAAACTCTCCACTTGGAAGAGAACCGCAATCTTATTTAATGCATGATATACCAGCTCTTCTGTTTCAGGCCTCGGGATTAATACTTCCTGATTTACCTCAAAGGTTCTTCCGTAAAACTCTTCAAAGCCGATGATATGCTGAACCGGGACTCCACGGGCATGTTCATGGACACTTTCCACAAACCGCTTTTTTACGTCCTCAGGAATCTCCATGTGCAGATCTGCCAAAAGTCGGCTGCGGTCCATGTTCATGAAGTGCCGCAAAAGCAGCTCTCCCGCATTTCCGTCGCGCCCTTCTGAGGTTAAAAAAGAAGAAGCCCAGCTCAGGGCTTCATATACCTTGCTAAATGAATCAGTCTTCTTCATTTTGGAGTCTTTTGGATTGATCTTCTAAAATTAACGCATCTAGAATTTCATCCAATTTTCCTTCAATGATTTGATCCAGCTTCTGGATTGTCAAACCAATACGGTGGTCGGTTACACGATTTTGCGGGAAGTTATAAGTTCTAATCCGTTCAGAGCGGTCGCCTGTACCGACAGCCGCTTTACGGTTTTGGTCATATTCCGCCTGTGCTTCCTGCTGGAATTTATCATATACTCGGGCACGAAGAACCTTCATCGCTTTTTCTTTATTCTTGATCTGGGACTTTTCATCCTGGCAGGATACAACTGTTCCAGTAGGCAAATGCGTTAAACGCACGGCTGACATGGTCGTGTTAACACTCTGTCCGCCTGGTCCGCTGGATGCGAAGGTATCGACACGGATATCCTTTTCATGAATTTCCACTTCTACCTCTTCCGCTTCCGGCAAAACGGCTACGGTTGCCGTTGACGTATGAATCCGTCCTCCAGATTCAGTTTCCGGAACACGCTGAACGCGGTGGGCGCCATTTTCAAACTTGAGCTTTGAATACGCACCATTCCCGTTAATCATAAAGATAATTTCTTTATAACCACCTAGTCCTGTAGGATTCGCTTCAATAATTTCCGTCTTCCAGCCCTGTACCTCAGCAAAGCGGCTGTACATACGGTATAAGGTGCCTGCGAATAAGGCCGCCTCGTCTCCACCGGCTGCACCGCGGATCTCCATAATTACGTTTTTCTGATCATTAGGGTCCTTTGGAACAAGAAGAAGCTTAAGCTTTCCTTCCAGGTTTTCCAGCTGTTCTTCCAGCTCGCCCATTTCTTCTTTTACCATTTCACGCATTTCAGGATCCAGCTTTTCTTCGAGCATCTGCTTCGCGTCCTGGTATTGTTCGCGGACTGATTTATACTCTCTGTAAGCCTCCACTGTATCCTGGATGCCTGACTGTTCCTTGGAATATTCCCGCAGCTTGTTTGCATCATTAATGATGGCCGGGTCACTCAGCAATTCATTTAATTTTTCATATCGGTCCTCAACTGCCTGTAAACGATCTAACACGATATTTCACCTCAAATTTTTATATCAAAGAGCCTAGTCGGCGCTTGACGTCTCAATGTATTTAAAATCTATTAACCTTGCCAATTATATAAGAATTACCATACTCCATTATATTATGGCAGATTTAACACGTCAAAACCATTTAAGGCTGGCTTAAGCTTCTATCCGGACCGTAATACGATAATTTGCCAGTTTTCGTGCCAATCGTTTTTGCAGCAGATCTTCCTCTTTGGCAAGACTGGACCCGCCCTGCCTGCCATTTGCTCCATGATAGGTAACCCATAGCTGATCATCCTTTATGAAAAGAGGACCCAGGGGGTATTCAGATGCCGCTGACACGATATTTTGAATTCTTTCATATTCAGTCATTTTTGGTTTAAAAGGAAGGAGAAGACCTTTTTGCCCGTTTAATACGGAATGTGTTTTTTTGGACATTTTCAGCCAGTGGGAAAAGTGGATACATACTGAAGTATTTATTTTTTTCACCGTGCACACCTCCTCTTATTATTGTTTCCAAAAATAGGGAGGGTTACTACCCGAAAAAAATGAATTACCAGAAATATACTAATTCTTTATGTGGATTCAGACAGAAACCCTGATACGTGTAAGGGGATAAAATAAAAAAGGAACAGCCCCACTTTATAAAGGGCCGCTCCTTCAGCTATGAAGGAACCATCCCTTCACCATTTCACATCATTTTGTAAGCGTATTGGTCTGTTCTTTAAGAATCTCGTCTTTCCCAGGCACTTCATGGTGATGTCTGCAGCGCGGCTCGTAAGCCTCTGAAGCACCTACCAGGATCACCGGATCGTTATATAAAGCTGGCCTGCCGTCGATCAAACGCTGCGTTCTGCTAGCTGGCGAACCACAGACAGCACAAACGGCCTGCAGCTTAGTTACTGATTCAGCAAGAGACATAAGCATCGGTACAGGGCCAAATGGCTCCCCGCGGAAATCCTGATCGAGTCCCGCTGCGATTACACGATAGCCGCTGTCTGCCAGATGCTCAGCAACATGAATAATTTCTTCATCAAAAAACTGCACTTCATCAATCGCGATTACATCCACGTCCGGTTCAATCGCTTTAAAGATGTCAGTGGATTTTGAAATGGGTCTTGCTGTGAAAGAAGAGCCGTTATGAGAGACTACAGATTCTTCGCTATATCGATTATCAATGGCAGGCTTGAACACAATGATCTTTTGCTTGGCAAATTGCGCACGGCGTACTCTCCTGATTAACTCCTCAGATTTCCCCGAGAACATGCTTCCGCAGATTAGTTCCAACCAGCCTGTTTGTTTCATTACATACATGAATAGGCTCTCCCTTCCACACTTTGAATCTATATGTTAACAAAAATAAAGGATAAGTTCAGCAGTAAAATATTGTTTATATTTATGATTCCCCATTTGTCCTTCTTAATGAAGGCGGAGTGAACCATCTAAAAACGAAAACCCGCCACCCCGGCGGGTTTATGAGTATATTCGACTTAAATAGGACGTAAATAAGCATAAAAACAGCAGAAATATGTAAATCAAGGCTTAAAAAAACAGGCAAGTAACGTTCTTGCCTGTTTGTACATATCTTTGTTGATTACTTAATGCCGTATTTTTTGTTGAAACGGTCAACACGTCCGCCAGCTTCAGCGAATTTTTGACGTCCAGTGTAGAATGGATGACATTCTGAACATGTTTCTACGCGGATATCATTTTTTACAGAACCAGTTTCAAAAGTATTACCGCAAGCACAAGTTACAGTAATTTTGTTGTAATTTGGATGAATTCCTGTTTTCATTCTTTTCATCTCCTTCCGCCCTGAGTCATGCTGAAACAGAGTTTATTACTCAAAATGCGGTTTGCTCAATCGCTTGCCACATAATTTATTCAAAACACATTAGCTTAATTATAGCAAGGTATCTTCTATTTTGCAAGAGTCTATCAAAAATTTACAATGAACGTTTAGAAGAACCGCTCTGGTTTTTCTTCATTTCATCATCTAAGACGCTGAAGAAGTCTTCGTTGCTCTTGGTAGATTTCAGCTTGCGAAGGAATCTCTCTGCAAAATCAGGTGAATCAGACATGGATTTACGGATCGCCCATAATTTGTCCAAGTGATTTTTAGGAATAAGAAGCTCTTCTTTACGTGTTCCAGACCGGCGGATATCGATTGCCGGGAAGATACGCTTCTCTGCAAGAGAACGGTCAAGATGAAGCTCTAAATTCCCCGTCCCTTTAAATTCCTCATAAATGACGTCATCCATCCGTGATCCTGTGTCGACAAGTGCGGTAGCCAATATGGTCAAGCTTCCGCCCTCCTCAATGTTACGGGCTGCTCCGAAGAACCGCTTAGGTCTATGGAATGCCGCAGGATCGATACCGCCGGACAGTGTACGGCCGCTTGGAGGGATAACAAGGTTGTATGCACGGGCAAGACGGGTAATGCTGTCCATAAGGATGATAACATCCCGTTTATGCTCTACGAGACGCATTGCACGCTCTAATACCAATTCAGCTACTTTGATATGATTTTCCGGTACCTGATCGAATGTTGAGCTGACAACGTCACCTGCAACCGAACGTTCAATATCGGTTACTTCCTCCGGGCGCTCATCAATCAGGAGAACAATCAATTCAGCCTCAGGATGGTTCACAGTGATAGCATTGGCTATTTCTTTTAAAAGAATGGTCTTACCTGCTTTCGGAGGCGCAACAATTAATCCACGCTGGCCGAAGCCGACAGGAGCAATCAAATCCATAATGCGGGTTGATAGGTTTTTCTGCGTTGTTTCGAGCATCATCTGGCGGTCCGGATACAATGGAGTCAGACCAGGGAAATGGACCCGTTCCTTCGCAGATTCAGGGTCGTCGCCATTTACAGCTTCAACATGCAGAAGACCGTAATATCTTTCATTTTCCTTTGGCGGACGGACTTTACCTGAAACTTTGTCACCGTTCCGCAGGTCAAAGCGGCGGATCTGTGATGCTGAAATATATATATCTTCAGAGCTGGACGAATAATTGATCGGACGGAGGAACCCAAATCCTTCAGAAGGAATGATTTCTAATACACCTTCCATGAATAACAGACCGTCTTGTTCAGCTCTCGCTTTTAAAATAGCAAAAATAAGCTCTTTCTTTGTCAATTTGCTATAGTAGGATACTTTAAATTCACGTGCTAATTCATATAGCTCTTTAAGCTTCATTGTTTCTAATTTTGAAATTGTTAAGTTCATTATGACACCACTCTTTTTAGATTAGCTAACACCAGGAAAGAAAAATTGAAGGAAGGTTCTTTAACTTGGAGTAAGTTTGAAGAAATTTCACAGGATTAAAAACAAGCTTTATTTTACTTGCTTTAAAATAAATATTCAACTTTTAAGAAAAGGGCTGAAAAACTTAGGAAGCTTAGGAGTTTTTTGTTAATGCCTTCTAACAGGGGCGGCTATCAAGGAGTTTTCCAGCAGTTTCCTCCCTCATTAGAATTACTTTTCAGGAGCTTTGTTAAACAAGCCAGTTGATCTCCGCAGGTTTTCCCTTAACATTCCCCCTAAGGCATTACCGCGCCTTTAGCAAGGGTCATCTGCAAAAATCATCAACACTAACATAGCCTTTATTTTAATTCTACCGAAGTGAAACTTTTTCCTGCTGAATTCATGAAGGACCGTAAGCCAGCTTTCGACAATTACCGTAAGGCTCTTTATGAAAACCAAGGAAGCGAGCGATTCCGCCCGCTTGCCTCTTTATTTTAGGCTGTTTTCGCAAACTTTGTTGCTATTGAACAAGGGGTTGATTTCCACTTCAGGATGCTCGCTTTCCGCGGGGCGGGCGGTGAGCCTCCTCGGCTTCGCCTGTGGGGTCTCACCTGTCCCGCTGTTCCCGCAGGAGTCTCGCACCTTACGCTCCAATCAACCTGACTGGACAATAGGGTGACGTTACAAAACTTATTAAAAAACAACAATCTTTTAGAAAAGAGCCTTATTTTATTACTAGATTAGGTTTTTTATTTAAGCTGTGGCGGCCATCAATAAACCGGACTGTCCCTGATTTAGCTCGCATAACCAATGAATGTGTTTCACCATAAAAGCCTTTATACTGAACGCCTCTAAGCAGCTCGCCGTCTGTAACGCCTGTGGCAGCAAAAATAGCGTCATCCCCTTTTACGAGATCTTCCATCCTAAGTACTTTATTGACATCTAAGCCCATTTTCAAACATCTTGCTAATTCTTCATCACTCTGAGGTAATAATTTCCCCTGAATTTCGCCGCCTAAACATTTTAAGGCAACGGCCGCAAGAACGCCCTCTGGTGCTCCGCCAGAGCCAAATAAGATATCCACACCTGTGGTGTCAAATGCAGTGTTAATTGCGCCAGCTACATCCCCGTCATTAATTAGCTTAATCCTGGCTCCCGCTTCTCTGAGCTGATTGATAATTTCCTGATGGCGCGGCCGGTTCAGCACAGTAGCAACCAAATCTTCAATATCCTTATTTTTTGCTTTTGCCACAGCTTTTAAGTTATCTATAACAGAAGCATTGATATCGACCTTCCCGACAGCTTCAGGACCGACTGCAATCTTGTCCATATACATATCAGGTGCATGAAGCAGATTTCCGTGATCTGCAACAGCTAAAACTGCCAGAGCATTCCATCCTCCTGAAGCGACAATATTTGTTCCTTCAAGCGGATCTACTGCAACATCAACTCTTGGGCCATATCCTGTGCCAAGCTTTTCGCCGATAAAAAGCATGGGTGCTTCGTCCATTTCTCCTTCGCCGATCACCACGGTGCCTTTCATGGGCACGGTATCAAAAACGTCACGCATCGCCGAAGTGGCGGCGCCGTCCGCTTCATCCTTTTTGCCTCTTCCCATCCAGCGTGCGGAAGCAAGTGCTGCTGCTTCAGTAACTCTGACCAGTTCCATTGATAAACTTCTTTCCACTGCAATTCCCCCTGCACTACATCTAAAATAGATTTTTAATCGTATAACACATTATACAATTAATTGTAACACATTAAAGGGAATATGTGTCCTAATTAAGAACTTTTCAGCTGCTCCGCTTCTTCAGGAGTTAATTTTTCCCGCCAGACGGTCGCACCCAGCCCTGTCAGCTTCTCCTCAAGATTGCTGTAGCCGCGGTCAATATGCTCAAGGCCTGTAATCTCAGTTATACCTTCCGCCATCAGGCCTGCAATAACAAGAGCTGCACCAGCACGAAGATCGCTTGCTTTCACTTTCGCTCCCTGAAGCTGGACAGGTCCTGAAACGATTGCGGACCGGCCTTCCACTTTAATATTGGCATTCATGCGCCTTAATTCATCGATATGCTTAAAGCGGGCTCCATAAATGGTATCTGTAACGACTGCTGAGCCTTCCGCCTTTGTAAGCAGAGTGGTGAAAGGCTGCTGAAGATCTGTCGGGAAGCCTGGATATACCAGAGTTTTAATATCAACGGTCTTCAGCTTTGGTCCAGGTGATACAAAAATCTGGTCATCACCGGTTTCCACAGAGATTCCCATTTCTCTAAGTTTTGCAGTAAGTGATTCTAAATGCTGGGGAATCACATTATCTATAAGTATGCCGTCTCCTGCCGCAGCAGCCAGAACCATAAAGGTTCCTGCTTCAATTCGATCAGGGATGATGGTATGGCGGCAGCCGTGAAGGCTCTCTACTCCATCAATACGGATGATATCCGTACCTGCCCCTTTGATCCGTGCGCCCATATTCGTCAGGAGTGTGGCTACATCAATAATTTCCGGTTCTTTCGCTGCGTTTTCGATTGTGGTCCTGCCTTTAGCCAGTACAGCTGCAAGCATAATATTAATGGTTGCGCCGACACTGACAACATCGAGATAAATTTTGGCACCTCTAAGTTCATCTGCCCTTAGATAGATGGCGCCCTGTTCATTTGTAATCTGCGCACCTAGTGCTTCAAACCCTTTAATGTGCTGATCGATAGGGCGTGGACCTAAGTGGCAGCCGCCCGGCAGACCAATGACTGCCTTTTTGAAACGGCCAAGCATGGCACCCATCAAATAATAAGAGGCGCGGAGTTTCTTCACTCTGCCATTAGGAAGCGGCATAGAAACCATCGTGGATGGATCCACGCACATTTCATTATCCGAAAATGTAACGGTTCCCCCAATTTCCTCTAACAATCCTTTTAATATTTCAACATCAGAAATTTCGGGAAGACCTTCTATTGTAACAGGCGAATCGGCCAGTATAGTGGCTGGAATCAAGGCTACCGCACTATTCTTAGCGCCGCTTACTCTTATAGACCCTTTGAGTGGATAACCGCCAGCGATTTTTAGTTTTTCCATGGTATAACTCCCTTCTATGCCAAAGCAGTACAAATACCTGCAAAATCGGCTTGTGTCCGAGGTATATTTTTCCATTTCCAACATGCATAAAACGACAGCATTCTTTAATGTCTAGTTTACACAAAAAACAGGAATTCATGTACCGAAAATATAAATTTTACCAGAAATGCAGTTCCTGCTCACAAGGGCAGCCTTTTTGCTTCTTTCTGAAATGAGAGAACACCCGGGGAGAATTAAGTGGTTAAAAATGATGGCCCTTTGTATTATTGTTAAACCCGTTTGTTGATTGCAGGCACTAGCTTTTTCGCGGGCGGTCCGGGAGCCCCCCACATTTTCACGCTTTTGGGTCTCCCTTGACACGCATGCAGCGGCAATACATAGAGCTAGAATCAACAATGAATACATTTATTTTAATAGAGCCAAGAAGCTCAGGCTGTACGCTCGGAATGGAACTACATACACCAGTCTAAGCGAAAACAGCCTGATTTGAAAGCGTTTTACCTATTTTCTCTAGCTTTCCAGTCAGCGAGGAATGCGTCAATTCCTTTATCAGTCAGCGGATGATGGAATAATTGCATTAGCACTTTATATGGGATGGTTGCGATGTGGGCCCCTCTGATGGCCGCTTCTGTCACATGCAGAGGATGGCGTATGGATGCAGCGATAATTTCAGACTCAAGGCCATGAATATTGAATATATCAGCTATATCCGAAATTAACTGAAGCCCGTCCTGCCCGATATCATCCAGGCGCCCTAAAAATGGGGATACATAAGAAGCTCCTGCACGCGCGGCGAGCAGTGCCTGATTTGCATTAAAGATAAGAGTTACATTCGTTTTAATTCCCTTTTGGGCTAAATAATGAACAGTTTTCAGTCCATCTGGTGTCATGGGTACCTTTATGGTGATGTTAGGCGCGATCGCTGACAGTTCCTCTGCTTCTTTGATCATTCCTTCTGAATCCAATGAAATAACTTCCGCACTGACCGATCCTTTTACCAGACTGGTTATTTCTCTTAATCGATCGTGAAAGGAGACATTCTTTTCCTTAGCCACAAGAGAAGGATTAGTGGTTACACCTGATAGCAGGCCAAGAGCATGGACTTCGCGGATTTCTTCTATATTTGCCGTATCAATAAAAAATTTCATTGTATTCCCTCGCTTTTTGTCGGAATTTTCAATCAGATGATACCAAAAATAAAAAGGATATGCTCCCTGTTCACGACTGCTTTATATGAAAAACCGAAACCACCGTACAGTGGTTTCGATTCTTGTCAAATTATGCCTGGTTGCTAGAACCGAACTCGCGCATTTTGCCGACAACTGTTTCTTTAATTGCGTCGCGGCCAGGCACGATGAATTTACGTGGATCATATACTTCTTGGTCTTTATTAAGTACTTCGCGAACGGCTTTTGTGAATGAGATTTGGTTCTCAGTGTTCACGTTAATTTTTGAAGTACCTAAAGAGATAGATTTTTGGATGTCATGAGTCGGGATTCCAGTTCCGCCGTGAAGAACCAATGGAATACCAGTTGAATCACGAACTTCTTCCATTTCTTTAAAGCCAAGGTTTGGTTCACCTTTGTAAGGTCCATGAACGGATCCTAGTGCTGGGGCAATGCAGTCAACGCCAGTGCGTTTAACCAGCTCAGCACACTCTTTTGGATCTGCATAGATAACGCCAGCAGCTACTACATCGTCTTCCTGTCCGCCGACAACACCAAGTTCCGCTTCAACAGAAACGCCTTTTGAATGAGCATATTCAACCACTTTAGAAGTAGTTTCAACATTCTCTTCAAATGGATGGTGCGAAGCATCGATCATAACAGAAGTGAATCCAGCGTCGATCGCTTCTTTACATTTTTCAAAGCTTGAACCATGATCAAGGTGGATTGCAACCGGAACGGTAATTTTCATATCTTCCAATAATCCTTTTACCATCATAACAGTTGTGTAGAATCCGCCCATATGGCGTGCAGCACCCTCAGATACACCAAGGATAACTGGTGATTTTTCCTGCTCGGCAGCAGCTAAAATGGCTTGTGTCCATTCTAGGTTATTAATATTATATTGGCCGACTGCATACTTACCTTCAAGTGCTTTGTTCAGCATTTCTTTCATAGAAACTAAAGGCATGTTGTTTCCTCCTTAAAAGTAGAACTAAATGACACTGCAATTGCAGAGTTCCCTTCTAAAATTTTACCTTTAAAGAAAGGCTGCTATACGCTTAGAATTTAGAAGGATTACAAAAATCAATCTAAGCATATCAATTGATAGTGTAATGAGCAACAAATTAGCCGCGCTAGTTCTGCAAAATTTAAGGATTTCCCCCGAAATGTGAACGATGCTCGAAAATTGAAAATATTGACAGGGCTTACACTAAAATATTCTCCCTTACCGCCTTGCGGATGTCATCAATATCAAACGGTTTTGCGAAATGAGTCAGCGCTCCGAGATCCCGCGCTTCCTGAATCATATCCAATTCACCGTAGGCTGTCATGATAATAATTCTGATATTCTGGTCGATCTGCTTCATTCGTTTCAGGATTTCAATTCCATCCATCCCTGGAATTTTCATATCTAAAAGAACAAGGTCTGGCGGATATTTGTTCACGATGTCCAGTGCCTGGGGACCATTAGCCGCCTGAAAGGTTTCATATCCTTCTCTTTGGAGAACTTCATTCAAGAGTATTCGTATACCAAATTGGTCGTCCACTATTAAAACTCTTCTACCCATTCTGTTAACCCCTTTTCCCTGTATAAATCTCGCATAGGCGCTTGAGATATGTAAATAATCCTTAATCGCAGAGCATATCTTAATTATTTCGCTCCATTTCCCTAAAATTCCTGCTTATGGCTGTCATTCTTTATGAGTTTTTTGTTGATGTGCTGAAATTTGCGCTAGCCTCTTCCCTCAAAACTGTGTGGTAATCTGGTTTGGTGCAAATATCACCTAAAGCGATGTAATGGCCTTTGATTGCCGACAAATTCATTCATTTTGTTTGCAAGAAATGAAATCATACTTTACCAGAGAGCCGATACCAGGGTTGGTGAAGTATTTTTTTCATTATTTTGAACTTCGGCATCATTATTTTTTATCTGCAGCAATTATCTCAAAAAGCGGCGCAATTGATTTATCAGCTTTACTTTCTGGCTGTTATCCATCTATATCAGTATACAACTAATGCGAAATAGATAGGGATATGATATATAGAAGAGATAGATTATATAAAAGGGGTTTTATCATGCTAAAAATATTTTCCACCCAGCTTACAGGTGTATATAAAAAGATGATCGATCAGGAAGAGTTTTCACTGGAGGATGGCGCAAGGCTGCTATGCCAGGCGGTGGTCAGTGAAGGAACACTATATCTTCATGGCTTCGGCGAAATGCAGGGAATTCTGGATGAAGCGATGTATGGAGCCGAACCGCTTGTTTTCGTTAAGCCTTTAGAAAACATTGCAGATATAACCTCCGCCGACAGAGTGCTGCTGTTCACCCGGTTTGCCGACGATGCAGAAGCGGTAGCCCTTGGAAAAGAGCTGCAGGCAAAAGATATCGCCTTCGTCGCCGTCTCTGCCGTCCAAAAAGATCAGCCCAATGAACTAACTCAACTTGCCGATGTCCATATCGACACGAAGCTGACAAGAGCCCTCCTTCCTGACGAATCAGGCACAAGATTCGGCTTTCCATCCCTCATGGCCGCCCTATTTGCCTATCATGGACTCAAATTCAGCATTGAAGAAATCCTCAAAGAATACCACGAAGAATAGGGAAATGGGGGACTGTCCCCGCTGAAGCACCAACGTTTCTGGTGGAAGCTGCTCCATGACCGCTTTTACAGCAGGACATATAGGGAGCGGCAAATAAAATCACAATAGAAAAAGCTGAACCAGACGGTTCAGCTTTTTCTTTTTATATCCAGCTCCTAGCCCCTTTTAGGATTATGCCAAGGCTGACCAGGAAACTTCCGCTTTTATAACTTCTCGCTAAATTTCAATGATGCCTCAACAAAATCGCGGAACAGCGGCTGCGGGCGTGTTGGTCTGGATGTGAATTCCGGGTGGAATTGGGATGCGACAAACCATGGGTGGTCAGCCAGCTCGATGATTTCGATTAAGCGGCCATCCGGGCTTGTACCGGAGAAGATAAATCCGGCTTTTTCCATGTCCTGACGGAACTGATTGTTAAATTCATAACGATGGCGGTGGCGCTCATAGATCACTTCGTCCTGGTATGCTTCATAAGCTCGAGTACCCTCTGTCAGCTTAGCAGGATATAATCCTAGTCTTAGAGTTCCGCCAAGATCTTCGATATCTTTTTGTTCAGGCAGAAGGTCGATGATTGGATACTTTGTTTCTGGGTCAAGCTCAGAAGAATGAGCTCCTTCAAGGTTCAGCACATTGCGGGCATATTCAACAGATGCCAGCTGCATTCCAAGGCAGATTCCGAAGAATGGCTTCTTGTTGATACGTGCATATTCAATGGCATGGATCTTTCCTTCCACTCCGCGGTCGCCGAATCCGCCAGGAACTAATATTCCATCCACTTCATCCAGCAATTCTGCCACGTTATCTCTTGTTACAAGCTCTGCATTGATCCATTTGATATCAATATCAGAGTCAAACTGATAGCCTGCGTGCTTCAAAGCTTCCACTACAGAGATATAAGCATCCTGAAGTTCTACATATTTACCTACAAGGGCGATTTTTGCTGTTTTTGACAGGCTTGTCACTCGTTCTACAAGAGCTTTCCAGTCCGTCATTTCTGCTTCTGCACAATTTAATTTCAAGTGATCGCAGACAATTTGATCCATATTTTGTTCCTGAAGGGTCAATGGAATGGAATAAAGAGTCTCTGCATCACGGCACTCGATGACTGCTTTTGTATCGATATCGCAGAATAAGGCAATCTTATCCTTCATGTCCTGTGAAATCGGCATTTCCGTACGAACTACAATGATATTTGGCTGAATGCCTAAGCTGCGCAATTCTTTAACGCTATGCTGAGTTGGTTTTGTTTTCATTTCTCCAGCTGCTTTAATGTAGGGAACAAGCGTACAATGAATGTACATCACATTGTCACGGCCGATATCACTCTTAATCTGGCGGATTGCTTCAAGGAATGGAAGCGACTCGATATCTCCTACTGTCCCGCCAATTTCAGTGATGACTACGTCCGCATTCGTTTCGCGGCCGGCACGGAACACACGCTCTTTAATTTCATTCGTGATATGAGGGATTACCTGTACAGTTCCGCCTAAATAGTCACCGCGGCGTTCTTTTTTCAGTACAGTAGAGTAAATCTTCCCTGTAGTCACGTTGCTGTGTTTTCCTAAATTGATGTCGATGAAGCGCTCATAGTGGCCCAAGTCCAAATCTGTTTCTGCTCCATCGTCAGTAACGAATACTTCACCGTGCTGATACGGACTCATCGTCCCCGGATCTACGTTAATGTATGGATCAAATTTTTGGATCGTTACGCTTAGACCCCTATTCTTTAAAAGTCTGCCTAATGACGCAGCTGTAATCCCTTTACCTAGAGAAGAAACTACACCGCCTGTTACGAAAATATACTTTGTCATCTGTTTACTTCCCCCTTCGAATCTTTCTGAACATCCACTTCAAACCCTTACACCCGCGAATAGAATACTCTCAATAGTAAAAAAGAATAATACCAGTTTCCAATATGAGTGAAATCCTAAACGGAAGATAAAGACATTCGGTTTCTGTATACCTGCATCTATTTTCACAATTACCTGCTTAGGTGGCTCGACCAAACATAAAAACATTCTCTGAGAAAGTTTGCCACAAACCAGAAAACTTATGACTTTTTTTATAAGCTCTGTTAAACTTGCCTGTTGATTGTAACGAAAGGCACTTGCTTTCCGCGGGGCGGTCCGGGAGCCTCCTCGGCGTCTATGCCTGTGGGGTCTCCCTTGACCCGCTTTCCCGCAGGAGTCTCGCATATCCGCTAACAATCAACAAAGTGCCAAAATCCAAAATGAACTTTAACTTAGCCTTTTTATAAAATCTTGTTTCCATCGAAATTTGGCAGTGAATGTTTATCGTATTTTCCTTATGAGAATGAAACGTGTCACGTTACCCAATTGCCATAAAAACAAAAACGCTCCGCTTACAAAAGTAAGGGAGCGATATAGTCGTTTCTTGTGCCCTTTTTAAGGAGCCCAAAAATGATTCTACAAATATCGATATAAAAAGTCAAGCAAATAATGAGAAATTAAAGCTTATCGTCGTCCTCTGTTTCATCTTCGAGGCCTTCGTCTTCGTCTTCATCTTCCTCATCAAGGTCTGCGTCCTCATCATCAATAATGAAGCCGCCCTCCTCAAGAGCCTCCTCGAGATCTTCTTCCTCGGCATCATCATCGTCATCGTCATCCAGAAGATCATCATCATCTTCGACAAGATCCTCTTCTTCTTCTTCGAAGTCATCCAGATCATCATAATCCAGATCCTCTTCTTCCACTTCATCGAAATCTTCCAGTTCTTCGTCGTCAGCCTTTTTGGCCTTCTTCTTCTTCGGTTTTGCAGCTGGAAGAACTTCGTCTTCGATTTGGTCAACAGGGTACCAGGCTTTTAAGCCCCAGCGGTTTTCACCGATGGAAGTGAATCTGCCATCCACATTAAGATCTGTATAAAATTGTGATAATTTATTCGTAAGTTCGGCATCAGATAAATCTTGAAGGCGTTTCAGCTCCTGCACGATTTCTGAAAATGGCACTGCCTGCTTCTGGCTTACAAGGAACTCATAAGCAAGCTCTAATAAGGACATTTCTTTTATTTCTTCTTTAGAGTATTGGCTTAAACTCAACCCTCTGCACTTCCTTTCTATAATGGGGCACCATCATATTCCTGCACTGAATCAGAACAGAAATTTTATATGTATGCTGCATCAGCTCTATGGCTAAGATTAGAAAAATGGTTACGCACCCTAAAGTCAATTGGATACGTTTGTAGTAGCAGTAATATGTTAGTACTAGCAGCGATATTGCTAGACATATATAACATTATAAACAATAGTGCTAAGTTTATGCTAGTTCAATCTTATAGATTCCTCTTGTTTTTCAAGTGGGTATGCAGCCTTAAGCACCCTCTTGTTCAGCCCTTTCTTTTGCCTGTACGCCATGTAAAAACAATAGAAAGAGAGTAAAAGAAAAGGAATCGCTCCCAGCTGCTTTTGATACAAGAGTATGGAAAGAGCTGCAGCCATACAGAGCAATAAAGCCTGCATTACCTTTTTTATTTTCATTCTTCCACCCGCTTTTCAGATCTCCTCTTTCCCATTCTACCCATATTTTATAGGAGTCAGACCAATTTCGCCTAAATAACCCCCGCCAAATCAACTTTGACAGGGGTTACTCTAAGTGAAGGGATCATTTATATCTTTTTTGTCTGATCTGTAAAATCAGCCAGTTGATTACAAGAAACCGGAGGATGGTGTTTTTCAACACTTAATTCTGCTGCTGGCTCTCCCTTGACTGCGCACTTCATCCAGGAGTCGCACGCATTCCTCTATCAACATTGCTCTAACAGCTTTTACTTACATATTTCTTCTATACTGTCCGCCAACCTCGTAAAGAGCTTTTGTAATCTGGCCAAGGCTTGCTGTTTTAACGGTTTCCATTAATTCAGCAAAGATATTGCCGCCGCTGTAGGCTGCTTCCTGCAGGCGGGAAAGCTTCTCACTCAGCTCTGACCTGTGAAGCTCCTGGAATCCCCTTAGATTACGGATCTGCTGTTCTTTTTCCTCTTTGGACGCTCTCGCAAGCTCCATACTGTTTAAGTCCTCTTCAGAAGGAGGATTTGGATTCAGATAGGTATTGACCCCAATGATCGGAAGTTCCCCGGAATGTTTTTTCATCTCATAATGCATGGATTCATCCTGGATCTTCCCGCGCTGATATTGCGTTTCCATCGCCCCGAGAACTCCTCCGCGGTCATTAAGGCGGTCAAATTCCTGCAGGACAGCTTCCTCCACCAAGTCGGTCAATTCTTCTATTATAAAAGAACCTTGGAGCGGATTTTCATTTTTGGCAAGGCCTAGTTCCTTCGTGATAATCATTTGGATCGCCATGGCCCTTCGGACGGATTCTTCCGTAGGCGTGGTGATCGCTTCATCATATGCATTGGTATGAAGCGAGTTACAATTATCCTGGAGAGCCATCAAAGCCTGCAGCGTCGTCCTGATATCATTGAAGTCGATTTCCTGCGCATGGAGAGATCTGCCGGATGTTTGAATGTGATATTTTAATTTCTGGCTTCGTTCATTTGCACCATATTTATCTCTCATCACCGCTGCCCAAATTCTTCTGGCCACCCTGCCGAGCACCGTATATTCAGGGTCTAAGCCATTAGAAAAGAAGAATGACAGGTTTGGTGCAAAATCATTTATATTCATCCCTCTGCTGAGATAGTACTCTACATACGTAAATCCATTCGCCAGGGTAAATGCCAGCTGGGAAATTGGGTTAGCGCCCGCTTCAGCGATATGATAGCCTGAGATCGATACAGAATAGTAGTTTCTGACTTTTTTCTCAATAAAGTATTCCTGGATATCCCCCATCAAACGGAGTGCAAATTCAGTAGAGAAAATACAGGTATTCTGTCCCTGATCTTCTTTTAGGATATCCGCCTGTACGGTTCCCCTTACTGATTGGAAGGTAAACGCTTTTACCTGCTCATATTCCTCCTGGGTCAGCCCTCTTCCCAGTTCTTCCTCTTTTTTCGCTCTCTGCTGTTCGATGGCTGTATTCAGATACATCGCAAGTATGATTGGCGCAGGTCCATTGATCGTCATCGAAACGGATGTGGATGGATGGCATAAATCAAAGCCGTCGTACAGCTTCTTCATGTCTTCCAGTGTACAAATGCTTACCCCGCTTTCTCCTACCTTCCCATAGATGTCCGGACGGTAATCCGGGTCCTCGCCATACAGAGTCACGGAATCAAAGGCCGTACTCAAGCGCTTAGCATTGTCATCCTTGGATAAATAGTGGAATCGGCGGTTCGTCCTTTCCGGGGTTCCTTCACCGGCAAACTGCCGTTTCGGATCTTCTCCTTCCCGTTTGAACGGAAACACACCAGCTGTGTAAGGAAAGAACCCGGGTGCATTCTCTTTATATACCCATTTAAGAATTTCTCCATAATCCACGTACTTTGGAAGAGACACTTTAGGAATTTGAAGGCCGGATAATGACACCGTCTTAAGTTCAGTGACAATTTCTTTATCCCGGACTTTGCTGATGAATCGGTCGGCTGCATATTTCCCTCTAAATTCATCCCAGCCAAAAATAATTCTTTTCGATTCTTCGGTCAGTTTTGTGACTGTTTCATCTCTCAGTGCTTCCAGAGAAGAGAGAACCTCCCCATTCAATTCTTTCTCTTTTACAGCTGAAATGGCACCCTCCAGCTGGAACAGCCGCCGGGCAATTGCTGCCTGCTCTTCTGCTTTAGAGTGATAATTCCTTACCGTTTCCGAGATTTCCCGCAAGTAGTAACGGCGGTCATTCGGGATAATGATATTTTGTTTCTTCACATCTGCCTCTTTTGAAAAACCCGTCGTCCAGTCCTTTCCTACTTTTTCATTGATCTTTTCCACAAGGGCCGCGAATAAAGCGTTTGTCCCAACGTCATTAAATTGGCTTGCAATCGTCCCATAGACAGGCATCCGATCGATATCCTGGTCAAAAAGCATGCGGCTGCGCTGATACTGTTTCTGAACCTGGCGCTTAGCATCTTCAGATCCTTTACGTTCAAATTTATTAATGACAATGAGGTCAGCAAAATCAATCATATCGATTTTTTCCAGCTGGGAAGGTGCCCCGAATTCACTGGTCATTACATACATGGATAGATCCGTGACCTCCGTTATGCTTGCGTCCCCCTGGCCGATCCCGCTCGTTTCCACAATAATTAAATCAAAACCAGCAGCCTTTACAACAGCGAGTGCATCTTTGAGAGCAAGTGAAATTTCACTTCCGGAATCCCTTGTAGCGAGGCTTCTCATATAGACTCTCGAATTAAAAATTGAATTCATCCGAATCCGGTCGCCAAGCAAAGCACCGCCTGTTTTCCTCTTGGTCGGGTCAATGGAAAGGATGGCGATTTTCTTTTCAGGAATCTCATTGAGGAAACGCCTGATCAACTCATCGGTTAACGAGCTTTTTCCGGCTCCGCCAGTACCGGTAATTCCGACAATCGGGATATTTTTCTCATACTGCTTTACTTCTTCAAGGATTTTTTCTGCCGCGGCCGCCGCTTCATCCTGAATGCCCACTCTGTTCTCCGCAAGCGTAATCAGCTGGGCAATCGTTTTGTGATCGCCTTCTTTCAGCAAATCCATCTTCTCATGCAGGTCTGAAGAAGCGGTCGCAAAATCACATTCTTTCATCATGATTTCAATCATTCCCTGAAGGCCGTATTTCCTGCCGTCTTCAGGCGAAAAGATCCAGGCAATTCCATAATCATGCAGTTCTTTAATTTCCTTCGGTATAATGACTCCGCCACCGCCGCCGTAAATACGGATGTGTGAAGCATTCTTCTCCTTCAGAAGGTCATACATGTATTTAAAATATTCCACATGCCCGCCCTGGTAAGAAGAAATGGCTATACCCTGTACATCCTCCTGAATCGCTGCATTGACAACCTCTTCGACGGAACGATTATGCCCTAAGTGAATGACCTCTGCACCGCTGCCCTGCAAAATCCGCCTCATGATATTGATCGAAGCATCATGCCCGTCAAACAGACTCGATGCCGTAACAAACCTGATATGATGCTTTGGCTGGTAAGTTTCTGCCATTATTTTATCTCCCCTCCTGTTTCCGGCCCGCAAGCAGCCCGTGAAACAACAGCTTAGTCTGATGCTCCACATATTCCTCAAGTGTGAACATTTTCCGCAGAGCCCACCTTCTAAAACTCCACATCTGTCCCTGGACAAAAATGTTATGGGCAATCATTTTGATTTCAGACTCGGTCAAGTCGATCTCCCCATTTTCTCTACAGAGGTGAATAATCTGCTCAAACATCGCGACCATTTCCATTTCTTTTTTTAAGACATAGGGAAGAGCATCACGAGTCAGCGACTTGACTTCCTGGTACATCACCAGTACCTCGTCCTGCATGTCATCCATCACTTTAAAAAAGTTATAAATACCTAATTTAAGCGATTCCAGTGTACCCTTACTGGTATCCACGTCCTTCTGAAGCCGGTCTCTGACTTCCTCATAGATATGGTCGCAGACAAGGTAGAGAATATCTTCCTTTGTTCTAATATATTCATAGAGCGTGCCGATGCTGAACCCCGCTGCTTTGGCAATTTCCCTGGTGGTGGTGCGGTGAAAGCCTTTTTCCTTAAACAGTGTAACGGCACCTCTGATCATCTCATTTCTTCTTTTCAGAATGAGCCGCTCATCTTTGACCGTGGCGTGAACGTCCCTTTTCATGGTTACCCCGCCTTTATGCTAGTTTCTGTGCATTTCCATCCCTACACAGAGATTTTTGCATCCTTTATCTCTGTTAAATCTGCCTGTTGATTGCAGCGAAGGGCACTCGCTTTCCGCGGGCGGTCCGGGAGCCTCCTCGGGGCACTACGCGCCTGTGGGGTCTCCCTTATAGAAAAGCGGAGGACGGTGACTTTTAAGATATTTTTTTTAAAAAACTGTGATACTCAAACTCATTAATAAAACAATATTATTAAAAGTCAGACACCTGACCGACATAAGACGAGCGTCAGCGAAAGGCGCTTTTGGCCTTTTGATGGCGATTGGTTTATGTCCGAAGGTGTAAGTCCGCAGCTAGACAAGACTCGCTTTTCCCGCAGGAGTTCGCGCTTTCCGTTCCAATCAACACAGTGAAAAAACAGCATAGAGCATTAGCAAAGCCATCTTTAAAAAGGGAAAGACATTGAAATCATATCCTTCCCCTTGTCTTTAATCTTTTGTAATCATTCTGGAGATGACGAGCTTCTGTATCTCCTGTGTGCCTTCATAGATTTGGGTGATTTTCGCATCCCTCATATAGCGTTCAACCGGATAGTCTTTTGTATAGCCATAGCCGCCAAATACCTGTACAGCCTCAGTGGTCACCTTCATGGCTGCATCCCCGGCAAACAGCTTTGACATGGCAGATTCTTTGCCATACGGAAGGCCTTCTGATTCAAGCCATGCCGCCTGGTAGGTTAACAGTCTGGACGCTTCCACCTGTGTGGCCATATCTGCAAGCTTAAAGCCGATACCCTGCTGGGCCGCGATTGGTTTGCCAAATTGATGGCGTTCCTTTGCATAGGCAACGGAAGCATCGAGTGCTCCCTGGGCAATCCCTACTGCCTGTGCCGCAATGCCGTTTCTTCCTCCGTCCAGGGTCATCATGGCAACCTTAAAGCCCTCACCTTCTTTGCCAAGTAGATTTTCCTTAGGAACCTTACAGTCTTCAAAAATAATTTCTGTTGTAGGAGATGAACGGATTCCTAATTTCTTTTCCTTCTTGCCGACACTGAAGCCTTCAAAATCCTTTTCAATGATAAAGGCGCTTGTTCCTTTTTGTTTGGAGCTTGGGTCCGTCAGTGCGAATACCACGTACGTATCAGCGATCCCGCCATTCGTAATAAAGATTTTTGAACCGTTAAGGATATAGTGGTCACCCTCAAGTCTAGCTGTTGTTCTCATCCCGCCAGCATCAGACCCTGAGCCGGGCTCCGTTAATCCGTAAGCACCGATTTTCTTTCCTTCTGCCATTGGACGCAGATATTTCTGTTTCTGTTCCTCTGACCCGAATTTGTAAATCGGCCAGCCGGCAAGCGATGTATGAGCGGAAAGTGTCACACCCGTTGATGCGCATACCCGTGAAAGCTCTTCAATAGCGATACAATAAGCTAAATAATCACTGCCGATGCCGCCATATTCTTCTGGCCAAGGAATTCCCGTGAGCCCAAGTTCAGCCATCTTATCGAAAATTTCACGGTCGAACCGCTCTTCTTCATCACGTTCAGCCGCAGTGGGAGCTACTTCGTTTTTTGCAAAGTCGCGGACCATTTTTCTGATCATTTCATGTTCTTCTGTTAGTTTAAATTGCATGGATAATCCCCCAGCTTTCGTTCTGTATTAGTCGCTTTATAGCTCCTTGCTGATCACAATTCGCTGAATTTCACTGGTTCCCTCATATATTTCCGTAATTTTAGCGTCCCGGAAATACCGTTCTACCGGATATTCTTCTGTATAGCCGTAGCCGCCGAAGATCTGGACGGCCTCTATGGCTGTCTCCATCGCCGTCTTTGATGCCGTCAATTTTGCCATGGAAGCTTCTTTCCGGCATGGTATCCCTTCCGACCGCAGATAGGCTGCCCGATACAAAAGCATACGGGAGGCTTCAATATTAGTGGCCATTTCAGCAAGCTTGAAGGCAATTCCCTGCTGGGCCGCAATTGGTCTGCCGAATTGATGCCGTTCTTTTGCGTACTTCACCGCATGTGCAAAGGCTCCCTCTGCAATACCAAGGGCCTGAGCGGCTATCCCGATTCTCCCTGCCTCCAGGTTTGCCATAGCGACCTTCATACCCTCATCTACATCACCCAGCACATTTTCGGCCGGAACCCGCATATCTTCAAAGGTCAGTGAAACCGTTTGGGAACCATGAAGACCCATCTTATGCTCGTTCTTACCGATAATGAGGCCTGGAGTGTCTTTTTCTAAAATAAATGCCGTGATTCCTTTAGATCCTTTTTCCGGACTGGTTGAAGCAAAGGTAATATACGTATCTGCTTCACCGCCGTTCGTAATAAACATCTTAGAGCCATTTAAGATGTAATGCCCGCCATCCCTTACTGCCCTAGTCTTTAAGCTGCCGGCATCTGAACCTGCTGAAGGTTCAGTCAGTGCGAACGCACCAAGATACTCCCCTGTGGCAAGCTTAGGAATATACTTGTTCTTCTGATCCTCTGTACCAAAGTACAGAATCGGGTTCGTACCCACAGACGTATGGACGGACAATATCACGCCGACTGTCGCACTCACCTTGGATATTTCGTTAACGGCGATAATATAAGAAATGTAGTCCATTTCTGAGCCATTATATTTTTCAGGGATCGGTATTCCCATCAGCCCCAGTTCTCCCATTTTCCTAATAATCTCTCTTGGAAAATGCCCCTGCTCCATCTTCTCTATAAACGGGGCGATCTCCGCCTGCGCAAAATCCCGAACCATCTTCCGCATCATTTCTTGTTCTTCAGTAAACCGAAAGTTCATGCTGGCTCCTCCTGGAGTTCGTTCTTGTTAAACATACTTTTATTAGCATTTCTGCAACCTCTGGATCCTCGGTAACGACTGGTATGCCTTTGCGTTCATTGATTAACTATAGCTATAAAATCCTCTTCCGGATTTACGGCCAAGCCAGCCTGCTTTCACATACTTTCTTAGGAGCGGACATGGACGGTATTTGTCATCGCCGAAGCCTTCGTGGAGTGTTTCCATGATATACAGACAGGTATCCAGACCGATAAAATCAGCCAGAGTCAGCGGACCCATCGGATGGTTCATTCCCAGCTTCATCACATCATCAATGGCTTCCTTCGTGGCAACCCCCTCATAAAGGGTATAAATGGCTTCGTTGATCATGGGCATTAAGATTCTGTTAGAAACAAAGCCAGGGAAATCATTGACTTCGACCGGCACTTTATTCAGTGCCTTTGCCATGTCTTCTACGGTTTGGTACACTTCATCAGCTGTCGCAAGCCCTCTAATAATTTCAACCAGCTTCATCACCGGCACCGGATTCATAAAGTGCATGCCGATCACCTTTTCCGGCCTGCTGGTGGCGGCCGCTATTTCTGTAATGGGGAGTGATGAGGTATTCGTTGCTAAAATCGTGCCTTCCGGACAGATTTTATCCAGCTCGGCGAACAGCTCTGTCTTAATTCTCATATTTTCTACAGCTGCTTCAATTACCAAGTCTACATTCTTAGCATTCTGCAGGTCGGTCGATCTTTGGATCTTCTGCACCGTTTCAGCCATATCCTCCTGCGAAAGCTTCCCTTTATCCACCTGTCTGTTCAGGTTTTTATGAATGGTGCTGATCCCGCGTTCCACAAATTCCTCTTTTAAATCATGCAATACAACTGAATACCCGCTCGCAGCGCAAACCTGGGCTATGCCGGAGCCCATCTGGCCAGCCCCGATCACCATTACCTTTTGTATCCCCATATGCTTACCGCCTCTCTACCATTCTAGTAATCTGTTACGCTTGTTTAGGCACCTCGACCATGATCGCGTCTCCCTGGCCGCTGCCTGAACAGATGGCAGCCACACCAATTCCGCCCCCACGGCGTTTTAATTCATTAATCAGCGTGATAATGACCCTTCCACCGCTGGCACCGATAGGATGACCTAAAGCCACTGCTCCGCCGTTCACATTTACCTTTTCATGGTCAAGGCCGGCAATTTTACTGCTTGCTAGAGAAACTGCTGCAAATGCTTCATTTATTTCAAACAAATCTATATCTTCAACTGACTTATTGGTTTTCTTTAAAATTTCATTAATAACAAGGCCCGGCGTTTTCGGAAAATCTTTTGCTTCCACAGCCACTTCAGCATGGCCGATAATATATGCCATCGGTGTTCTGCCTTCTTTTTCCGCACGTTCCTCACTCATGAGGACAAGGGCAGCTGCACCGTCATTCACTCCTGGTGCATTACCTGCTGTGATCGTTCCGTCAGCACCAAAGGCCGGCTTCAGCTTTGCAAGAACTTCGACGGATGTATCTTTTCTAGGAGATTCGTCATCTGAAACGATGATCGGCTCTCCCTTGCGCTGCGGCACCTCTACAGGAATGATTTCCTCTGCGAAAATGCCATTTTCCATCGCCTGAATAGCCCTCTGATGGCTTCTGAAAGCCCATTGGTCCTGTTCTTCCCGCGAAATCTCTAAATCTACAGCTGTGCTGTTTCCATATGTGCCCATATGCGCTCCGGTAAAGCTGCAGCTTAAGCCATCATGAATCATCAAATCCTTCATAGGTGAATCGCCCATTCTCAGACCCCATCTGGCTTTAGGCACGAAATATGGCGCATTGCTCATTGATTCCATACCGCCAGCCACGATGACCTCCTCATCTCCTGAGCGGATGATCTGATCCGCAAGCGTAACGCTCCTCATGCCGGATGCACAAACCTTGTTAATCGTTTCAGTCTTTATGCTCCAGGACAGGCCGGCATGACGTGCAGCCTGGCGTGAAGGCACCTGTCCCTGTCCGCCCTGCAGCACCGTCCCCATGATCACCTCATCCACGGAGTCAGGTGAAATGCCTGCTCTATTAATCGCCTCTTTAATCACCTTTCCACCAAGCTCAGAAGCTGTGAAGCTGCTTAATCCTCCGCCAAATTTCCCAAAAGGTGTTCTGACTCCGCTGACGATAACTGTTTTTGCCATACATATTCCTCCTATACTTTCCTCTGGTTTTATATGTGGTGTTTATATGTCACTCTGGATTCCGGTTCTGCTGACGACTGAACGCTCGCTCATAGCGAGTCCAAAAAAATATGTAAGCGCTTTATATACATATTTTAACTGATTTATTAGGATATTCAAAATATTTATTAACTAGTGGTGTAAAAAAATTAGATCAAAGATGGTTTAACTTTTCTTACGTCAGGCCCGATCTACCGTCGTTTCTTCGTTCACTCACAGAATTGCACCATATAAATCATTAAATGCAGCGCATAACGAAATAATTGCACCACATAAAGAATTAATTGCAGCGTATAACAAAATAATTGCATCACATAAGAAATTAATTGCAACGTATAACAAAATAATTGCATCACATAAAAAATTAATTGCGCGTTCAGTTAAAAATGACCAAGAATAGGGTCAGTTTGGTTCATCTCTTTGTTCCCAAAGTAACCGATTGCGCTTAAATCCAGTAATTGCGTTTTCCTTCAACTTTATGCGCGCCTTAAATTCCAATTGCTCCTTCCCGCCCTAGGTATGCAAGGCCACCCCCAGCATCATAAGAAAAAGCTGCCTGAACCATTCCGTCATCGGCATTTCTCCAGGCAGCTTTCCAAATTATATGTTATGCGACAGTGGTTTGTTCACCTATAATCGATTTTTCGAGAAGTTCGGCTACATCATAGGTTTTCACATCGTCTTCTACTTCTTTGGCCTTGGTTCCATCTGTGATCATGGTCAGGCAGTAAGGACAGCCTGAGCTGATGACAGAAGGATTGACAGCCAAAGCCTGCTCTGTGCGAGCTACGTTGATTCTGTGGCCTGTTTCTTCTTCCATCCACATTAAGCCGCCGCCTGCTCCGCAGCACATTCCATTTTCCCGGTTTCGTTCCATTTCCACGAGTTTGACTCCTGGGATGGACCGAAGAATATCGCGTGGCGCATCATACACTTCGTTGTATCTTCCGAGGTAGCACGAGTCATGGAAGGTAATCGTTTCGTTCACTTCTTTTGTCGGTACCAGCCTGCCCTCTTTAACAAGGCTGGCAAGCAGTTCTGTATGATGATACACTTCTGCCTTTAAGCCAAAGTCTGGGTACTCATTTTTGAAAATATTATAGGCGTGAGGGTCAATGGTTACGATTTTCGCAACTTCATTTTTCTCGAATTCTTCAATGTTCTTCGTGGCCAGCTCCTGGAATAGGAACTCGTTTCCAAGCCTTCTTGGTGTATCTCCGGAGTTCTTTTCCTTGTTGCCGAGAATCGCAAACTTCACCCCTGCTTCATTTAGCAGCTTAGCGAAGGAAAGCGCGATTTTCTGGCTTCGGTTGTCATATGAACCCATGGATCCAACCCAGAATAAATATTCGAATTCTTCACCGGCTTTTTTCATTTCTTTTACAGTCGGGATTGTGACATCCTCGCGTGCTTCACGCCAGTCTTCACGCTCTTTGCGGTTTAATCCCCATGGATTTCCCTGGCGTTCGATATTGGTCATGGCTCTTTGCGCATCAGGATTCATTTTCCCTTCTGTCAGAACCAGATAGCGGCGCATATCAATAATTTTATCGACATGTTCATTCATTACTGGACACTGGTCTTCACAGTTCCGGCAGGTTGTACAGGCCCATAGCTCTTCCTCTGTGATGACTTCACCGACTAGAGCCGGATTGTACTCAAGTGTGGCCGCAGCTTCTTTTGCTCCCTGCGAAGCACCCGCCAGCGCAAGCTGATTCCCCTTGGTATTGGCAAACGCCAGTGCCGGTACCCAAGGCTGCCTGGAAGTGATGGCTGCTCCTTTATTGGTCAGGTGATCTCTCATTTTAAGAATGATATCCATTGGGGAAAGCATTTTTCCTGTCCCTGTAGCCGGACACATATTGGTACATCTTCCGCATTCTACACAGGCGTACAAGTCAATCAGCTGAAGCTGGGTAAAATCTTCAATCTTCCCGGCTCCAAAGGATTCCTGTGTTTCATCTTCAAAGTCTACCGCACGCAGTTTTCCTGGTGTGGTTGTACGATTGAAGTAGGTATTTGCAGGGCCAGCAATCAAATGGGCGTGCTTGGACTGCGGTACATATACAAGGAAGGCCAGCAGGAAGATCAAGTGGATCCACCATGCGATGTAAAACACAGCAACCGCTCCTGTTTTGCCTATCCAGCCAAATGCAACGGCAATCAGGGATGCAACGGGTTCAGTCCACGAACCTTCTTCGCCATGCCAGATTAATGACATACCGTTTCCGAGAAGTACGGAGAGCATCAAACCGCCGATAAACAATAAAACCAGACCGGACTTAAAACCCCTTTTCAATCGTACAAGCTTTTCAATATAACGTCTGTAGAAAGCCCATACTACGGCTACCAATATCATCAGCGTTACAATTTCCTGAAAGAACGTAAAACCTGGATATAATGGGCCAAGCGGTAAATGTGCACCTGGAGCCAGCCCTTTAATAATGAAGTCGATCGCACCAAACTGCACAAGGATAAAGCCATAGAAAAACATGACATGGATGATTCCGCTCTTTTTATCCTTTAGGAGTTTTTTCTGCCCGAAGACGTTGACCCAGACTTTTTGCAGTCTCTCTTTCACATTGCTGTCAAATTCCTCTTTTTTTCCGAGCTTGATGTATGCGACCCTTGTTTTGATCAGGTAAACAAAGAGACTAACAGCGTAAGCGGTTACAACAAGGAAGGCAATGAGGTTAATCCATAGTAAAATATTCACCGGTGTTTCCCCTTTCTCTGAGACGACAGAAGAGTGTTATTTTTCTGAATTTATTCTTATTTCCATTATATAATGAATGAGCGTTCAGTCAACTATTTTTCTAAAACTTCCTAAAGCTGATTTATTTCCACTTCTATCCTCTTTGCCATCATACTTTCACTCTCTTTGTGCCACACTAAAATAACATATACGCAGACTAGGAGGAGATATTTTTGAAAATACTTTTATATTCAGTCTTCTATTTACTCCTCTTGCTTGTATGGATTCGGATCGATTTTAAACTAGGCCGCAAACAGCATCTAAGGCAGGCACACAGACGGGATTTCCCCTTCCGTCACAGTGACATCAGCCTCTTTACGGATGGCATCAGCTTATTTAAGGATATGTTTTCAGAAATAAGAGCGGCAGAATTTCATATCCATATTCTGTTTTATATCGTAAAAGAAGATCATTTCAGCAAGGAATTCCTCAGCCTCCTCAAGGAAAAAGCCGCCCAGGGAGTCCAAGTCCGGCTGCTTCTCGACTGGATGGGCAGTTTTGGCTTAAAGAAGAAAACGATCCGCGAGCTTCGGAAGTACGGGATAGATATTTCATTCTGTCAGGTACCAAAGCTTCCTTACTTATTCTATTCATCCCAGGAGCGGAATCACCGAAAAATCACCGTCATCGATGGAGAAATTGCTTATCTTGGTGGATTTAATATTGGAAAAGAATATGTCAATGAAGATAAGAAACTTTCACCGTGGAGAGATTACCATTTAAAAATATCTGGTGAAGGAGTACGTGATCTTCAGGAAGAATTCCTCGAGGACTGGTTTGAAGCTACCGGCAAGGATTACCGTAAAACAAATCTATTTCATTTAGAGCCTCAAAAAGGCAAATGCAAGCATCTTATCGTTCCATATGAAGGAGTTTTTTTAGAAGAAAGATATATAAAGCTCATCCGGATGGCAAAGGATAAGATCATCATAGGCACACCCTATTTTATCCCAAGCAAACTATTGCTTTCTGAGCTTTGCAAGGCACTGGAAAGTGGAGTCAACTTAACCGTCATTGTACCGGGAAAAGCCGATCACCCCTTTGTCAAAGAGGCCTCCTATAAGTATTTCCGAAAGCTCATTCCGAAGGGAGCCCAGGTATTTCAGTTTCAGAACGGATTTTATCATCCAAAGATCCTCTTAGTTGATAACCAGCTATGCGATGTCGGGACTTCGAATTTTGATAAAAGAAGCCTGTTTTTAAATCACGAGCTGAACTGTTATATCTATGATCCTGACTGTATCAGCCAGCTTGAAAAGGCCATACAGAACGATCTGCAAAATTCAACTCCATTGGATTTAAAGCAGATTTCCGATATCAACCCGGCCAGAACGGTAAAAGAGTGGATCGCCTCGTCCATTTCCCACTTCTTGTAGACGTTTAGGCATCAAACGAAACGGCTATGTACAAGTATTAATTCTTTAAAGGAGCAGCCTATGAAAATCAGATTTGGCTATGTGTCTACCGCCCTTAATCTTTGGGAGGCTTCCCCCTCCAGGACTCTTACTTTTAAAAGATATGGTCAACTGGGAAAGGAAGAGGGTGACCGGAGGCTATTGGAGGTCACCCGGGAAAATTTACGAAATACACTCCGAATTTTCCACTACAATATTGCCCATGAAATAGAGGTGTACCGCTTATCCAGCTCGCTCGTTCCGCTAGCGACCCATCCCGAAATCATGTGGGACTTCGTTACTCCCTTCAAAGAAGAATGGAAACAGCTGGGCACCATGATTAAAGAACATGCCCTGCGTGTGAGCTTCCATCCGAGCCAGTACACGCTTTTTACCAGTACCAGAGAGGAGCTTACGGCTAATTCCGTAAAAGATATGGTCTACCATTATCAGATGCTCGAGGCAATGGGAGTCCAGAATGATTCTAATATTAACATTCATGTTGGCGGTGCCTATGGAGATAAAATTGCAAGTGTGAAAAGATTCCATGAAAATATCGTCAGCCTTCCCCATCATATTAAGGAGGCGATGACCCTGGAAAATGACGATAAAACCTACACAACCGAGGAAACACTGGCCGTATGTGAAAAAGAAGACATACCGCTCGCCTTTGACTATCATCACCATATGGCAAATCCAACGGACATGCCCATTGAAGAGATCCTCCGAAGAGTATCTAAAACATGGGAGCGGACTGGGCGGGTGCCCAAAATCCATATCTCCTCTCCTAAAAACGAAAAAGATTATCGCCATCATGCAGATTATGTGGATCTTGACTTTATCATGCCTCTTTTAAAGACATTAAAAGATATGGACCTGGATGTAGATTTTATGATTGAGGCAAAAACGAAAGACAAAGCCGCACTGCAGCTTGTCGAGGATGTATCTAAAATCCGCGGGATCAAACGGATAAGCGGGGCGAGTATTAAGTGGTGAGTGATATTTACGAGTTTTGGTAATCTATGATTTTCAGGTAAGTAAGGAATTCTCTTTTTAAGAGCGGATTTTCACATTTATGTGCGGAATTTTCTTTTTAAGAGCGGATTTTCAAATTTAAGAGCAGAATTCTTATTTTAAGAGTGGATTTTCAAATTTAAGTGTAGATTTCACTTTTTAAGAGCGGATTTCATATTTAAGTGCGGTATTATCTTTTCAAAGCGCATTTTCAAATCTAAGAACGGAATTCTGTTTTTAAGAGCGGATTTTTTAATTTAAGGGCGGAATTATGGATTTTCATATTTATGTGCGGAATTTCTTTTTAAGAGCAGTATTTCAATGTTAAGTGTGGAATTTTCTTTTAAGAGCGGATTTTCATATTTAAGTGCGAAATTCCCTTTTTAAGAGCGGCTTTTCAATTTTAAGTGCGGTATTCTCTTTTTAAGAGCAGCTTTTCAATTTTAAGTGTAGAATTCTCTTTTAAGAGCGGCTTTTTAAGTTAAATGCGGAATTCTTTTTTAAGAGCAGTTTTTCACATTTAAGTGCGGAATTCTCTTTTTAAGAGCGGCTTTTCAGATTTAAGTGCGAAATTCTCTTTTTAAGAGCGCCTTTTCAGATTTAAGTGCGAAATTCTCTTTTTAAGAGCAACTTTTCAATTTTAAGTGCGGAATTTTCTAAGAGCGGCTTTTCAAATTTAAACGTAGCAATTTCCTTTTAAGGTAGCTTTTCATTGTTAAGGGTTATTAAACGAACGGTTCCTAATTTGAGTAATCCACCTTCATACACAGCAAAAAAGCCGAATGAAGCTCCCTCCATTCGGCTTTTATATTACATTTTTTCTGGAGCAGATACCCCAATTAGTGATAAAGCATTTTTAATCGTGATCTGAACTGATTTGATAAGGGCTAAACGTGCTTTGCTTCGTTCCGCCTGCTCCGGCTCCAGTACTTTTTCTGCATTGTAGAAGCTGTGGAAGGTTGCTGCCAGTTCGTTGATATAGTTAGTGATGCGGTGCGGTATGCGTTTCTCTGCTGCTTCCGCAACGACCTGCGGGAAGTCCCCGACCTTTTTAAGCAGATCAAATTCTTTTTCGGAAGAGATCAGGCTGTAATCTATATCTCCAGATGTATGATCGAGCTTAAGCTCGCTGCCCTGGCGAAGAATGCTTGCGATCCTCGCATGTGCATACTGAGCGTAGTAGACCGGATTCTCGTTTGATTCAGATACGGCAAGATCCATATCAAAGTCCAGATGGGTATCAGCGCTTCTCATGGCAAAGAAATAACGGACTGCATCCAGACCTACTTCTTCGATCAAATCTCTCATCGTAACAGCCTTGCCGGTACGCTTAGACATTTTCATCTTTTCACCATTTTTAAACAGATGCACTAGCTGAATGATTTCCACTTCAAGCTGTTCCCGGTTATAGCCAAGAGCCTCGATAGCTGCTTTCATTCTAGGGATATAGCCGTGATGGTCAGCTCCCCATATATTAATGATTGTTTCAAAACCACGCTCGAGCTTATCTCGGTGATAGGCCAGGTCTGGAGTTAAATAGGTGTATGAACCGTCCTGTTTAATGAGCACGCGGTCTTTGTCATCGCCAAGCTCCGTAGAACGGAACCAGGTAGCTCCATCTTCTTCGTAAATATGCCCTCTTTCACGAAGAACCTTTAATGCATCATCTATTTTTCCGTTATGGTAAAGAGAGGTTTCTGAATACCATACATCAAATCGCACGCGGAAGTTCTCTAGATCCTTCTTCAGCTTATCCATTTCAACTTCAAGGCCGTATTTTCTAAAGAAATCGAACCGTTCGTTTTCGTCCATGCCGGCCAATTTGTCTCCATGGTCTTCAGCCAGCTTCTTTCCAATTCCAATAATATCTTCACCATGATAGCCGTCCTCAGGCATCGGGAAGTCCTTGCCAAGAGCTTGGAAATAGCGGGCTTCAACGGATTTTGCAAGATTATTAATCTGATTTCCGGCATCATTGATATAATACTCACGCGAAACCTCAAAGCCAGCTTTTTCGAGCACATTACATAAGGAGTCACCGACAGCGGCTCCCCTTGCATGCCCTAAATGAAGATCTCCCGTTGGATTGGCAGAAACAAACTCAACCTGGACCTTCTTTTTCCCGCCGAAGCTGCTTTCGCCATATCTGTCGCCCTGTTCCAGCACAGCCGGGATAATTTCAGTCAGGTATGAATTATTCATATGGAAATTAATGAATCCAGGTCCCGCTATTTCAATTTTTTCAATGTTTGCTTTAGAAGCATCAAAATGTTCAATAATAGTTTCTGCAATGACTCTTGGAGCTTTTTTGGCAACCCTCGCCAGCTGCATAGCCATATTGGTTGAATAATCTCCGTGTGCCTTTTCTTTCGGTACTTCTAAAACCACATTTGGTATCTGTTCTTCAGCTGCTAAACTTCCCTTTATTACTGCCTGTTTGATTTCCTGCTTAATCTTTTCTTGAACCTGCTCTGCCACATTCATACGTTCAGGCTTCCTCCTTATACATAATCGTCATTTGATAGCTTCCCAAGCGGTTTCCCTGCATGCTCAAATCATAATAAAGCGCAAGCTTCCCTTCTTTTGCGGGCTCATTCCATTCTCTTATAATCTTTTTTGTATCAGTCAGCATCTCCAGTCTTCCATACATACTTTCATAATATCCTGAAGTTTTTTCATTTTCACGAAAATATTGCTTCATTTTCACCGATCCGCTTCTCATCAGCATGAGCTCGGTATCCGTAAATTTTACATAGGTGTTAATGATTCCGTTCTCATCATTTTCCTCGTACTGAAGATAATCAGCACTCGCTTTATTATGTAAATGTCCCAGTGTCACCAATTCAAAGGTTTCCGTCTCTGATCCATTTGTGATTTTCGTATGAACAGTTACTCTCACACTTCTTTTACCGGAGTCTGTTTCGTGCATTCATCAGCACCTCCAAGTTTAAAATAACTCTATAAGTATAAGGATTCCTGGCACAAGATTCAAGAGCAGGCCCAAGGATCCTGCTGCTTTTCTGCTAAAAAATAACCTTTAATGGGAAAAAGCCCAAACTCTGATCGAATTTGGACTTTAAATTGAATTATTTTTGTACCCAGCCTAAAAGCATTTCACGGATTAATTTGCTGGCTGTGTTTGCCGTTTGTTCCGATACGTCATAGACTGGAGCTACCTCAACAAGGTCACAGCCAATTACGTTTATATCTGATTTGGCAATAGCGTGAATGGAAGCCAGCAATTCTTTAGATGTGATTCCGCCGGCATCAACCGTACCTGTTCCTGGAGCATGCGCCGGATCCAGGACATCGATATCGATCGTCACATAGACAGGTCTGCCAGCAAGCGTCGGCAGAATTTCTTTTAACGGCTCAAGCACTTCGAATTTAGAAATGTGCATGCCATTTTCCTTCGCCCATTGAAACTCTTCTTTCATTCCTGAACGAATGCCAAAGGAATAAACATTCTTCGGCCCGATATGTTCAGCGATTTTTCTGATCGGCGTAGAATGAGAGAGAGGCTCTCCTTCATACTCTTCACGAAGATCTGTATGAGCATCCATGTGAATGATGGCAAGATTCGGGTACTTTTTAGCTGCTGCCTTCATAACCGGCCAGGAAACTAAATGTTCTCCGCCCATCCCAAGCGGGAATTTACCTTCTGCAAAGATTTTATCTGCAAAGTCTTCGATTAAATCCAGACTGCGCTGTGCATTTCCGAACGGAAGCGGAATGTCGCCCGCATCGAAATACTTCACTTCTTCCAGCTCTTTATCTAAATAAGCGCTGTATTCCTCAAGGCCAATCGATACCTCACGGATTCGCGCCGGACCAAAACGGGAGCCTGGACGGTAGCTGACTGTCCAGTCCATCGGCATTCCGTAGATGACCGCCTCTGCATCCTCAAAACTTGGATGGCTTTTTATAAAAACATTACCTGAATACGCTTCATCAAAACGCAAGGAGCATTCCCCATTTCTTAAAAAATAACAGGGGAGATGGACTCCCCTTTTTCAAAAATAATTTCTTTTAAACTTGTCTGTTGATTTCCACTGCAGGCACTCGCTTTCCGCGGGGCGGTCCGGGATCCTCCTCGGCTATAACCGCCTGTGGGATCTCCCTTAATAGAAAAGTGGAGGACGGTGACTTTCTAGGTACTTTTTTAATAAGGGAACAGTGATGAACAAACTTTTTAAAAAACTACATAATATGGAAAGTCAGACACCTGACAGACATAAGACGAGCGGCAGCGAAAGGCGCTTTTGGCCTTTTGATGGCGATTGGCTTATGACCGAAGGTGTCAGTCCGTAGCTAGACAATACCCGCTTGTCCCGAAAGAGTCTCGCGCCTGCAGCTCCAATCAACATAGTGCGAAGTCAACAACGGGCTTCTAAATTGCCTGAAGATAAGGCGGATATTATTTAATCAAGTCTTGAACAAACTTCGGCAATACGAAAGCTGCCTTGTGAAGTTCTTTTGTGTAGTACTTTGTGTCGATTTCATGGAAGCGTTCTTCGTTTACTTCCAATGGGTTATGGACTTTGGATCCGATCGTGAATGTCCACATGCCGCTTGGGTATGTCGGGATGTTTGCTATATATAGGCTTGTAATCGGGAAGATTTCTTTCACGTCTCTTTGTACTTCAGTGATTAGATCTCCTTTGAACCATGGGTTGTCCGTCTGGGCAACGAAGATCCCATCTTCTTTAAGCGCTTTTGCAATTCCTGCATAGAAGCCTTTAGTGAATAAGTTAACAGCCGGTCCAACAGGCTCTGTTGAATCTACCATGATTACGTCATATACATTCTCACTTTTTGCGATATGCATGAAACCGTCATCCACTTTTACTTCTACGCGGGGATCTTCAAGCATGCCTGCAATTTCAGGCAGGTATTCCTTTGAATATTCGATCACTTTTCCGTCTATTTCTACTAGAGTCGCTTTTTTCACGCTTGGGTGTTTAAGGACTTCACGGATGACGCCGCCGTCTCCGCCGCCTACTACAAGAACGTTTTCTGGATTTGGATGCGTAAATAACGGTACGTGTGCAACCATTTCATGGTAAACAAACTCATCCCGGACAGATGTCATGACCATGTCATCCAATAGAAGCATATTGCCCCATTCTTCTGTTTCCACCATATCAAGCTTCTGGAATTCGGTTTGCTCTGTATGTAAAGTTTTATTCACTTTCATTGTTATACCAAAGTTTTCAGTCTGCTTTTCTGTAAACCATAAACCCATTTAAATCATCCCTTCCGTGTATCGATTATCTGCTATTGAAATCTTTTGTTAGTATACCCCAATCGGCTGAAAGTTCCCTAACAAAAATCATTTTTTCCACTTTAAACCATAAGTTCCTCTCATGGCTTCTATTCTTTAAAAGTCCACATCAGAAAAAGTATAGAACAATCTAGCAAAAATGCAATATTAATTTTTAGTTTTTTTGATTCGCATGTTTAAAAACGCATTTGTTTTTTCATACTGATTAATACTCTATTACCTTAATTAATTTTGTTAAAACACTGCGTTCCTTCTTTTCGCTAGATTGTTGTTTTTGTAAATAGATGGACAAAGGTATTAGGTTCTTTTTTAAAGGCTGTTTTCGCAAACTCTGTTGCTATTGAACAAGAGGTTGATTTCCGCTTCAGGATGCTCGCTTTCCGCGGGGCGGACGGTGAGCCTCCTCGTCTTCGCCTGCGGGGTCTCACCTGTCCCGCTGCTCCCGCAGGAGTCTCGCACCTTCCGCTCCAATCAACCTGATTTAACAATAGGGTTATGTAACAAAACTTATTATAATACAACAATCTTTTAGAAATGAGCCTTTTTAAAATAGCTCTGTTAAACTCGCCTGTTGATTTCCGTTCCAGGCACTCGCTTTCCGCGGGCGGTCCGGGAGCCTCCTCGGCGTTCATACGCCTGTGGGGTCTCCCTTGACACGCTTTTCCCGCAGGAGTCTCGCGCCTTCCACTCCAATCAACATAGAGCGTAAATTTTGACGCCTGGGAACACTTCGAAAAAAGGGCTGCCCGAGCTTATCTCAAAAAGAATTTGTTCAGGATCAAGAACTAATTTGTTAGGGGTGAATGACATGGAAGCAATTACAGGACAGCGTTTTAAGCAATCTTTTAAATACATCAGGGCCTTCATTATCTTATCAGGATTAGCCCTAATGATTATCTTTTTGATTTATCTATCGATTCTTGGCTATGCCAAGCTGCTTGGACCTCCGCCACTTTCTGTTCCGAAGTCTTCTATTTTTTATTCGGCAGATGGTTCTGTCCTCGGCGAAACGAATACTTCGCAGAAAAGATACTGGGTGAAGCTATCAGACATTTCCCCTGCACTGGTAGAAGCAACCGTATCCGTTGAGGACCAGCATTTTTTTGAGCATGGAGGCTTCGATCCTAAGCGGATCGCCGGTGCCATCCTTGCCGATCTTCATGCTATGGCCAAGGTGCAGGGTGCCAGCACCATCACTCAGCAATATGCCCGGAACTTATTTCTTCAGCATGACAAGACATGGAAGCGGAAGCTTGAAGAAGCGTTTTATACAATCAGGATTGAGATGAATTATTCCAAGGAAGAAATTCTGGAAGGATATTTAAATACGATTTATTACGGGCATGGCTCATACGGGGTCCAGGCAGCCAGCAAATATTATTTTGGCAAGGCTGCGGAGAACCTTACAGTGGCTGAAGCATCCATGCTCGCCGGAATCCCGAAAGGCCCGTCCCGCTACTCCCCTTTTGTGTCTGAGCAAAATGCTAAAGAACGGCAAAAAATTGTCTTAGGAGCCATGCAAAGTAATGGCTACTTAAACAAGAACGAGACCGTACAGGCTTATTCAGAACAACTGGATTTTAAGGGACAGGAAGAAGCAGCTGATGACCAGTTTGCTCCCTATTTCCAGGATGCGGTTAAACAAGCCTTAAGAACTCAGCTTCATTTGGATGAAAGAAGCATTGAACTGGGCGGTTTGAGCATTTATACTACCCTCGATGCTAACATGCAAAAAGAGGCTGAAAAAAACTTTGAGGAAGTCATCTCGAAGAACACGGACATACAGGGCTCGCTTGTTTCCATGAACCCAAAAACAGGGGAAGTCAAAGCAATGGTCGGCGGCAGGGATTATAGCCAGAGCTCGTTCAACAGGGCCACACAGGCTTCCAGACAGCCTGGTTCAACCATGAAGCCAATCCTGTATTATGCAGCTTTGGAGCAGGGATTCACTCCCTCTACTCAGCTCAGAAGTGAGCTCACGACGTTTACATATGATGAAGGGAAATCTTCTTATACACCGCATAATTTTAATAATCAGTACGCCGATGAAGATATAACCATGGCCCAGGCGCTGGCTCTTTCAGATAATGTCTATGCCGTTAAAACACACTTATTTTTAAAGGAAAACTCATTGATCAATACGGCACGCCGCTTCGGCATTGAATCTCCGTTATCGAACGTTCCTTCCCTTGCTCTGGGCACATCGGGAGTCAAGGTGCTGGAAATGGTCAATGCCTATAGCATGTTTGCGAATGGCGGAAAGAAAGTCGAACCTATTTTCATTAGTAAAGTTGTGAATCACAAAGGTGAGATTATCTACGAACATACCCCAGCAAAGGAGAAAGTGCTTGATCCTGACCTGGCATTTGAAATGACTTCTCTTCTAACTGGAATGTTCGATCAAAAGCTAAATGGCTATTCGTCGGTAACCGGCAGTACAATCGCTTCGCAGCTGACAAGGCCGTACGCCGGAAAATCAGGTTCCACCGAATATGACAGCTGGATGATCGGCTTCACACCCCAGCTGGTAACCGGCGTCTGGACCGGATATGATGATTCAAAGAAAATTGTATCTTCAATAGAGAAAAGGTACTCGAAAAGCATCTGGGCCGGGTTTATGGAAAACGCCCTCGCTGATCAGCCAGTGAAGAAATTTAAACCATCGGCTAATGTGGTGGGTGTGTACGTAAATCCGGCTAGCGGCAAGCTGGCAACCGAGAACTGCCCGGTTTCCCGCCTTACTTATTATGTAAAAGGCACAGAGCCTTCGGAATATTGCACAGAGCATTTAGGTGATAAGCATTCCAAGCAGGAAAAACACCATAAGGAAAAGAAGGTCCCATGGTACAAACGTATTTGGGGGCATGAGTAAATTCTTAGGAACATAATGAAAAACCCCGGGAAGCAGTTCCCCGGGGTTTTTCTGTCCTTGTTTTACAGCGATACTCGCTATACATAATATTACTTATTTTCTTAATATTCGACAAGTGCAAATTGCATGAGGATGATCCATCAATTTTCAAGAAGGGCACTTTTTAATTCAGCAGTTGAATTATTCCACATATCAAGATTATGATTTTGTAAGAATTCTCTCAGCACCACTTTTGACTTTTCATCCATATGATCGACAATAATATGGCGCTTCATGGACTTATCCATGCGGTTTACGTGTTCAGGCAGAGATTTGTAGCCTCTTCTGATCGAACGGTCAACCGTCATTTCGCACGCCGTTACACCTGCATAATAAGGTCCTTCCGGCTTTCTTTCAACGGTGACCCATACAAGCCAGTAAGGCTTTCCGTTTGGGACTTCTTCTTTACTTTTTAGAAACTTAATCCCTTTTTCGACAGCACTTCTTGCATGCATGGCTCCGATATCCACGAATGCTTCCCCTTCTTCAACATCCACGAAGACCGGTGAAACATTTTCAAGGCTCAGGGCACCTGTGCCATACCCGCCGTGCCCGTCCGTCGGATCATTTTTTATAATATTGAACCCTAGCTTTTTTTTCGGTTTTTCTTCCAAAACATTCACCTTCTTTAAAATTAGTCGCTTAAACAAAACCTCTGTAAACATGGGTGTTTATTTCCGCTGCAGGCACCCGCTTTCCGCGGGCGGTCCGGGAGCGCTCGGCGTTTGACGCCTGCGGGGTCTCCCTTGACCTGCTTTCCCGCAGGAGTCTCACGCCTATACTTCAATCAACTTGTGTAAAATTTGTGACAAAGCCTAGCGGCAGAGGCCTCATCCTTTTATAGAAATATTCCTGAAAAGAAATTTGCTAACACACTGTAGATCAACGGAATAACTGTTTGAAAGATTGGGGTAATGATATAGTCGCCAAGCGGAGTAATGACAATCACCAGGAAAATCAGAGACCCGTACATTTCAAACTGTGACATTTTAGCACGGACATTATCCGGAGCCAGATCCTCAAGTACCCTGTAGCCGTCCAGTGGAGGAACCGGCAGGAGGTTGAAAACAAACAGCACCACATTGATTTCAATCAGAGTATGTAAGAAATTAATAACATATTCATTGCCCAGAATACCTGCACTCATAAAACCAAAATAGAGCATAAACCCAATAGCCGCAATGAGCAGATTACTCAATGGCCCTGCTATCGAAACGAGAATGCCGGCCAGCCTGGGATTTTTGAAATAATGCCGGTTAACAGGAACCGGCCGGGCCCACCCAAATCCTGCAATAAGCAGCAGCAGTGTTCCAAGCGGATCTAGATGAACAGCCGGGTTTAAGGTAAGCCTGCCCTGCTTCTGCGCCGTCGGATCGCCAAATTTATAGGCAACGTAGGCATGTGCAAATTCATGGAGGGTAAAAGCAATCATCAGAGTTACCACAACATATGGTATTTCTTCTAACGGAAATCTTAAAAAACTTTGCAGTGTATCCACTTATTATTTTCCCCCATTTTATATCCTGATTAACAGCTGAGTGGTACCATTTTATTTATAAAAGTAGAAAACTTATCTATTTGTTATGCTGTTTGCGGCTAGATCATTCCGGAAGGTACCGTTCTCCGCTTTTCTTTCTATCTAGCTGCGAACTGCCATCCTCCCGTCATAAGCCAATCGGTCCATGAGAAGAAAAAGCGCTTCTCACGGCCCGCTCGTCTTATGCTG
>NZ_PGUY01000019.1 GCF_002863585.1 Peribacillus deserti | reverse complement strand
TCCCCTATGAAGGACTTTTCCGCTGCCCTTGGACTCTATTTTGTCCTTCATCTACTCTATGAAGGACTTTCTACCGTCCATACACTGGATTTTATCCTTTATTCCCTCATGAAGACTACTTTTCTACCAGTCATCATAATTTTCTATCAACTTGAATGCTCCCTGAATAAGTTTCCCCACTCTGAAGCCCTTATGCGATAGCATTCGGAAAATACTTACCAGGTTTGAAACACTCGGAATAACAAGTCTGTCGCCCACTTATATATATTTCCAAATGTATACCCTGCCCGACCACGAGAGTCCCGCGTTTTCGATCAGGAAGGGGCATTTTCAAAACCTGATCCCTGTATTGGGTAAATCATATTGGACAGATATCCTTTGCCCATACATTAATTGCCTGCAAAAAACAAAAAAGGATGCCGCAGCATCCCTATTTGCCTATACGTTACTCTTGTAAACTTCTTTCACTTATTAACCCCAGACTTCCTTCGAAACTTCGACAATGAGCTTTAATTTCTCCCATTGTTCTTCTTCTGTCAGGTTATTCCCGTGATGTGTAGATGCGAACCCGCATTGAGGACTGATGCACAGTTGTTCCAACGGCACATATTTAGAGGCTTCTTTGATCCGATTTTTGATCTCTTCCTTGTCTTCGAGCTCAGGGAACTTAGAAGTAAATACCCCAAGGACTACACGAGGTCCCTCACTGCCCTGTGGAATATACTTTAATGGCTCGAATGTTCCTGAACGCTCATCATCGAACTCCAGGAAAAATCCGTCCACTTTTTCTTTGTTAAGTAAAGTGGGTGCAATGATGTCATAGCTGCCAGAGAAAGCATAATCCGACTTGTAGTTGCCTCTGCATAGATGGGTTGTGACGAACAAATCTTCCGGTTTATCTTCAAGAACACCATTGATTACTCTTAATGCCAGATCAATTAAATATTCACGTGTATATTTAGCGTCACTGAAAGGAAGAGCCGGGGCAGATAAACCTGCTATGTATACATCATCTAGCTGAAGGTAGCGGACTCCCACTTCATAAAAAGCTTTAATGGTTTGTCTGTAAGCTTCAATAATATCCTTCGCAAACTCTTCCCAATCAGAATAGATCTCTGGGTTGATGATACCTGCATTAAAGAACTGGTTAGGGCTCGGAATGGTTACTTTTGCAACTGCTCTGTCCCCTGCAATTTCAACAAGGTCCTTTGCATGGGCAATGAACGGATGCTCCGGATTGAATGCCACTTTCCCTATTGCCCGCACATCATGCTTTTCCGTTTCCATCTTACTGAACTTGTAGCCCTTTTCTGGAGTGTAGCCCTCTACGCCCAGCAGGTTCTCCATAAAGTCGGTATGCCACCAATGACGTCTGAATTCTCCGTCCGTTACTGCTTTGAGACCAATTTCGATCTGCTTATCTACGATTCTCCGTACCTCTGCCAGTTCTATCTCTCTTAGCTCTTCAGCACTAATTTCCCCATTCTTAAAGCTTACCTTCGCTTCAAGGAGGTGTTGGGGTCTTAATAAACTTCCTACATGATCAGCCCTGAATGGAGCCTTTATTAACGTAATTGACATTCTTCATACCTTCTTTCTTTTTCTGGGTTATTATGTAATGCAAATAAAAACCCTCTTCTTGTCTGCAAGAAGAGGGTTCGGCATCATAGTCCACTACTCTTCTTATCTTCAAGCTTTACGCTTCTGGAATTAGCACAGTACTATACAGTCTGCTGCTGAGGCATCAACGGGCCAGTCCCTCTACCTCTCTTGATAAGAATGGTATTCAATTAACTATTAATTTACCTTGTATGTTAGTTGGTGTCAATAAAAATTCAGAAATTTTTTAATAGGTAAAATAATTTAACATTTGCACTTTATTCTATCTCTATGCTTTCAGGGGTCTTATACGGATAATCGCACGTTCCCCAAAAGGAGTAATCTTTTCCTCTCAAACTGCTGCACCCGGCTCAGTTTTTATCAACGCGCAGATATTTTTCGGGATACTTTTTCATCAAAAAACTTCCGCATGCTGCCCTTATTAAACTAATAAAAGAATTTGATTGCCCGATGGATCCCATGTAATAAACCCATCCTTTTCTTGATGTACCATTGAACCGATGCTTCGTAATTGTTCGACTGCTTGCTCTCTAGCTTCCTTGCTTGGGTAAATCAATGTAAACCAGTTTAACCCTATACTATTTTTTGAAGGTTCCGGAGCACCTTCCCCCGCCCAGGTATTGATCCCAATATGATGATGATATCTGCCAGTGGCAAGGAAGCGGGCCTGATTTCCTAAGCGGCTGACAACATCAAATCCCAGTGCCTTGGTATAAAATTCTTGCGCCTTATGGAGGTCAGATACATGTAAATGGATGTGCCCCATGACCGTACCTGCTGGCAGCCCTTTCCATTCTTGTGCGGCCTCGGTTAATAGGTCCCTAAAGTCCAGCGGATCGACAGTCATATGCACTTCACTGCCTCTCCAAGTCCATTCTTCAGGGCTTCGGTCTGCGTATATCTCGATTCCATTCCCATCAGGATCGGAAAAGTAAAGGGCTTCACTTACTAAATGGTCGGATGAGCCTATAGGCAGACCGATCTTAATAAAATGATTCACGATATCAGCTAAATCGGAACGGGCTGGCAGCAAGACAGCGAAATGATATAAGCCCGTCGTATTTTTCTCTTTGGGAATTACATTTGCGGGCTGCTCTAAGGATAATAGTACGGTTTTTCCATCCGCAGATAATTTCACCTTTCGATCTGTTTGTTCCACCACTTTAAATCCTATTACTTCCTGATAAAACCTGATAGAGCGCTCTAGGTTGGATACCTTAAGATTTACTTCACCAACATAAATGTTTGGTTTAGAATGAAAGCCCATCTTTATTTGCCTCCCATAATTGAAATTTTTATTTATGAAATGTATTTTCTAAGGCGAGTTCGGTTCTATTATTGATTACAAAATAAATCGATAATACTAATAAAATAAGATCAAGTTCATAGCCAGCCATCTGGCCATTCCCTAAAAAGCCCGCAGTCCATTTCACTTTTACAATGGCTCCGGCAAGAATAAGGGCAAATAAAACTCCAATGTACCTTGTCCCGATCCCCACTATCATGGCCAGCCCGCCTGCTAACTCAATGGACGCAACTATATAGGCTGTGAACCCGGGAAGACCCAGGCTTTCAAAAAATCCAGCGGTGTTTTGAATGCCGCCTTGAAACTTACTATAACCGTGGATTAGAAAAACTAATCCCAATAAAACCCTTAACATTGCTGCTGCATATTGTTTCTTCATCATTCTGCTTATCTCTCCCATATATAATTTTTGATTAGTTACTTACTTTATGTAAGTTATTATATTTAAGTTAATTGATATCGTCAAGTAACTTTTGTATAAAATATAATATAGTTATAAAAGGTTGGAATGTTGTATAATGAAATCAAGGAGTTGTTTATATGGATAAATCAATATGTCCAAGATTCGAAAAAGCAATAACAATCCTGAGCCAGCGATGGACGGGTTTAATTATTTACCAGCTGCTTTCTGGTCCACAAAGATTTGGCACGATTGAATCGGCAATAGGAGTAAGTGGGAGGGTTCTGTCAGAGAGGTTAAAGGACCTGGAAAATGAGGGAATTGTCAAGAGAGAAGTATTCCCTGAAACTCCAGTGCGAATTGAATACTCGCTTACTGAAAAAGGTGTTTCCTTTGAACCGCTTATGAAAGAAATTGAAAAATGGTCGCAGCATTGGCTGGAGCCGGAAGAAATACAATAAAAACGCCAATTGTTCACTAACTATTGGCGTTTTTATTGTATTTATGTAAGAAATGCTGCTTTTATTTAAGCGGTTTTCGAGGATTTTTGGTGTATTTAACAAGGGGTTGATTGGAACGTGAGAATGCTCGCTTTCCGCGGGGCGGGCGCTGAGCTTTCGGCTTCGCCTGTGGGGTCTCACCTGACCGAAAAGTGGAGGACGGTGCTTTTCAAGAAAAGATCCATCCAAAAGCTGAATGATGATCTTTTTTAAGTGGGTGCAAAACCTAATGAAAAGCAGACACCTGATAAAGAAGACTTGCTGATTGGCAAGTGTTAGCGAAGACGCCCTTACCACGCTCGTAATGCCACGTCCTGTGGCCCCGCCTGGCTCGCACATCCTGTGCATCGTGCGTTAGCCCGGCATAAGACGAGCGGCAGTGAAAGGCCGATTTTGCCTTTTAATGGCGATTGGCTAGACCCGCGGTGTCAGTCCGGAGCTGGACAAATCGAAAAGCGGAAAGCGGTGCCTTCCCAATTAACATTGTTTAAGAACTCTCATGATAAGCTCATCTTTTATCAACACAAAATTTTAGGGAAGGCAGAGACCTGATAAAGAAGACTTGCTGATTGGTAAGACAGAAGCTTAGTCGCACTTATGCGTTAGCCAAGCATAAGACGAGCAGGCCGTGAGAAGCGGTTTTTCTTCTCATGGACTGATTCGCTTGACTCTAGGGTCTAAAGCCTTGGAGCTGGACAATACCCGCTGCTCCCACAGGAGTCTCCCACCTTACATTCCAATCAACCTGTTTACCTATTTGGTAGATTCATAAAACTGATGATCAAACCTATCCATGCTCCATTTAAATCGTTTGTAAAGAAAAGTGAGCGCATCTGCCTATTTTTCTTTACTATTTTGTCTTTCATTTTATACATCCCCTTCACCCTATTTTTACACTGGACTTTTACAATGAAGGTGTAAGAAAAAGAAAATATGAAGCGGGGGCTGGTAGAAATGTGGAACAAGTCACAGAAAACACTTCTGGGTATGGGATTTGCTTTAACGCTGCTGATTAGTTCAAATCAAGCGTTAGCAGCTGAAACACGCGGGGAAATCATGAAAGTGGATACTGTTGCCCACCGAGGAGCTTCTGGTTATGCTCCAGAAAACACGATCGCTGCTTTTGACAAGGCAGTGGAAATGAAAGCCGATTACATTGAGATTGACGTACAGCGGAGCAAGGACGGGGAACTCGTCATTATCCATGATAACTCTGTAGATCGCACCACAAATGGAACTGGCTCAGTTAAGAATTTAACCTTTGAAGAGCTGCGAAGTCTCGACGCTGGCAGCTGGAAGGGAAGCGAATTCGCGGGAGAAAAAATACCATCATTTGACGAGATCCTTGACCGTTATCATGGTAAAACAGGGATCCTAATCGAGATGAAATCACCGGAATTATATCCAGGAATTGAAGAAGAAGTTGCCAAAGAATTAATGGAACGCAATCTAGGCAAGCCTCAAAACGAGAAGATCATCATTCAATCTTTTAATTTTGATTCTATGAAATTAATGAACAGACTTCTTCCAGGTGTTCCTATTGGTGTTCTTACTTCATCAACTAAAGATACTACTGACCAAGCATTGAAGGATATTGCCGGTTACGCGGATTACTTCAATCCCAGCTACGGCTTGGTATCCGAGGATTTGGTCACTAAAGTACATTCACTGGATTTAAAGATCTCTTCATGGACTGTAAGAAGCCAGCAGGCAGCAGACTTCCTCTTAGATATGGATGTCGACGGGATTATTACGGACTATCCTGATTATGTTCTTCCTAGAAAATAAAACATCTGCTTAAAAAAAGCTGTTTTCGCAAACCTTGTTGCTATTGAACAAGAAGTGGATTTCCGCTCCAGGATGCTCGCTCTCCGCGGGGCGGGCGGTGAGCCTCCTCGTCTTCGCCTGCGGGGTCTCACCTGATATCTGCTCGAACAAAACTATCCGCCACCCACTCCTCATTATGTACACCCTCAATAATCCACGTTACCCGGTGAACAATAGAATTCAAATACTCTTCTCTTTCTTCATCGGTTCTTCTGATATCACTAGTTTCACGCCTTTTCCATGCAACATTATCTAACCCAAAAAACGGGATATTCAGTCTTGAGGATAGTTCCTTTGCTAACGTTGTTTTTCCGCTGCCAACGGAGCCAATTATATGAATTCTTTTAGGACTGTTTACTTCCATATTGAGCGCCCCCATATATCCTATTTATTCTCTACCGGTATAATTGAATCTCTACTGTTTTTTAAACCTTCTCTCTAATATGAAAGAACCGTCATAATCTCCGTAATGCCGCATACCGTATCACTTTTTTAGGCAGATACCATTTAGTTTTTTATGTTAAGCTCCAGATTTAAAATCTATGCCCATATTAGGATATTTCCTAGAAATAAAGGAAGAATTAAGAGGTGTAAAAATAATTCAGGTTTTTGAATTCAAACATATAGAGCAGGATTTAAAACCTTGAACTAAAACCTTTATCCATCTATCTCACTATGGAGGATTGAAAATGGAAGAAAACAGAACCCGCCGATTTAAAGACTTCACAATTGCCATGATCCTTCAATATGCCTTGAATACCGCTTTAATTTTTCTTGCCATAACTCTATGCGTTTTGCTCGCAAAAGAAATCATCTATTTCTTTCAACTTGCATTTTATAATCAAAAGCTTAAAGTTCACTACGAATTGCTTGAACGTATCTTGATTTTCTTTCTGTATTTTGAATTCATTGCCATGATCGTTAAGTTTTTTAAAGAGGATTATCATTTTCCTATCCGTTATTTCCTTTATATCGGGATAACGGCTATGATCCGGCTAATCATTGTTTATCATAAAAACCCGGTACATACTCTGTTGTATGCATGCTCAATCTTAGTTCTGATTATTAGTTTCTACATCATGAATTCATCGATTGCGAGAAAAGGGAAATTGTAAGGTGCAAATCCGTTAATTGCATAAATCACCTGCTATGAATACAAATGAATAATCTGGTAACAACTAAACGTAACTACTGACCTTTAGGAGTCGAATGGATGGCTGATCAAGAACAACTTATTCACAAATTAAAAGATATGCAATTGGAGTATTCAGACACTTGGATTGAGTATTGGCAGCGATATTCTGATTTTAATACGTGGCAGTTCTGGGTAATTGGTGCTTTGCTTCTTGTCCCGTTAATTGCTATTTATTTTTTTATTGATAGAAAAAGGGCACTGCTAATCGGTTTTTATGGGTTAAATGTACATGTATGGTTTACATACACGGATACATTGGGCGGCAATCGAAACCTTTGGTTTTACCCTTATAAAGTTTTCCCTTTTCTCCCTACGAATTTTGCCCTGGATGTTTCATTTATCCCAGTGAGTTTTATGCTGGTCTATCAATGGACAGTTAAAAGAAAGAAAAATTATTATGGGTATGGCCTGCTTCTATGTGCTTTTTTAGCTTTTATTTTTAAACCCATCTTATCCATGATCGGAATCTTTGAACTGGATCGAGGCGCAACCTATATCCATTTGTTCGCTGGATACATCAGCGTCATGCTGGTATCCAAGTGGTTAACGAACTTATTTGTTTACTTTGAAAGAAAAGCAGCTTAAACAACAAAAAACACAATGCTGGTGCCATTGTGTTAACAAGGCTTTTTTCTAAAAGATTGTTGTTCTTTAAAAAGTTCTGGAACCAACCCAATTGTTAAACAGGTTGATTGGGACGTAAGGTGCGGGACTACTGCGGGAGCAGCAGGTATTGATCTTTTCTTGAAAAGCACCGTCCTCCGCTTTTCGATCAGGTGAGACCCCGCAGGTGAAGACGAGGAGGCTTAACCGCTCGCCCCGCGGAAAGCGAGCATCCTATAGCGGAATTCAAGCCCATGGTTCAATCACAACAAAGTCCGCGAAAATCAGCGGTTCTCTTTGTCACCTTTAAGAATTCAGCTCCGGCCCATTTCCTGTATGTATGACAAAGGTGTTTCCCTGTGAGCTTTCGATGGTGTGAATAACTCTTAGCTGCGCAAGTTCTGGATTTTTCTCAAGCATTTTAGCAGAATTGGCAAGACTTCTGAGCACGGCGCTTTCCCCTCTTGCTTTTTCAAGTGCAGAAAGTGCCTCTTTTTTCACCCTTACTGTTTCAGCATATATTTTCTTGAGTTCCCCAGTGAGCATAATATCCTTAAGGTCAACCGCTTGGATGGAAAAGGCTGCAAGGTTTAGATCTTCCTTTAATAACTCTAGTACTCTATCATTTACACTTTTGCGGCTTTGCAGCAGCTCGTCCAGTTCAATGGTGGATATAACTTCCCTCAGTTTAAGCTGCGCCGTGAGATAGAGGTATTCTTCGTAGTTTTCATACTGTGAAAGAAGAGCTTTAGGATCCATAATCTGGTATTTAACTCCTAAACTAATCTTTACACTCAAGTTATCAGAGGTTAATAATTCCTGTCCGCCAAGCTGTAAAATGGCAGGTCTTAAATCAAAAACCTCCATCCTTGTATGAGCAGTGAAATACGTATATCTACCCGGACCTGCAAGTTCATCCGATAACTTCCCTTTATAAAATCTTACACCGCGTTCGTATTCATAAATCGTGACACTCCGTATCAGCTTTTTTACTATGAACCATACGGCAGCTGCTAATACAAGAATACCGGCTGTCTGTAACATCATTTCAAGCATTCCATCACCTTTTTTTCATCTACATTATCGATGGAACCGCTCATCAATTGCTGTTGGCAATGGAGGTCCTACCTGCAAAATTGCCAGAGCATTCACTTGTGTGCGGCTCCATCCTTTTGGGTTTCGAACCCGAAGCCTGAACCATACGGCAACTCAGGCTGCCAAGAGAGATATGCAGATAAGCTATTTTGATGTAGAGATTCTACACCTTTGCCATCCATTATCTCTTCCTCATTGTATCAAGTTCTAGAGAAAAAGAACCTGATAAATTAAAAATGATTTTTATCGAATAAATCTTTCGGTTTGGTAATTTATGCACGATTAAATTGATATATGTACGATTTTTGTAACTTATGCGCGATTAATTAGATATTTGCAGGATTTTAGTAACTTATGCAGGATTTTTTAGATATTTGCAGGATTTTTGTTACTTATGCAGGATTAATTAAATATTTGCAGGATTTTAGAAACTTACGCAGGATTAATTAGATATATAAACGATCTTTGTAACTTGCGAAGGAGTATTCGATTTTTGCACAATTTTTGTAATTTATATAGGATTAATTAGATATTTGCAGGATTTTTGTATCTTACGCAGGATTAAATAGATATATATACGATTTTTGTAACTTATGAATGAATATTCGATATTTGTATGATTCTTGTAATTTATACAGGATTAATTAGAATTGCAGGATTTTTGTAACTTATGCAGGATTATTTAAATATTTGCAGGATTTTTGAACCTTATGCAGGATTAAATAGATATTTGCAGGATTTTTGTAACTTATGCAGGATTCCTGGTTGCGGTGTATATCCAATCTAATAAAAAAGACCAAATCACATATACGATTTGGTCTCTTTACTATTTCACTCGAAAACCTTTGAACTGGCATTATTGTAAGCGTCCTGAGTATCCTCCAGTACATGCTGCACCTTCATTGCCGCCTCAGTTACCTTTTCTGTCACCTGTTCTTTTACTTCAGTCGGGTTTTCTTTTACCTGCGTTAATAAATCAATCGTCTGCTTTCGGGTTTTAGTCTCAAGGAGCGATAATGCTGTACCAGCAATCCCTCCAATCACCATTCCCCTAAGGAACCAGCTTCTATTGTTGATGTTCTTTACTTTTCCTTTTCTGCGAGCCAAATCTACACCCCATTTATTTTAAAGTTATAGGAGTATTTGCCCTTATATTAAAATCTTGAAACATAGCGGAAAACGTCCAAAATTTGCTAAGTGACATCTGCTGCTGGGCTCAGCCAATCATGTAAGGGCCTCAAAAAGCCCTCATATACCACTTCTCTATTAATTCGCAAATTGGCACAAACACACCTCAGTTTTGTAATGAAAAGTAACTTTCCCGTCCTCTTGATACTTCATGAAGAGATTCCGAATTTCTTGAACAAAATCCTCATAATTCCTGTCTACCTTTGATGGGGTATATGATAGTGAGGAGGCATTCCCTATCAGGGCCTCCTCCTTTACACCCTGGAAATTATCATAATGAATTTTTACAAAATCCTGCCCGAAAAAATTATACTTTTCTGTATCTGGGTCAAAATTCGAAATTCCAGCCGTACTCTTCACTTTATACTTATAAAGCATTTGTACATATTCTTTTGCAAATTCACTGTCCGTCTGCATATCGTTCCATAATATAATAACCCAGCCATCCTCTTTTAATATCCGTCTAAATTCTACTTTGGACAATGATTTATCAAACCAGTGAAACGCTTGTGCAATCGTAATGATATCTACGCTCTGTTCTTTTAATCCAGTCCTTTCTGCAGATGCTTGGATAAACTCGATATTTGATTTTGATCCACAATACTGCCTGCACTCATTAAGCATCTCTAAATTTGGCTCAACTGCTAAAACCCTGCCGTCTAATTCGCACAACAAATTCGTAAGCAATCCTGTTCCTGCACCGATATCTGCAATGAGTGAATCCTTCCCGATCCCCAGTTCCTTTAGTTTACGGAGGATTTCTTTAGGATATCCCGGCCGGCCATTCACATATTCTTTTGCTTTATTATCAAAATGGCTGTTCATTATTGAGGTCTCCCCTGTTGAAGTATGTATAAAAAGTTAATACAATAGCGCTTGTCTTGTATAATTCGTTACCGTTAAGGATAATCCTTCTCAATCAATGGATTTTGTGGTGGTGATGACCTATGATTGGATACCGATTAGGACTGCCCCATGCGATTATCCTCTTAATCAAATCAGAAGAGTTCTGGATGTACAGTCATCCCCGGAGCAAAATATATTTCGGATTCGAGATTTATGCCCGTGACTGGGTTTTTCTCACCCAGGGCTACTGAAACGTTCAGCCAGCAGGAGGCCATCCGCCGGGCTGTCCAGCACGGAGCTACAATCCAATATGACTCGGCAGCGCAATCTCCATTCTTCCGGTATACAGATGGACAGGGCCGCGGCCACGAGGTCTGGTTTGAAGATGCTCGCAGCGCCCAGGCCAAATTTGACACAGTGAAGGAATATAACCTTGCCGGAATCAGCTACTGGGTGCTAGGCTACCCCTTTCCGCAAAATTGGCTGCTGCTTGAAAATAATTTCAACATCCGCAAAAGAAGATAAGACTATAAAAGGCTGTCTCGATAATATTCAGAGACAGCCTTTTCATATTAACCCAATCTCTTTTGCTGGTCATTTACATTGCGTTTTTTCGTATATTTGTTTGCCACACTGGATGCGCCGTACGAGTCTGGTTTAATAACCGCCTCTAACCCTAAAGCCTCTACACGTGCTACCATCTCATTTACATATTCGCGGGTCTTATTCCTCGAGCCAGATCCGATATCGATATGACCCTCAAAAGTAAAGCTTGCACCTTTATAGATATGCGGCAGGATCAAATCAATCAAGATGTTTTTATGTTCATCTGTCAGGAGTGCTGCCATCTGCTCCGTCAGTGATGTTTCTCTTGAAATACGTTCATGAAGGTGAACCATCCTTCTCGGCACAACGTCCCTGTGAATGCACATCCATGCCCCTTTACCCTGCCTTTGGATGATGATTGCCGTGATAAAGATTGTATGCCGGGTATGCACCTGTGAATCGGTGCCCACAATAAGACGGTATTTACCATTTGGTTCTTTTTTTATAAAAGAGACGATTCGCTCAAATACATGTTCAAACGTCATGTTCTTTTCGGTTAAATTCTGAAAATAATATGGATTTTCTTGTGTATGCCCCATTATTACACCTACATCTTTCCTTCAATGCTCATCCCTAGCCGGAAAATTGAAGTAGAATGTTCTTTACGGCAATTCCCGCTCTAGCAGGGATTCAGCCTTTACTACAAATTCAGTCATGTATCCTGGCCTATTCAAACGGCCACTTTTTCTGCCATGATACAGCAGGTTTTAATCAAGTAATAACGTTAGTATATTCATTTGTCCTTAACTCAATATATGAAAAAAAAGCCAGATTTGTACCCTTGCGCTTTAGTACCCGCCATTAGGAAAAGCTCCTTTCTTAATAAATACTTAAAAAGTTGTATTTTTATGACGTTCCATATAATCAGAAGGAATCATCCCTAAGAGGAAGACATAATCGATTATACTTATCTCGATGTGAAACTAAGACAGCAGAAGTTGTGAGCAAGCCACCTTTTTAAAGTAAAATCAGTCGAATCCTGCTTTTACGCATATCATGTTTCCTTATTTGGATAGTTCATAGGCTCTTTGTAAAAACTAGAAAGCAGGTTATCTTTGGAGGTTTTTTTATGGAAATTAAAGCAGCAGTCACCCATAATAAGGGTGAAATTCAAGAGGAAACCGTTAAAAGCTAACCCAAAAGCAAATGAAGTGTTAATGAAGATTGTAGCTTCAGGCGACTGCAATACTAATGCCGTGGCGCGCGATCTCGGACTTACGCCCTACCCGGTCATACTCTGCCATGAAGGTTCAGGAATCGTCGAAAAAGTCGGTGAAGGCGTTAGGACTATTAAGCCTGGCGACCATGTGGTTCTTTCTTGCGCATTCTGCGGCCACTGCGAGAATTACTCACACCCTTAAGTACCTGTACGGAAGATATAAAAAAACGATAAAAGGATAAAAACCATGATTACTCACTTAAAACATCGCTGATTTCGTAAACTTTGTTGTTTTTGGAAAAGAAAAAAAGAGCTTAGTCAAAAATGATTAGTTGGTTTGACAGCCCTTTTCCTTTAAGTCCAAGTCGGTCTTGTAAATGACTTGGAAGTATGCAGATTATATTTTGCACAACCTCATAAGTAATTTCTTCTTGATTTGTATAACCTGTAATTTCTTCGCCTATCATCGCCAAATCAAAGGGTGAGCTGCAATATATGATTTCTGCCAACTGTGTATACCGTGCATTAATTTTCTTTAACCAGGGGTTTAGCTCTATTGTAAGGGGATATTTGTAAGGAAATCTCTTTTCCAATGCAGCTTGTGGTATTGCAATATCTAACCAATCAGACTCACCATCCACCCTGATGACAGTAATCACACAAGGAAGTTCACCTTCCTTTGAATTTGAAAGAGATAATGTACCGTAAAATTGAGTAACACTGTCTTCTTCAATATTTATTGGTAGAGAGATTGATTTCTTTTGATAATCCTTTTTATCTTCCCAAAATCCATTGAAGTAATCACTTTTACATAATGCAGTAAGTGCTTCATTTACCCTTTTGTTATTACCGAATGGATGATATTCAATTGAAAGTTCATAAAATCCACCAATCCAATTATCAGGGTTATTGTAAAAATCATAATCCATTTAATTTTCAACTCCATTTTAGAAACTTCTTAACATACTTACAGTAGTGTAATTGGATTTTTGGCAGGCTGAAATAAGCATTTTTTCCACTTGTTTTTCAAATGCTAAATCCTTGTCTATTTCAAGCCACCTGAACCAGCAGAGATCGTTGTATAAGTATATCGTAGCCACACCTGAAAACGTCTAATCCAGGTCTTTAATCTGCTATGGAAGTTATTAACGTGTTGAATGTGTAAAATTTGTTTTTGACTTTCATTTATAGTTTCGGGTTTCAAGTTCTTGATCTCGGTGAAATTATTATAATTAATCTGTATCTGTACAAATCAATGAAGATGGGTGAATTTAGTCCCAATACCTGCATCCATTTCTTCTGCTTTTACTCGTCCTTTTCCACCTTTACGAGCAATGATATTACCATTGAGGTCTTGTGCGACCACGTCTGCAATTGTAAGGTCAGAACTACCTCTTTTCTCATCTTTGGCAGCACGTTTTTTAGCTTTGCAGTTAATTACCTCACGACCCTTTAACGACTCTCTGAAGAATGTTTCATCGCTTTCAACAATACCTACTAGTTTATTGAAACCAAGAGAACGTAATGCGTTCAGTATTTTGTGCCTGCAATAGAAAGTTGTTGATATGTGTATGTTAAGACGCTTAGCGATTTTCGGTAGAGTGTTTCCTTCTACCATGATTTCCATATACTTCACCCATTTTTCAGGATAACTAGAACCTGAAATTTGCCTACGCATACTGTGAATTCAAAAAACCTGTATGAAAATAATCATACAGGTTTTAAGTTTACCATAATTTTTTTATGATGATATTAATAAATCGCGGGTCCGTATTGCGGGGAATTTTCATTAGCCCCACGCTTCAAATGGATTTTGTAAGATTATATTTGGATAATTCAATTCCGGTACATTTGGTTTTTTACATAGCAATCATTTATCTATCTTTTCGTTTTAACGCCTTAAACACTTCTAAGAGTCAAGGAGGGAGTATTACACTTCATTATATATACACTGTAAATAAGTCACACTGCTCGTTATAAACGGATCTTTCACAGACTCCATCAATATTTGAATATAAGGTTTTCTTGGTTTAATCATTCTAAAAACAGCTTCATAGTTTAATAGTCCCTGCACTACGGCAACTGTCTTTAGTTCACCTTCTTCGACCAAGAAATCTTTGGCATGCAGAATCGCAATTCTGTCACCTATCAGTTCAAAGGCATGCTGGAAAATCGCCTCCTGGTCTCCATAATTATCAATCGTGAGCAAGTTAACCGGGTCAAAAATAATTTGCAGATTGTTAGAAGCAACTTCGTCAAGCAGTCTTTCCAATGTCTTAGGAGAATACACCGGATGATTAACTCCTGCCTCAATTCCGACGATCACTCCAAATCTTTCTGCTTCTTCCCCCAGCTCCCGCACACTGCCACTACTTGCTGAAACGGCTCTTCTTTGAAGTTCTCCGTTGTATAGACGATGTCAGGATTAACATTACCCGGTTCCGTCCCTACGATACTGCAGCCAACTATTATATAAAAAACGAACATTAAACTGATATAATACGAATTTATTTATCCCTTTACCTTTTACAGCAATAGATTTACAATAATATATGGATCTTTTATATGTAATTTCCGAAATTTCTACTCTCGAAGTATTTTTATAGTGTTATTAATATGAACTTACCTATTATTAAACAGGTTGATAGGAACTTAAGGTGTGAGACTACTTAACAGGAGGAAGTGAAACTCAGATGGAAACATGGAAGAAAAATTTATGGGTTCTGTGGTTCGGGGTTTTTATTACTTCGGCCAGCTTTTCTATGGTAATTCCTTTTTTACCTTTGTTCCTGCTCCAGATAGGGGTTCACGAACATACGGAGATTTGGTCAGGTGTAACCTTTAGTGCTGCTTTTCTAGCAGGGGCTGTCTCTGCTCCCTTCTGGGGATCTCTTGCGGACAGATTTGGCCGTAAGCCAATGATTATACGCGCTGGTTTTTTTCTTTTTGTCATCTATACATTGATGGCCTTTGTTTCCAATCCATATGAAATGCTGGGCCTCCGTATTGCACAGGGGCTCCTGACCGGCTTCATCCCAGGTGCGATTGCTCTGATTGGTACAAACACCCCAGAGAAAAAAGTGGGATATGCGCTTGCCACCATTTCGACCGGTACCGCTTCAGGCGGAATTATCGGTCCGATGCTTGGCGGGGGCATTGCAGACTTAGTCGGGTACCGCTGGTCTTTTGCCAGCGGAGGAACTCTAGTATTGATCTCCACTCTCCTGGTTTTGTTAATGGTTAAGGAAGAAAAGTTCGTTCCGAGCAAAGAACGTAAATCCTTCAGAAAAGACATTCGGGAGGCTGTAACAAACCAGCCCTTTATGCTGGTACTCCTCATTACTATGATGGCGGCTTGCTCCGTGATGATCCTTGAACCCGTCCTGCCGTTATACATCACCGGCTTAAGCGGTTCATCCGGCAGTTCATCGTTTGTAACAGGGATGATTTTTTCTATACCTGGTATTGCAAGCATCCTGGTCGGCCCATTCTGGGGTAAATTATCCGATAAAGTCGGCTTCCGTTCCGTGCTGCTGATAGGTCTCTTGGGAGGAGGACTCGGATCCATTGCTCAGCTTCTCCTCCATGATATCTGGGGATTCTCGATTATGAGGTTCTTGTTTGGACTCTGCTTCTGCGCCGTATTCCCGGCGTTAAATGGGTTGATTGTTAAGTTAACATCACCGGAAACAAGAGGCCGTGCATTCGGATTAAGCCAGACTTCCAACCAGCTTGGCGGGATGCTCGGACCGATACTCGGCGGGTTGATCGGTGGATTCTTTTCCTTGCACACGGTTTTTCTATTTACAGGCCTGATTCTATTAATCGCAACTGGGATGGCTTTCAGGTTCACAAAAAAACAGCGTGATTCAAGGACTTATAAAAAGGCTGAAGGAATGTAATGAAGAAAATTTAGGGACATCAAAAGCACAAAATAAAAAAGCCCCTTTTGGAGCTTTTTTATTTTGCAATCTTCGCTTATCGGAATGATACACATCCATATTCTTTCTATTAATCCTTTGATGTGAAATATATGGGTTGAAAAACAAGTGTTAATGCTGGTATTTTAAGCTGGATTCAACTCTGAAGACTAGCAAACTAGCGCCTGCTTAAGACACGATCTTTGACAATCGCTGAGAATTTTTTTGCTGTATTCGTCAGCTCGGTGTAATCGGCTTCAGAGACCAGTTTTGACGGGTTTATTAAAGAGCTGCCTAGTCCTGCAGCTACGGCACCTGCTTTAAAAAAAGCAGCCAGATTGTCGAGAGTTATCCCCCCTGTCGGCATGAGCGGGATGTGTGGAAGCGGCCCTTTAAGATTTTTAAAGTATCCTGCCCCAAGTGCATCTGCTGGGAATACTTTAATAAGATCCGCCCCGTGTTCGTAAGCAGTCAGAATTTCAGTAGGTGTAAATGCGCCAGGGATGCTGATTGTGCCATAGCGCTTCGTCATTTTAATGGTTTCCACATTAAGAGTCGGTGAAAATATAAATTCTGCACCAGCCATTATCACTGCCCGTGCGGTTTCCGGGTCTAGAACTGTACCGGCACCTGCAATAATATCGTCGCCGAACTCCTCTTTCACTTTTTCAATTAAGGTGCATACTTTAGGTGTTTCGACTGTTATTTCTAGTGTATTGATTCCCCCTTCCTTCAGGGCTCGAGCTATGGGGACAATTTGATCAGGACGGGCACCGCGGATAACAGCGATCAGCTTTCCTTGTTTAAGCTTTTCTAGTTTATTCACCTTATTCCACCTTCCTATCTCGTGACATCATCTGAATTGCCGTTCATAAACAAAGCAAGGTCGGCACGGTCCGGCAAGCCCTCTGCATCGCCATTCACCATGGTGGCCATGGCTCCCATTGCATTGCCCCTTCGCGCTGCTTCTTCAAGTGAAAATCCATCAAGCAGACCCGAAAGCACACCGGCTGCAAAAGCATCACCAGCACCTACAGGATCCACAACACGTTCCACAAAAAAGCCTTTTACATGTTTTTTTTGCGATAACGGTCCTGAGATGAGCGAACCCTCTTTACCCAATTTCATCATCACGATTTCCACACCAAGCTCGTGAAAGTGGTCAACTAGCTGCTCTGGAGAGCCTTCACCAAATAAAAACTCGGCTTCAGACAATCCAGGAAGGACCATATCACTTTTAGATGCATAGCGGGTAATGAAGGAACGGGCTTCAGATTTATCACCCCATAACTTCAGCCGGATATTTGGATCGAATACAATTTTAGTCCCGTTTTCTTTCGCAATTCCGATGGCTTTATCTAGTGCCAGCCTGCACGTTTTGCTGAGTGCTGGTGTAATGCCGGTGATATGAAGGTACTTGGCGTCTTCAATGGCTGCTTCCCGTAGGAGATCAGCTGTCATTTTACTGGCCGCGGAGTCTTTTCGGTAATAATAGACCCGCGTATCATTCAGCCTCCTAAATTCTTTGAAGAAGACACCAGTCGGAGAATGGGGATCTCTTGTTACATAGGAGACATCTACACCTTCCCCGCGGATAAATGATAACATGGCATCGCCAAATTCATCCTCGCCTATTCGGCTGATCCACCGGGATTTGTGGCCAAGACGGCTTAAACCAATCGCAACGTTCGATTCTGCTCCGCCAAATTTCATAGAAAAAGAACGTGCGTGGCGAAGCGGCCCTTCTTCATTAGGAGTAAATAATGTCATCGTTTCGCCGATCGTTACAACATCCATTCCATCATCTTCTTTCCCGTTTCGTCAGTCTATAACATAGTTGGTTAATGTGCCGATTTTTTCAATTGTGATATCCATCCGATCACCCTTTTTAAGCCATAGTTTCGGGTTCCGTCCCATTCCTACCCCGGGTGGTGTACCGGTTGCTATTAAATCGCCAGGCTTCAATGTCATAGATTGTGATAAATAAGATATAATTTTTGGCACCGTGAAAATTAAATTATGGGTATTGGAGTCCTGCATTATACGGCCGTTTAGCATAAGTGAAATATTCAGATTATGCGGGTCACCCACTTCATCCTGAGTAACTACAAAAGGTCCGGTTGGCGCAAATGTATCCGCAGTTTTTCCGCGTGACCACTGGCCGTCAGCAAATTGCTGATCCCGGGCACTAATATCGTTCATGATGGTATACCCAAAGACAAAATCCATTGCCTCTTCTTCTGTCACACATTTCGCTTCTTTTCCAATTACAACCGCCAGCTCTGCTTCGAAATCGACCTCGTTCGAGTTAACTGGAATCTTAACTGCTTCATTATGGCCGGTAATGGCATTAGCATATTTTGAAAAAATGACAGGTGATGCTGGAGGCTCCATACCAGTTTCTTTGCAGTGGTCTATGTAATTCAGACCTACGCAGATGATTTTTTCCGGACTAGGGATGGGAGCAAGTATTTTTACATCTGAAAGCTTAAATCTTGCATGTGTATTTTCTTCCTGCTCAATAAGATGCTGAGCACGAAGAAGCCGCTCTTCACTTCGTTCGATAAAAGTTTTTATACATGGAGGAAACTCACTTCGGCTTAACGCCGATAGGCTTATGATTTCTCCCTCATTTTGCACGACCCCAATATGATGGTCGGCCCCAACAGAGAATGCAGCTAATTTCACAGGCTATTCATCCCTTCTTACGTTAACGCGTACGGTGTTTTTTCACCGCTTAACACATGAACGATATTTTTGGCTGCTTTTTGCCGAAGCTCAATCATTGCTTCTTCAGAATACCAGGCACTATGCGGAGTAATGATGACGTTATCCATTTTAAGGAGTGGACTATCAAGACTGATAGGCTCATTTTCAGTCACATCAAGTGCAGCACCGGCAATTATATTATTTTCAAGTGCATGGGCAAGAGCTTTTTCATCAATGATCGGCCCGCGCGCTGTGTTGATAATGACCGCGTTTTGCTTCATTTGATGAAGCCGCTCTTCGTTAATTAAATGGTATGTTTCATCAATGAGGGGCACGTGAACCGACAGAAAATCGGATTCACGGATAATTTCGTCCAGTTCCATTTTTTGAACTCCTGCAGCTGCCATGTCTTCAGCCGATACGAAAGGATCATACGCTGCCGTTTTAAAGCCGAGCGGTTTCACTTTTTCGATAAAGCGGCGGGGAATACGGCCAAATCCGAGTACACCCACTGTTTGCTCATTAAACCGATGAATTGGAACAGATGCTTTAAAGTCCCAATTCCCCTTTTTTACTTCATTGTTTAAAATAGTGACCTTGCGTGCCCAAGCTAATAATAAGGCAAGGGCGTGATTGGACACTTCCTCCATGCCGTAATCTGGCACGTTTGCTACGGTGATGCCTTTTTCTTTTGCTGCATTTAAGTCAATCGTATTTACACCCACTCCGTAACGGGAAATAATTTTCGTATGTTCCAGTGATTCAATTACCCGGCGTGACACCGGCGCATATTGATTTAAGATGGCATCTGCATATTTTGCCTGCTCAATCACCTCATCCTCTGTCCTGCACTGAGCTTTAATAAATTCAATATCTATCCCGCTCTCTTCAAAAACTTCTTCTTCATATTTCAAATTTTCAAATTCATAATCTGTCAGCAGTACTTTAAATGCCATGTGTATGCACCCCTTCAATATATTAAGAGAGTCCCTAAATCCAGGACCCTCTCACCCGAATTTAGTTCGTTTACCTCGCTGCCTCTTTGTGGACTCTGGCAATGCCTAGTCCTTCTGCTCCAAGTTTTGATGTTTTGGCTTCCGGATAATAACGCTGAATCATTTGAATGCCAAGTGCAGCACGACGGACTCGCTCTTCGGCAAGTGAGATATTGGTGCTTTCCCATTGTTTCCCGGAAGGATACACATCTGGATGATTACGAAGACCAAATTTAATATAAACCGGTGCCAGCACCCTGATAATTTCAGGGATTTCATAATAGCGCAGAAATCCGCCGAAGGTATCCGGCACTTCAACATATAAATCTATCGGAATATCAATCGCCTGGCGGATCGCGGCTAATTTAGGAAGAGTCAGGGCTGATGGTACGTTATATGTATCCGCACCAAGGTCTTCCATTAATTTTACGGAAACTGGATTAGCAGCTCCCATCTGCACAGATACTTTGACCACAAAATCTTCTGGAAGCTGTCCTTTCATCTTCATTTCTTTCGTTAAAAGAAGAAGTCCTTCATCGGCTACGAGTGCACCGCGCAAACCAAGTTCAGCACCGCGCTTCAAGTCTTCCATAGCATATACAAGCTGATCGGCTCCCTCATGCCTGAGCCCCTGTGTCTTTCCTCCTGGTGTCAACGGCCCAGCACTGACGTCCCATGTACCTCGCGGGCCGACAAACAAACTTAGTTCCATGCCTCTCGCAGCTGTTAATTCGCACATTTCTTTAATTTCTTCATCTGTTTGCAGCATGATGCCGCTGCCTTGGGATACACGGTGTATGGTAATGCCGAGACGGTCTATTTCTTCTAACGTCTTTTTTAAAGCAGCAGGTCCTTCAACACTTGGCAGTTCAATACGGTATTGTGCTCCGTCCGGAAAAGTTTTTGTAGATGTAGGCAGTTCTTGAAAATCTGCGGACGGGTAGCCTAATTGTTCTAGCAATTCACGTGATTCTTTCATAATTGAACACCTTCTCCCACTTTTATAGTTTGTAATAGGGATGCTACATTGTCTCGGAGATTCGCAGGGAACACATCACACGGCGCGCGATGGCCCGCAGGCGTATTAAACCAGCGCTGATGTACAGCTTCTTTCATAGCTGTAAAATAGGTTGGCGTAAAAGTATACAACTCCATTAGTTTGGATAGGGTTTGATGATTCTTCTCCGCCTCAGCAAGGTCGCCTTTTTGGTACGAGGTATATAGGTTAACCGATATCTCCGGTGCAAAGACCGCGCTTCCATTGATACTTCCCGCTGCACCGATCATTTGAGCTGGAAGCAGATGTTCGTCAAAGGCTGAGAAGACCCGGAAGTCACTGCGCACTTTTGCAACTTCCGTCAAGACTTGGCGAAGGTGGCCAAAATCGCTGACTGTTTCTTTAATCCCCGCAATATTTGGATGCGCTTCAGCTAATTTTTTTATTAGCTCCACGTTCAAACTTTGCCCGGTTAGAAGAGGAATATTGTAAATAAATACTTGCAGCTTTGTATGATCAGCCACCATTGAATAAAAACGATATAGCTGTTCATCTGACAGCTTCCAATAGTAAGGGCTTACAACAAGGACACCGTCTGCTCCTTGCTCTTCAGCATAAGAAGTAAGGTGAAGAACTTCTTTTAAGGCGGTATGTCCGACCCCGACCATAACCGGTATCCTGCCGTTAATGTGCTTAATCATTTCCCTGACGTAAAGCTTATGTTCTTCTGAAGTAAGAGACGAAAATTCACCTGAGCTTCCCATTAGCAGAATGCCATGAATATTTTGTGAAATTAATAGATCGATATAACGTCTGTTCAACTCAAGATCTAAATTCCCCGCTTCATCGAACAATGTGACAACCGGGGGAATAATACCATGAAAGTTCAATAAGTTCTCCTCCTTGTTTACCATTCGGCAATACTTCCATCTTCATGCCGCCAAATGGGATTTTTCCAATCATGCCCGATTTGAGCTGCCTGCTTCACTTTTTCTTCATCTATATCGACACCAAGCCCCGGTTTATCAGGAATGCTTACATAACCATCTTCATATTTGAATAACTCTGGATTTTTCATATAATCCAGAATGTCCATTCCTTCATTATAGTGAATCCCCAAGGACTGTTCTTGAATGATAAAGTTAGGCGTCGAAGCAGCTAGATGAAGCGATGAAGCTAGTGTCATCGGTCCAAGAGGGCAATGCGGCGCAATTGATACATCGTAAGCTTCCGCCATAGCGGCAATTTTCTTTCCTTCTAAAATACCGCCTGTGTGAGAGAGATCCGGCTGTATGATATCCACATAACCATCCTGAAGGAGCTGCTTAAAGCCCCATCTTGTATACATTCTCTCTCCTGTCGCTATAGGGCAGGTTGTATGCCACGCGATATCACGGAGAGCTTCATTGTTTTCCGGCAGAACCGGCTCCTCGATGAACATCGGGCGATATGGTTCCAGCTCTTTCACGAGGGTTTTTGCCATTGTTTTATGAATGCGGCCATGGAAATCAACACCAATGCCAAAATCTTTTCCAACCGCCTCGCGAATAGAGGCAACACGTTCAATTACCGCTTCTACTTTTGAAAAGCTGTCTATGTAATTCATTTCTTCAGATGCGTTCATTTTTATTGCGAGAAATCCTTGTTCCTGCTTTTCTTTTGCTGCTAGTGCGACATCAACTGGACGATCGCCGCCTATCCAAGAATAGACTTTAATTTTTTGGCGTGCCTTGCCTCCCAGCATTTCATAAACAGGAATATTATAATATTTTCCTTTTATATCCCAAAGCGCCTGTTCAATGCCGGAAATGGCACTCATTAATATAGGGCCGCCCCTATAAAAACCCCCACGGTAAAGAGTTTGCCATATATCCTCTATTTCATTTGGATCACGGCCATATAAGTAGGAAGACAATTCATTCACGCACGCTTTAACCGTTTCGGCACGGCCTTCCACTACCGGCTCTCCCCACCCGGAAATGCCTTCGTCTGTTTCAATTTTTACAAACAGCCAGCGCGGCGGGACTTTATATAAGGAAATATTTGTTATTTTCATAAAATACCTCGCAAATTTTTTTGTAGACAGGAGGTTTCCGTAACCGGAAACCTCTTGTTCATTAAAATTATGAGCCTTTTATAAACACCGTTTTGATGGCAGTGAAAAATTCTTTTGCTGCTTCCCCTTGCTCCCTTGAACCGGAGCTTGATGCTTTCATGCCTCCGAATGGTGCCTGCAGCTCGACGCCAGCACTTTCCGCGTTGATCCGGACAAGTCCCACTTCAATTTCATCGATGAACTCAAGGATTGAATTGATATTAGATGTAAAAATGGAAGCGCTCAAACCATATTTTGTATTATTTGCAATTTCAATCGCTTCCTCAAGATCTGCTGCATGAATCAGTGCTATAACCGGACCAAAGATTTCTTCCTGAGCAATCTCCATATCGGCTGTTACATCTTCAAAGATTGCAGGTGTTACGTAAAAACCGTTTTCATATTCGCCGCCCTTCAGCACTTCACCGCCGGATACAAGTTTTGCGCCTTCCTGCTTTCCTTTTTCAATGTACTTTGTTACTGTATTAAACTGGCTTTCGCTGGCACATGGACCCATCCAGATTCCCTCTTTCAGTCCATTGCCCACCGTAATTTTTTCTGCTGCTTCTACCAGTTTTTGTTTAAATTCGTTATAGACCGCTGATTCCACAATTACGCGGCTTGAGGCGGTACACTTTTGTCCGGATGAACGAAAGCCTCCGCTGATAACTGCTTCAACCGCTTGATCGATATTCGCTTCTTTTGTAACAATAACGGGGTTTTTACCACCCATTTCAAGCTGATATTTAATTCCACGGGCAGAAGCTGATTTTGCTACACCCTTCCCAACATTTTCAGAACCTGTAAAGGTGATTGCATTCAAAAGAGGATGGTCAATAAGCCCTTGTCCGATTACCGAACCGGAACCTGTGATAAAGTTTAGAACGCCCTGGGGGAAACCGGCTTTTGCGAAGCACTCCATCACTTTGGCAGCGGTAACAGCTCCCTCAGTCGCAGGCTTCCAAACCACTGTATTGCCATATACTAGCGCTGGAGCCATTTTCCAGATGGGAATGGCTACTGGAAAATTCCACGGTGTTATTACTCCGACAACACCCAGCGGGGTACGTTTCGTAAACATGAGGGCATCTTTATCAGATGAGGGGATAACATCACCGTCTTTACGCATGCCCTCTGCAGCATAGTAACGAAGAATAGCGATGCCGCGCGCTGTTTCTCCCTTTGCCTCTGGCAGTGTTTTTCCCATCTCGCGTGTCATCATTTCGGCAACATCATCTAAGCTTTCTTCTAATATATTTGCTGCCTTGAAAAGGATCTGGCCCCGCGCAGCCTGGCCAAGCTTACGCCATTCTTTTTTGGCATGATGGGCTGCTTCTACCGCCTTGTTTAAATCATTTTCTGTTGAGCTTTGTACGTAGCCAACCGGTTCTCTATCGGCAGGGCTGATGCTTGTAATCGTTTTATCTGAAGCGCTTTCTATCCATTCGTTGTTTATAAAGTTTTTATAAGTTTTAGTTGCAAATGTAGTTGCCATAATTTTTCCGCTCCTTTTTTTAATCTCTGTTAATCTTGCCTGTTGATTTTCGCCGCAGGCACTCGCTTTTTCGCGAGCGGGCCGGAAGCCTCCTCTGCGCATAGGCGCCTGTGGGGTCTCCCTTGACCCGCATTTCCCGCAGGAGTCTCGCACCTTACATTCCAATCAACCTGTTTAACAATAGAATAGATTCACAAACTTAGTAAAAATAACAATCTTTTTAGAAAAGAGCCTTTTAAAATGTTGGCCCAATTCTCCAGATGCCAAAGTCATGCTGCTTTAATATCTCTGCCTTAGTGAGTTTACCGTTGCAAACCTGCATAATTTCATTCATGATCCGCTTTCCGACATCATTAACAGTTTCTAAGCCATTGACAATCGTGCCGGCGTCTAAATCCATATTTTCATTCATCCGCTCAAACATTGGTGTATTCGTTGATATTTTGATGACCGGTGCAATAGGGGATCCAGTCGGCGTGCCGCGGCCGCTTGTAAAAAGAACGACCTGAGCCCCGCCTGCAACCATTCCTGTTAATTGTTCAATGTCATGACCAGGTGTGTCCATCCATACAAGCCCCTTTTTAGTGGGTATTTGAGCATAATCAATGACTTCCTCAAGCCGGGTTGTACCCGATTTGGTTGAGGCTCCCAGTGATTTCTCCTCAAGGGAGCTTAAGCCGCCCTCGATGTTGCCGGGACTAGGATTACCGGTACGAATGTCTACACCCATCTGAATGGAGCGATTTTCCATCATTTTAATTACAGCATACGCTTTTTTCGCTACCTGGTCGTTTGCGGCACGGTTTGCAAGGAGGTGTTCTGCACCAATTAGTTCAGTTGTTTCGGCTAAAATCGCCGTTCCCCCTTGATGTACGATCATGTCACTGGCCTTTCCTACTGCAGGGTTTGCTGACAGCCCGGAACAGGCATCGGAGCCTCCGCATTCCGTACCAACGATCAGTTCACTAAAATCACATAATTCCCGTTGTACCATTGATGCATCCTGCACCATTTTAACTGCTATTTTTGCTACTTCCGCAATGGTTTGAAGCGTTCCCCCATGTTGCTGAATCGACACCGTTTCTACTGGTTTGCCGCATTTAGCAATTTCATCCCCAATTCGATGTGCCTGATGAGTTTCACAGCCCAGCCCCAGCACAATGACTCCGTATACATTTGGATTCATGCCCATTCCAGCATAAGTTCTTGCGGTTTGATCATAATCAGTACCTACCTGTGCACAGCCATGCTGGTGAATGAATGATACCGTTCCGCTTACAAGCTCTGTTACACGCTGGGCTGTTTGGGTCGCGCAGGTGATCGTAGGCAGAATAAGTACATGGTTCCTTACACCAACCCGGCCATCAGGGCGCCGATAGCCCCAAAACTGCAATTTTTCATTTAGCAACTTTGTCACCTCTTCCCCGTTTGCCTTCTAAATTGTGAACATGAACGTGGGCGCCTGCTGGAATATAAGAAACCGCTGCACCGATGACTTCACCATATTTGATGATGTCATCTCCTTGATCAATCTCTTTGACTGCGAATTTGTGGCCAAAGCGGATCTGTTCAAGAAGGGTAACCTTGAGGTCTTCCTCACCTGTCTGAATCACAACTTCTGTATTTTCTGGTATATCGGATAAAGCGACGGCTACACTATCTTTTTCACTTAAATACAGGGTCTTGTAGCTGCTCATTTCCTCACCCCTTAAATGGTTTGCACAGCTTTGCTTTGAATAACCGGATTGTTTAACACTCCAATACCCGGGATTTCAATTTCGATTCGGTCGTGATCCTTCAATGTGAATTCATTTGGCGGAACAACGCATGTTCCGGTAAGCAGAACCGTTCCGTCAAAGATCGTGTTATCCAGCACCAGGTACTCTACCAGCTCTTCCAGTGTGCGTTTCAGCTGGTTGACCTGGGCTTCGCCTTCGAATACCTTTTCTTCATTTCGATAGATACGGCAGATAATACTTAGCTCATATGGATCTGAAACTGCTTCTTTTAATAAAATGGAAGGTCCAATGGAGCAGGAGTTCTTCCAAACCTTGGCCTGTGGCAGATAGAGCGGGTTTTCCCCTTCAATGTCGCGGCAGCTCATGTCATTTCCTGCCGTGTACCCAAGCACTGTTCCTTCTTTGTCGATGACTAAACCCAGCTCTGGCTCAGGGATCTGCCAGTTTGAGTCTGAACGAAGGTAAACGGGATCATTCGGTCCAACGGTTCTGGCTGCGGTCGATTTGAAGAAAATCTCAGGTCTTTCTGCATCATATACTTTGTCATAGAACGTCTGGCGGTCAAGTTTCCCCTGTGTTGCTTCATAATTGCGCGCTTCCTTGCTTTTTTTATACGTTACACCAGATGCCCATACTTCTGGAGCATCGATAGGTGTTGTTAATTGAAGACCCTCGAGCGGCTGTGATTCACATTCAGCCGCAAATTGTTTTACAATGTCAAATGCTGTTTTGTTTTCACGTCGTGCCGATTCAATCAACGACATAAAATTTGTATACGGAAGATCCACTACTCTATTTTCATCCGTCACGGCAGCCAGTTGTTTCTCCTGATCTTTTATATATCGAATAATTCTCATTTTTTAAATTCCTCCTTAATTTAGCAAGTCCATTCATTTTAAATTTTTTGAAATTCATAGCCGAGTCCCTGGGAAATTTTACTGCTGCATTCCTTTAACATACCTACATAATAATCATGTGTTTCTTCACCCTTATACGCAGGTATTGATACACTCATAGCCGCAATCACATTGCCTGAATAATCTTTTATCGGGACGGCCAAGCAGACAATTCCCGGTTCATTTTCTTCGTTATCTATTGAATATCCGACAGTCCGTACTTTTTCAAGCTCAGTTAAGAATTCTTCTTTTGAACCAATTGATTTGTCAGTTGGCTTCGTATACATATAGCCTTCTAGCAGAAGATTTAATGCACTGTCTGTTTTGGCTGCAACAAGTGATTTTCCAACTGCACTTGTATGAATAGGAACACGCCGTCCAATGCGGGAATACATTACCGTTACTCCGCTGCCTTCCACTTTATCGACATAAACACCCTCCTGTCCTTCCAACACTACCAGGTGGACAGTTAAGTTCGTCTCAGCGGATAACTGCTCAAGATGTTTTCTTGCAACATTGCGTAAATCAAGATGGCCTAACACCATGCTCCCTCTCTCAAACAGCTTTAAGCCTAGAGAGTACTTTCCATTTTCTTCATTTTGGGATATATATCGCTGTACCTGTAAGGTTTTTAAAAGAGAATGAACGGTGCTTTTGTGCAAGTTCATTCGTTTGCTGATCTCAGTGATCGTTAATTCTCTTTCTCGCTCATCAAATAAATCTAATATCTTTAATGCCCGCTCCACGGATTGTATGATAGGCATGTTCCTCACTCCTTTAGACCTAGTATCCTTATTGTAACGGATTTATGAGGAGCATGCTTTATTGAATAATTGCGTCTGATTGTTCCCTAACAATATCTTTCTCGTAATCTAGCACCGCGTCGTGGGCAACTGCCAGTGGTACAACGCCGTTCGCTGCATCCGTGTGCCCATACATCCGGTTGCTCGCCGCCACCATCTTTTGGCGGACCTTCATACGCTGTTTTCTCTCGATGGCAAGTTCCTGCCTTTCCTCCTTCAACTCTTCTGTAAATTCATGCACAAGCACATCGTCAATTAGCCGTAATGGATCAACGAAATCAATTCGTCCATCCCGCAGCTGCAAATGAAGAATATCCCCTGTTTTCAGATAGCCGACCCCTCCGCCTTCGAACGCTTCAGGTGTCATATGGCCAATTGCAGCTCCATAAGTTACGCCTGAATACCGTCCGTCACTGATGATTGTTGCCAGCTTTTTCATTACACGATTTGCATTAATGTGCTGCATCGGCGTAAACATCTCTGGCATGCCAAAGGCTACCGGTCCCTGGCCTGCGATAATAATGGCGAGTTTCAGGATTCCTGATTCTGCCATCTCATCAAAGAGTTCGTCATAAGATTTATCTTGAAGACGCTGCCATTCTTTTTCGTTGTTGTATCTCAAGGTTGAAAGCAAATGATGATGCGGGATTGTCTGCTGTTGTTTTAATTCTGTTAGGAGATTCGTATCCAGCAGACTTTGATTCGCTTCATCTTCATTTTCGTAATACAGGACAAACGCAAGCTTATCATCAAAAGAGTCAAGCTGAGGAGTTGGCATACCGCTGATTTTTACTACTGCACTTTCAAAGAAATTCCCTTTTAACACGTCCACCCCGCTGAAACTGCGTTTTGGCTTCGATAATATAACAGGATTTTCTTTAACATTGACCGCTTGCAGACTGCGGGTAATCTCGAGACGCTCCTTCCACGTTTTCCCCACAACAGTTGGTGCATCCTGATCCATTGGTACTCCATTTTCCAAAAGTTCATAAAAAAGAGTTTCCATTCCCCTGCTGGTTCCGCTGCAGCACTGCATGGCAAGCGAATAAATGTCCCTGCCCTGTGTCAGGCTGTAGTCAAATAAATCTGGGATGGGATACTCATGATGAATCCGATCCAAATCCCACAGGCTGAATTTATACCCTGCATAAAGCATTCCTGCGACTAGATGCATCATTAAGTTAGTGGAGCCTCCGGATGCACTGTGGATCCGGATCGCGTTTTTAATGTTAGCCGCTACAATATTCGCTACGCCATACTGCTCTTCATTTATCATTCCTGCAAAGCTGTCAAGCACTGCATTAATCTGCCGCTGTGAAGGCGGGTCTGTCAGGAGCTCGACTGCCGGGTGAACCAGTCCAAGGCCAGCCACTAAATGGCGGGAACTATTTCCAGTGCCATTAAAAGCACATATTCCGCCCTGGCCATCGCATGTAGCGACCGCTAGACGCATTTCAAAATATTTATGCTGTTCATGTGTTAAAATACCGCGTTCATATGCACGCTCGAAGACTCCCTGAAATGCCGTGTTAGATGAACATTGCAATATATACGCCATCGTGTCTCTAAGATCCAGGGCAACATCCGCTGCTCCTTCTCTTTCTGCTTTTACCGCCAGCCCTTCCAGCTCCTGAATCACATCTTCCGGAATGGAGCCTCCTTCTAAGACATGGGCTGGTGCGAATGTTGCAAAAAATGGCGCTTCACCGCGGCTCCGCCGCACACGATCAACGTGAGCGAGCGCACTTACTACACCCAGCGGCTGCTTGTCGCATCCTTGAATGACAAAAGCCCCATGGTAGCTATGTGCTTCGAGCTGGTTAACAACCATTTGCGCAACAGCATTCCGGCTTTGAAGAGAATAGCTCATGCCTTGATTACTCTGGGCTGTTCCGTCACACATAACCGGTGTTGAGAAGTAAAAGGGTACTCCTCCATTCTGCCAGATGCGTATTGCTGCCCTGGCAGAAGTTTGAAGGTCCATAATGTGGGCTGGATGGTCGGAGGAACCGCCAATAATTGCAATCCTTGGTGCATTATGTTCAAGCCTCATATAAATTTCTTCAAGCGACCAGTCAGGTTTTCCACCTTCATACGTAACCCCAAGGGTTTGTTTAGAGCGATCAAGAAGTCCCGCTACCGTAATCGGTTCATTCGCCTTCCCTTGAACGTTATCCCTGTAAGGATTGATATCGCTGTTAATTTGAGGATATAAATGGAGCATACTACCATTCCTTCCTTATTGTAACCATATTAGAAACAGTGCCAGAACAGTCCCTGCACTGCTGAAAATCAACGCGAACTTTATATTGTATAGTGATACTCTATACGGATTATCATTTAGCAGCATACTCATTAAAGACACAGTTATATTGTAAGGGCCGCTCATCACAGTAGAAAGGCTGGACGTTATTAAAACAATGCTTAGCGCTACAGGGTTCAGTGCAGCTGCTGCCGGGCGGATCGCTTCCCCAATTATTGCCATTGTAACTAGGGGATGAAATCCTCCCATCGCCAGCAGCAAAAACAGAACCTGAATCAGTAAAAAAAGAAAAATAGGCATTTTTGAGAGCTGTACGAATGGGTGCTGCAGAAACTTCAATAAATGTGATTCTTCCAGCACACTTATAAAGAACCCTAGCCCGAGAAACAAGACCATATAATTTTGTAACGAGGCCGTTTTTCTTTTCCATACCATTACACTGTAATTCAGATAAGACTTTAATTTTTTTATAGTAAGTGCCCAAAAAATGGCATACGGCAGTATGGTAATGGTTACCGACGTAAGAAAATTCAAGTGTAGAAATTTCTTAAGTGCCGTTACAGCTGCAATAAAAAGAAATAAATGTACAAAAAGAAAGAGAATATTTTTTAGAATGACACGCTTATTAAACTGGACTGACTGCCCTGAAGAATTTAGTTTGAATTTTCTATATTGCTTCGCCAGCAGCCAGTCAAGCGCGAGTACCAAAATAGATAGACAGAATAAATATGGAAGAATCGTATAATAAGATACTTGTGTAAGATCAATCGTTAAACCAACGAGTATCTCCATAGGACTCCATATCAGGCAGAGTGTATAACCTCTCAAGATCATGCTGGCTATATACCGTTTCTTTATATTGGAAGCTTCCATAAGGGGACTCCGCTCGATTACCTGATGCACAAAAGGGATAACCCCGATATTGAGAAACATGCCGATAATATAAGAAGTTAAGGAGCCACGGCAGTATACTTGGCTCAAGTCACTTGTTTTTAACTTAAGCAGTTTATTTACATTTCTGTCGTAATTTCCAACTCGTATAATACTGTTCATAAAAGGAAGTACGACAAACAACGAAATCATGATTGCCATCCGGTTAAAGTAGATCGGTACGTTAACAAACGATATTTTATAAAAAATCATTAAACCCAGGCCTGTGATGATAAATATTAAACTCGTTCTTTTAAACAAAAGAGTAGATTTAGAGAAAGATAGTGCAACTGAGATCATACCCAGCACACCAGAGACGTAAGTAATCCACTCAGCCTGCAAAAAAATAGAAATTAAATAGGCTATTACGAATGCAGTGTAGATTACTATATAAATGGATGTTCTCCGGTGTAAAAAGAATGCGGTTTTGCTCAACTGACAATCAGTTCTGATACTTCAGAAAGAATCTCTATGTTTTCAGCTTCTTTTGCCTGGCTTAACAGGCTTTCTGATATCCAGATTTCTCCGACCTCTAATGTATTCTTAATTCTGACTACTTTGGCCTGTTTTAAATCAAATGCATTACAGGTTTTTATTGCCGCTTTTATGGCAAGTTCTGCTGTATCTAACACCATTGGGAGTTTAATAACAGATGTGACGGTACTTGTCAGTGCATTGGCATATCCCTTTTCCCACTCTATTTCATCCATAACAGCCTTAGTTGTCATATCTGCCATCCCTATACCATTTGCATTTCCATGAGTCTTCTCGGTAAGTCCCAGCACGACTATTCTCGTAACATCCGGTCCACCGCTGGCATATGGCGTGGCAAATCTGCCTGTAATATTTGGATCCATTCCGTCGCCTGAAATGTCCTTCCCAATTTCATCAACTATCAACACATCAATCGAATCGAAATAAATTTTAGGCATAAGGGATTTTGCTTCTAACAGCAATGCGGGTTCCAATTCTTCCATTTTTTCCGCTGGGACGGCGACAATCCTTGCCGGGCGATCATATGCATTTTCCAAGGATGCTAAACCAAATATGATAGGCGTCTTCTTCAAGGTAATTCTCGTCATTTCTACGACATGTTCCGCCATATATTTAAAGCTGAAAGCATGAGCCGCCTCGGCACCTTTTTGTTTTCCAAGGCCAATAGTTATCATTTTCATAAGGCCGCTTTCGACGGGTCCTCTAAAGGCGGTATGGGGCTTTACTCTATTAATTACAACAATTTTATCTGCCTCAAATGCATATTTATCTATGTAAATCGGGAGTCCATTTGGTAATTCGCCAAGTTTTACTACTTCCATTGTGGCACGGATAGGTGCACCAACTGCTTCTTCAGTAACTCCCAGCTGCGTTAGAACGTCAATCTGCCCAACAGCCGTAGCCCCGCCGTGACTTCCCATTGCCGGGACAATAAAGGGGTCTCCGCCTGCACTTTTGATCGCATTTACCGTCTCACGGACAAGAATAGGAATATCAGCAACTCCCCTGCTTCCTACTGCAATGGCAACGGAGTCTCCCGGAGTAACCCGGGAGAGTACGTCTGCCTCTCTAATTGCTTTATGAACTTCACTTGCAACGTCCTCAAGTTCAGGAGCTGTAAAGTTTTGCTTAATTTTCACCATAGTTGGAAGCCTGATTTCCTTCAGAAGCTCTGTAATAATATCCATTAATCTTCCTCCTCACCGAGGGCGTTTGTTACTTGCTGCGCACTTTTTCCAATTCTGCCATCATCTCATCAACAAGTTCTGTGCCAAACTTCTCAGCATACTTGTCATTAACTGGCTGAATCATCTTTTTCATTTTTTCGCGCTCTTCATCTGAAACCTCGTTAATCTTCATGCCTGCCTTTTCAAGATCTTTAATCGCAATTTCATTTTCTTTGCGGCTTACTTCACGCTGGTATTTTCCAGCTTCTTGTGCTGCTTCTCTTAAAATGCCTTGTTCTTCTTCAGACAATTTATCCCAGAACTTTTTGCTTACAAGCATAATGAACGGTGTATAAACATGTTTTGTCAGGCTTAAGTGTTTTTGTACTTCATTGTATTTCTGAGATTTAATAGTCGAAAGCGGATTTTCCTGCCCGTCCACCGTTTTGCTTTCAAGTGCGGTGAAGACCTCAGAAAATGCCATTGGTGAAGGATTTGCGCCTAATTTCTTAAATGCATCAAGATGAACTTCGTTTTGCATGGTCCGGATTTTCAATCCTTTAAAATCTTCTGCTGTTTTGACTGCATGTTTGCTGTTGGTTAATTGTCTGAATCCGTTTTCAGAATAGGCAAGGCCAATCAGCCCTTGCTCCGGTAACTTATCCATCAGCTTTTGGCCTACCGGTCCATCTAGTACCGCATCTGCTTCTTCTTCATTATTAAAGACAAAAGGGAAATCAAATATGCCGAATTCCGGAATCATTCCTACCAGCGGTGAAGTGGAAGGATTTGTAATCTCCTGGGTTCCTGCCTGAAGTGCTTTCGTCATATTTAAGTCATCACCGAGGGATGCGTCAAAGAAATTCTGAACCTTCATTTTGCCGCCGCTTTTTTCTTCAACAAGCTCTTTAAACTTCTTCATTCCCTGGCCTTGTGGATGGTTTTCATTGTTGCCAATGCCTGCCTTAATTGTCCTCTCCTGGATTCCTTCGGTTTTTCCTGTTGCATTTGTTTTTACACTGCCCTCACCGTTATTCCCGCAGGCACCAAGAAGCACCATGCTTGGCAGTAAAACACCTAGAATCGCTCGCTTCATATTCTTTTTCATTTTTCTTTTCCTCCCAATCTAGCTTTATATTAATTTGATAAAAACGATTTTCGAAATCCAGTAAACTTAAGTTGTAAACCAGTCAAGCGGTACCAATACAAGAGAAGGAAATAATATTAACAGGATCAGGACAATGACTTGTACCAGCAGGAATGGCCATATACCTTTCATGATATCTTCCATACTAATTTTACTTATTCCGCACATGACGTTTAAGACGGTTCCAACAGGCGGTGTAAGCAAGCCTATTGCATTGTTGATGATAAACAGTACACCGAAATAAACAGGATCGATCCCTGCTTGAATAATGACCGGCATCAGAACAGGAGTTAGAATAAGGATGGTTGGCGTCATATCCATTGCCGTTCCGATAATGATAACCAGGAGGTTGATCGCTACTAACAGCAGTAATGGGTGATCAAGAACAGGCCCGAGCATCCCTATCATTTGAGCCGGCAGGTTCGCTACTGTAATAAGCCATGATGATACCAGAGCAGCTGCCACAAGAAACATAACCACGCTGGTCATTTTTGCAGCATGAACAAAAACGCGGTGTAGATCAGATATTTTTAGTTCCCGATAAATTACTAAGCCAACGAACAACGCGTACACCGCGGCTACTACTGCCGCCTCAGTAGGGGTAAATAATCCCCCTTTCAATCCTCCGATGATGATGATTGGCAGGAATAGAGCCCAAATCCCTTTTCGCATCGCAATAAGAATTTCTTTCAAAGATTTACGGGGCTGAACTTGTACTTTATCGCGCCTGGCTACAATTGCCCATGTAACCGTTAATCCAACTGCAAGTAAAATACCTGGCACAATTCCTGCCATAAATAGTTTAGTGATAGAAACACCGCTCGCCACTCCAAAGATGATGAAACCGATACTCGGAGGGATGATTGGTGCAATAATCCCCCCGGAAGCAATCAAGCCGCTGGAACGATTGACGTCATAACCGCTCTTGACCATCATTGGAATTAGAATGGAGCCAAGGGCTGCCGTATCAGCAACTGCCGAACCAGATAAACTGGCAAATAACAAACTTGCTATTATCGCAACATAACCGAGCCCGCCTCTTATATGGCCTACCATCGTCATTGCCATATCAACAATACGCTTAGAAAGACCGCCTGCATTCATCAGCTCCCCTGCCAGCATGAAAAAGGGGATTGCCATAAGCGGAAAATTATCCGCTCCGTTTATTAAGTTTTGAGCGATAATCTGGCTGTCAAAATTTCCCATGAAGAACATTAAAGCGACACTGCTTACTAATAATGCAAAAGCAATTGGCATTCCAAGAGCCATAGCTCCCAGTAAAGAGCCTATAAATATTCCTACCGTCATGTTTGTTTACCCTCCTCTCTCTATCTGGTTAAATGATCATTTCTTCAGAATCATTTATCGCATTAAGTTCCTCATCCGTCACTTTGTTAAAAATGATTCGATAAATATTATTGATTGTTATAATGGCCATCGATACGGCTACCACTAACCCTGTACCATACACAAGAGCAAGCGGCATGCCAACTGCAGGAGTCACACTGTCAATGTTCATCAAGGTCATTTTCCAGCTTCCATCCAGGAGAAGTACAAGTACAAATATAATTAACAGATCACTTACAACCAGGACAAATCTTTTTACATGCCGGGGAAGCCTTTTTACCATCATATCTACACCTAAGTGTTCCTTATTTTGATAAGCTCCTATTGAACCAAGAAAAGTCAGCCAGACAAATAAGTAACGTGACATTTCCTCTGACCAAGTAATACCCGAGTTAAAGAAATAACGAAGAACTACGTTGCCAAATACCAGGACGACCATAATTGCAAGGGCAGCAGCCATGATTATATTTAACAGTTGTTCTAGGAATCTAGTTATCTTTGCCATCACCATTTCCTCCTATTGTGTGCTATTACTCTGCCTTAATTCGGTCATAAAGGTCTTTCGCCCATTCATTTTCTTTAAAAATGTTCTCATATAATGGCTGCGCTCTCTTTTCCATTTCTTTCTTGAACTCCGCGTCTGGCTCAGTGAATTTTATTTTATTTTCCTTTAAGAATTTTTTATCCTCGTTATAGCTTTTTTCTAACAATTCGAACTCGTAATCTGCTGCTTCTTTAGAGGCTGTTTCAATAATCTTCTGCTGGTCCTTCGTGAGGCCATTCCAAAACTTGCTGTTTATGATATATAGATTTGGGCTGAACATATGTTTTGATTCAAGGACATGACTCTGGACTTCATACCATCCTGATTGTCTTAAGGTAGCAATCGGGTTATCCTGCCCGTCTACAACCTTTTGTTCAAGGGCAGTGAATACTTCTGATATCGGCATAGGAGACACATTTGCTCCCAGTGCTTCACCCAGCTTAATGTAGTTTGGTATATTTGGCATCCTGACTCTGAAGCCCTTAAAGTCCTCCATTTTTTCGATCGGTTTGTTGCTTGAGAACATTCTAAATCCATTCGCACTCCATGCAAGTGGCTTCACACCGTGCTTTGATTCCATATCTGCAGTCAATTCTTTTCCTATTTCGCCATTTAGAACTGATTTCACATGATCAAAATCCCTAAAAAGGAACGGCCATTCCGGAACAGCCATTTTTGGAAGGTCAGCCTGCATGATCAACCCTGGAATTCCCATCTCTATTGTGCCGTTTCTCACACCGTCATAAAATTCTTTTTCAGCACCTAGTGTACTATTGGCAAATATTTGAACCTTTAACTTACCTTTGCTTTCTTCTTCAACTTTCTTTTTAAACACTTCCTTCAGTGCAATATTTTGCGGATGATCTTCAGCGAAGTAATGCGCTACTTTAATGGTTTTCACTGCCCCGCCTGCTCCGCCTGACCCACTGGTTTTCTCTTCTTTCCCGCAGCCGGCAAGTAGTAATGCGGCTGTAATAGTTAAACTTGAAGCAATTCCCAACCATTTTCTTTTTTTCACTCAAAATTCCCCCATTTCTTATTGAAAGCGTTATCATTTATTACAAAAAATAAAACTGATAGTTTTTCTCCTTTCTGCAGTGGAAATCACGGGATTTTATAATATAAAACTCCGTTTTACATTAAAAGCAAAAAAAAGAGCGAATTTCCTTTACCAGTTGCACAATCTAAGTTATGTATTGGAATTTTTTGTTCGATATTATAAAACTCTGTTTTATAAAAAAAGAACTTACTTAATTAATATCATCTTTTGTTGAGACTGTCAAAATAATTTTTGAATCTTTGGACAATTTTAAATTTCCTGTAAACTTAATTGATGAACGACATAATAGCGGCTGAACAATGCCAATCAAAGTCCATGATTAATAAATAATTGGCTGCCCCACCGATTCCTCCTTTACTCTTGCCTTTATCCAGGGGGATTGCCTTAACTGGGTTTTGCAAGGCCGCAAAGAGTCAGCAGCAGCCCAGCAGGTCAAAAACCGTCCCATAATTGGCTCAGGAAACCCGTAAATAAATCCCTGTCTCAGGCCTGACCCGTACAAAACGATTATTTACCCCCGCTGTACCATTTTCTTGATACCTAGTTAAAACAGAAAATATAGCAATTCTGGAATAGTTCTCCTTATCCGTTTTAGTTTAATCTAAATTCTGAAAGGAGCTGTTTTACATGGCACAACACAAAGACGCTGCATCCCTGTTCTTATCCCAATCATTTGTTTCCCAATTGCTTTTCATGACCGTTTTTACGGTGAACTTGCTATACCAGATACAGGTTGTAGGCCTGAACGCTTTCCAGCTTGTTCTGGTGGGAACAATATTGGAATTGACCGTCTTTTTATTTGAAATTCCTACTGGTCTGATAGCAGATTATAAAGGAAGGAAATTCTCGATTGTTCTTGGTTACTTTTTAATAGGAATTGGATTTTTCATTGAAGGTTTATTCCCGCTATTCACTACTGTCCTAATCAGCCAGATTGTCTGGGGCATTGGCTATACGTGCATTAGCGGTGCATTGCAGGCGTGGATATCTGATGAAGCCGGGCTCGATCGGGTGGATAAGATTTTCATTAACTCGGCCAAATATGAAAATGCAGGCAGCTTTATAGGTATTCCGCTTGCGGTCATCATTGGTTATTACTCCCTGCAGGCTTCCATACTAACAGGAGCAATTGGTTTTTTACTTTTGGCCATCTACTTGTGGGCGTTTATGGGAGAAACAACTTTTCTCAAAAAGAAAAGAGATCACTCACAATCATCCATCCATGAACTTAAATCCATGTTCTCAGGTGTGCTTGCGTCCTTTGGGAAAAATGCGATACTACGGTACTGTTTAATTATTTCTTTTATTGCGGGGGTTTATAGTGAAGGATTTGATAGGCTTTGGGTTGCACATCTGACCACAGCCATCAAGGAAGCTTTTCTTACAGATGAAAACATGATTTTCATAGTCGGAGGACTCCAATTCATTACATCGATATTGACAATTATGGTCTTTGAGTGGTTTAGCAGAATGTCTGAAAAATTAAGTTTTAGGAGTTTATATAAAAGCCTCCTGATCAGTTATGCCATTCTCATCCTCACCCTGCTGGGATTTGCATTCTCTACAAGTATATATGGACTCATCCTTCTGTTTTTGCTGATTCAAGTGAATCGCCAGGTCATGTCAACATTTGAAAACATATGGTTTAATAAATTGATTACAGATTCATCAAAGAGGGCAACCTTTTTCTCGATCAAAGGGCAAGTAGATGCAATCGGCCAGATTGGCGGAGGACCTGTTACCGGGATAATCAGCCTGCATTCATCCATCAAAGCCGCTCTGGCGGCAAGTGCTGTTTTGCTGACCCCCATCCTGTTTATCTATCATAGATTATTAAAAACGAGAGGCTAGCCTGGCTGCCTCTCGTTTCGCAGTTCAATGGGTATATAAATTTCCATCATTACTAAATCATGTTCCCAGGGATGACACCGCTCGTCATAAAACTCAAAGTCATAGCCAGCCTCATCTATTACATAATCAGATTGAGGAAACCAGTAGTGCAATATGTATCGCCAGGTTCCCTTAACTGAATCTACAAACTCATCTGGCTGAACGGCAGGGGTGCTGAATACAGCATAAGAAGAAGCTGGAGCTGTAATGCGTTGAAAAGCCGGCGATAGCGGCTGGTCCGGTTTTTCATCTAAAATGCCAAAAAAATAGGTGAAACTGGACCAATCCTGTTCATGAGCCATATTTAAGCAGAATTCTCCATGCTTTTTGGGAGCAAACGTCTGATACAACGTCCTTTCAATTTCCCCATCTGTCAGCCCATTAAGATGCCAATACGCTGGAGCATCCCTCGTTGTGCGCACATTACTTATCGGGACTTCATACGTCCTGCCCACCATGCTAAAAGAATCCAATTTAATAATTTTCGGCTGTGAAATCAAACCTCCTGTTTTATACGACTTCAGTTCTTCCAGATTAATAACTGGAGGTTCTGCATTTGGGCAATGAATCCGATATTTTGACGGTGACATTCCGAACACCTTTTTGAAGGCTTTTGCAAAGCCAGCATATGAATCATATCCATAATTAAATGCTACATCATTCATTGAAGTTTGTTTTCCCATGTCTCTCAGTGCAAATTGCATCTTTCGCCTAGTGACATATTCCATAGGCGGGACACCAACCGCTTCCTTAAATATCCTTAAAAAATGAAACGGTGAATATCCCATAAATTTTGCCAAGTCACTGACCGTAATTTCTGTTTGAATATGTTCATCTATATAATCAACCACTTTTTGAATAACCTTAAAGTATTCCATATATCCACCAGCACTGTCCTCGTAATTTCTTTCTTATCATACCAGAGATTATCCAAAACGGATACTTCATTCTGTGAAAGCATAAAAAGTGAGCAGCTCATGAATAAAACTGCTCACCTGCCGAAAACATATACCGATCTAGATTGCAGACAATTCATGAACTAACTGCCGAAATTGGCTTAAGGCTGTATCAATCGGCACCGGTGTGGTCAGATCTACTCCTACTTTCTTTAACAGCTCAAGAGGATACTCCGAGCTGCCGCTTTTTAGAAAATCCAGATACGCTCCCTGTACATTAGAACCGCCTTTCAAAAGACCGTCGGCGATAGAAATGGCGGATGCAAATCCAGTCGCATATTTATACACATAAAATGGACGATAAAAGTGTGGAATCCTGGACCACCCATATTTCACTTCGTCCGTAATTTCCAATACTTCTCCGTTATACTCTCTTGTGAGTTTTTCATAGACGCTGTTAAACACCTCTGCGTTCAGAGGCTTGCCCTCTTCTGCCAGTTCATGTGTTATCTTTTCAAATTCTGCAAACATTACCTGTGTAAAAAATGTTCCTTTAAACTGGTCTATAAAATGATTGATCAGATACTTTCTCATCTCGGTATCCGCAGATTCCTTCAATAAATAATGAATTAATAACACTTCGTTAACTGTAGAGGCTACCTCTGCCACAAAAATGCTGTAGCCTGCCGAAATCCTCGGCTGATGCTTGCTGCTATAATAACTGTGCATGGCATGGCCCATCTCATGTGTTAAAGTGAATAAACTATTTAAGTCATTCCTATGGTTAAGCAGGATAAAGGGATGGACACCATATAGTCCCATATTATAAGCACCCGAACGTTTTCCGGGAGTTTCCCAAACATCCACATATCTTTTTTCCTTGAATGATTGAAGTGTTGTAATATAATCGTTTCCAAGAGGTTGAAGGGCCTTCAGCATGATTCTATAAGCTTCATCAAATGGAATATCCTTTTTAACTCCCTTTACCAAATCCACACTCTGGTCATATGGAGCTAGTTTATCCAGTTCGAGAAGTTCTCTCCTAAGCTCATTGTATGTATGCAGCGAATCAAGATTTTTCTTGGCTGCAGAAATCAAGTTTTCGTACACTTCCTTTGGCACCATGTCGCCGAATAACGACTTTTCCAGAGCCGAAGGGTATTTTCTAACCTTAGTAAGAACCACATTATTTTTGATATTTGCAGATAAAGTAGATGCTATGGAATTCTTTAATTGAATATACGGCTGGTAATAAGCCTGATAAGCTTCCTTCCTCCGCTCCCTGTTTTCATCCTCAATCAGCTTAGAATACATTCCGCGGGTCAGCTCAATTTTATTACCATTTTCATCGGTAACCTCACCAAACTTGATATCAGCATTATTGATCATGCCAAACGTATTTCCCGGTGCCGAAAAAGCCTCTCCAATCTGCGAAAGCAGTTCCTCCTTCTCTCTGCTTAAGATATGCTGTTTATAGCGATAGGACTCCAACAAGCTTTTCTCAAAATAGGCAAGTCCCTCTTGTTCAGAAATATATCTCCTTAATACATCCTCACTTAAACTTAACAGATAAGGCATAAAAAACGAGCGGGCTTCACTTACCTTCACACTAAGAAGTGACGCTCTATCTAATAATGCCTGTGCATTCGAATTTCTAGTATCAAGATCCAGCTGCAGTCTGCAATATGCATAGACTAATTGAAATGTGCCAGAAACTTCGTCACTTTTGGTCAGATACGCCAAAAGATCAGCTCCGTTTTTAATATTCCCCTCAAATTCACGTAACGGACCTATGGAAGATTCAATCTTATTATAGTCTTCCTCCCACTGCTCTAACGAAGGATAAATATCTGACAAATCCCAAGTATGCTCTACCGGCACTTCAATTCTGCTTTTATATGTATTCATAAAAAAATCCTTTCCATTTTAGACGTAATTATGATTATTCTTATTTTTATTAATTATACCGCAGCGGGGGAGGAACATTTCACTTTTACACCTCCTGATGAAAACATTTGATCCGGTAGGGAATGTAGGCGTGCTTGTCTCATAATTCGGTTAGTACTGTTTTTGGTTATGTCCGGTGCAGCAGGGTTAATGAAGGATTTATTAAGGTAGCCCTTACTCAAGCGACCCTCAGCGATTAGCAGTATCCAAATTAATTGTTTTATTCATTATCTTAGTTGCATATGTTTCACTGTAACAAGCGGTGATTCACTGGCAATTAAATATTATGTTATACGGTTTAATTACGCTCTTGTGCCAGCACTGATTTTAGTTTCTTTAATACGAAGCCTCCTGAGTAATTTGGAGCTTTTGCCCGTATTCTAACAGGCGTGTCCTTGGTTTTGTTTAACGCAATGTCTTCTTTTATTTTGGTGGATATACTTCCAAACATATAAAAGGCGATCAATGATATCAACCTAGGATTGTTACTATGGGGTCGATTGCTATTGGTATAAAATCTCCATATGCTTCTGACGAACACTTTTGGTTGAAAAAAAATTCTCGTAAGCAGAAGAAATCGCCAAATAAATAGGGAGGGCTACTTATGGAAAAGTGTAATTCTCTGCGGCTCCAAAAGCTAATTGAGTTATTTAGTGAGTATGGTAGAACAGAAAACAACGGGGTAACCCGGCTTTCATTGTCTGCCGAAGATATTGCTGCACGTAAGAAACTCCAGGCATTATGTGAAGAAATCGATATGACAGTACAGTATGATGATATGGGAAATATGTATGCAACCTTACCGGGCAAGCAAAACCTGCCGCCTATCGTAATAGGATCTCATATGGACTCCGTCATCAAAGGCGGGCGTTTCGATGGTGTGCTCGGCGTCCTAACTGCCTTAGAAGCTGTCTATACAATTAAAGAACAACAAATCGAGTTAGACTTTCCCATTACGATTGTCAATTTTACAAATGAAGAAGGAGCTCGGTTTGAGCCCTCCCTTATGTCTTCCGGTGTGTTATCCGGAAAATTTGCTAAAGCCAAAATGATTGCCTCAAGGGATAGAAATGATATTACTTTTGCTCAAGCTTTAAGTGAAAGTGGATTCGAAGGTCCGGAAACCAATCGTTTGAAGGAAGCTACCGCTTATATCGAATTACATATAGAGCAAGGACCTGTACTGGAACGAAAAAAATTAAATATAGGTGTCGTAGAAGGTGTACTGGGAATGGTATGCTATGAAATCTCTGTGTATGGGGAATCCAATCATGCAGGAACAACGCCGATAAGCATGCGCAAAGATCCAATGTTCACTGCTGCCAATATGATTGCAGATATGCAAAAGCAACTGCAGGGACTCGATTCTGATCTTGTCTACACAATTGGGCGTATAAATGCATATCCAAATATCCATACAGTCATTCCTTCTGAAGTGACTTTTACCTTAGAAGCAAGACATCAAAATCCTCAAGTCATATCAGAAGTATCTCGAATGGTGAAAGAATTGCCCCAGAATTTAAATGGATGTTCGATTAAATCAACACGTCTATGGGATCGGGATACAGTGGATTTTGATGTAGAAGTGGTAGATGCTGTGGAAGCTGCTTGCAGCAAGTTGGGGTATAAAGGAAGTCGAATGTATAGCGGCGCTGGACATGATGCCCAATTCATAGCTTCTTATATCCCATCGGCAATGATTTTTGTTCCGAGTGTAAATGGATACAGTCACCGCGAGGATGAATTCACCTCCTATGAAGACTGTGTTAAAGGGGCAGATGTTTTGCTGAACGCCGTATTAATTCTATCCAGGGAAAAAGTAAACAACTAAATTTTCAATGTGGATGTGGTGGTATAGCGATTAAGAGGCTGATGACGGGTAGGCAGCCTCTTCCTTATTGAGGTTTTCTAAAAGCAAATGATATGTGGTATTTCTTCGCGAGATTGAGGCATCACCATGTCAACCGCTTGAAAGTCACAAATGATAAATAAACCAAGGGAATTTAGTAAATCTCAGGCAAAATTATTAAAATACATTCCAGGCCGCTGGTTTATGTATTGGAACTTCTATGTCACCAAAATATCATCTATCTATTCTTAACCTTAGGTTTAAGGACACAAAAAAAGACCAGCTATCACAGCTGATCTTCGGTCTGCCTGGCAGCGTCCTACTCTCACAGGGGGAGAACCCCCAACTACCATCGGCGCAAAAGAGCTTAACTTCCGTGTTCGGGATGGGAACGGGTGTGGCCTCTTCGCCATAACTACCAGAC
>NZ_PGUY01000018.1 GCF_002863585.1 Peribacillus deserti | reverse complement strand
CCCGCGGAAAGCGAGCATCCTGTAGTGGAAATCAACCCTTGTTCAATAACAACAAAGTTTGCGTAAACACCCTTTTAGAAAAGTATATGAAGGATTTCATTGCAGCCCGTACAAAGGAGTTGAAAAAGCTAGCAGAAAAAATGCCGTGAAAATCTGTTTATCTTTTTAAAGTGCTGTTGAACATGTCTGTTGATTACCCCTGCAGGTACCCGATACCTCCGGGGCGGTCTAGTAGCCGCGGCCACATATACTCTAGCAGAGACTCCCCTGTACCCAGGCACCAGCAGGAGTTAGTACCTGCAGCAGGGGTCGTAATGCTAAATCAATAATGACCTTAAAGCCTTAAAGCGTTTATCAAAAATTCCTTGATGGTAGAACAGGCCCTATAACAAAGAAAAAGCTGACTCAAATTGTATATGAGTCAGCTTTTCTTTAATTATTAATCGATCAGCCTTCTAAAAGAAGGGATTCAGGATCTTCTAGAAGATCTTTAACTTTCACCAGGAAGCTTACCGCTTCTTTTCCATCTACGATTCTATGATCGTATGATAGTGCCAGATACATCATTGGGCGGTTTTCCATTCTTTCTGCATCAATTGCAACTGGACGCACCTGGATTTTGTGCATTCCCAGGATACCAACCTGCGGCGCATTAAGGATTGGTGTGGAGAGTAAAGAACCAAAAGTACCGCCATTAGTAATGGTGAATGTTCCGCCAGTCAGGTCAGATACTGCTAATTTCTTGCTTCTAGCTTTGTTTGCAAGATGGCCGATTTCTTTTTCAATTTCAGCAAATGTAAGTTTATCAGCGTCTCTTACGACTGGAACAACAAGTCCATCTTCAGCAGAAACAGCAATTCCCACATCATAGAACTTTTTGATTACCAGTTCATCGCCCTGGATTTCAGCATTTAGAAGCGGGAACTGTTTCAAAGCACCAACGACAGCTTTTGTAAAGAATGACATAAATCCTAGTTTTACATCATTATTTTTCAAGAAAGCATCTTTTCTTCTGTTTCTTAAGTTCATGATTGCAGTCATATCAACTTCGTTAAAGGTAGTAAGCATGGCAGCTGTATGCTGTACCTCTACCAGACGTTTTGCAATAGTCTGGCGGCGGCGTGACATTTTCACACGTTCAACCGGTTTTGCTGGATTGTCTGCAGGTGCAGGTTGTGCTGCAGCAGGAGCCTTTGGAGCAGGGCTTTCCGCTTTCACTGGAGCTGCTGGCTGGCTTGAATCAAAAGAAGCGACATCCTGCACTCTTACTCTTCCAAGCGGATCTACAGTTGGAACAGCGTCAAGATTGATTCCTTTTTCACGGGCAAGCTTTCTTGCCGCCGGAGAGGCAATCGCTTTATGTTTCGAACCGGTTTGTGCCTCGTCAGACTGAACGGGAACTTCAGCTGCAGCTTCAGCCGCCGGAGCAGGCTCTGCACTTGCCTTAACTTCTGCAGCCGGAGCAGCAGCGGATTCTGCGCCTTCTCCAACAACCGCTATGGCTTCTCCGACCTTAACAGTGTCTCCCTCTTCGAACAGCTGTTTAGATAAAATCCCGTCGACTTCTGAGATAATCTCAACATTTACCTTGTCTGTTTCAAGTTCAACAATATATTCTCCCTTTTGAACCTGGTCACCCGGCTGTTTAAGCCATTGGGCAATTGTTCCCTCTGAGATGGATTCTGCTAATTCTGGTACAATAATTTCGGCCATGAAAATACTCTCCCCTTTATTTGCGTGTTAAAGTTGTGTCGATAATTCTTTGCTGTTCTTTTTTATGGACAGTCGGGTCCCCTTCTGCAGGGCTTGAACGGCGTTTACGTCCAATGTAATCTACCTTGACGCCTTCTGGTGCAGCAGTAGAAAGACGAGGTTCAACAAAGCTCCAAGCACCCATATTCTTAGGTTCTTCCTGGGTCCAGAAGATTTCTTTAAGATTTTTGAATCCTGTTAAGAAATTCTGAATTTCCTCAAATGGGAATGGATAGATCTCTTCAAGCCTGATAATGTGAAGCCAGTCCATATCCTGCTTATCTTTTAAACTATCGGATAGGTCAATTGCCATTTTTCCTGTCGTAAACACGATACGCTCAACAGCTTCCGGATTTTTGCCTAATAGTGGTTCCTCTATATAAGCTTTAAAGTCTCCATCCGTAAATTCACCCGGAGATGAAGATGTTAATGGATTTCTCAATAAACTTTTCGGCGCCATAATAACCAGCGGGCGAACTTCTTCCATTGTCAGAATAGCAGCCTGACGTCTTAGAATATGGAAATATTGAGCAGCCGAAGACAAGTTAGCCACTGTCCAGTTATTTTCTGCAGCAAGCTGCAGGAATCGTTCTAAACGACCGCTTGAGTGTTCTGGTCCTTGTCCTTCATAACCATGCGGGAATAACATTACCAATCCAGACTTTTGACCCCACTTGGCACGGCCGGCAGCAATGAATTGATCAAAAATGACCTGGGCCACATTTGCAAAATCCCCATACTGAGCTTCCCATAGCACAAGTGTTTCTGGAGAATAGATGTTATAGCCATATTCAAAGCCTAAAACAGCTGTTTCAGTTAACGGGCTGTTATGGATGGCAAATGAAGACTTCGCCAGGCTTAATGTGTGAAGCGGAGAATATTTATTGCCCGTCTCATAATCATGGAGCACAAGATGCCGGTGAGCAAAGGTCCCGCGTTCTGAATCTTGTCCAGTGATACGGATCGGTGTTCCGTCGCCCAGGATGCTGGCAAATGCCAATGTTTCAGCCTGTGCCCAGTCAATTTTTCCATTGTCATTGAAAGCATCGAGGCGTCTTGTTAAAATCTTCTCAAGCTTTTTCATGATTTTGAAATTTTTAGGCCATTGAACTAGTTCATTATTTATTTGTTTTAGTGTATCTAAGGATACAGAAGTATCAACTTTAGGAAGACCATGTTCCACTGTTTCAGGTGGAACTAGATCATCAGGCGTTTCTTTTTTATTTTTGGTATCTACTTTACCGTATGCTTCTTTTAGCTTAGCGTCTACCTGCTCCTTGATTGCAGAAGCTTTTTCTTGTGTAAGCACACCTGATTCAGTTAATTTCCTGCCATAAATTTCAGTGATGACGGGATGCTTGTGGATCAGATTGTACATCTGTGGATTGGTTACCAAAGGTTCATCCATTTCGTTGTGGCCGAATCTTCTGTATCCAATCAGGTCAATCAAGAAATCTTTTTTAAATTTCTTTCTATATTCATAAGCAAGCTCCACGGCAGCAATACATGCCTCTGGATCATCCGCATTTACATGGACGATTGGAATCTCGTATCCTTTTGCAAGGTCACTTGCATATTTGGTTGATCTTGAATCTTCACTCTCGGTTGTAAATCCAATCATATTATTAGTGATGATATGGACAGTACCACCCGTTTTATAGCCTTTCAGCCCGCTTAAGTTTAGAGTTTCAGCCACTATCCCCTCACCCGGGAATGCTGCATCACCATGAATGATGATAGCCAATGACTTCTCATCATCCTGTGAAGGATAGCCTGGGTTTGAGCGATCATCCTGCGCAGCTCTCGTAAACCCTTCAACAATGGAGCCGACAAATTCAAGATGGCTTGGGTTGTTTGCTAGCGTGATACGTGCTTTTACAGTACTTTCTTCCTTGATCTGCCGATCTGCCCCAAGATGGTATTTTACGTCACCGGTCCATCCAAAATTAATTCCGATTGAACCTTCTGAAGGTACAAGGTCTTTATTAGGAGCATGCTGGAATTCTGCAAAAATCGCTTCATACGGCTTTCCTAAAACATGTGCCAGGACACTGAGGCGTCCTCTGTGAGCCATTGCAATGTTAATGCTTTCAGTTCCTGACTGCACTGCTTCAGAAATTATTTCATCTAAGACAGGCACAAGTGTATCCAGACCTTCGATGGAGAAACGCTTTTGGCCGACAAATGTTCTATGAAGGAATTTTTCAAAACTATCTACTTCATTTAAACGCTTATAGAGACCTATTTTCTCCTCACTGGATAAAGTCCGGAAAATATTTCCTGACTCTACCATTTCATTCAGCCAGTATTTTTCTTCCAAATCATTTACATGATGGAATTGAAACGCAATTGTTTTAGAATAGGATTCTTTTAAATATTGAACGGCTTCTAATCCATTCTTGATAGAAGCTGGAAGATAAGGGCTTAGCAGCTCAGCCGGAATCTTTTTTAAATCTTCGTCCGTCAAATCGTAATTTGACAGTTTAATAACATCGTTTTCTTTAGGAACTTCATTTAATGGATAAATATTAGCAGCCAGATGTCCATAAGCGCGGATATTCTCTACCAGCTGAACAGCGGACATAACCTTTTTCATCATATCGGTGCTCATCGGAACACCAGGTGTTCTTGTCTGTCCGGCAGATATTTCACCAGCTATGTTATTCAGCTGTACTGCTTCTTCCGGAGAGCCCCATGTGATGAATAATTCCTTTAAATCAGAACCAACAGAATCAGGATCTTCCACAAACAAATCATATTGTTCCAATACGTACCCTAGATTGGGTCCTGACAGCCCCGCCCAGGGATTCAATTCCATTGATTTTTTGTTGGTCATTTTTAAACCCCCAACCATTCCATTAGTGTAATTGTCCTACGCTGTACCCTAAAGAATCCTTTGCATTTATTCGTTTTTGTAACTATTAAAATAACAAGCTATATAGAAATAGTTTTGAATAAGTAATTATTCTTAAAATTCTAAGGATAAAACGGTTACAAGGGTATTTTACACCTTTCGACATATATATTCAAAGGAAAATGTAATAAAATTACGAGGAAATTCACTATTATATTAAAATATATTTTACTTTTTGACCATTTTACAGCAATAAAGCACAAAGACCTTGGCCCCGTGCCTGATTAAGATGAAAACTCTAATGTTTTTTGGTAGATATAACACTGGTTTTTAGCGTAAAAATTTTAGCGCAATAGAATCACATATAGGTTCATAGCCTATTTTCATATAAATGCTGTTTGAAACAGGGTTCGCAAGATCTGTATACAGACAGCAAAACTGGCTGGTTTTTAGGATTTCTCTGCTCAGCTCCCCCACACAGGCGCTTGCATATCCTTTCCCGCGCAGTTCCAGGGGTGTGTACACGAGCGTTACCACGGTACCGTTTTCTATCTTTCTCCCTGCTTTTGCCATCGTTACCGGATGGCCGTCAGTATCCAGCCAGACAAATGTACTTTTGGCTGCAAACGACTCTCTCACAGACGTCTGCATTCTCGCTTCCTCATAGAGGACTCCAGTCTCCTTACAAAACTCTTTCGCCCAGACCAAGATTAGAGGGATGTGTGAATGTTCAGCCGGCGCAAATCTTCCTATTGGTTTCGGTATGCTGTTTACTTTCTCCAATTTATATATCCTTTGATTCATCTCAATCTGCTGCCTGCTCCCAGTTCGTTCTCCCCATACAGCCGCAAAGCTTTCAGCAAGCTCCTTAGAACCTATCACACCTGGTAAGCTGACTCCCTCACTAATCAACTCCCCGGCGGCAAAGTGCAGAAGTTCAGGGTCAATGCTCTTGTTTGAACTTATGATCATATTGTGCGGAGGAGTTTGGAGAAAAGATAAAATCACTTCTCCCTCTGATTCTATCAGAGCCATGAAAGGCAGTTCATCCCCGTTCTGCGATACTCCCTGGATCATGCGGTTCAGAATACCGTAAGGCAGATTATGTACTGCTTCATCAGCCAGATAAAAGGGCTTAGTTTTATCGAAGAACTCATTTATGTCTCTGTATACTTTAAATTCCATACCCCTGCCCCTTTTTTTTATAATTTTTAATAGTATAAAATTCTTTTATTGAAAATGAAAGATTGGGTGATAAAATTTACCAATTTTTTTCGTAATTGTGTGTATGCCACTCCGGGAGAGTTTAAGAGTGAAAAATAAATTTTAAGAGTGACTTTTCAAAATTTAAGAGCGGAATTGGAAAAATAAGAGTGATATTTGCCAAAATAAGAGTAGTTTCAGAAATTGAGGGGGATCAGCAGATTCAGCGCATTCGTCAACCCTAAATCAAACAAAAAGAGGAACCCCAGAAGGCCCTCATCTAGTGGGGAACCGCACGACTGCAAAACAGCATGGGAAATTGCAGTCCATTTTTACTGAAAAACTATTGTTTTTTGCTGATAAATTCAAATTTTGGTAACTGCTCTTCCAAGTTGACTTCCTCAGCTCAGGAAAAAGAGGCTTTTTTGAAGAGTTTTTTTAAAATGAGAAGGAACCAGAACCCCGCAATAGGGTTTATGCTTACCTTTCTTAGAAATATGCTTATATATTGAAGGCTTATGCTTAAGTTCCAGGGTTTTATGCTTATCTTTTCCATGTTTATGATTATCTTTCTGCTTCCTATGCTTATGTTTGGTGCTTTATGATTATCCACCGGCCTTTATGCTTTTCTTTTTCGGAATATGCTGATTGCCAAGTGTGAATCCTTGGTTGAATGGAAAAGCATTGGTTAATTTCAGGAAGAAGACCGGGCAGGAAACGAGACTAACGTGCCAGGCTGGATGGAATCGCGTCTAACAGAACAAAAAAATGGCTGCTGAGAGATTCTCGACAGCCTGAGGACCCTAAAGAGGGCCCTTATTTGTTCCCTGCTAGAAAACTAGTTTTCGTTCTCTAACCACGACCCGGCCGTTTTTTATCACGGTATGTGTATGATTCACTCCAAATGAGTATTGAAGTTTCATGTAGTTAGGCACATTAAATATGGTGATGTCTCCCTTTTTGCCAATCTCGATGCTGCCTATCTCTTTTCCCCGGCCAATCGCATGGGCAGCATTTATGGTTACTGCAGTGATCACCTCAGCTGGTGTCATGCCCATTTTTAAGCATGCAAGGTTCATGATGAGAGGCAGCGAAACAGTCGGCGAAGAACCCGGGTTGAAATCTGTGGATAGTGCGACAGGCACCCCTGAATCTATCATTTTCCTTCCATTCGCAAATTCAGCCATTAAGAAAAAGGCTGTTCCCGGAAGGAGTACTCCGATCACCCCTGCTTCAGCCATTCTTTTAATACCCGCATCCGTTGCTTTCAGCAAATGATCTGCAGTAATGGCTCCCAGTTCAGCCGCAAGCTCTGCCCCCTGATAGGGTTCAATCTCGTCTGCATGAATTTTTGCTTTCAAGCCCAGTTTTTTTCCTGCTTCTAGAATTCTCCTGGCCTGGTCCGGTCTAAATACACCCTGTTCACAGAAGACATCATTAAATTCAGCGAGACCTTCTTCCACTATCTTTGGGAGCATGTAATCAATGATATGATCAACAAATTCTTCCGGTCTTTCTTTATAGTCCGCAGGGACAGCATGTGCTCCCATAAAGGTGCTGATAATATCGATTGGATGATGTTCATTTAAATCCTTCGCAGCCAGCAGCTGTTTTTTCTCGGTCTCCCACTCCATTCCATAGCCGCTTTTTGCCTCAACTGTTGTAACGCCATGCAGCAGGAACTCATTCAGATTAGCGAAAGCTTTCCTAAACAACTCCTCCCGTGAAGCCATCCTCGTTTTGGAGGCGGTTGCATGAATCCCTCCTCCCGCATTCATGATGTCCATATATGTGGCTCCTGACAATCTCATGTTAAATTCTTCTTCTCTGCTTCCCGCATGGATAAGATGGGTATGCGGGTCGATTAGGCCTGGCACTACCAGTCTACCGCGTGCATCTATGATTTCAGCTGCTTCATTGCCGGCCTCATAATCAGCCATGATTTGCTCATCCCGGCCGGCCGCTTTGATGACTCCATCTTTAATCCATACAGTTCCATTTTCAATAATTTCAAGATTTGACATACCTTGACCCGTAAGCGGTGCTTCTGAACTCCCTTTTAAGGTCACAAGCTGGGAAGCATTGCGAATAAGGATTGTATCACCCATCTTCCTGTCTCCTTTCCATATAATGTTCACTTAATCTTTTAGCATGGGGATGTGAATCCCTTTGGCTTTTGCGGTCTGGATAGCTGCCCCATATCCCGCATCTGCATGGCGCACCACTCCCATGCCCGGATCAGTGGTCAACACTCTGTCCAGCCTTATCTCCGCTTCTTTTGTACCATCCGCCACGATTACCATCCCAGCATGAAGCGAGTAGCCCATCCCGACCCCGCCTCCATGGTGGACCGATACCCAGCTTGCACCGCCGACTGCATTGATCATGGCATTTAAAATCGGCCAGTCCGCCACTGCATCGCTTCCGTCCTTCATCGCTTCCGTTTCCCGATTAGGAGATGCTACCGAACCAGCATCCAGATGGTCCCTTCCAATCACAATAGGCGCCGTCACCTCTCCTGACGCAACGAGATCATTGATGATGCGCCCAAGCTTAGCCCGGTCCCCATATCCCAGCCAGCAAATGCGGGCTGGAAGACCTTGAAAGGCTATTTTTTCCCCGGCCATTTTGATCCAGTGGCATAAATATTCATTAAAGGCAAATTCCCTTAAGATGGCTTGGTCAATTCTGGCAATATCCTCAGGATTTCCAGAAAGGGCAGCCCATCTAAAGGGTCCTTTGCCTTCACAGAACAGCGGGCGGATATAGGCTGGTACAAACCCAGGAAAGTCAAACGCATTCTCTATGCCTTCATCCTTCGCTGTCTGTCTGATGTTGTTTCCATAGTCAAAAGTCACCGCACCTTTTTCCTGCATGTCAAGCATCGATTGGACATGCCTCGCCATGCTTGCCTTTGATCTTCTTATATATTCAACTGGATTACTTTCTCTTAGATCCTTCGCTTCAGAGAGCGACATGTGAATGGGTATGTACCCATTCAAAGGATCGTGTGCCGACGTCTGATCTGTTAAGATATCTGGTATAAATCCCTGACTGAGCATATTGGGAAGTATTTCAGCAGCATTACCGAGCAGTCCAATTGATATGGCAGTTCCTTTATTCTTTGCTTCTCTTGCCATCGCTATCGCCGTCTGAACGTCTGCTGCTTTTACATCCAGGTATTTCGTTTCCAGTCTCCTTTCTATTCTCGATTCATCTGCCTCAATAGCTAAACACACTCCATCATTCATGGTCACGGCCAGCGGCTGTGCTCCTCCCATTCCTCCGAGTCCGGCAGTCAGTGTGATGGTATTTTTTAGTGTACCGTCAAAATGTTGGCGGGCAAGCTCTGCAAAGGTTTCATAGGTCCCCTGGACAATTCCCTGGCTGCCGATATAAATCCAGCTGCCGGCCGTCATCTGCCCATACATCATAAGCCCTTTTTTGTCGAGTTCATGGAAGTGATCCCAATTAGCCCAGGCAGGCACAAGATTTGAATTAGCGAGAAGGACCCTTGGTGCATCACTATGGGATTTGAAAACCGCAACAGGTTTTCCTGATTGAATTAATAAAGTTTCATCATTTTCCAGTTCATGCAGTGATTTGATGATGGCATCATAACATTCCCAATTTCTTGCTGCCTTACCTATCCCGCCATAAACAACAAGATCTTCCGGGCGTTCTGCCACCTCTTCATCTAAATTGTTCATCAGCATTCTGATTGCCGCTTCCTGAATCCACCCTTTTGCATGTAATTCCGTTCCACGATAATTTTTAACAACTCTTTTAGCCATGCTTTTTTCCATTTGTTCCAGCCTCCACATTCAATTTGTCAGGTAATAGTTTCATAGATTCACCGAAGACCTTGTTTCTAAAAAAGGAAGAAAGTCCGTTGATTTCAGCCAGGAAGCCATTTTTTCAATATCCTTAGAAAATATGCGGTCTTTATCAATTGAATCCACGATTTCCCGAGCTTCTTTTAAAAGAGAAGCCGTCTTGGCCGCCATCATGTTTCTGCCTCTATATTCCGCAGCCTGCATGGCGCATATCATTTCAATGGCCAGCACATTCCTTGCATTGCCTACGATTTGATGGGCATGCCGTGCGGCAATCGTACCCATGCTCACATGATCTTCCTGATTGGCTGAAGATGGAATAGAATCGACACTGGCAGGATGTGCAAGAGTCTTATTTTCAGAAACGAGTGAGGCCGCTGCATATTGCATAATCATCGCTCCTGACTGCAACCCGGGCTGGGGGCTTAAAAAAGGGGGAAGATCGTTCAGCTGCGGATTGACCAGCCTTTCAATTCTCCGCTCAGAAATATTGGCGAGTTCAGCGACTCCAAGCTTCAAGAAGTCCATGGCGAAAGCAATCGGCTGTCCATGAAAGTTACCGCCTGAAATCACTTTACTGCCGCCATTGAAAATCAACGGATTATCGGAGGCCGCATTCATCTCAATTTCTAATTTTTCTTTTACATAGTGCAGCACCTGCCATGAAGCTCCATGGACCTGGGGGATACATCGAAGGGAATAGGCATCCTGAACCCGTATTTCACCCTGTTTCGTGGTGAGCTCACTGCCAGAGAGCCAGCCTCTCACTCGTTCCGCTGTATCCATCTGCTCCTTGTAGCCCCTTACCCTATGGATATCTTCATCAAAGGCATCTATGATTCCCTGTAACCCTTCCATCGTTATTGCCGCAATTCCTTCAGACTGGTAAGCAAGTCTCTCTGCTTCCAGATAAGTTATGACACCCATAGCAGTCATCGCCTGAGTGCCGTTTATTAAAGCGAGTCCTTCTTTTGCCTCTAGAGTTAAAGGCGGGATTCCTTCTGCTGCCAAAGCCTGTATTGCCGGCACTCTTGTGCCCTGATAAAACACTTCGCCTTCTCCCATCAAGGTCATGGCTAAATGGGACAGCGGCGCTAAATCACCGCTTGCCCCCAGTGATCCCTGCTGGGGAACCACTGGATGGATTTCCGTATTTACCATCTGGATCAGCCTTTCGATTACGATAGGGCGGACTCCTGAATATCCCTTCAAAAGAGCATTGGCCCTTAACAGGAGCATTGCTCTCGATACAATTTCAGGAAAGGGGTCCCCTACACCGCACGCATGCGAAAGAATCAGGTTTGTCTGCAGAGCATCGACATCTCTGCTGTCGATTAATACATCGCTGAACTTTCCGAAGCCTGTCGTTATTCCATAAACAATTCTTTTTTCGGCAACAATTTTTTCCACGGCCTGCCTGCTGCTTATGACCCTCGCCAGTGCCTCAGGTGATGCAGTAATACCTTCCTTCTCAAACAGAACATGATACGCCTCCTGCAAAGTCAAGGATTCTCCGTTTAATATAACCATCTACCTCGTCACCTCTTTAACATAATAAAGGGGCTGTACCACATAAAGTGATACAGCCCCCATTTAACTTTTAACTATGGACTGAAAAAATTTTAAATATGATTTATCCCTAACCCTACCGTTTCGTGTTCAAACCCTTTGATGGGCGCACCGATTGTTCCGTACAGCGCTACCGCGATCCACTCGCCTTCTTCAGGATTATGAAACGGATTTCCTCTCAGTACTGCGAACCTGAGGCCCACTGTCCTTAGCAGCTCCCCTATTTGCGCCTGCCCTCTGGTCATACCTTGGACAGCTTCAATGGAACTATGATACAAAGCATGAATTTCGCGGTAAAGCGAGCCATCAACTACTTCGTTTCGTTTGGCCGCTGTTTCAATGGCCGCTACAATTTTATGAGTATCCATGGAACCCACTTTGCCGCTGCAGAAGATATATCCGCTCTCGCGCAGGTCCCTGTACAGCATTTTTTCTTCGTCTGACTCGGTCGAAGCCAGCATTATAGCATTCAATCCGATTCGATTTCGCTTTATCTGCAGCATACCCATCTCACTTAATTTAATAAATTTTCTAAATTAACTAATAACTATCTCCAGTTTATAGTGTTTGATTTTGTCCTGTCAAACAAATTATTATGAACTCCTGATCTGTATAGGAAGTTTCATCACAATCTTTTTAGAAAAGAGCCTTTTTAAAAAAGAGTTCTCCTATTCCCTCCCCATTAATACCAGTCAATATTCCACATTCTTGAAATCCCTGTTTACGGTGCCATTCCTGCGGACCTGCCTCATTTACCTGTGAGGAAGAAAGCAGTACTGAAAAGCCCTTTTCTTTCAGAGTGTTCTCCAAGAACTTAAGAAGCTGGGTTCCATACCCTTTTCCTCTGATTCCTTCCCTCACTTTAATCAAACTGATAAACGGGAGGCTTCCCCAAATGTAATCTATTTTTACATATCCCGCTGCTTCCCCATCTATTTCCAGGATTATTAACTGCTCCAGCTCTATTTTTGTCAGCAGCAGTGCCTCATCAGGATGATGCTCAAACATCAGGCAGTTTTCTAGGTCATTCCAATTTGCATAGCGGATCATGTATTTCATATTGACTCCTTGTATTATAGCTTCACGTTTTACTTCCATTTTAATCCTCTTTATAAAATGAGGCGAAGGTGTGCAGGGCCCCGCTTTCTGCTGATCCCTATCTGTCTACATTAAAATATCTGGCTTCCGGATGTGATACCACAAACGCAGATACGGATGCCTCCGGTTCCATCATGCAGCCATCTGTAAGTGTGATGCCAATGTCATTTGGCTTAAGCAATCGGAATAGCTTTTCCTGATCCTCAAGATTGGGGCAGGCAGGATAGCCGAATGAATATCTCTGACCTGTATATTTGGCTGCAAATCTTTCTTTCATAGTCATGTCAATGGAGTCTGGTATGCCCCATGCATCCCTCATTACATGGTGCATCCTTTCCGCGAAGGCTTCTGCGGTTTCAAGTGCCACAGCCTGAATAGCATGGCTCTTCAGAAAATCTCCCTGCTCTTTCCAACGGGATGCCCAGGACCTGATTTCTTTTCCCGCTGACACTATAAACATGCCGATATAATCCAGTTCACCAGAAGCTTTACTTTTAACATAGTCAGCCAGACATAAATAAGGCTCAGATTGCTGCCGCGGAAAATCAAGGATTTCCAGGATTACCGAGTGGTCCTCAGGTTTGTAGATATAAACCTTGTTTCCTTCACTTTGTGCAGGATAAAACCGGTAGATTCCGTTTACCGTATACTCAGCGCTCTGTGACATGTTTTGAAGAAGTGAATCAACCAATCCATTTAGGAATAGAGCTTTTTCATCCTTTTTTTGTATGAGCTCCCCGACTTTGCCTTTTAACCCGAGATGGTGGCCAATTAGCATTTGTTTGTTGATGTAAGGAATGATTTGCTCCAGCGGATAATTTTTTAAAACATGCCGTTTAAGGTCACGAGGCTTCATTACAGGATGATTTGCAGTTACTCTGGACCTTTTGACAGTGGGTTTATTCCTCACAAGGACAGCCGTCGCAGAACCCACTGCAGATTTCTGCCGTTTCTCATTTACCTGTAAAAGAAGTGCCTCCCTTTTTTCTTCATCATGAAGGCTGTTGGCAAGGCTGAGACCATCCATAGCATCTTTTGCGTACAGCACTGTGCCTTCATATTCAGGTGCAATCTTAAAATCCGTAAATTTCCTTGACAGAGCGGCTCCCCCAACCATAATGGGCAGGTCGATTTCCGCCTGTTTAAGATCCTGTGCAGTGAGGACCATTTGCTGAGCTGATTTCACAAGGAGTCCCGAGAGGCCAATTACGGAAGGTGAATGAGTTCTTACTGCTTCTATAATCTGTTGAGAAGTTACCTTGATTCCTAAATCCACCACATCAAAGCCGTTATTGGTCAGGATGATATCTACCAGGTTCTTTCCGATATCATGAACATCTCCTTTAACTGTAGCGAGGAGCACTTTACCTTTTGATGCATTTTGCGACGATTTTTCCATTAATGGCTCTAGATGGGCTACAGCTGCCTTCATGGCTTCAGCGCTTTGAAGGACTTCCGCCACGATCAGCTGATTGTCATTAAACAACCTCCCTACTTCACTCATTCCACTCATCAATGGACCGTTAATGATTTCAAGCGGTGTATCTCCTCTAGAAAGAACTTCGTCTAGATCTTCAATAAGTCCCTGTTTTGTGCCTTCAATGATATATTGTGAAAGACGCTGTTCTACAGGAAGCTGCTTATGCTTTTCTTTTTTTTCTGGCTTTTTGTCCCGATAATAATCAGTAAATTCCTGAAGAGTGTCTCTGGACGTGTGAAATAACAGCTTCTCAGCGAGAATAATTTCATCTTCTGGAATACTTGCAAAGCGCTCTAGCTTTTCGGTATTTACAATCGCATAATCAAGTCCTGCCTTTGTACAGTGATACAGATAAACTGCATTCAACACTTCTCTCCCCCGGGGCGGCAGACCGAACGACACATTACTGATTCCTAAAATGGTAAGTGTTTCTGGAAAAGCTTCTTTAATTTTCTTAATTCCGTTTACGGTTTCTGCTGCTGCTCCTATATACTGCTCATCCCCTGTACCGACTGGAAAAACTAAAGGATCAAAAATAATATCACTAGGGGACAGCCCATATTTATGGACTAATAGATGGTATGTCCTGGCTGCAATTTCAAGCTTGCGGTCTGATGTAACAGCCATACCTATCTCATCAATGGTGCCCGCAACAACAGCCGCTCCATATTTTTGGACTAATGGAATCACTTTTTCAAATCGTTCTTCGCCATCTTCTAAATTGATAGAGTTAATAATGCCCTTTCCCTGTGAATGCTTTAGGGCTATTTCAATGACTTCTTCATCAGTGGAATCAATGACTAGCGGCACTTTCACTTTTTTGACAACTTCCTGTATAAATACTTCCATATCCCCAAGCTCGTCACCATCGGGATCTGCCAGGCAGATATCAATAACATGTGCTCCTTTTTTAACTTGGGCCCTTGCAATTTCAGACGCCTGCTCATATTGTTTATCACGGATGAGCTCCTTGAATTTACGGGATCCGATTACATTTGTCCTCTCTCCGACAAACAAAGGTCTCATAGATTCATCATAAACAAGCGGTTCTATACCAGAAATGCCATGCTGGCTGCCTTCTGCTTTAATTTCTCTTGGTTTCATTTCATTAAGAGCTTCAGCCATTGCCGCAGTATGCGCAGGAGTCGTTCCGCAGCATCCGCCCGCGATATTAAGCCAGCCTTTTTCTGCGAATTGCTTAACCTTTCCAGCAAGAGATGCTGGAGATTCATGATAATGGCCTTCTTCATCAGGCAGCCCGGCATTCGGATAGCAGCTTACCCCTGATTTGGAGATAAAGGATAAACTGCGGATATGATCGGTCATAAACTCAGGGCCAGTTGCACAATTCAATCCAACAGCTACAGGCTTCATATGTTCACAGGAAAGATAAAAGGCTTCAATAGACTGGCCGGCAAGAGTTGTCCCCATGGGTTCAATGGTTCCGGAAATTATGATAGGAAGCTCCTTGCCATTGTCCATAAATGCTCTTTTAATCCCTGAAAATGCTGCCTTAACGTTCAGCATGTCCTGCGACGTTTCAACCAGAAGAAGATCGACACCGCCCTTTATCAAACCTTGAACCTGCTCCTCATACGACTGCGCTAAAAGGTCAAAAGTAGTCCCTCCTGTGACGGAAAGGGTTTTAGTAGTAGGACCGATGGAACCTGCCACAAACCTAGGGAATTCAAGAGAGGTGTATTGGTCTGCCGCTTTTCTAGCAATTTGCGCCGAAACTGCGTTTAATTCAAAAGCCATGTGGCCGAGATTATATTCATCGAGTACAATGCTGGTCGCACCGAAGGTATTGGTTTCGATTATATCGGCTCCGGCGGCGAGATACGCAGTGTGGATGTTTTCTATTGTCCGAGGTGAAGTCAATGAGAGATATTCATTACAGCCTTCATATTCTTCGCCTCCAAAGTCCTCGAACGAGAGGTCCGCTTCCTGTATCATCGTTCCCATTGCCCCATCGAGGATTAATATTTTTTCTTTTAACCTGCTTTTAAAATCTGCTTTAATCATTCACTGTCACTCCCACTCTTCTGGATGCATCTAAACGGTGAACATGCCTTGTTAATTCTGCGGTAAGCTCATATCGCAGAAACGGTGTAATTAGATAAATACCATTAAACTTTTCCATCGCTTTTTCAGTAAGAGCCTTTGCAATGGCGATACCCTCCTTTGCAGCCTGCACCGGATCATTCCCCGCTGATGCCATAGCTTTCCTCACAGAATCGGGAAGTGAGATTCCCGGTACCTCATGATGGATAAATTCGGCGTTCCTTGAACTTGTCAGCGGCATGATTCCGATAAAAATGGGGGTCTTTACATGTTTCACAGCTTCATACACTTCATCAATCTGATCCTCCGAATATATCGGCTGTGTTAGGAAGGATTGGGCCCCGAAGGAAATTTTCTTTTCCATCCGTTCAACTGCTTTGTGCAAATAACGGACATTAGGATTAAATGCAGCCGAGATATTAAAGTTTGTTTTCTGTCCCAGCGGCTTGCCTGAATAAGACAGCCCTTCATTAAATTGGTTGATTAAAGCTATTAAATCAAAGGATGACAGGTCATATACGGATGTCGCACCTGGGAAATCTCCAATTTTTGATGGGTCACCTGTAACAACCAGCACTTCGTTTAATCCAAGAGTAGACAAACCCATTAAATGTGACTGCAGGCCGATCAAGTTTCTGTCCCGGCAGGTAATGTGGATCATGGGATTGATATTGCTTTTTTCTTTCAATAGAGAGCCGAGTGAGATGTTGCTGATCCTTGGTGTTGCAAGAGAATTGTCAGCAAGTGTTACAGAATCTGCGCCTGCCTGTCTTAAAGCTTCTGCACCTTCTATGAATTTAGCAATGCCTAATTTTTTTGGAGGGTCGAGCTCTACAAGAATGGTTCTTTTTTCTACTGCCTGCCTGCTCAGTGATTTTCCTGGTTTGGGATCCTGAAGTACGTTTATTTCTATTTTTCTAGATTTAATTTCTTTATTCAATATAGGTTCCAAGCCCTCAATTGCTTTCTTGACGCTCTCTATATGATGAGGCGTTGTTCCGCAGCAGCCTCCGATAATTCTCGCGCCTTCACGCCTTAACTCCAGTGCCTTTTGGCCGAAATACTCAGGATTGGCCTGGTAAACTAATCTTCCATCCTCCAAATCCGGCAGACTTGCATTTGGATAAACAGCTAAATAAGAACGGTTTGGGATCGGTACTTCCTCCAGGGAACGTACCATATGATGCGGACCCAGACGGCAGTTTACACCCACAACATCTGCCCCCGCGTCCTCAAGCCTCAGCAGCGCTTCAGCTAAATGCATCCCATTTTGCAAGTAGCCAATTTCGTGCAATGAAACATTTGAAATAATCGGGAGGGAAGTTTCCCTCTTTGCGATGGCAAGAACCGCAGTCAATTCTTCAAAGTCATAATATGTCTCCAGCAATATTCCATCAGGATTTTCTATCAGGAGACTATAAAGCTGTTCTCGAAATCCGCGCTTAATTTCATCAAGGCTTAAATCAGATTTCCGAAAGCTTCTTGTGGCTCCAATTGTTCCAAATACAAACGTATTTTCCGCCGCTGCTTTCCTTGTAATTTGAATACCCTTCCTATTAATTCGGCTTACTTCGTCTTCGAGGCCATACCTTTTTAATTTAAAATAATTGGCTCCATATGTGTTCGACTGTAGAATATCAGCTCCAGCTTTTACATAAGCTGCATGAATGCTCTCAATTTGTGCTGGATTGAGGAGATTCAATTCCTCATAACAGGCATCGATACCGTGGGAATATAACTGGGTTCCCATGGCTCCTTCGCCGACCAGGATCCTTTTTTGAATTTCTTCTCTAAAGTTCATTGTTTCTGCCTCCATTTTTATGGAGATGCAACCTTTATGCGGAATAAAAAAAACCTTCTATAAGAAGAAGGCTTTCCACCAAGGCATCTCCTTATCTTCCAAGCATAATGCTTGCTGGATTTAGCACCATGCCACACGGCTGGTTGCTGAGGCTTCTGCGGGCCAGTCCCTCCACCTCTCTGGATAAGATGTTTTATTTTTTTGCTTTACCAAATCTTTGCCAGCAAAGCGTTACATCCAAAATTATTAAAATATTTAAAACTTTTAAAAATCTTTCTTTTAATTTACCTTAATTCTTTTTGTTTATCAATATATTATTCAAGTAATAATATTATTTTTTCGGGCTCGCGGGTTTCACTATTGCCGGAGCGGGAGATTTCCCCCCATCTTCACTATAATAATCAGGTACATCCCCAGGAACAAAAATGCCGCCCAAGCTGATTTCCTGCTCAACAAGCATTTTTTCAGAATATGATGGAATAACGATCTGGACATTAATTTTAAAATGCGCAAACAGCTCAAGGTACGTATTATTGATTCCGGCGTCTGTAAATTTTGTTTTAAAATCCGGCTCTACATTTCCGATTAAAGACATTCTCACCGGAATTTTCGGTCCAAGGCTGGCGAGCAGGGAATTGTGTGTGACTACGCCTAAAGGAATGTTGTAAACAAGGGATTTAAACTGGTCGGAATCCACTTTATCGGATTGACCTTCATAAAACTGCTGATCTTCGTTAATCCCCAGCTTTCTCTGAATATCTTTTGTTGTGGAGGACCGGATACTGTTATAAATTTTAGGATTAAAGCTGAAAGCAGGTGTTTTTCCTTCATCCTTGAAATGGACAATGATTAGATCCTCCATATCATGCTCTGCAATGTTTTCATCAATTGATTCATTTATGACTTCTGATGACACTCTCTTAATCTCGCTTTTTGCAATATTTATGATTATCGGCTCTATTGCTTGATCAATCAGGATTACGGAAAATAGACAGGAGATCATAAATAGAATGAACGAATATAGAAATACAAGCCGGGCAGGCAGAGGGCCTTTCCCTCTAAAAAAGGCAAGTTTGCTTCTGTAATTTTTTCTGTACATAAAAAACCTCCTTTTCACTATTTCTATGCTAGTACTTCATGCAGTAGTATAGTTTCAGAGGTTTTCATCTGTTACTGTATTCTCTTTTCCAGCCTGTTCCTCCACCCTTTACCGAGCCCTTCCGCTTCTATAACGGTTCTTGCTCCTTCAATGTCATCTTGATCCCTGAACATCACCCGGTTTGCATACAAAACGGAAACTGCCTCCTGCTTTCGATCAAGCAGCACAATGTCTGACCCTTTTTCGACTCTTCCCGCCTTGATCACTCTGGCAAAATACCCGGTATAGCCGGTATCCAATAATTTCTTAAGGAACTCAGGCTGATTGTTCTGCATCGATACCGTTGCACAAGGAATTCTCCCTTCTGAAATCTGCACAACAGCATCCCCCAGCTGCAGGACATCCCCTATGTACATCTCCTGTTCAAGCATTCCTGATACAGTGGCGTTTTCCCCAAAAGCGGGAAGAGATAATTTCTGCTTAAATCTTTCCTCCCAATACGAATAGCGCTCATACGGATAAAAACAAACCGCACGATCCGGTCCGCCATGATGCTTCAGGTTTGCCTGGCCGTCACCCACAAACCCATCTTCCGTTAAGTCTGCGTATTCCTGAGTTACCTTGCTAATCGCCGTCTTCATGACCAAATGATTGTATTTTTTCAACTGTGGCCTCCCAATTTGAAGAGAAACAAGGCTTTTTTTATTCAATTGCTACACTCCGATCCGGTTTTTTATATTTATTATATCTTCACTAAGCTTTGGATGCATAGTAATGTAGTGTTTTAACGATATGAGGCTTCCAAAGCGGTATTTCACCAATATACCCTATTCACTATTGCCGGCTCATTTTCGTTTTATCAAAGAAGGTGTGTCCTTACTTTCTGTTGCACGCCTGGAAAAGAAAAGCCCTCCCAGTCTTAGACGGAAGGACCAACAACACCTATTCCATATTGCTGTGCTTCTGAAAAGCCTGTTCATGACTGACTTCTTTAAAGGCAGCAAATTCAAGGCATTTGTAATCGAAAAGAATATGTACGCATTGATCGAATAATGAACCAAGCGGCTGGATCGTATCCGTTTCCCCAGCTTTCCGATATTTCGCGGCAGCAGGAACCTGTATGATGAATGACGCCTGGTTTGCTAAAGGAGAGTCGTTTTCCGTCGTAACGGCAATAATTCTGACGCCTGCCGTTTTAGCTTTTTCTGCTGTCCAGACCACATTTTTGGTTGTTCCTGAACCGGACACAGCTACAAGAATATCGCCATCTGAAATTGACCTGTGATCTTAATCCCCTTTATATGAACTGTAATCTAACTTGGAGTTTCTAAGAGTTTCTAGCCTAGGTGCCCTGGAGTCTAATAACCGCTGCCTAGTTGTATTTCTGCTTTTCCCAAAAAAATATGCCGCAGATTCTTGTAATATAATATCGAGTATGCTAGAATCAAGTCACAATATGTAGTCTGAATATTTAAAAATCAGCCTATATATTGATCAACCTTAAGTAATTTTCCTCACTGATCGCTCATCCACGAGCGATTTTTTTTTTGCAAAAATCAAGCTGCCCCAATTTGGGGCAACCTGATCTCTTTTTTAGCTTCGCACCGCTTCTATCTGATCTGAAACTTCCAGCACGGATTGTAAGTCATTGATTAAATCTTCGGCATCCTCGATTCCTACCGATAATCTAAGGAGTTTATCGGTGATACCCCTGGCCTCGCGCACTTCTAATGGGATATCTGCATGTGTTTGTGTGGCAGGATAGGTAATTAAGCTTTCCACTCCGCCAAGGCTTTCTGCAAAACTGATAATTTTCAAGTTTTTCAGGATAACAGGAACCAGACTGATATCTTTAACCGTAAAGGAAAGCATCGCTCCATAACCGCTCGCCTGTCTGGTGGATATTTCAAATTGCGGGTGGTCTTTCAGGCCAGGATAATACACTTTTTCTATGGATGGATGATCAGCCAGCCACTCGGCGATTTTTTGGGTATTTTCCTGCTGGCGTTCAAGCCGGATTGCCAGCGTCTTCATTCCTCTCAGTATAAGCCAAGAGTCCTGAGGCCCTAATATGGCACCGGCACCATTATGGATTTTTGCAAGTTTTTCTGACAGCTCCTGATCAGCTGTTACTACAAGCCCTGCCACTGCATCATTATGACCGCCAAGGTACTTGGTGGCACTGTGCATTACTATATCCGCTCCAAAGGAAATCGGCTGTTGTAAGTATGGCGTCATGAAAGTATTATCAACTATCGAAATCAGCCCGTGCCTCTTAGCAATTGCCAATGCCGCTCCAAGATCTGTCACCTTCATCAGCGGATTCGTAGGCGTTTCAATAAAAATCCCTTTTGTTGAGCTGATGATCGATTCAGAAATAGCTTCAGGTGAAGATGTATCAATATAAGAGGCGCTTATTCCGTAATGGCTGAATACTTCCTCGAGCAGTCGGTATGTGCCGCCATATAAATCATCAGACACGATTAAATGATCACCTGGCTTAAACAGGAAGAGTATGGACGTGATTGCTGCCATTCCAGAGGAGAAGGCGAAGCCTCTTTGGCCTCCTTCAAGTTTGGCGATCGCTTCTTCAAGTGCAGTCCGGGTAGGGTTGGCTGTTCTGGAGTAGTCATATCCTGTACTTTTTCCAAGTTCAGGGTGGCTGAAGGTCGCACTTTGGTAAATAGGTGTGCTGATTGAACCAGTCAAAGGATCTTTCTGCAGTCCCGCCCTCACAAGCAATGTTTCAATTTTCATTGTTTTCATCTCTCTTTCATGTTTTCTGGGTGCATACCAACATAAATAAAAGCGCCCTTCAGAGAAGAACGCTTTTTCATACAATAGCATTTTTCTCTCATCGGCTAAATTGACGATTTACTGGCATTAGCACCGTTCAAGCAAATGCTTGATGGTTGCCGGGCTTCATCGGGCCAGTCCCTCCACCACTCTTGATAAGAGTTATATTTTGTTTTTGGATGCTTGAGGGTAATGATACCCCTTGAGTACAGTAGATGTCAATATTTTTGAAATAGTTTTACAATATGGACTTTTATGTTTGTTTACTCAAATAAACTAAAGCCGGCATTTCTTTCCCTGTGTCAGCATCTAAGTGGATGTATCCATCCTGTTTCCTTTTCACTATATATGTTTAATCCTCCCCCAAACACATCAATAATAGTGTTTGATTCTATTACCCTCATATCTGTGTCTAGACATTTTCCAAGCCGCAGGAAAAATCAGCACAGACCTTGTGAACGGATCATCTATTCATCCTGGCGCAGCATGTCCGCTTTATTCTGAATGACTTTTTGACGGAATTCATAATATTCGAGTCCGACAAGACAGACTGTCAGCCATACTCCCCCGGCAGCGAACCCAGCAACCACATCGCTTGGATAGTGGACACCCAGATAGATTCGGCTTATTCCAATTAACAAGATCACGACTGCGAAGATCATGCCGGCTATCCAGTTCATTGCCCTTTTATGAGACAGTTTGGCTAGTATAATCGCCAGGGATCCGTAAAAAATAAAAGATCCCATAGAATGTCCGCTCGGAAAACTGAAGCCATGCTCTTGGATCAGGGGCAGCAGATCCGGGCGTTCCCGTTTGAAAAGCCATTTTAGAAAGAAATTAAACAAGCCCCCGAGACCTGATGATAGAACTAAAAACGCTGCATATCTTGGCCATTTAAAGCAGATAAACAAAACAGCCAGCAAAAGGACCATTATGCCTATAAATAAGACCGATCCTATAAACGTAAAGAATTCCATAATGAGTGTTGACCGATGTGAGATCATTCCTTGTATCAGGTCAATAAAATGATTATCAAACCGGCTTAGGTCATGCTGTCTTAATTTATTGCTCAAGTAAATAAAAATGGCCGAACCGCTTATAAGCATCACTGCGGTAAAAAGTATGTACAGGATTTGACTAACTGTTAATAATATTTTCTTCTGTTGATTCACCGATCATCACCTGTAGGTAGAATTTTGTATTCCTTGAAATATACCCTAAAAGATTATAAGTAGTCCACTAATATGAAATCATTGCCCGGAGCATGGTTAACGGATCTGTAACAAATGCAATAAAACATTAGATAAGCAAAAATTGGTACGGATTTACAAAAAGGCTATGGTTAAGTTCCGCGCAGCCAATAGCAAAAAAGCTGCTTTACATATTAGACAAAGGAAATAATTATGCTTTATGTAAAATAATTGCCACAGATAAAAAATAATAAAGCTAAAATTTGAATAATTGGATCAGATAAAAAATAATTATGTCAACGTACCATTACAATTAAAAAGTATGAATAAAAACCCGGCTTCACCGGGTTTCGCAGGTTACGCTTTTTTCTTTACTTTCGCTGGGGCGGCTCTTTTCTTTTTAGCTGCCGGTTTCTTGGGTTCATCGCCTTTCGTTTTATCAATGGATGCCTGCAGGGCTGCCATGAGATCCATAACATTCGACTCAGGAACATCACGTTCTTTCGGGATGACCGTTTCCCCGTTTTTCTTGGATTCAATCAGTTCCATTAAAGCAGTCCGGTAGTCGTCATGATACTTTCCCGGTTCAAATTCAGTGGTAAGCTGGTCTATCAGCATAATCGCTGTGTCTAGCTCCCTTTTTGATACATCTGTCTCAGCCGGAACATTTGGGACATCTGACGCTGCCCTCACTTCATCCGGAAAATAGATGGTTTCCATCAACAGAGTATTCTCAAATACCCGGACTACAGCCAGCTGTTCCTTGGATCGGATGACAATTTTTGCAATACCGACCTTCTGTGACTCCTGTAAAGCTTTTCTTAGCAATGTATATGCTTTTCCTCCCCCCTCGTTCGGCGAGAGATAATAGCTCCTCATAAAATAGATCGGATCAATTTCCTCTATTTTTACAAAGTCGACAATTTCCACTGCTTTAGCTTCATTTACTTTTTTCAGTTCCTCCAGCTCTTTATCCTCTAACACTACAAACTTTCCTTTTGTATATTCAAATGCTTTCACAAGCTCTTCTTTCTCTACCTGCTTGTTGCAGACGGGACAAACCTTTTCATATTTAATTGGAGTATGACATTCTTTATGAAGGGTCCTAAGCGAAATGTCTTTATCCTCTGTTGCTGAATGTAATCTTATCGGTATATTTACGAGCCCGAAGCTTATGCTTCCTTTCCATATCGTATGCATTCTTTTCACCTGCGCTGTTTTTTTATTAATGTTTCTCTCTTAACAAGGAAGAATACACGCACAATTTTGGTAATCATTTTAATTTTTTTTGGAGAATCTATTAGAAAAATACAGCTGCAACATACAGTGACTATACAAATACTTCTGTGTAAAACTTCGGATCAGAAAGGAAGAGGCTATTGAAACCTATGCTGCTTACTCCTGCCTTTGAGATTCCAAAGGGGCGGGAATGGTTTTATGAAGTCAAATACGATGGTTTTCGAGCTATCCTCGATATATCCCAGGATGAGATTAAGCTGACAAGCAGGAATAACAAGCCGCTTGAGCCTCAATTTCCGGAACTGACACAGTTTATTTCGGAACACCAAGCAGTGCTGACTCCCTATCTCCCACTATCTCTAGATGCAGAATTGGTATGGCTGGAAAATCCACTAAAAGGCCATTTCGAAAGCATTCAGCTAAGGGGGAGAATGCGCACTAATGCAAAGATACATGCCAGTTCAAAGGCTTCCCCCTGCAGGCTTCTGGTATTCGATATCCTTAAGGCCTCTGGAGAAGACTTTACGGCGCTGCCTTTCGCGGAGAGAAAGAAAAGATTACAATCTTTGTTTGCCACTTTAGATTGGCCGCTTATTCCCGATCCTTTATCAGAGAAAGTCATTCAATATATTCCCGCCGAAACAGATGCTGAAGCTTTGTGGGAACAGATTCTGTTACATGACGGTGAAGGGCTCATTGCAAAACACCAGGACAGCAGGTATACACCTGACAAAAGAAGTTCCCAGTGGATAAAGGTAAAAAATAAAAAAACCGTATCCTGTTTTTTTCTTGCGTATCATAAATCGAATCAATACTTTCAAATCGGACTTTACAAAGATTCAGAACCTGTTTCGATTGGCTCTGTTAAAGACGGATTCACAAAAGAAGAAAAACGAACACTGGAGACCATTTTTAAAAGCAATTTCAATTATGAAGACAAGGATTTTTATTATCTGCCGCCATCTCTATGTGCATCCGTTAAATATCTGCACCTATATGATAACGAATTAAGGGAACCTCATTTTGATTCGTTCCTTTTGAATGCAGCGCCTGAGGATTGTACCTGGGAGGAATTTTTACAAGATTCTTTTCATTTTCCTGAAAAGATCAAAGTGTCAAACCGCGGCAAGCTGCTTTGGGACAGCAAAGAACTCCGAGCATCAAAAGTGGATTTTTTGAACTACCTTCAAACCGTCAGCTCATGGCTCCTCTTCTATTGCAGAAATAAGGCATTAACAGTAATCCGATATCCGGACGGAATTTTGGAGGAAAGATTTTTTCAAAAAAACGTTCCGGATTATGCTCCCCCTTTTGTCAGAACCGCTTTGGAGGGAGACATTAAGTACATTATATGTGATTCAATGGATACCTTATTATGGCTCGGAAATCTTGCCTCCATTGAATTCCATATCCCCTTTCAGGAAGCAGGCAGCCAAAAGCCGGACGAACTGGTATTAGATCTTGATCCCGCTACACCGGCACAATTTCAGCTTGCTGTAAAAGCTGCATTAGAGCTAAAAAAAGTGATGGACTCGCTGCATCTCATCTCGTTTATTAAAACTTCAGGGAACAGGGGAATCCAGCTGCATATACCTCTGCAAAAAGAAACTTACAGCTACAAAGATACAAGGCTGTTCACAAATTTTTTAGCCGATTTATTAATTAATATGCATCCTGATGATTTTACGGTCGAACGACTAAAAAAACAAAGGGAAGATCGCCTTTACCTTGACTTTGTCCAGCATGCACCTGGGAAAACAATCATCGCCCCCTATTCAGCAAGAGCAAATAGCTTTGGCGGCGTGGCGGTCCCGCTTTTTTGGAATGAAGTAAACGAAAACCTTAACCTGCGGGATTACACAATCCAAACCGTTCCGGACCGTATCAGGACAATAGGATGTCCATTTAAAGGATATGATGAAGCCAGAAATAACCAGCCTTTTCAAGATATCCTGAGGTTTTTAAAATCACGAGGCAAGTGACAAGAAAAGCGGAGAACGGTGCTTTTCATGTACCTGCTAATTGAAAAGCAGGTTGATATTGAATTTTTGTTTCCGATTAATTTAATTGAAAAGCAGACACCTGAAAGGCATAAGAAAAGCGGCAGCGAAAGGCCGGATTTGCCTTTTGATGGCGATTGGCTTATGACCGAAAGTGTCAGTTCGAAGCTGGACCACAAGAAAAGCGGAAAGCGGTGCCTTCTAATTTTAACCCCTATAAAAATAAATGAATTTCATATTTAATATTAAAAGGAAAATGTAAAAGAAGGCAGAGATCCGAACAGCATAAGACGAGCAGGCCATGAGAAGCGCCCTTTCTTCTCATGGACTGCTCGGCTTATGACTCGAGGGTCTCAGCTTGCAGCTGGACCACAAGAAAAGCGGAGAACGGTGCTTTTCATGTACCTGCTAATTGAAAAGCAGGTTGATATTGAATTTTTGTTTCCGATTAATTTAATTGAAAAGCAGACACCTGAAAGGCATAAGAAAAGCGGCAGCGAAAGGCCGGGTTTGCCTTTTGATGGCGATTGGCTTATGACCGAAAGTGTCAGTTCGAAGCTGGACCACAAGAAAAGCGGAAAGCGGTGCCTTCTAACTTTAACCCCTATAAAAATAAATGAAGATCATATTTACTTTTAAAAGTAAAATGTAAAAGAAGGCAGAGATCCGATAAAGAAGACTTGCTGATTGGCGAGCGACAGCGAAGACAGAAGCTTAGTCGCACTTATGCGTCAGCTAAGCATAAGACGAGCAGGCCGTGAGAAGCGTCCTTTCTTCTCATGGACTGCTCGGCTTATGACTCGAGGGTCTCAGATTGCAGCTGGACCACAAGAAAAGCGGAGAACGGTGCTTTTCATGCACCTGCTAATTGAAAAGCAGTTTGATATTGAATTTTTGTTTCCGATTAATTTAATTGAAACGCAGACACCTGAAAGGCAAACTTTATTAAAAAGGCTTAACCCAAAAGAGATTTTCTTGTTGGGTTAAGCCTTTTTCGCTTTATTTAAAAGATGTTAAATAAGCAGTCACTTCATCCTGAAGCATTGCGTACAATTCCTTTTCTTCTTGGAATTCTTCTTTATCCAATACTGCGGCAGAACTGAAATCTTCTGGATCAACCTGAAGGGACGCCGTGTACTCATACGTACCATTTCCTATCAAATCAATCTTTGTTTCTCCGTCGATTTGGTGGACCACACATTTTACTTTACCGCCATTATTATAAACGGAAATTTCAGTTTCAGGTTCATTTCCTTCATGCAGGCAGGAGACGAGGCTTGAAGCCGACATGGCCGTTCCACAGGCATTCGTGAATCCAACACCTCTTTCAAATGTACGAACAAAAATGTGGTTTTTTTCAAGGAGGCGTACAAAGCTTACATTTACTCCGTCAGGGAACAGCGTGTTTGGTTTATTTACCTTTATTGAAAGAGTTTCCTGCACATCCGAAGCAAGGACCGCTTCATCAACAATGGCAATAAGATGTGGATTGGGAACAGCAACTGCCGTAAAAAGTAAGTCCTCAGACAGCTGAGGTATTTTTTCGTTAAACACTGCGTCTTGGTCTAAATGTAAGGGCAAATCAGAAAGCTGGAAGGAAACCGGTGATATTTCCACCCGGAAGGTCGGGATCCCCTCAAAGATATCCTCGGTTTTTTCGACCTCTAAATCCGCCTTCATCGTTTCGATTACCAGCTTATGGCGGCCTAATTTCTCACATGCATATCTAGCCACACAGCGAAGTCCATTGCCGCACATCGACGCTTCAGATCCATCGGAATTAAAAATCCGCATTTTGGCATCAGCATGAGGACTGTCCTGCACAAATAAGATTCCATCGCCTCCAACGGCACTATCCCTGCTGCAAATAGCAATTGCAAGACTTGCTCTCTCCTCATCTGTGAAAGGCAGCATTGCATTCATTTCATCTATAAGAATAAAGTCGTTGCCCGACCCATGGCATTTTATTATATCGATCTTCATAAAAATCTCCCCCGGTATCATCTATAATATGAGCATTCATACTATATGGCTTATTAAGTCCATTTATTTTACTAATCTATCATCCTAATACTATTATAAAAGAAAAAACTCCCTTCGAAAAGGAAGTGTGTGATATGAAAGTATATTCTACATGGAAAAACTCAACTTATCTATTTGATTTCTTTATTGGTGAAGTATCCGATCTTCTAGAAGATCAGTTAACTAAAATAGCTTCGGTCGATACTGAAATATATACAAAAGAAAAACAGCTGCTTTGGAAAGGCAGAATCAGAGTGAAGTTTAATGAATTCGGAATATATCCTATCCCGGAGGACTTAAGCAGCATAGAGCTCCCCAGCTCTGTCCTTAAAATGCTCCTTATTGAGCTGAGAAGATATATCAAACCGCAAAAAAGCTTTCTATAAGGAAGCAGCGGCTTATGCGGCTGCTTCAAACCATTAATATACATTTACATATATGAAAAATGAAAAACCGGGTATCTATCCTATAGTCCCGGTTTTGACTTATTTTTTATTATGGCTCTTTTCTAAAGATTGTTGTTTTTTTAAAGTTTTGACGGCACCCTATTGTTCAGTCAGGTCGATTGGAGCGTAAGGTGCGAGACTCCTGCGGGAGCAGCGGGCATTTTCCAGCTCCGGACTGACACCGCGGGTCTAGCCAATCGCAATTAAAAGGCAAAATCGGCCTTTTACTGCCGCTAGTCTTATGCCGGGCTAACGCACGAAGCACAGGATGTGCGAGCCAGGCGGGGCCACAGGACGTGGCGTTACGAGCGTGGTAAGGGCGACTATGCTTCTGTCTTCGCTGTCGCTTGCCAATCAGCAAGTCTTCTTTATCAGGTGTCTACTTTTCTTTAGTGTTTTGCCTCTAATTAAAAAAGATCATCATTCAGCTTTTGGATGGATCTTTTCTTGA
>NZ_PGUY01000017.1 GCF_002863585.1 Peribacillus deserti | reverse complement strand
CTTACCACGCTCGTAACGCCACGTCCTGTGGCCCCGCCTGGCTCGCACATCCTGTGCATCGTGCGTTAGCCCGGCATAAGACTAGCGGCAGTAAAAGGCCGATTTTGCCTTTTAATGGCGATTGGCTAGACCCGCGGTGTCAGTCCGAAGCTGGACAAAAAGAAAAGCGGAAAGCGGTGCCTTCCCCATTAACATTGTTAAGAACTCGCATGATAAGCTCATCTTTTATCAACACAAAATTTTAGGGAAGGCAGAGACCTGATAAAGAAGACTTGCTGATTGGCAAGCGTTAGCGAAGACAGAAGCTTAGTCGCACTTATGGTTAGCCAAGCATAAGACAAGCAGGCCGTGAGAAGCGGTTTCTCTTCTCATGGACTGATTGGCTTATGACTCGAGGGTCTAAAGCCTTGGAGCCGGACAATACCCGCTGCTCCCGCAGGAGTCTCGCACCTTACATTCCAATCAACCTGTTTTTAAGAATAGGGTAGGTTCACAGAACTATTAAAAGACAATCTTTTAGAAAAGAACCAATAAAAAATATATGTGCCGGCTAATGAGTTTCCCTGAATCCCCTTGTTTTAAATCCTGCGTATGTTGGTCCTACGGATGAACTGGGTGTTAACAAGGGAAAAGTTGAAAACAACTAATTCTTTTTTGAAGGCAGAAGCCGGATTCCCGGGGTTCTGCCTTTTTGTGCTACTTTTTTTTGTAGAGTGCCATAAGTTTAAGATAAAGTATATATAAAATTTGGATACAGAGGTATTTTGAGGAAGGAGGGGAGCAGATGGCCGCAGCATCGTTAAACGAATTTATCAGCGTTTTGGGACAATATGCGGACAATCACGAAATTCAAATAGCAATAAAACATCACGCAGTTTTTAACGTCTTTACCATCCCGAATTTTCGGCTGAATTCGGGAAAAACGGTTTTAATGATCAGCAGTGTAGATTCGAGGTCCAATTTTCAGCTCACTATAGAAGAAATCGTTCATATTGAAGATGTCTATCATCACGAGCCTAAACAGTGGCGTTCGGTGGCGTTTGTTATTACGTGTAAGAGTGGAGTGGAGATAGGCATCAATATTCTGACGGGGAGCTGAACATTTCTTAAGAGATTTTTCATATTCTTTTTTGTATCGATTTGAGATAATCATACTATCGCAGCAGTGAATACATTTTGGTACAGGGACGAAGCCAAAAAAGGGGTAATGAGGATGAATGAAAATAAAACGTTATTAAACGCTTTCAAACAAACCGCCTATCAGGCAGGTGGCCATGGGAAAAGAAATGCGGGGATCTTGAAGCAAGCTCTTAGTGAAGTGGATGCTCAAGCGGAAAGTGATATGTATGGGAGCGGCAAGAGTATAGAGGACTTTCAGGAAAAAATGGCAAAGTATCTCGGCAAAGAATCCGCTGTGTTTTTCCCGAGCGGTACGATGGCTCAGCAGATTGCGCTAAGAATCTGGTGTGATAAGAAAGGGATTAAAAAAGTAGCTTATCATCCTTTGAGCCATCTTGAGATTCATGAAGAAGACGGGCTGAAGGAATTACACGGAATACAACCTATATTGCTCGCAGATAAAGACCGCCTGATTTCCCTGGAAGATGTGGTGAGCCTTAACGAAGATATTGCTTGTTTATTGCTGGAACTCCCTCAGCGTGAAATTGGCGGACAGCTGCCCGATTATAAAACTCTGGAAGCCATTTCTGCTTACTGCCGTGATAAAGGAATCAAATTACAGCTGGATGGAGCAAGGCTTTTTGAAATTCTTCCTTATTATAAAAAGACAGCGGCGGAAATTTGTGAACTGTTTGATAGTGTCTATGTCTCTTTCTACAAAGGGATCGGTGGAGTTGCAGGTGCCATTTTGGCCGGGGGCAAAGAGTTTACCGAAGAATCAAAGATTTGGAAAAGGCGCCATGGCGGGGATTTAATCAGCCTATATCCTTACTTCATCAGTTCCGATTATTATTTCGAAAAGCGGATACATAAGATGGAACAATATTATCAGGAAGCAAAGGAATTTGCTGCTCTGTTCAACGGATGTGAGTTTACTTCTACAAAGCCGTTGGAGCCTGTTTCAAATATGTTCCATGTTCATATTGCTCAGCCGAAGAAGAAGCTTGAGCCTATTTTTATTGAAACTTACGAAGAAACCGGGATTGGGTTAACCAGTTATTTAAAAGAACTGAACGAGAATGAATGTTACTTTGAATTAAGTGTTGGAGATGCATATGCTGACCTGCCAAAGGATGAATTAGGAAAAGCATTTCAGCTGTTGGATACGAGATTAAAAGAATTGAAAGAGGAAATTCCTTTGACATAATAATAGAAGAAGGCCGTCTGTGGACGGCCTTTTCTATATGTATCATGCAGGCGGGTTGTGTGATTTTTTCACCTGTGAAGACATTGGCTTGTCTTCCCTCATTCGGCTGAAGATTGTTGCAAGAATGGGTCCCGAAATATTATGCCAAACGCTAAAAATCGCGCTTGGAACTGCTGAAAGCGGTGAGAAATGGGCTGTGGCAATGGCTGCACCCAAGCCGGAATTCTGCATGCCCACTTCAATGGCTACGGCCTTTTTCTTTGATAGATTCATTTTAAACAGTTTGCCAAATCCATATCCTAATGTATAACCAAGCAGATTATGAAGAATGACAACAGCAAAAATAGTCAGTCCTGTTTTTGCAATCTGCTGCTGGCTGACTGATACCACTGCCGCGACAATAGCAACAATAGCAATGACGGAAACAAGCGGCAGGGCTTTAACGCTGGCCTGTGCTGGTTTACTGAATACTCTTTTCACGATTAAGCCTAGAACAATTGGCAGAATCACAATTTTAACGATAGAAAGAAAAAGTCCGCCGGAATCAACAGGCACCCACTGACTTGCAAGCAATAAAATCAGCGCAGGAGTAACGATAGGAGCAAGAACAGTCGTGATGGATGTTATCGTCACCGATAGGGCGACATCTCCTTTTGACAGAAACGTCATGACGTTTGAAGCGGTTCCGCCAGGGCAGCAGCCTACAAGGATGACTCCTACCGCAATTTCCGGGGGAAGCTGTAAGGCTTTTGCCAGCAGGAAGGCTAGGGAAGGCATGATCAAAAATTGTCCAGCAACACCGATCAAAACATCCTTTGGCCGTTTGAAGACCTCTTTAAAATCACTTCCGGAAATCGTCAGCCCCATACCAAACATGATAATCCCTAAGAGAGGAACGATGTAGGGAGCGATCCGGGTAAAGCCGGATGGAAAAATAAATGCTGCCACGGCGAAAATCAGCACCCAGATGGCGAAGGTATTACCTACAAATTGACTCATTCGTTCTAACGTTTTCAATGTATTCCCCCCAAAAATTGTCGAATTAATGATTCATTATAGAATAAAATATTAACAACTGGAATAGTCTGAATTTACTGTATTTATGGTGGGGATAAATTAAAGACTCTTCTTTACGAAGAGCCGCTCAAATTTATAACTATAGGAAGGATTAGTAGCCCTTCTTAAAACAAACCGAATTAATGGATGGATTTTCATTTGATAGATACTGTCTTAGGTTAGGGATAAAAATATCTTCGACTACACGCTGGTCATAATACTCGGTGGCACCAGCCGTATGCGGTGTAATGATCACATTTTCCATCTCCCAAAGGGGACTGCTTTCCTGTAAAGGTTCCGTTTCAAACACATCCAGACCTGCACCAGCGATGCTTCCTTCAGCTAAAGCTGAAATTAATTCTTCTTCAATAACGGTATCTCCTCGTCCAATATTGATAAAGAAGGCCGTATTTTTCATGAGCTCGAATTGTTTTTTACCGATTAAGTGATGCGTTTCGTTAGTTAACGGCAAAGTATTAATAATATAATCACACTCAGGAAGCAGGGAACCCAGCTGATCGGGTGTAAACATTTTATCCACATAATCTTCCGGCTGTCCGGAAAAACGCATGCCAAGCACTGTCATTCCAAAGGCCTTGGCAATCTTTGCGGTTTCCCTGCCGATTGCGCCTACCCCTAAAATCCCTACTGTTTTATTATGAATTTCTAGCTTTAGACCGGCATTATGCCAGGTCTTGGACTGCTGGTTCCTTATGTATGCATCAATTTTTCTTGTCAGCGCAAGCATCAAAGCAAAAATGGTCTCAGATATAGGATATGCATGAACTCCGCTGGCACTTGTGACAGAAACGCCCTTTTCTTCAAGGTCGCTTAAGGGAAGATAGTTCACACCAGCGCTCCAGGTTTGAAGCCACTTAAGCGTAGTTTCCCCTGTCAGTCCTTCCTCCATCTCTCTTCTCCAGCCAGCGATAATTTCGGCATCGGCCAAATCATCTTTCCAGATAGAAGAGTCTCTGCCCACAATAATCTCCCAATCCGGAATAACTGCCTGAATTTGTTCTACATAGTGACTAGCAAGATTTTGTCCGATAATGAGCTTTGGTTTTGTCATCCTTTTCGTCTCCTATTCACAGGGTTTGAAATAATTGTACCAGAGGAGAGGGGAGAGCTGTAAAATGATTTGGCTTTGGAGAGCGGGAGGTGTGTCAAAGTTAAGGGGTGCATATGGAAGGTTGCTGTAGGAAAATGCACGATTTATTTCTTTTTTGAACGATTTTCGAGGTATATGCACGATTTTTATCTTTTTTGAACGATTTTTGGAATATATGCACGATTCTTGGATTTTTGAGGGGGAGAGACCTGCGGAAAGTGATGCGGACCTCAAATAAAAAGGCCAAGCTGCAGCTTGACCCTTGAAGAAATTTAACGATATTGGTCACCATCATAATACTCCTGGTTTTCATTTTCAAAAATCGCACGATTTACAGAGGTGGCTTCAGGATCATTAATAATGATGGGCCCCCTGCCTTTGGATTTAATATCTGGATTTTGTTTTCTATTTGTCCCCAGCATACTTACATCTACCGCATCGCTGTCAGTTGACGCTTTAATTTCACTTGTATAGTTGTCTTTATCTTGCATGTTTTGAGGTCGCTCCTTCTTCTCATCTTAACCACTCCATAGGACTTCAATTAGTATATCCAATTAGTGAGAAAAAATGTGAATAACCAATTTCTGATAGTAGTAAAAAAGTTTTATGAGAGCAAAAAATGTATGGGACTTTGTTTTGAGTTTAACAAAATCGGGTTATAGTACAATATGCACATTTTTACCAACAAATGGGGATGTATTTGAACAGCCTATAATTAATAAGTTAGTATTAAGCTATCTAATTGTTATTAATTAGGAAATAGGTTTTAGATTGCGATTGCTTTAATTATTTGTATAAGGTGATGGTGTGATGGATGTTAATTTACTTAGCTATTACTACGGGCTGATTGCCCAGAAGGAAGAGGAAGTCAGGCGTCTCCAGGACGCTAGGACTAAGCTTTTAGGATACAAGGATGAATTGGCTGGATATAGAAATTTGTTTTTTCAGCCAGAGCTTTCAAGCAATACATGGAGCGGAGAATTAGCGGAAGGCTTTGAATCTGTACGCAGCACTTTGCAAAGCGCTTATGATGAGTTAAAAGAGAGTCAGTTTCTACATGTATTTCTCGCGATAGCGGCTAAAATCAGTGAATTGCAATCGCAAATTCAGTATTACAACAGCTGTATTGATTCAATCAGGTCGGATCTAGCTTTGGAAAGGTAGCCGGCATATATACGTTAAGAATATACTAAGGCTTATAAAAATTGATAAAAAGAAGTGGTGTGAATGAGTGAAATAAAAATTAACTATTCCGGTGTGGATCAGGTCCTAGCCAATATGCAGGGGGCGGCTAATTCACTGGATCCCGTGCTCCCGCAGTCTGTTGCCGAAAATAATAAACTGGATGCAGTAAATGCGCTTCTAGAAATTAATCAATTGTTTGAGCAGGTTCTGCAAAACTATAAATCTTTGCTTTTAAAGAATGAGTCGATGACAAAGAAGTCGGTTGAAGTGATGAAAGAAACAGACGAACAGCTGTCTTCATCCTTTGGCCATGTTCCAATGAGGTGAGCGCATGAAAGTCTTAGATGTTAATAGTTTAGAGCATGGCATTGATACAATAGTCCAGTCGATTGATGAGAAAAGAAGCTCGATGAAGGCAATTGAGAAATCGATACTTGAAATGATCCACTTAGATGACGGCTTTAAAGGTAATGGTGCAAGCTCCATTAAATCCTTTTATCAAGACTGTCACCAGCCCTTCTTGCAAAAGACGAATCAGCTGTTTGATGAATACGAAAGCAAATTAACAGCATGCCTGAACTCCCTTCATTCAATAGAATCCTCCCCGGCCGGCTTTATCAGGCAGTCATTTCTACAGAATGAATTGACCCATTCATTAGCTAAAGCAAATAATTGTACAGAAGAAATTACAAACGAAGCGAATGAGGTCATTGCAGGTATCCAGGATATTGCCTCCATTCCAAATCTAGATGATTCCGGGGTCATTCAGAACATCAAGCTTTCCAAGGAGTCTATTGACCAAACCGTCGATCAATTAGAAGAGTTTGACTATCAGCAAAGTGCTTCCTTACAGGAATTAATAAGCCAGCTGCAAATGCTTAATCTGTATATTGGGGAAATGGAATCAAAGCTTTCTTCTGGCCGACTAACAATAGGGAATTATTCTTCATTGCAGTTAACAGGCTTTCTTTCCAGGAATTTATTAGTTTCTAGTATAAAGCCTAGTCCTGCCGTTTTATTTGGGTATATTCCATTAACAGCAGTAAATATTGAAGCAAATTCTGGTCAAAAAGTACATTCAGATAGTCACTACGAATTAAGTAAATCTGGTGCTTATACTGGACTTTCAAGTGAAGACGGTCTTTTTGCCAATGCTTTTACCTATAACGTTGAGGGAAAAGTCCCCGCTAATATGCCAACTTTGGGAAGGGACATTGTTACCTTTAATCAAATTGGCGGCGAGGCAAAAGGAACATTAATAGATGCAGGCTTTAAAGTCGGGGAGTTCAATATACATCAAGAAATGGTGAGAGGAGAAGCTAAGCTTCATTATGGTAAAGTAATTGGAGGAGAAGCCTCAGCCGCGGCTACCTTTATAGATTTAGGTGTTGATCATGACTACGGAAAGCTCCATGGTAAAGTAGGAGAAGCTAAGGTGGGTGTAGAGGTAAAGGATGGCCATTTTGCGTTTGGTGCGAAAGCCGATTTGGCTAAAGCTGAAGGAGAAGTAAAAATCCCATTGCCGGCCATCGACTGGAACTTGGTTATTGGAGGCGAGGCTGCCTATGGCAGTATTGGCGGAGAGGCGCAATTTGGATTAGTAAATGAAGTAAATGCAGGACTTGGTATCGGATTAGGTGTAAAATTTGGAGTAGAAAAGGATTAGGATTGGCAGGAGGAAGTTATGTTTTCTTTAGATATTTTTAGAAAGATCTTAGTTATTTTTTGTGCAATAGCCATTCCTTGCAGTTTGCTTGCTATTTGGTTTGGGGTAACTGGTACTGCTAAAGAGAAAGGGATTCTTACTCTAGTTTTTTGTGTAGGCATGCCCTTATTTGTATTTATATTTTATAAAATCGTGTCGTTAATTTTTAATAGAATGAATCAGTAAATAATAAAGATGAAAGAAAGGAGCTGTTAAAATGGACGACCTGCTTTCAGCTAGTCTTCCTTTAGGAACGGAATTGCTGCCAATCGGATCAGTCCTGCTTGTAAAGCAGATAAAGCAGCCTGTTATGGTTTATGGAAGAAAACAAAAACAAAATAACAGTGAAACGATTTGGGATTATGTTGCCTGCCCCTACCCGCACGGCCATATATCGAGCGAATATAATATATTTTTTAATCACGACCAAATTCACCAGTTGATGTTTAAGGGACTCGAAACAACAGAGGAATTAGAATATAGAAACCGGTTATCAAAAATTTAGAAAAAGGCAGAGTTGAATAATGTCAGCATGGACCTTGCTTAATAGCCTATTGATTATTGTCATATTATTTATGTTTTACAGATTGCATAAATGGTATAACCGGAAACATGAAGTGCCGCATGTTTTTGCATGGTTTCCAAAACGGTTTGGCGTTAGAAAGGTTTCTCAGCATTTGTCTCAATTAAATAACGAGCTGGAGGCTCAAGGAAAAGGCATCTGGGTCACCATTTATGCAATTGACCTTTACATTATTACGATTCCTTTGAGGGTCTCTAAGTACAAGTGAGGAGAATGGGTACTAAAAGGGCCCTTATAGCAGAAAGGATATACATATGAAATATATAACATGGTGCTTAGTCCTAGCTATACTTTTGACCGGCTGCAGTGCGGGAGATACCTCCGGGCAGGACACTAAAGCAAAACAGCAAGCTGAATTATCAGTTAAAGAAAAGCAAAAGATTATCCTGGACTATGTAAATAACAAAATAAGTAAAGCATCCGATTATGAAGTAGAGGCCTTTCATTCTCTATCCTCTGTTTCAGGGGACAATTACACGGACGATAATACGATGTATAAGGAATTGGTAAATACAACAATCCCGGCATACGATAAGGCAGTTAATGAAGCAAAAAACATCAAACCAGGAATAAAAGAGTTAGAAAAACCAACTCAGCAGCTGATTAAGACAACCGAAACCTTCCAGGAAGCCTTGGCGCTTCAAAAAGAGGCACTGGAAAAGCAGGACAAAGAATTAATTGCAAAGTCTAATGAAAAGCTGTTTGAATACCAGAAAATGCTTAAAGAATATCATACAGAAATGAAAAAAGTCACTAAAAAATTTAATGTTAATTACACACCTAATCAAATTAACTGAGCAGGATGGTATCTAAAGGGCCTTATACAGCTTATGTATGAGGCCCTTTTAATCTGAACTAAAATTATATCGACATGCATATTATTTGATTTTTCTGTTTTTTGTAGTAGTGTGTTATTAAATACAATGGAAGGGGTTTGTCTTTATGACTAAAACACAGGAAATTGTCACAGCGCTGCTATCAGCCCGGGAAGAAAGAAAACCGCTCACAGCTTTAGATACCAAAGGCTTCACAGATAGTAAGGCTTTCTATGAAGTTCAGGATGAATACATACATCGAAAGCTAGAAAGTGAAAATGAACGGATTACAGGCTATAAGATTAGTCTGACGAACAAAGGATTGCAGGATGTATTTCATACCGATGATCCGGTATATGGAACGTTAACAGAAGAAACACTGGTAAAAGAAGGTGAATTAAGGAGAAGTGATTTTTTCGATCCGTTACTGGAAGCAGAGTTAATGTTCATTGTCACCGAGGATATCTCAGCATACGCTGATCCGGTAGAGATTATTGGAAAAACCATGATAGCGCCGGGACTGGAAATTCCGGACAGCCGCATTAAAAACTGGTTTCCGAAAATCTCAATTGGCGAGTTGATTATGGATAATGCCGTAACAGGAAAAATTCTCGCGGGCAAGCCGATTAAGGTTAATTCAGGAACCCTGTTAGACAATTTATCTGTGACACTCTACCATGATGGTGAGACTGTCGCTGAGGGGCAATCCAGCTTTGTATTGGAGAATCCGCTAAACGCTGTAGTTTGGCTGAATAAGATCTTATCCTCCCAAGGAAAAAGACTTCAAAAGGGAATGATTATATCATCAGGAACTTTCATAAGTCCAATCCCTCTAAAAGTTGGTACATATCGCGCAGTGTTTGATGTGTTCGGCGAGGTAGTGCTTGAAGTGGTCGAGTAGAGGTAAAGAGGTGGATGAATGTTTGTTATCGGTACAACTCAGAAACTGATGAAAGAAATAGGGAAAGACGTATCCGTTTATAATGGAGACATAGATAATGGCTTGTATCATTGGCATATGAATATGTTTAAATTAGGCCGTTATAAATGCATAACCTTTATAAATGATGTAACCCTCTATAATTGCACAGTAATCGGAGTGATCAAGAAGGACCTCAATAATATCAGTGATCTAATTAGGGATACGTTAAAAGAAAATTTATTGGCAGAGGGCTTTGGCGGGGATATAGTAGATGCCTACCTGAAACAGGCGGACGAGATAATCTTTACAAAGACCAGCAGCAGAAGCGTTTTGGGAAGCATGACAGAACTCATTAAATATACGGAGGCCTTCTATTATCGTGGAGGAAAAGAGATAATAGAAAATGACCCGCTGCTCTTAAATAATAGAAATAACCGTATGGTTTTTATGAATATAAAAGGTTACTCAGTGAATCAAATGAAAGATAAGCTGGTGGAAGAATTTTTGGAATAGAAGAAAACCCCATTTGTAAATTGTACAGATGGGGTTTTCTTGCTATAAAACTATTAATCTTATTTGTATACTACTATAGAGCCGACTGATTTGTCTTTTGCTTGTCCGTTTACGCGGACTTTTAGGCCGTATTTGCCAAGTTTACGTCCGGCATCTGGCATAAATGTGTTAGCGAATGAGTTGCTGTCATCGAATAATGAAACAGCTGGCTGACTCGTAAGTGTTAGAGTTTGTACTCCAGGATAATTCACGTTTAATCCTGTAGTTGGGTTTAAACCGAAAGCAGCGTCAGCGATATGGTAGCGGGTACTAGCTTGAACAGCTGGAGAGCCGTTTGCCATATCCCATAGAAGGTTAGTGTTAGGGTGTGAATCCACAACTCCAAGGTAGCCATCGCCAGGATGAATACCTGTCCAGTTTTCCGTAAAGCTATCATCTGCATACCATACTACTAATCCGCCATCATAGCTCATTAGGGACTCGCCGCGTGCGATGTGGGCAAGACCTTCGTCAACACCTTTGTGGTTTCTCCACTCAAGCAGGTAGTAGTGATCTGAATACTTATTTCCATCAAACTTTTGGAAACCTTTTAGTGTAAATGGTGAGGTAGCATTTTCAGCTCCGTCATCCATCAATGTTGCTCCATCTGCGACTACTTTAATGTTATCTGCAAAGAATCCAACATTTGAAGTGCCCCAGTCAGTAGCGGAACGAAGGCGCAGCTGAATTTTTTGGCCATTGTATTCTGAAAGATCAAAGGACTGCTTCTGCCATCCGTTTGAGTTTCCGGTCAGTCCTGGCATTGAATTAAGGATCGTTGGATATCCCTCAGGAACAACATCGTTACGAGTGTTAGCATTTCCTAGTGATTTCCAAGTTGCTCCATTGTCAGTAGACACTTGAACGAATGCGAAATCCCATTGCTCTTCCATATCATACCAGGCATCAAAAGTTAAGGTTGCAGAAGTTTTTCCTGTAAGGTCAACTGAGGTAACCATGCTGTTATCCATTTCATCGGCTTGTCCGCCCCAGTATTCGTAGCTGCCCGCAGCTGGAGTATTTACTGGTGTTTTCTTTTTAGGCAGATTTACTCGAACCGCTTGATTGTTTTGACCAAGTGGAGAGTTTGCCTGATCAAGTAAAAATTGCGTTCCCTTTGTAGAAACTTCGTCCCAATTTAAAACTGAAGGAGCTGTCCATTTTCCACCTAAAGTAGATTGGAAGTACTGCTTTGCCCACGGAGAGAATCCAGTTGGTTCTGCACCAGGGATTTTACCTGCCCATGAACCGCTTGCCATGATAGACCAGTATCCGATAGCCTCACCAGTACCTGAGTACATCGTATCATACTCATCAGGAAGGCCTAAGTCGTGGCCGTATTCGTGAGCGAATACCCCTGTTGCACCATCTTCAGGCATCATCGTGTAATCATAGAAACCTGGAAGCCCTTTGCCTAGTCCATCAAGATCATTGAACTTAGCAGAACGATGTGACCAGATAGCATTATCACCCTGTGCACCGCCGCCAGCTTCCTGACCCATTCCTGAGTGTATAATTTGTAGGTGGTCAACAAGGCCGTCTGGCTCCCAGAAGTTGCTGTCTCCATCTAAATCATGTGGATCTTCTAAATCATAATCTTGTAAAGGAACTCCTGCAGCCTGGGCTGCTGCATACGTATCGACAACTAACTGCTTCGACCCGCCAGGTGTAACATTATCATGCCCACTTTTACCATCTTTACCATAAAACTCAGCAGTTCCAGGTACCTGTAACCAGCCATATGCTTGTCCTTCTACAGTATAAGTACCGCCAGACTGCTCTTCATAAAATTGTTTCTGTGAAATTTGATCTTCACCATTAGGGCCTTTAAAATCGCCTTTTTCCCCGAAAATCATATTTTCGTAGTGTTCTGTATTAAAATCTTCATAATAGTTGTCCGTATCCTCAGGTTTAATACTATTATGTTTAACATCGGAGAACTCAACCATTAATGTTAAAAGTTTTCCTTCTTTCACCACTCCAGGCGATTTACTTTCCTTAACCCGATCAGGAATTGCTTTACTAATCTTTGGATTCTTGCCTTTTGACTCTTTGAATTTTTTTAGTTTTTTAGCTTCGGCAGCTTTAGCTTTCGAGGCAATTGGGTCTGATTGCTTTAAAGTGGTAGTTTCTTTGCCTTTCAAATCTAAATAGTTTTGAAGTGCTTTTTGTTTATTCGCTTCTGAAGCTTTGGAAGAGATTTCTCCGCGCTTAATTAGGGCTTCTAGTAATTTCTCATCATTTACTATTGCCATATCCAAAGAACCGTGTGAATGAGATGTGGCTTCGGTTTTAGTTGGTGAAGCAGCTTGCACTGGACCTGCCATAGATGGAAGTCCGGAGAAAAGTGTACCTGCAAAAACCACTGATGTTAGACCGGTTTTTAAAAACTTGTTCAATGAATAACCCCCTAGTAATTTGTAATCACACTATCATAATATTTTAAAAATTATGATATTCATAGAGAAGTTATTCATCAAATTCCGACATAATTACTATGTTTTTCCATAGTTACCAATATATTTTAAAAAATCAGTCATAAAGACCTAGCTGGCGGTGGTTGAGTAAGTTTTCCCGAATAATCCTCATCGGCCTTAAGCTATCAGCATATATATCGCTTGTCACTGCAATGACCATGTTTCTAGTAGGCACAACGATAATATATTGACCGCCAAAGCCCAGAGCAAAGTAGTAGTTGTTTTCCTTGGAAAAATGTCTGGTTTTATTCAGCCTGTTTACCCACCAATGCATGCCGTAATGGCCGATATTCTCATACGTCACTAGATTGGGGGCAGTTGAGGACCGAATCCAATTCTCAGAAACTACTCTTTCTCCATTATATATCCCGTTTTGCAGCATTAATTGCCCCAGCTTTATCATATCCTCTGCTTTTAATACCAGGCCGTCCGCACCTTTATTGATTTTCATTCGGTCCTGGTACCACCTATATTCTTTGATTTCCAGAGGATTAAATAGGTGCTCCCTTGCAAAGTCTTCGGTCTTTACCCCCGTTGCCTGCTGCAAAATGGCTGATAGAATATGAGAGCACCCAGAGTTATAGTTCATATGGCTTCCAGGTGTATGAATCATCGGGCGGTCAATGACAAACTGTACAATGTCGTGATGAAAGACCATTGGTGCAAAGCTCTCCCACTCCCCAAATTCAGGAAAGTCAAGTCCATCCGTCATGGTTATTAAATGATAGAGAGTGAGTTCCATCTTTCTTCCATCTGTCTGGCTGGCAAAAATTTTAGGGAAGAACTGATGAACAGGTGTTTGGATACTTTGCAGAAAGTTTTTATCCAGGGCTATTCCTATCAGGAGGGACATTACGCTCTTCGTACAAGAATTCATCTTGTGCAGCTTATTGGATTGTTTTTTGTTTTTGTAGTAGCTGAATACGTTTTTCCCATTTTGCAGAATGAGGAAGCTATTGATCTTTTCTTTCTGTAGCTCTTTAGTTAAAAATGATAAATCCAAATAGATCTCCCCTGTATTGAATTAATGGCTGTTAAATGTCTTTCTTACTCTTTCGATAGGAAGGTTTTGTCATAATTGTAAGAAAAATTAAATAAAAATGAAACAATTTACGACCGGCAGTCGTCTAATATATATCAGCTGTGTTTTAGTACGGAAGTATATACGTGGATACCAATTGTCTGGGGGGAAAATATGAAATTCGTAAGAATACTTTTGATTTATGTATTAAGTCTTATCGCAATATTACTGATCAGTGTCATTCCGAAGGTGATTATTGAAAAAGGACTGTTCCATATTACCGGCTACGTCGAGGAATTATTGAAGCTGATCCCTACATTCATACATCCAGGGAATTGGATTATGAGCTATAAGCGAGCCTCCTTTCCCATTTTAGACTTCATTAAAGAACCTTACTTATATTCAATGTTTATTCTCGTAAGCGCATTATTAATAGGCCTTCTGCTGGCTCTTTTGTTTACCCGGCTGTCTTTTTTGCTGCCTGTTAATGTGAGGCTGTTTGCGAAAAAAATCTTCACCTTTTTCTCAGAATTGCTGACGGGACTTTTGGCTGGATTCTCAGTGATATTTGTCATTCACAAATTAGGGGTTCACACGGACGGGAAACCTTACATATTACCCATACTGACCCTGTCTATTATCCCGGCTGTCGTACTGCTTGGAATTTTTCTATCTCTGGAAAAGAAGGATGAAAAGCCAGACGTCAAAATGAGTATAGGTGCTTTTCTGGCTTTAATTAAAAATAGTATTCTGCTTAACCTCCCAGATGTCCTTTCTAAGTCAAGAACTCTGTTATTGGCAGCTGTGGCGGGTCTATTTGGTGTTGAAGGCCTATACGTAAGCAAAGGGATGACATTCTACATGGCCTCGTCCTTCAGCCCGATCCTCATTGCTGTTTCATTATCATTTATATTTACACCTTTCTTTATCCTTTATCATGGTGCGAAGCTGTGGGCTGATTCTGGAAATGACCGCTTTTCCCCAGAAGAAAGCTGGAAAAAACGTCTTCTTCGCGCTGGAGAAACTATTAAGACCCACTTCGCGAATCCAAAATTCACTGTCGGCTTTGCTTTTTTATTCGGGCTGCTAGTATTTAGCATCTGCTGGTCAATATTTAAAGAGGTTCCTATTAAAAAGACACTGCTCTTGACGGATGGACACGGCAAAGTATTTAGTTCAGCCCCTCATCCGCCTTCCTCTTATATGTGGTTCGGATCGGATGGAGGAGGCAGGAGTATAAGGGACCAGCTGTTTGTAGGTGCCAAATATACACTTTTATTCGGGTTGATAATTGCACTGTTACGGGTGGCAGGGGGTTTTATGCTCGCCATTCACTACACCTTTCACTTAAAGGACCGGACGCGCAACTTTATTAATAAAGTAGTAGACTCTATTCACTTTCTTCCGTTGAGTTTGATTGCGGTTGTTTTATTGTCGCCTATTTTATGGGATATGGGTGGAGGCAACTGGGAATTCTCCTTATTGGAGCGTATTGTACTAGAGGTAGTGATATTGAGTTTGATCGTTATACCGCTGACAACGGTTCTGATTGGCAACGAAATGAGGCTGATTTCTCAGCAAATGTATATTGAAAGCGCAAGGATATTGGGAGGGGACGACCGGCATATTCTCTGGAAGCATATCTTCCCTCATCTTGCCTCGAGGCTGTTTATCCTATTTGGCCAGCAATTTATACAAGTTCTGCTCATATTTGTACACCTTGGTCTATTTCACTTATTTTTCGGAGGAACCCTTGTCTCAGTCAGTGAAACTCCTGATCCGCCACGAAGTGTAACTTTCGAGTGGTCTGGGATTATGAGTGATGCTAAGGATGCAATTGGATATGGCAAGTACTGGCTGGTCGTACCTGCTCTGCTCGCTTTTATGCTTTGTATAATTGCTATGCAGCTCATCGTTCAAGGAGTCAAGGAAGTGCAGCAAAGAAAAGTTGGGGTTCTTGTACCGAAACGAATCAGAGAAAAGCAGGAAAAGACAAGTCAACAGCAGGTTCCATCTGAAACATCATTCTCTCTGCTGGTCAAAAATCATATGGATATCAGTGGCTGATTGGCGCCAGTGAACTTCATAAAAGAATAGGGGGACTATATTTTTGGGTTTGATGGTAAAAGCTATTAGAATTCTTTTCTATTATATACTAGGCATAATCGGTATCTTGTTTGTAAGTATTGTACCAACTGTGATAGCATCCGGTAATATCTATAACATTCCTGTTTATTTACAAAAATTCTATGAGTTTGTAAAAGTGTTCCTGAAGAGTGAAAACTGGATCTATTATTATAAAAACGAGCCTATGCCGATCATTGGATTTCTAAAGGAGCCTTATATTTACTCCGCAAAAATCTTTATCAGTGCCATCCTGATAGGGTTTGTCATAGCTTTATTACTGGCTTTTCTGACGTTTTTACTGCCCGCTTACGTTATGAACCCGGTTAAACGTATATTAAGTATTCTGGAAGCTATGCCGGATTTATTAGTTGCTGTTCTTCTGCAGCTGTCAATCGTTTTTATTTTTAAGAAGACTAATATTCTCCTGTTTAAGTTTGCAGTGGTCGGCGAAGAAACCATTTATATGGCTCCCATCCTAACTCTTTCCATTCTGCCGGCCATTTTCTTGTACCGATTAATTTTGATGCTGGCTGAAGAGGAGTTATCGAAGCCGTATACAGAATATGCATCAGCAAAAGGAATGGGGAGGCTGCGGATATTAAGGGTTCACATATTTAGAAACATCTTTCCTTCCATCTTCCATCATTCTAAGATCGTCATTTGGGGTACTATGTCCTCTTTATATATTGTTGAATATATTTTTAATACAAGGGGGCTTACTTACTATATTGGGTTGGATTTTAAGCCGATGGTGCTGGCAGTAGCACTGCTGTTGATTTACACCCCTTTCTTTATTCTTTATCAAGGCGGGCAGGAGTGGCTGGACAGCCTTGAGGAGAAAAGGAGTTCTGGCAGGGTCAAAAGAAGATTTGCAATTAGCAGCAGCTTTAACCTTAGAAATGCCGTACACTTCCTTTTGAAATCATTGTTCAGCCAGCGGAAAATCATTGCTATGGTTGCTTTATTTGCTGGTTATTGTGCAGTATATCTTCATAACAATGAAGACCCTGTTAAAAAAATGCTTCTTTCAGCAAGTGCCAGAGTGCAGGCGGAGAGCTCCGGCGATCAAAGTATGCTAGTTTCAAATAGTAAAATTAAAAAGCAGCTCCAGCCGATGCTGACTGCAATAAATAAGAATGATGCCAAAACATTTTTATCTTTCCAAAACAAATCCAACAAAATCTTTTATAAAGAACAGAAAAGCTGGATTCGGGATGTAATCAATTTAAAGAAGCATGGCTGGGAGTTTTCCGTTGATATAGGAGCGGTGGATGTAATGTCGGCCAGGCGGGGTACTATTGAGCTGATAGTCGGTTTGAAGGCAAAAGAATCCGAGCCGCAAAACTATAAAGTGACTTATTCTTTAATTAAATCGGATAAAACTTGGAAACTAAACGATCCTCCGTTTAAGAAAAAGTCCTATAATACAATATCCGTCTATTATAGTAAGGATGTTGAAGAAAAGGCAGATAAATCACTTATGGAAGCGATATCGTTAGTCCGCCTGTACGAGCAGGAATTTGGATGGAAACCTGGGGAAATTACAATCAAACTATATCCAACAGTAGAGGAATTGTCCGCTACCGTTCCAACCTTTCCTGCAGATCGATACAGCAGGCCGGGCGAATCAATCAAAGTTTCAGTGGATGAAGAGCAGGGTATGGAAACCACCCTGGCCATACTGGCGGATGAGCTCGCTGATAAAATGCTCGCTGATTTAACGAATGATAATGCCTCAGTCTATATGGAGGAGGGATTTGGGACATTCTTAAAAAATGTTGTTCAAGATGATGGGAATGGGTTTTCTTTTAATTTTGACTTTATGGATGTAACCGAGTCGGACGCTCTTAGAACTGTCAAAATCCCTGTGCCAATAGACCAAATTAATACGCTTACTGGTAAGAATATAGGGAAAATGCTTTCATCGGGCACATTACTAACCAGCTATTTAGTAAGAGAGAAAGGAATTGAAAAGTTCACAGCCTTTGCTGAAGAATTAAAGAAAAATAAACATATCGACAAAGAAGGCTGGGAGAAGGCTGAGGAAACGGATGCGCTCACATTAAAAGCAATAGAGAAAGTATACGGTCCTCTTGATCAGTTATCTGAGGAATACAGGAAGTATTTCATCAGCAAAAGAGCTAATTCATATTAGAAGTTTAATAGTGCAGAGATGTTAGGGACCTATGAAAGGTCCCTCTTTTCTTGGTTCCGCTGTTGGATTCTGTCGTAAAATGTTTTACATTTCGTCGGCTCTTTAAGAAGGACAATATACTTATAATAAAGAATTAAAAAAGTGTTCGGTAATAGGTATTTTATACCAAGGGGGAGAAAGAGATGAATTACAAACAAAAAGCGCTTGGCTTACTGACTGCAGGGGCATTGCTTGCCGCCCTGCCATTTAATGCTGTTGCTAAAACACAGGCAAAGGTTGAAAAACCGCCTGTGCAGGTGCAATATGTAGCTCTAGGAGATTCACTTGCAGCTGGGCAGACGCCTTACAAGTATGTAGATTATGGCTACACAGATTTTATTGCAGATTATTTCGTGAAAAATAAGTACAAGCTGGCTGATTTTGATAACTTTGGAGTACCTGGTTATACTTCAGAAAACGTGAAAAATGATGTTACCAAGAGTAAAAAAATCAGAAAAGAAATTAAAGAGGCGACACATATTACAATCGATATAGGGGCAAATGACCTTTTGCCGAAATTATCTACTGATCCGGCTGGAGCTATTGCAGCTGTGAAAGCTAATCTCCAAACAATCCTAAAGACCATTGATTCGTTAAATCCGCGGGTAAAAGTGTATGTCATGGGATATTACAATCCTTATCCGGGTTTGTCTGCAGCGGAACAGGCTAAACTTCTGCCACTGCTAAAACTATTTAACGCTGAAATTCAAAAGGCTGCTAAAGATAACAAAGATACTTTTGTAGCCACAGACATGCTGATTGCAAAGAAAACCGCTGAATACCTTCCTAACCCGCTAGATATCCATTTAAGTGAAGCCGGATATAAAGCTGTGGCGTCAGAGTTCTGGAAATACATTGCACCAGCTAAAAAGAAATAAGGATTTAATGGATAAAAGCCAGTCTCTAATGGACTGGCTTTTATCGTTGATGAGGTTGGTATTTTTTTCCTAAAATAGGCTTGATAAACGACATCCTTGTCGTTTATAATAACGACAAGGATGTCATTTTATTTAGGGGATGAGAAAATGAAGGCTTTGTTTAAAAGTAAAGAGTATGTATATCTAATCAGCTCACAGGTGGTTTCAAGTCTCGGCGACTGGCTGGATATACTGGCATTAATGGCGCTAGTCAGCATTAATTGGCAGGCAAGCCCGATGGAAATGACCTATTTGATGCTGTGTTTTTCAGTACCTATGATTGTATTCGGCCCTTTTGCAGGTGTGCTTGCTGATAAATATGACCGAAAAAAACTGATGATTATATCAGATATTGTTCGTGCCATTATGGTTTTCGGGGTTGTTTTTGCACCTTCATTGTGGACTGTCTATATACTGCTTTTTATAAAAAGCTCATTCTCAGCATTATTTTTCCCGTCGAAGAATGGAAAGATTAAAGAAATCGTATCTGAAGAGCATATGCAGCAGGCAGTTTCTCTGAGTTCAATGATTGATAATGGGAGTAAAATCATTGGACCAATGATAAGCGGCCTGGTGGTGGCCTCTGTTGGAGTGAAGCCTGCGTTCTATATAGACGCAGCAACCTTTTTGATATCTGCTGTACTGCTTTTAGGAATGAACAGCAGTAACATAGAAAAAGTAAAAGAAAATAAAAATGTAAAAAAAGCTGGAATGTTCAAGGAAATGAAAGCAGGCTTTGCCTTCATTAAAACCATGCCTGCGGTGTTATTTGGATTATTAATCTTAAGTTCGGCTTTGTTAGTGTTACAGATTGCAGATACACAGATCATGATTCTGCTTCGGGAAATTCCAGGAGAACCTGTTAATCTTGTAGGGTATGCCATGTCGGCATCAGGTGCTGGCATGTTCGTGATGTCAGCCTACCTGGGCAAAAAAGAAATTTCATCGGTGAACGGGTATTTGGCATTCGGAGCCATCGGAGTGGGTGCAGCTTTTGCTTCCATCGTCTTTTTAGTTAACCTGCCGATTATTACATTAAATATCGTGATGCCAGCTGTTTTCTTTTTAGCAGGTTTTGCAGCGGCGTCCGTGTTTATTCCATTTAATGTCATGGCTCAAAAAAATACACCCGTGCACATGAGCGGACGGACTTTTGGTACTATTAATAGTGTAGCTACAGCTGCTTCCATCATTGGAATGATTCTAGGCGGGGTCCTTGTGGAAGGAATCGGCGTTAAAGCTGCGTTTATTTTATCCGGCGGACTGCTAGTCTTAATAGGAATTGGGACCGCTATTGTAAAACCAGGAATAAAAGGAAGTGTCACCTTTGCCGAAAGTGAGCCAGGAATACAAAGAGAAGCGTAGGCAGGAGATTCTGGATACCGCAAGAAAAGTGTTTATCCAAAAAGGGTTCGATCAGACAACAATGACAGATATTGTGGAAGCTTCAGGTTTAAGCAGAGGCGGAGTGTATCAGTATTTTTCCAGTACAGATGAAATGTTCCGGCAGATTACGGACCGTAATGATGAGGGATTTGAAAATTGGATAAAAAAGATTATTGGTGAAAGTAAAACGGCCTGGGCTGCTATCGAGAATTACTTAGCAGAAGTGGAGGCCGGATTGTTAGAACCTGGAGTGGGTTTTGGAATTGTCCAATTCGAATACTTTGTTTTTAGTACTCGAAAAGAAGAGCGCTCTTCTTACCTTTTAAAAAGGGGAGAAACTGCCATTCGGAATTTTTCACTTTTAATTGAAAATGGCATGAAGACAGGTGAGTTTAAACCTATCCAGCCGACTGAAGCGATTGTTATGTTTATCATAAATATTAATGACGGGCTTTTGCTTCAGAGTTTAACGTTAAATAAGTATGAGCATGATAGAGTTTATGTTAAGGAACAGATTCAGGGTCTAAAAATGTACTTAAAACAAGTGCTTCAAGTGGAATAGGCAGATGCAATGAAAGGAAAACCTTCTATGTAATTAGAGGGTTTTCTTTGTGGATAAGCAGAACTTTGCCTTACTATATAAAAAACAAAATGAACCAGCTGAGTTGAATGATGCTAAACGATTGAATCGGCAGCCCCATAATAACATTCTTGAAGAAGGAGGGCAGAAATGTAAAGGACTTAGATGCCGTGCACGGGACACCGGTGATGGACATCAAATCAGTGATGAAGAAATTCCTGCCCGGTTGGAGAAATTAGATGCCAGGATGGTTTCAGAGTTGATGAAGAATTATTGGAATTAATCTACTATATAGGGAGTTTTTTTATGGTGGAGATTAAATTAGCGGAAACGGCGGACGTACCTGATATTACTAGGCTATTAAATAAGGTTACAATGGACTTGCACCAAAGAGGAATAAATCAGTGGACCTACCCCTGGGAGAAAGAAGAGATTGAGCGCGATATTAAGCAGGGGAATTGTTATAAATTATTGAACGATTTACAGCTGGCTGGTACCTTCTGTATGAGGGGAATTGACCAATTAAAGTATCTGAACATACCGGCAGACAGTCTATATCTTGCTCAAATAGCTATTTTGCCGCGTTATCAGGGAAAAGGAGCTGGTGCCCAGATCATAAGCTTTGCCCGTACTGCTGCCGAGCTTTTACATAAACCGCTTTTTTTAGATTGCTGGGCCGGCAATGAAAAATTAAAACGATTTTATGTGCGGAATGGATTTTCATATTTAGGGGATTATCCGGAAGAAGATTATTTTGTCAGTGTTTTTAAAGGAAAAAAAGAGCACGGAAACTGGGTAGCTGAAGGACAAAGTGTGCGATTAAAGCATCGATTGATTCATAAGTACCGCCCGAAGTACATGGTGCATGACGGCCTAATAATCGCACGTAAAAATGTAGCGGCACGCTATCCCAAACAACTTCACACCCTTTGACATTTCTCTTAAGATATATTATGATAAGTACAAATAGTCGAATATAGTTCTCCTAAAGGGGAGTAGCTTTTACAGCAGAGTCGTCATTTCGGAGATTTTCTCCCGGCTTTGCTGGCAGCGTATACGTTGTTAGCAAGACCTTTACCCACCCGGTAAAGGTCTTTATTTGTATCCAAAACCTTTACCACACCGCTGGTAGAGGTTTTTTATTTGACTAAATCGCTCTTTTCAGGAGGGCAATATTCAAACATATAATGCGTGATTAATAAAATTAACATGAATGGGAGTGTAGTTACATGAAAAAAAAGAAATTATCTCTGTCTCAGCTTGTAAAGAAAAACAAGGAAGAACTGCTGCAGGATAAAGTTCAGCTTGAACAGCTTGAACGACGCATTGATGACAAATATGTAAGCTATAAATAGTTAGTATCTGTAAAAGTCACTATTAATAATGGAGGAAAACGAATGTTGTTAAGAAAATATATGTCTTTAATAGGAGTAGGCTCAGCAAAGATTGATCTTATTTTACAAAAGGACACGTTTAAGCCAGGTGATGCAGTTCACGGATATTTTCTTATAAAAGGCGGTACAATCGAACAGCAAATTAAACGGATTGATTGTGATTTGGTCATGACGGATAAAGCGGCTGATGCTGAAAACGTGATTGATTCAGCAACCATACTGACAACACAGCTTATTAAAGCAGAGGAAACTAATAAAATATCATTCACATTTAAACTGCCGGATTCTGTTCCTATTTCATCAAAGGAAGTTTCGTACCGATTTAAGACGAAGCTAACTTTTGACGAAGGAGTAGAGAGCCGGGACCTCGATAGGATTCAGATCATTGAATAAACACGGAAGGGGCGATCTATATGTTTCGGTTTCTAAAAAGAATTAAATTTGTTCTGAAGTTTTGGAAGTTCATTCCGTTCTTAAGAGATTTCTTTTTGACAAAGGAAGTTCCATCTAGCAAAAAAGCTTTCGGATTATTATTAATACTCACCTACGCCTTCTTTCCTTTTGATTTAATTCCTGACTTCCTAAGCATTTTTGGAATAGTGGATGATGTCGTGCTGGCCGGTTTTGTTGTAGACCGGATGATTAAAGCGGCTCCCCTGTCCTTAAGAGAGAAACATGGGCTGACCGGCAGATAGTAGTTTAGTGCCAAGAAGAGACGTGCAATAAAGAAAAGAACCAGCATATCCGGGTAATAAGGTTATGCTGTTTTTTTCGTGAATAGAGTTTCCAATTTCTTTGAAAACAGCTATAGTAGGTAAAAAAGAGGTGAAGAGTTGTGTATCTTACGATAAAAGAAACAGCAGACTATCTCGCTATGCCTGAAAATTACATAGAGAGTCTGGTGCTTCAAAAGAAAATCCGGGCTTTGCATGACGGGGAGCAGTATCTCATTAACAAGGACCAATTCTCCACACACCTGGAACAACTGGAAAAGTATAAAAGTCTTTTTGCAGAGTGGCTGAATGAACCGATTCCTGAGGATATGGATGTAAAGGATGAGGATTAGAGTCTGTTGAGAATGAAGCTGGAGGCATCTAATAAATCTATACTGATTATGAGCAGCTTTTCTAGTGTGCATTAAGGTTTAGTTGACATCGCAGGACATTAATGGGCAGCACAACTTGCAGACTAATCGTTAAGTATAGGAGGTCATGATCCATATGCAGCTTGATGGTTCAGTGGATATATGAGATTATTGGTGAACATGATAGGTTAGGAATAAACGTAGACTATAAGAGTGACGTGATAAGCATATACCGTAATATCTAAGCATAACAGGTCCTTGATAAGCATAAAACCATATTCTTAAGCATAAGGGGCTCCTAATAAGCATAGAGAGCTTGCCTATAAGCATAAACCCTTCAAACATAAGCATAAAAGTATGGAAGTTAAGCATAAAACCTGAAAACATAAGCATAAACCTCTAAAACATAAGCATAAGATTCTGCTGTTAGGGTTATTTTGAAGATAACTATACAGATGGAGCGTATTTTCCATTACCCGATTTGCAGAGACAGTCCGAAATGAATAAAACTTTAGGATTTCAATATAAAATCGGGTGTTTAGCCGCTTTTAGCACTCTTTTAGCCCCATTTTGTATATGTAATGGCTGCACCCTCAGATTCTATCACTTCTAGAGCCGGTTACTTAATAAAGGTACAGAGACAGGCGGAAATGAATTATACTTAGGATTTGAATATAAAATCGGGTGTTTTTGCTGCTTATAACCCTCTTTTAACCCTATTTTGGTATGTATAGCTGCACCCTCAGTTTCTATCACTTCTAGAGCCAGTTAATTAATGATAGATATATACTTTAGGAGGAAAATAATCATGAGTACACCAGCTTTTGTGTACGTAACGTACATTGCGGCTACAATAGATGAAGTCTGGCAGAGGATTACGGATGGTGAATTTACCAAAAAATATTTTTTTGGCAGAATCGTTAAATCTGATTGGAAGGAAGGTTCTCGAGTTGCCTATCTTCTTGAAGATGGCGGCCTTGATGTCTCTGGGAAGATACTAAAAATTGAGCGGAATCGCCTTCTTTCTTTTACTTGGGAAGGGGCAGCGGATGATACACCGCGTGAAACGCCTTACGTGGTGACTTTCGATTTAAAGCCTCAGAGTGGGGCCGTTAAGTTGACCCTCAGGCACGAGAATTTACTGCCGGTAGATTATGTGGAAGCGGATGATACGTTTGCCGGGTTAAATAATGGCTGGCCTGCTATTCTAAGCAATCTAAAAAGTCTGCTCGAAACTGGTAAAACCATGCCGGCTATAAGTGTGTAAGGTTCAAGATGTCTAAATTATCAAAAAACATTTGACAGATCTTTCAAACCTCACTATAATCAAGAAATACCTTTAATTATTCTAATAAAATATTAATAAAGCGTTGATGGGAATTATAGTAGTTTTAACTTCACTGTTATAGAGAGCCGGGGGCTGCGGGAAAGCATTCCAAACAGCATGGTGGAAGCCGGTACATATGTTAAGATGAATTTCACTCCTGGAGCTTTCTTCTCTCACTTACTAGGGAAGACGGATTAAACCGTTATTGCAATCAAGAGGTAAACTGTGTTTACAACTAGGGTGGTACCGCGATCATAATCGTCCCTGCTGATTCTTTTCAGCAGGGATTTTTATTTTTTAGAAATTAATGGTTTACTGATACTTTTGGATACAGGAAAAGCAAATCAAATCTATTTACGTGAATAGGGTGGTGTCACATGCAAAGTGATAAGTTACAGAAACAGCTGCTAGCGCGTCATGTTCGAATGATCGCCATGGGTGGCATGATAGGAACCGGAATTTTCAAAGGGAGTGCAGACACAGTTGGGCTGGCTGGTCCGGGGGTCATCTTTTCCTATTTATTTGCAGGCCTTCTGCTCTTGATTGTCATGGCTGCTCTGGCTGAGATGGCCATTGTTTATCCAGGGCAGAATATGAATCAGCTGATCGGAAAGGCACTGGGAGAAAAAGTATCGTTTGTAACGGGCTGGCTGTATGTTATTTTATGGCTTGTGGTTTGTGTGATTGAAGTGATTGCAGCGGGAAGCTTCCTTCAATATTGGTTTACGGATACTCCGCTTTGGGCGCTGAGCCTGCTATGCGCTCTTGGTATCATCCTGCTGAACAGTTTTAGTGTAAAATATTATGGAGAAATAGAGTACTGGTTTGCTGGTCTAAAAATCTTCGTCATTATTGCGTTCATATTATTAGGAACCGCCATTTTATTTGGGATCATTCCAAGCCAAGGGGAAACTCCGTATCTGCAAAATTATGCGGACTTTGTTCCGAATGGATGGGGAGCCGTTTTTTCTACCTTGCTGATTGTGATGTTCTCTTACGGAGGTTCCGAGCTGATCGGTCTTACAATCACTGAAATGAAGGATGCAGAGAAGTCGCTTCCCGGAATCGTGAAGGGAGTCATGTTCCGCGTAGTGTTATTCTATACTCTGCCGATTCTTATCATCTGCGGATTGATACCATGGGATTCAATCGATCAAAGCGGCAGTCCATTTGTACAGGTATTTAAAACTGCTGGGCTGGAAGGCGCATCGCATGTTGTGAACTTCATTCTGATTACAGCTGTTCTATCAGCAGCAAATTCAGGTATATATGGAAGTACGAGAATGATGCATTCTCTGGCTGTTACAGGTGTGGCCCCAAAAAGCTTAAGCTTTGTTTCTAAGCGGGGGGTGCCTGTTGTAAGTTTGATCATCAGTGCGGTCGTCCTGATAGCGGGCGCATACATTGCTTACTTGGAACCTGACAGGGTGTTTGGATACTTAATGGCCATCCCGGGATTTGCCGTTTCATTTATCTGGATCAGCATTTGTCTTGCACAGCTAAGGCTGCGCCGTACTTACAGAAAAGAACCATATTTTAAAGTCTGGGGTTTCCCATTCGCAACACTGTTCGCCATCATTGGTTTAGGAGTAAGCTTTATAGCTTTAATCTTAAGCGAAGCAAACAGGCTAAGCTCCGCTGTCTGTATTGCAATACTTGTGATCCTGACGGTTTTATCGTTTATTATAAAACCTTCTAAGGGCCGCGAATAATAAAAAGCAGGAAACTCTGATTAGGTTTCCTGCTTTTTTACTGTATACATATAAGGAGGCAGCATCCGTTGTGGAAACTGTCTTAATCAACTACGGATCCGCACTTACTATTCTTTTTCCACTCTTCGGCAAGCATACTATAAGTTACAAGATCCTCATAATGGTCATATAGCCATTGTCCATCACGTTTGATGCCTTCTTTCACGAACCCGAGCCGTTCTGGGATGGCTTTGCTCCGTTCATTGCCTGCCGCACATTGTATTTCCACACGGTTCAGTTCAAGATCTGTAAATAAATATAGTAAAAGTCCGTGTACACATGTAGTAATGATTCCGCTGCCCTGGGCTTCCTCTGATAAGAAATACCCAATACTCGTGCTTTTATTTTTCCAATCAATATAATGAAGCCCGATCATACCGGCCAGTTTTCCTTTGTAACGGATTCCAGCATCGAATCCATTATTGTCTGCGTAGTTCTTCAGCCAGATTGGGAAAATTGGTTCAAGATCCGCGGCAGATTTTCTCTTATCTACCCATGAAAGCCATTTGCGAAGATGCTCACGGTTCTTGTCAATCAGCAGAAATAATTCCTCTTTGTGCTGCTGCTGTAAAAGCTCTATGGATATTTCTTCATTGACTTTAAATGAGAACATACAAGTACCTCCAAATTAAGACACTTTTTGGGTGTTTTTCGGTGTAGCCACTTCTCCGCGAGACGATGCTTTAAACAGTTTATCGAGAACTAAACCAAGAATTGCCCCGGCGATGGCCGGCAGAATCCATTGAAGGCCGCTTGCGGAAAGCGGAAGGAAGTCCCTCAAATTTTGTACAAGTCCTAAATCAAGGCCGAAAACCGTTAACCCATCAATTAAGGCAAATACGCCTGTGAATAACACAGTGCTCGCATATACTCTCCGTGAATCCTTGAAGAAGCGGCTGAAGAAAGTAAGAGTGATCAGTACAATTGTCAGTGGATAAGCCATAACAAGAAACGGTACGGATATTTTTAAAATTTGGTTTAACCCCAGGTTAGAAAGAGTAAATCCAACCAGTGTGACTGCTAATACAACTAATTTGTAACTGACTTTTGGCAGAAGGCGGGAGAAGTACTGGCCGCAGGCAGCAGTCAGTCCAACTACAGTCGTAAAACAGGCCAGTGTAAAGATCACACCGAGAAGCGCCGTACCGCTGTTTCCTAAGAGAAGGACAGATGCAGCTGAAAGAAGTTCTGTACCATTAGCGGAGTTTCCTGCAGGCATCCTCGCGCCCATTAACCCGAGTGAAACATAAACAAGAGCAAGCAGTACACCCGCAATCACTGCAGCTTTCAACGTATATGTCGTTAATTGTTTTCGATCGCTTATTCCTTTTTGCCCAATCGCTGTCAGAATAACAATCCCAAATGCTAAAGAAGCAAGAGCATCCATGGTGTTATATCCTTCAAGAAACCCTTTAAAAAATGCACCCGAGGCATATGCGTCAGCTGGTGCCTGTAAAGGAGAATCAAGTTTAAGAAGTCCAGTCACACATAGAACAACCATTGATAGAAGAAGTACTGGTGTAATCCAGCGGCCCATATATTTTTCCATAGAAGAAGGGTTCAAGCTGATTACATAAACAAGTGCAAAGAAAACCAGTGTGAAAATAAATAAGGAAAATCCTGATGCTGAGCTGCCCAAAAATGGCTTTAGACCCATCTCATAGGCCACATTTGCATTTCTTGGTATTGCCAGGAATGGTCCGATGCTTAAGTAAACGATCACCATAAAGGCGGTGCTGAATACAGGATGCACTCTGTTTCCGATCGTTTGGGCTCCTCCTTTAACAAGGGAAACAGCTAACAGCACTGCAAATGGAAGTCCGACGCCAGTTAAAATAAATCCTGCGATAGCAGGCCAGAAGGAGGTGCCTGATTCAGCTCCTAAGAATGGAGGGAAGATAAGGTTACCAGCTCCAAAAAACATGGAAAATAGCATAAGGCCAATAAATAATGTGTCTCTTTTTTTCAATGTGATCGCTCCTTTGATGTATTAAAATAAGAGGCTGTTTTCAAAAAAGATGTTGTTTATTGATTAATTGTTTGACCACAACCCGTTGTCAAATCAAGGTGATTGGAACGGTAGGTGCGAGACTCCTGCGGGAGCAGCGGGTATTGTCCAGCTCCGGACTATCACCTTCGGTCATAAGCCAATCGTCATTAAAAGGCAAAATCGGCCTTTTACTGCCGCTAGTCTTATGCCGGGCTAACGCACGAAGCACAGGATGTGCGAGCCAGGCGGGGCCACAGGACGTGGCGGTTGGAGCGTGGTAAGGGCGACTAAGCTTCTGTCTTCGCTATCGCTAGCCAATCAGCAAGTCTTCTTTATCAGGTGTCTGCTTTTCTTTTAGCGTTTTGCCTCTAGTAAAAAAGATCATCATTCAGCTTTTGGATGGATCTTTTCTTGAAAAGCACCGTCCTCCGCTTTTCGATCAGGTGAGACCCCACAGGCGATACGCCGAGGAGGCTCACCGCACGCCCCGCGGAAAGCGAGCATCCTGGAGTGGAAATAACCTACTTGTTCATTAGCAGACAAATTTGAGAAAACAGCCAAAAAAATAAAAAACCCGCCCCTGTTAAACAGGGACGAGTTTACGCTCGCGTTACCACCCTAATTCTGCATTACAAATCATGCAGCACTCAGTCAACGTACTATCATACGTGTCCCATGGTAACGGAGGAAAAACCGTCAAAGCTTACTAGCTTCAGCTTTGCATCTCAGAGATGATCTTCGGATAAGGACTGAACACCGGCTTTCACCAAGTTGCCTTTAGAAAGCAACAGCGCCGATTCTCTGGGGAACAGAATACTTATCTTACTCTTCTCGTCATTGATTTTAATATGTATTCTAATTTATCAGGGCATGATTGAATTGTCAATCTCTTTTGATGATTTCGTTTATTTTTAGAAAAAAAGAGGCCGTGATTCGGCCTCTTTTTCGGTTACTGTCCTTGCTGTTGAGCTAATTGCTGCTGCGCATAAGCAATCATACGCTTCGTCATTTCTCCGCCGACAGAACCATTAGCACGTGCGGTCGTATCTGCACCAAGCTGAACTCCAAACTCATTAGCAATTTCTTGCTTCATCTGATCTAGGGCATTACCTGCACCAGGAACCAAAAGTTTGTTTCTTGCCAAGATACATCACTCCCGACGGTTATTGAGCATACCATCATGCTCATTAATAAGGTAACCGTTTTGGGTGCAGAGAATTCACCCTGAGCGTGTTAAGATATTTAAAAATCCGCTACGTCCCCTACATTCTCTGCAGGAGCCGCATCGACAGCAATTTGGTACGCTGCTAAAACGTTATCCCGCTCCTCGGGATCATCAATGTTTGTGATATACTGCTCTCCATCTTCTTCCTCTACACCAACAAGAATCGTGTCGTCACCAGAGGTTAACAGAGCATAAGATTGATCCTCCATATCAAATAGTGCTTCAACCGCATACTGCCGTTCTATACCTTCTTCATCTTCGATTGTTACAAAATCCCGTATTTCAGGTTGTTGTTCCAATTCACGTCACCTCCGCATTTTCTTTATTACTTTTTCCAATCAGCTTAAGATTTATGATGTTTTTGAAGATATGAGAGGTTTTCGGGAAGAGAACGAGATGAAGAGGTGGCAGGGGCAGGTTGAAAACCGGGTCTATGAATAGTTCTGGAGATGACTGTAAGGAAAACCAAGTCTTTTGAGCTTGGAACTTAAGTTTCAGCGTCAAATATTTAATTTTATCGGGAAATCCTCAATAATGACTGTTTTCATTGCAATCTCCATCAAGCCCATATCGGAGAGACTCCTAAAGTATAAGTTACCTAAGTTAAACAGAAACACTTATCAAACCACAGTCCAGCTTAAAAAGAGCCGTACTTAAGTTCAGTACGGCCTTTGCCAATCATCAGCATCGGCGGGCAGCAAGATTTTAACCTCGGTACCTTTGCTGACCTCACTATTAAATTCAAGTTTTCCGCGGTGAGCTTCAATGATACGGTAAGTTACGGTCAATCCTAGGCCAGTGCCTTTTTCCTTCGAGGAGTAAAAAGGTTCCCCAAGGTTCTTGATTCTTTCTTTTTCGATGCCGCATCCATCGTCTTTAATCAGAATTGAAACCATGTCCTTTTCCTTTTCAACACTGATTTTGACTTTTTGCGCGGATGCTTCAATAGAGTTTTTAATAATATTAATAAATACCTGCTTTAACTGATTGGCCTCACAGGAAATTAAGGGTAATTCGTTTTTGACGGCGATTATGATTTCAGCGCCGTCATAGTTTGCCTGAGGTTCGAGCAATGCCTTCACATCCGAAAGGAGATGGACCACATTGTGCTTCTTGAACTCTTTTTCCTGCGGCTTTGCCAGAACAAGCAGTTCGCTGACAATCTGATTGATACGGTCCAGTTCATTGAGCATGATACTGTAATAGGTTTGATAGGTCTCATCACTATCTTTTAGCAATTGGACGAATCCCTTCAGCGAGGTTAATGGATTCCTTACTTCATGTGCCACGCTTGCAGCGAGCTCGCCTACAACGGAAAGCTTTTCCGTTTTCCTCAAGCGCTCTGCAGTCTCCCTGATGACCGTGACATCCTTGGCATATCCAATAATTCCAGTGATTTCACCGTCAATCAGCATCGGTACCAAGGTACAGGCGAGCAGGAGCGTTTTGCCGCTGGTAGTAGCAAACTTAATATCTCCTGTTGTAATACCCTCCTTATTTCTAAGGACATATGCAAAAGAATCCCGAAGCTTTTTATCGTCCAGCTCATATCCTGAAACGAACTGGTTAATAGACCTTCCGACTAAACGATCCTGGGACAGGCCGATGGTATACTCGAATTGCGGGTTAATATTGGTGATATTGTTGTTCAAGTCAATCATGAATACTGGATCAGGATTGTATTCGAATAGGGATCTATACTGCTGCTGGCTGTCAGAAAGTTTTTTCTCTGCATTTACTCTTTCCGTAATATCCCGGCCTATGACAACAAGGGCTTTGCGGGAACCATCCGGGTTAAACAGTGGTACCTTAATGGTATCAAATGTTTTCTGATCTCCATTGGGCAGCGGGATAATCTCTTCGCATCGTGTGATTTCTTTTTCAATCCAGGTTTCCTCATCAGACACTTCACAATATTTAAGGGCTTCATTATAAAAATCTGTATATTCCGCCAGTTCAGAATCCTTCAGGCCTATATAATTTACTTGTTCCAGCTGAAATAGCTTAAGGCCGAATGTATTGGCTTTGATCCATCTGCCTTCTCCATCCTTAAAGTTAACAAAGTCGACCATGGAATTAATTAGTGTAGACAGACGCTGTTCTTCTTCCTTCAGCTGTGAAAACTTCTCGTTTTTAGAGAGAAGAACATAAATGAGTGCACCTGTGAAAAATATGAACAATAGGCCTTTTATCTTTTGAATCCACATATATACTGAATGATTTGTTATATATAAATCCACAAGGAAGTCTGTTGCAACGATCCACGTAATACTGGTTAAAAAATAGATGATTAACACCTTTTGTTTTGACATATCTGGCTCCTTCATCTCAAAAAGACTCAAAACATTATATCAGGAATTGTTCAGAAAATATATGTTCCGTGGAAAAGGATTTATTTTTATCATAATAGTATCAGTTTTTTCCATACTTCCTTAATAAAATAGCTATGCCTAAAGGTCATTGTTGATTTTTGCACGATGTTGATTGGAACGGATATGCGAGACTCCTGCGGGAAAAGCGGGGCAAGGGAGACCCCACAGGCGTCAATGCCGAGGAGGCTCCCGGAACGCCCCGCGGAAAGCGAGTGCCTGCTAGCTGCAATCAACAGCCATGTTTAACAGAGTTAATAAAATAAAAGAGCTGGCTCAAGTTTGCTGAGTCAGCTCGTGTTGCAATGAATGATTAAGCTTTTTGTTCATACAGTTTAATGATTTCAATGATTGTTTCGGCAGCTTTTATCATATTATCCACGGAGATATATTCATACTTGCCGTGATAATTTTCCCCACCTGTAAAAATATTCGGTGTCGGAAGCCCCATATAGGAGAGCTGTGAACCGTCTGTTCCTCCGCGGATAGGCTTTACGATGGGCTGGATGCCTAAATTCTCCATCGCTTGATGAGCGATGTCAACTATCTCTATAACCGGCTCGATTTTCTCTCTCATATTATAATATTGGTCCTTCAATTCTAGATGAATGCGGTCTTTGCCGTATCGAACTCTCAATTCATCTACAATCTTTTCAAGGGCTGCTTTTCTTCCGTTGAACTGCTCCCGATCAAAGTCCCGGATAATGTAGCTAAGTTTTGTTTCAGAAACATCTCCTTCTACGGATGAGAGGTGATAAAAGCCTTCGTAGCCTTCTGTAAACTCCGGTGCTTCTTCTGCAGGCAGCATGCTGTTAAGCTCCATCGCAATCTTAGCGGAGTTCACCATTTTATTTTTCGCTGATCCAGGGTGAATGTTACGCCCTGTAATGGTAATCCTTGCTGAGGCTGCATTAAAGCTCTCATATTCCAGTTCTCCAAGTGGTCCGCCGTCCACCGTATAAGCGAATTTAGCATTAAAGGCATCCACATTAAATTTATGCGGCCCTCTGCCTATCTCTTCATCCGGAGTAAAGGCTACTCTTACTTTTCCATGCTTGATTTCCGGATGCTTAATTAAATAATCCATGGCTGACATGATCTCGGCAATACCTGCTTTATTATCAGCGCCAAGGAGAGTGGTGCCATCGGTTGTTATTAAGGTATGTCCTTTATAGCTGCTTAGGTTTGGAAAATCATTTGGTGATAAAACAATATGTAAGTTTTCATTTAAAGTAATATCTGTACCATCGTAATGTTCAACAAGCTGTGGATTTACATTTGCTCCAGTAAAATCAGTGGCTGTATCTACATGGGCAAGAAAGCCAATGGTCGGTACTTCTCCGTCTGTATTAGAGGGAAGGGATGCCATAACATACCCATTCTCATCAATCGTCACTTCTTCCATGCCGATTGATGTTAATTCTTCGACAAGCATATTGGCTAGAGTAAGCTGTCCGGGTGTTGAGGGAGTACTCTCGCTGCTATCGCTGGATTGAGTGTCCACTTTTACATAAGAAGTAAATCTTTTAATGATGTCATCTTTCAAAACTTCCAGCTCCTTTAAGATATTCTTACAGTCTGCCTGGTGATTCCAGAGGAGGTACACAAGGCTGCATCTTTTGTGAAGAGAGTTAATGGAAAATGCGGGGGTGATCTACAAATTCAGAAGCACCCCATTAATTATGAACTAGATTTTTTCGAAATAAAAGAGAATACAAGCCGAAATCACGTATCCTCAATAAATAATAATATCAATTCAGGCAGATTATGCTCAGGAGTCAAAATGAGAGGCGTCCTAAATGCTGCCGGACGCCTGTTCCTTGAAGGAAAGATTATTATTATTAGCTTGTTCCTTCTAAGCTTATTTTAATGTAGCAATCGTAATACCTGATTCCTTTAGGGCAGCTGTGATATTCTTTGCAAAATCTAATGCATGTATTCCGTCTCCGTGAATGCAGACTGTATCGGCCTGGATGGAGACTTCGGTCCCTTGAAGGGAGGTTACGCTGCCTTCCTTTACCATCCGGACCACCTGCTTTACAGCAGCATCATGATTTGTAATAAGTGCTCCCTCAGCACGCCGGGAGGTAAGTGAGCCATCGTCTTGATACGTCCGGTCAGCAAAGACCTCGCTTGCGGAACTCAAGCCTATCTTCTGGGCAGCACGGATCAGTTCACTGCCGGCGAGCCCGAATAATATAAGTTCAGGATCCACTTTGTAGACAGCTTCTGCAATGGCCTCTGATAATATAGCACTTTTCGCAGCCATATTATACAGGGCTCCATGAGGCTTCACATGCTGCAGACTCCCGCCTTCTGATTTAACAAAAGCGTATAGTGCGCCAATTTGATAGATAACAATGTCATATGCTTCCTCGGGCGAAATGTTCATATCTCTTCTTCCGAAGCCGGCTAAGTCCTGCAGCCCGGGATGAACCCCGATTCCAATGTTCTTTTCTAGTGCCAGTCTCACTGTATTTTTCATGGTACGAGGATCGCCGGCATGAAATCCGCAGGCAATATTGGCAGACGTTATATAATCTAATATCTCTTCATCTCTGCCCATCTTGTATGCGCCAAAGCTTTCACCCATATCACAATTAATATCTACAACAACCAAACCAAACTCCTCCTAGCTGGTAAACTTTAGAATAATGCCTTGTTTTAAATGCTGAATTTCTTGTTCTCTTTTAAGGTAGAGATTTTGAGCAGCTTCCAGCGGGATTTCTTCGAATGCAAGGCTATCACCTGGCTTAGCCTGGGCCAGCAGCGGCAAATCGACGGCTGGAACCTGTCCGATTTTTGGATATCCTCCTGTTGTCTGCCGGTCAGCCATAAGTACAATCGGGCTGCCATTGGAAGGAACCTGCACCGTACCGAAGCTTACAGCTTCTGAAATCATTTCTGCCTTATTTTCTACTTCCAGCTTGGAACCATTAAGCCTATATCCCATCCGGTCGGACTGTGGTGTAACTTGGAAAGGGACGGAAAAGAATGCTTTCTGGCTGTCTTTTGTAAACCAATCAAATTGGCGGCCTTTGATGATCCTGATTTTTGTATTCGATTTATAGAAGGAAATCAATCCTGAGGATACGGACCAGTCAAGCTGGCTGAAAGGCTGGTCTGTTTGTTGTTTTCTAAGATAATCCATCATTTTGGCGGATAGAGAACTCTGCATCCCGAAGAGTACCTCATCACCCGTATTAAGGGAACGTCCTTCAAAGCCGCCGATTCCGGCTCTTAAATATGTAGATTTACTGCCCATTACATCTGGAACGGAAAATCCGCCTGCAGCTGCTATATAGGCTCGGCAGCCTGACTGATTTCGGCCAAAAGTGAGCAGACTTCCGCTCTTTATGTATATGGTTTTCCATAGCTGAACAGGAATGCCATCAATTGCAGGGCTTAAATCTGCACCGCATATCGAAATAAGGGTATCTCTTTCGAATCGTAAAGCTGGTCCAATTAATGTGAGTTCCAGTGTGGCCTCGTTTTCAGAGTTTCCGACCAATAAATTGGCAATGCGGTGTGCCAGCTGATCCATCACGCCGCTTGAGATGACTCCGTATTTTTGATAGCCATACCGGCCTAAGTCCTGAATGCTTGTAAGAAGGCCAGGCTTCATTATGCGGATCATTGGCTTTCCTCCTCAAGCGATTTATATTCTTCTAAGCTGATTGGTTTAAATTTTATCTTATCGCCCGCCCTCAGCAAACTTGGAATGTTCTGATCTGGACGGAACAGGGGCAGGGGGGTACGGCCGATCAGCCGCCAGCCGCCTGGCGTCTCAATTGGATATATACCTGTCTGCCTGCCGGCAATACCTACTGTACGCGGCGGGATTTTGAACCGCGGGGATTCTCTCCTTGGTGCAGCAATCGTTTCAGGCATTCCACCCAAATAAGGAAAGCCGGGAGCGAAGCCGATCATATATACGATATAGTCGCCATCAGCATGAATATCTATTACTTTTTCTGGAGTTAATCCGTTATGTTCAGCGACAAACTCGAGATCAGGCCCGAACTCTCCTCCATAGCAGACTGGGATTTCGACGACCCTCGGGGCAGGTGTTTCTTCGATAGTCGCACTGCTTAAGAAGCGCTGAAGCTCGTTACAAACCCATTTATAAGGAGGCAGCCGGTCTTGTTTTGTCAGAGATGAAACCAGCAGGGGGTCGTAAAAAACAGTGACAGTTGAGAAAGCAGGTATGAATTCAATCATCCATTGGGCCGAATGGTTCTCTAAAAGGGAGGATACCCTTTGGACTTTTTTGTGGATATCAATAGTTATTTCTTCTCCGAATTCGATAATGATGGCATTATCCCCTAACGGATGTAATCGAACTTTCATTGTTACACCCTTCCTAATAATTAGTCTATACTTAAAATTCCCATCGTGAGTAAAAGTATTATAGCTCTATGAGTCCGGCTTGTATGTACCGTTTTAAGCTTTGGTGAAGGAGTTCATCTTTTAGTTTCGACATCTTTCGCCATGGTTAAAATTCATTATACTTGAGTAGGTAGAATAGTCAAAAAATTTGAATTCAGGCAGGCAGCGGGTCCGCTCATGCAGACTTGTATTCACGGACAAGAAACGTATATGATGAGAGATAAATGAGGCTGTTTGAAGGATGGAAATTGTGTGAAGAAAACCATTAGGGTTATCGGTGCTGTTATAGAGAATGATAGAGCTTAAGTATTATGCGGATTAAGATCTCCTGTTATGGCGCAGCCGAATGTATGGGAGTTTCCGGGAGGGAAAGTTGAAACAGGTGAAACGGACCAGGAAGCGCTGATCAGGGAAATTAGGGAAGAACTTGGATGTGTAATAGAAGTCTTCAGCCAAATAACAGAAGCAGCCGAGGAATATTCTTCGATTATTGTTCAGCTAATTACATACCGCTCCAAAATAGTAAGCGGTCATCCTTCTGCCAAGGAACATTCTGAATTGAAGTGGGTTCACAAAAGTGAGCTGTCTCTTCTGAATTGGTCAAGAGCGGATAGACCGACCGTAAGGATACTGTCACAAGAATTGTAAAACGCAATTAAGTTTGCAAGGAAGTTGAAAGGAAAATTGCTATGACATTTAAAGAAAAATTATCGCCGCATCTGAAGTCGGAGGATGAGATTGTAAGACTCTTCATCCTGCAGGCTTTGAGAGACTATCCTCTCATTCCTGAAGAATGGACCGTGCAGTTAATCAAAAATGAATCTGCTGCTGGTAGAGATTTAGCTTCTCTTTCATATGAGCTCCAAGGTCATTCACTTAATGAAGAAGCTGTGTCATTGATTATTAAGCATGTAAAAGGAAAAAAAGACTTCGAGCAATATGAGAGTCTGGTGAATCTCATTCCACCAAATAAAGCTCTCCAATATAAAAGTGAGCTTTCACCCTTCATTACTTCCAGCCAATGGGCATTATATGAAGTGCTTGTTAATGGGGAAGAAGATCAGGTATGGGAGGAGTATGGTTCGCATTTAGCGCAGCTTGAAGCTCAGGAAACGTATGATGATGCTTTATATAGGAAAACAAAACTCATTGCTAAGACAATTGCCAAAAAAGGCTGGGTGGATGACAACGAAATTAAATTTCTGCTGAATGAAAACTTAAACGGAGACTGGTTTAATTTTGCCGGCATTTTTGCCGTGTATTGGATCGGTTTACTAAAGAAGAATGAGTATATAAACCTGCTGGCTGGTATGCTTTCGCGCGAAGAGGAAGACTTATTGATGGTAGAAGTGGCGGATACCCTTAATCAATTTCAAAATGATGATGTGATAAAGTCTGTGCTGCCTTATGCAAGGCAGGGAAATGTATATGCACTTTCTGTACTGGCTGAAACAAAATCGTCTCTGGCCGTAATGGAATTGAAAAAGTTATATCAGCAGTTTACACAGCCGGAGGACAAGGAGCTTGTGATTGAAGCCTTAGCCCATCAATTATCGCTTGAAGGCAGGCCGGAGATCGATCAATTTATGAAAAATGAAAGCTATCAGGCAGTAATGATAGACTTAGAAAAGACCGTATATGGTTTTTACAAGCTAGCAGGAATCGTTCATCCGCGTCTTGAATATTGGAAACGGGCAGCTGAACAAAAAGAACTCAGCTATCAGGAATATGTCAATAAACCCGCTGTAACCGAACGAGAAAAAGTGGGGCGCAACGATCCCTGCCCCTGTGGAAGCGGTAAAAAGTATAAAAAATGCTGTGGTCAATAAAAAACAAGGCAGGCACCGGAACCTGCCTTGTTTATTCAATCCAATTCAATTGGAGCCTGTGAATTTTTCCATGCTTTAAAATCGTCTAGATCACTTACCAGCTGTTTGACTGCAAAACCGATCACAGCAGCATCATCAATGAAACCAAGAGCGAAAACAAAGTCCGGTATAGCATCAGTAGGAACCACAAAGTAGAGAAGGACGGCAAGGATAGTCAGGATCGACTTCTTTGGGATCTCTTTGTAGTCCCCCTTTACCCACGCTTGAACCATTTGAAAAAGCAGCTGAAGATTGTCCCATGCTTCGTTCAGGCTGCCCTTTTTATCAGCAGCCTTTACCGCTGCTTCTTTTAATAAACCTTTAACGCGGTCCTTACTGTCCATATATTCCTGTGCTTTTGACAAGAAAACCTTATATCCGCCTGCGAATTTCCTGCTATCTTTCATTTTTCATACCTCCACCGCTGTCTATGAATAACCATTAGGCACGAATACCAAACCAAAAGAGTAAGAAAAATTCAATGGGCCTTATGTTCATAACGTCATAATTCTAGTTTCAAAAGGATGAACAACTGCTAAAAGAAGTAAAAACAAAGTAATCCTTGATACAAGTGATAGCTGTCTTTGATTTAATCATACACACATGCGTGTGGGTGTGTCAATACATTATACATATTTTGGTTATGGGGATTAAAAAAGCTCTGATCAGTAAGTTGCAATGATCGGAGCTTTACAAACTATTATTCGTATTCTTTGCTGAGAAGGGTATACTTTTCTATTTTTTCTAAATTAGGCTTGTAGCCGATTCCAGGTAATTTGGGTACCGAAATCAGTCCGTTTTCTGCTATAACTTCAGGAGTGATTATATCTTCTTTCCAGTACAAGGCAGAACCTGCAGTGTCGCCTGGCAGGATGAAGTTTGGAAGGGAAGTGATGGCAATGTTGTGGGCACGTCCGATCCCGGCTTCCAGCATGCCGCCGCACCACAGCGGAATTCCGCTTTCCATGCAGAGATCGTGGATTTTCCTTGCTTCTGTTAATCCGCCGACCCGGCCTACCTTGATATTAATTATTTTGCAGCTACCTAGTTTTATCGCTTTTCGCGCATCGTCAAGGCTATGGATGCTTTCGTCTAAGCAAATCGGGGTAGAAAGAACAGCCTGAAGCTCAGCGTGATCTATAATATCGTTATGGGCAAGCGGCTGCTCGATCATCATCAAGTTATAAGCATCCAGCTGCCTTAGGCGGTCCATGTCAGACAGCGTATAGGCAGAATTGGCATCAGCCATTAATGGGATCTCAGGATAGACCTGACGCACCCGGTCAATAAGCTCAACATCCCATCCCGGCTTAATCTTTAGTTTAAATCGCTTATATCCTTCCTTCAGCCTTGCTTCAATCACCGAGAGGGAAGCATCTATGGATTCCTGAATGCCAATAGAGACCCCTACCTCAATTTTTTCCTTGGTCCCGCCGAGTGCTTGTGCCAAAGATATTCCTTTTTCCTTTGCATAAGCATCCCATACCGCCCCTTCAATCGCTGCCTTTGCCATATAATTTCCCCTGATATGCTTAAAGAGCTTTTCAGAGACTTCATCCGGATGGCTGATACCTGATTTAAGAATGATAGGGATTAAATAATCTTCGAGTATATGCCAATTGGTTTTTACCGTTTCTTCATTATAAAGAGGATCGAGCATCGCAACAGATTCAGCCCATCCTGTTGTTCCACTTTCAGTCACAGCTTCAACCAGGATAAAATCTTTGTCGTATTCAATGCCAAAGCTGGTTACGAACGGGGTTAAAAGGTCAAGTTTCATATGTCTTAATGTGATCTTTTTAATTTTCATCTGTTTTCACCTCTTTCTTGGAAAGAACATAAAAATGAACAGGACTTTTTTTGTCCGGCTGCTTTAAAAAACGGGAAACCTGCCATCCATTTTCGAATAGCGCTGTAAATATAGTCCGGGTGTGGATCCGCCAGCCCAGGGCCGCTTCTTTATTTATTTCGCGGATGGACCTGTAACTGGAAGGGACAGCGACATACACATATCCATCTTGGGCAGATGGTGCTTCAAGCACTCTTGAAACAACAGGCAGAGAATCAGCGCCCATTTCCCATTGAATCAGTGACTTTGTCTGTGCAGTTTCGAACTCCTGGGGGATTTCTGGAATTTTTGCTTTTATGTCTGTGATATGCCACTCGACTAGGAAACGGTCTGATGGAATGCCGCTGTTTAATAGGTCATCCATCTCTCCATAGCAATTATTGATATAGGTGGAACTAATTCCCCCAAGCTTATGGATGTTTAGGTATCCATTGATGCTTTCCAAAGGATCGTACGTCCAGGTAATCAACGAATAACCGAGCTTTACGGCTTCTATCCGCTGAGCTGCCTTTAATTTCTCACCAATGCCGCGGTTACGGAAGTCTGGATCTGTACCGAGGATATGAGAGCAAAGGTATACAGTCTTTCCATCGTAGCCAGGAAAGCTATACTGAAATCCTGCCAATTGGTCATTATAATAAGCTCCGAGCACCAATCCGCCATTTTTTACAGCAGTGAGCGTTTGATGGGTGGGAACTGAATCCTGCACGCCCCATATCTTTGATTCTAATTTTCTGACATCTTCTAAATCTTCTATGCTGGTAAGTCTGCGGATTTCTATGTCCATACCGTTAGGGTCACATCCTTTCCTGTTCTGAAGCCAGCAGAACGGCTGCAGTTAAAATTTGAGCTCCATAAATTAATGCGTCCTGGTTAAACGTCATTTGCGGATGATGCAGGCCCGGGGACAGTCCGCATCCTAATCCAATCATAGTGGCTTTGATCCCTGGGTTTTCGAGAGTGTAGAAGTGGAAGTCTTCTCCGCCGGGTGAGATACAGGAAGGAATCAGATTTGCGCTTCCTAGAATACTCGTTATTGCACTTGCTGCAAGGTTTTTCGCTGCTTTGTTTTCTATGGCCGCCGGTACGTATTCATCCATTGACCAGCTGATAGTTGCCCCCGTTTCTAAAACAACTTCATCAATGGCTGTTGTGGCAAGCTGCTTAAGTTTGTCCATGGCATTATTGGTCTGTGCTCTTACATCCAGTGAAAAAACAGCGGTTTCCGGGATGATATTGGTAGCATTATTGCCGGATTGCAGCTGCGTCATTTTAATGGAACCGGTTTCTTCTTTAGGAAGCTTAATTTGCTTAAGCTTATATACAAGAAGCGCAGCAGCTTCAATTGCATTGATGCCATCCTCCGGCCTGGCAGCATGGGCCTGGACGCCTTTGATCGTTCCCTTTACCGTACCGGCAGAGCTATGGATGATGATGGGGGAGGCTTTACCGATGGGGACTTCAAAGCTTGGCCGGACATGAAGACCGAATAAATATTGAACGTTTCTTAATGCACCATCTTTCATCATTTGCAGAGCGCCCTGGCCTTTTTCTTCAGCTGGCTGGAAGATAAAACGAAGCGTTCGTTTTGGTATGATACCGCTCAACGCAATCGCCAAAGCTGTGTGCATAACCATCGTGCTATGAGCGTCATGCCCGCATGAATGGTTCGGTCTGACCACCCCGTCCACCTCTTGCAGGAGAGCATCCATATCAGCCCTTAGCGCTACTACTTCTTCTGTCTCACCCGGAATTTCGGCAATGAGCCCATAATGTTGATCAAAGGTACGAACGGAAATCCCTGCATCCGTGAGCCTCTTTCGAATATAAGCAGATGTTTGTTTTTCCTGCCAGCTTGGTTCGGCAAGTTCGTGAAGATTGTGATACGTTTTAAAAAGTTCACCCTGCTTTTGTTCTAAGTAATGAATCGGATTCAATAGCTCTCGCACCTCTTTCATTCGATAAAAATGTCCTGTTTTGAATAAAGTTCTTCGAGCTGCTGCTGATGAGCAAGCACACTTTTGGGAGCCCTTTGATAAATACCCTGTATGATTAATTCAGCTAAACTTATCGCTGAAGCGATAGAATTAGGTGCTGCTTTTGCATCCTCTTCTGTCGTTAAGGCCAAACTTGAGATGCGGCCGACAGGGGACAGAAGACGATCGGTAACAGATATTAATGTAATGCCGCGATCAACTGCGCATTGTGCCATTTCAAGCGACTCACGTGCATACCGTGGCAGTGAGAAAATGAAAACAACAGACTCATTAGTTAAACTGTTGAATTTCTCATAGAAATCTCCTGCGGGGGAGCTTAACACCACGTTCCCCCTAAGCATGCTGATGGTGTGGGAGAACCAGCAGGCCGCTGCAAAGGAAGCACGATATCCCGCAATCAATACCTGATCTGCCTGCAGTAACGCATCGGCAGCCTTCCGAATCAATTGCTCGTCTAAATGCTCCAGCAGATTATTTAGAACATGAATTTCTTTTTTGATCATTTTTGAATAAACATCTGTTTCGTCTGAAGAGGTCAACAGAGACCCAGAAAAAGCGGTGGTCTGAAGCAGCTGCTGCTGAATTCTTGCCTGCATATCTGTATAGCCCTCACAGCCGAGAGCGTACGTTAACCGGATCACAGTTGTTTCACTTACATCCACTTTCCTGCCTAACTGAAAGGCTGTTAAAAAAGCAGCTTCTTCCAGATGCTTGCTTAGATAAAGGGCTACTTTCTTCTGGCCGGCGGATAAACTGTCAAACTTACTTTTTAATAAAGCATGAAATGTTAGTGAATCCATGTTCGTCCCTCTCTTTGAAGTTATTGCTTCATTATTCTTTAAAAATGAAGTTAATACTTTATCTATACTTATATCACAGTTTTTATAATAATTAAATATTAAGAATATTCTCTGAGGGAGTGGTCCTGCTGAAGCTGGTAACAAGTGAATTAGATCATGTACGGGATATAATGAAAAATTGGACGTTTCCCTGGTTGATTTCAGGAGGATGGGCGATAGACCTGGGAATAGGGTACATTACCCGTCAACATGAGGACATCGATATCTGTATATACCGGGAACATACCCGATACTTGCTCGATTACTTTTGTGGATGGGATATATATGCTGCTGTACCAGGGGAGCACCGCCTGGAAGCCGTGAAATCAGCTGCGGATCTCGCGCCACCCGTTTTTTGCCTTCATTTATTCAAAGAAAAACAATTCATTGAAATTCTATTAACCGATAAGATTGGTGACAACATTCTATACAGAAGAGATCCGGACATTCGGATGAGAACAGAAATTTTTGCCAGAACAGATAGGTACGGCCGGGTATTCACAGCTCCCGAGATGCAGCTGTTATATAAGGCCAAGGAAGGAAGAGAAAAGGACCAGCAGGACTTCCTAAACTATTTGCCCTATATGAATTCAGACTCAAGAAGGTGGCTTGGGGCTGCACTTCAGAAGCACCTGCCAGGATCTCCATGGATTCCAGTACTTTCAGCTGAAACATAACTTCGATGCGGGCTAAGAAAAGTGCCACATATCCAGCTTAAAATCGATTCTTTATATATGTTCGCCTAAGTAAAAAGGAAACTATAAAAGTCCATGCAGATCGTAGATAATGTTTAAATATAATGAAAATAATGACTGTCTTCCTTCTTAAAGGGCCTAGATAGTGGATAAGGACATGCATGTAAGACTGTTAAGGGTGAGGTTTATTTATGGGGAAACTTTTCTTTTATAGTGACCAAGTAGTTGAATCGCCTGGTAATCGAAGGTTGGATCATTTACTATTTGATGGAAGGAAGATTTAAAGTATTATGATAGGATATATTCCATCTACCGAAGACGTGGATAGGAAGTATTTCAATACTAAAGCATAATATTATCGTGATTATGGCATTCAAAACATATTGTTCTTTGATCTATATAGTGAATTTAATCCCTTGAAAAATAAGGAGTTACTTAAATGTGACATTATTCATCTTTCTGCTGGGAATCCAATAGAATTCAGAAGGGCGATTAAAAAACGCGAAATGGAAGAAGCTTTACGAACGTATTTTAATCAAGGAGGGATTATTGCAGGTGTAAGTGGAGGGGCAGTTCAACTTGGAAAGTCTGCAAAATTATTTCAGATGTTTATAGGAAATTCTGATGAGAATGGATTAGTTTTTGCCTCATTACAATCGCTGGAATGAGGATTATAAAAGAAAGGTACGTAATTATGCCAAATCAAGTGGGACAACAGTATATGCTGGAAATGATGGAGATGGGATTATTGTTGAAAATAATAAAGTCCAAATGATAGGCGACATCGTAGCGATTAACGGGGACGAATAGATTAAATTCTTATTACATTAAAGAGTACACTTTAATGTAATAAGAATTATGTAAATCCAAGCTTAGAGTGATATTTACTTTGAGCTTTTACGTGTGCTGCGTATTGTGTAAAAGAGCCTATGAATTCAAATGTTAGTTAGTCCATTATTTTAGCGACAAAAACTGACTACTTTCATTATAAGGACTGTTTTTTATTTAGGGGTTTGTGGACCATAGTCCAGCTGTTTTTACAAAGATTCTCGGGTTCATCTTTAATTGGGCGACCATAAATTCAGCAAGATCTTCGGGCTGCATCACTGTTTCTGGATCTCCCTCTGTCAATTTGTTCTCAAAGGCCAGGTCCGTTGCGACAGTGCTTGGAGTCAGGGCAGATACTCTGATATTGTGTTTCCTCACCTCATACATGAGAGATTCGGTAAGGCCGAGCACTGCAAATTTAGACGCGCTGTATGCACTTGTGACAGGCGCACCCTTTTGGCCGGCAGAGGACGAAATATTAATGATATCACCAGACTTAGCTTCTACCATTCCAGGAAGAACTGCACGTGTTACATTATAGACGCCCATTAAATTCACGCGGATAATATTTTCCCACTCCTCTGGGCTTAACTCCAAAAAGCCGCCAAACTTAGCGATCCCCGCATTATTTATGAGGATATCAATCGAACCAAGATCAGACTTGATATGTTCTACCGCACTTGTCACCGATTCCAGGTCGGACACGTCTCCGCGGGCCGCGGACGTTGTTACGTCATAGGCATCTAATTCTTCCGTTACCTTCTCAAGATTCGACATGTTCAAGCCAAGCAGACCTATGTTCACACCTTCTTTTGCCAAAGCTATGGCAGCGGCGCGGCCGATGCCCCGGCCAGCTCCGGTAATAAGGGCATTTTTTCCTTGTAATGAATGCATCCAATCACTCCTCTATTCATTTTACCTTATTAATATACCCCAAGAGCATTTTTTTGTACCCTGATTTGTTTATCCCGTTATAGATCTTAGATGCAAAAGCTGGTTTTAGGGCAGCTTCAAAATCTATTGTGGATTTTTTGGCACTTTGTACCTGCAGGGTCGAATCTTTGTGCAAAAGGACAGGGCGGCCCTCGGGATAGACGAAAAGAGGAGGCTACCAGAATGAGAGTAACAGCTTGGTCTGCCAGAGCCTTTTTTAGAATAAAACAAAAAAAAGCCACCCTGAAAGAATGACTTCCACAATGTTATTTACTTAAGGAGAACAATTTTAAGAATGGATTCTTGCGATTGTCAGTTATTTTTAATTCGTCCAGCAGCAGCTTTTCTTGATGGTCCTCAATCCATTTCTTAAGCTCTTGTTTACCCTGGCATGAGGTATGGTATGTTTCTCCGCCTTTGCCTGTAGCATTAATAACATACCTGCAAGATGTAGTCCCCATAAAGCCCACCTTTTTTAATGTTGTGATTTCATAATGAACATTATAACAAGGTTAATTTTATTTTCCATACTTTTTTTGTAAAAATACTTAAAAAAATAATAGCAGATTTTAACAACATTTGCGCTGCCTAAAATTCTTAAAAGTGACTGCGTTTTCAACTTTATTTTACCTATATAAGCTTTGTATATTTCGAATTTTTGAGAGATAAATTTTTACAAAAAAAACATTTACAATAGGACAAAACGGGAGTAAGATAATCATCAGTTTCATATTTCTATATCGCTTAATCCATTATTGGAGCGGGGGACCCACTTTTGTATCTGGGGTGAATCCTAAAAGTTAGGTAGGGCTACTCTTTAGTCCGAATCCGGCAGCTAACCTCGTAAGCGTAAGAAGAGAGGAAGGTGAGGCTGTGAGACACTGTCATTTAATGTCCGCAGGGCTTCTACACGCCTTGTGGCTTTTTTGCGTCTAGGCTTCTAAAATGTTTTAATTTTGGAGTTACATTGGGGCAGATGGGGAAAATAAAAAAAATATCAAACAATTGGTGGGTGCAGCATGTTATCTTCGATTAAAAGGTTTTTAATCGGGCGTCCCCTGAAATCAACAGAACTCGGGGAACAAAAACTTAATAAAACGAAAGCTCTAGCGATCCTTTCTTCGGATGCGCTATCGTCGGTGGCATACGGTCCCGAGCAGATCCTGATCGTCTTAATTACAGTAAGTGCAGCTGCTTTTTGGTACTCCCTCCCTATAGCATTGGGGGTCCTGTTTTTATTAGCAGCACTCATCCTTTCTTATAGACAGATCATATTTGCGTATCCCCACGGAGGAGGAGCGTATGTCGTTTCCAAACAGAATTTGGGTGAAAATCCGGGTTTAGTGGCAGGCGGTTCATTGTTAGTCGATTATATCCTGACAGTAGCAGTAAGTGTCTCCGCTGGTACGGATGCAATTACATCGGCGTTCCCAGCTTTGCATGAACATAATGTTTTGATTGCAAGTGTCCTTATCGTGTTTATAACACTTCTGAATCTCAGGGGAATTACTGAGTCTGCTTCCATTTTGGCCTATCCGGTCTATTTGTTTGTGCTGGCTCTATTTATTTTAATCGGCGTAGGGTTGTATCATATTTTTACAGGGCATGTACCGGCAGACCTGCATTCACCTGTCGGAACACCTGTAGCCGGAATCTCTTTGTTCCTGCTTTTGCGTGCTTTCGCATCAGGAAGTTCAGCCCTGACGGGTGTAGAGGCCATATCTAATGCGATTCCTAACTTTAAAAGTCCTGCACCGAAAAACGCCGCTGCAACTTTGATGGCGATGGGACTCCTGCTTGCTCTTCTTTTTTCAGGAATTGTATTCTTAGCCTATTACTATGGAATTACGCCAACAGAGAAGGAAACGGTTGTATCCCAGATCGCTTCAGAAACGTTTGGCAGAAACTTTATGTATTATTTCATTCAGGTCACAACGGCCATGATTCTCGTTCTCGCTGCTAATACCGGATATTCCGCATTTCCGCTGCTCGCTTACAGCCTCGCAAAGGATAAATATATTGCGAGAATGTTCACTATGAGAGGAGACCGTTTGGGATATTCAAACGGAATTATCTTCCTGGGCATTACATCCATTCTGCTGATCGTCGCTTTTAGAGGACAGACGGAACAATTAATACCGCTCTATGCAGTGGGGGTTTTCATACCTTTCACCCTGTCCCAGACAGGGATGCTTGTTAAATGGATCCGGGAAAAACCGAATGGATGGCAAGTCAAGCTAACCATCAATGCTATTGGGGCCTTAATCAGCTTCCTGGTAATGATGACATTCTTTATCACCAAGTTTGCTCAAGTGTGGCCTGTACTCATCTTTCTGCCGCTTCTAGTCTTTTTGTTCCATCGAATTAAAAGACATTATGATGCAGTCGGCGATCAATTACGAATCACAACCTGTGAACCGGCTCTGCCGATTGAAGGAAATGTCATCATTGTACCGGTGGCCGGTATCACCCATGTTGTGGAGAATTCTTTAAATTATGCTAAATCTCTAAATGCTGACCAGATTATTGCTGTGTATGTGGCGTTTGAAAGGGAACAGGAACGCACTTTTGAGGAGAAGTGGAAAAAGTGGCAGCCTGATATCAGATTAGTAACGCTGCATTCTTATTATAGAAGCATAATCCATCCGTTAACGAAATTTATCGATACAGTCCAGCATAAAGCGGAAGATTCTAACTACCGAGTAACTGTGCTGATCCCGCAGTTCATTCCTAAGAAGAGCTGGCATAATATTCTTCATAATCAGTCCAGCCTGCTTATCCGTGCGTTTCTTCTATATAGAAGGAATGTCATTGTAACAACTGTTCCATATCATCTTAAACAATAAAGGGAAAGGGAGCTGGATGGATCCAGCTCCCTTTTTAAGCTTATGGAGACATTCTGCTGGTTTTTAATAAATTGGGGACTATTTTGGAAGGTGATTCCTGTTGAATTTGTTGCATGATCCTTCTTAAGGTACTCATGCGTATTGGGGAATTTGTTCGATTCTTTTTTTTGCTTGAAACTACAGCCTTACTACGTATGGTTCGGTCTTGAAATCGGTAATACCTCCATTCATTGTGACTGCCAGACGATACGAGGGGGTTCGGCCATTTTTATGCGGATATTGACTCTAATATTGGCTGCATCATACGTTTCGATCCCTTTTTTGTATGATTTTTAACATGGGCTGCGTAAAAGTAAGTGTGATAAAGGAGGTTTTTACCAAAATAAAAGTATTTAAGAAAGAAGTGAAAGGTTTATGCTTAACTTTAGGGAACTTATGCTTAGGTTTGGGTAGTTTATGCTTAGGTTTTAAGGTATTATGCTTATGTTTTCCATGTTTATGATTATCTCTCTTCTTTCTATGCTTATGTATTTTTGGTTATGCTTATCCTATTGCCTTTATGCTTATCCGGCTCCTTTTATGCTTATACAGCTACTTTTTTTCTTAGTAGTTTCATAAGCATATCGTCAAATTGAGACTCCAGGCACTTTACTCAAACTGCACACGTAAAAAATCCGCCGAGATTTTCTCGGCAGTCTGAAAAGGGGCTGGATAAATCCAGTCCCTATTTTATCAGAGTCCGTCCTTGTTTGGCTCTGTGTCTTGATTCTCCATGCAGCCGCCATACAGCTGGTTGATTTCCTCCTCGAGGGCATCTAAGAACTCGTCACTTAACAGCGGTTTATTATGCTTATCCATAGAACCTCCTGCAATACTTTTGATATATGTATTGTTTACCAGGAGTGCAGGTTTGAAACCTTAAACCTGTTGTTGATAGGCTGTTTTTAAAAACTCTGCTGCTATTGAACAAGAAGTTGATTTCCGCTTCAGGATGCTCGCTTTCCGCGGACTGATTTAACAATAGGGTGATATAACAAAACTTATTAAAAAAAACAATCTTTTAGAAAGGCTGTTTTCGCAAACTTTGTTGTTTTTGAACATGGGGGTTGATTTCCACTACAGGATGCTCGCTTTCCGCGGGGCGGGCGTTGAGCCTCCTCGGCTTCGCCTGTGGGGTCTCACCTAATAGAAAAGCGGAAGTGCCTTGTTCAGACCCGACAAGCATAAGACAAGCGGGCCGTGGAAAGCGGTTTTCCTTTCCATGGACCGATTGGCTTATGACTCGAGGGTCTAGGCGCTGGAGCCGGACATTGCCCGCTGCTCCCGCAGGAGTCTCGCACCTTACGTTCCAATCAACCTGTTTAACAATAGGGTAGGTTCACCGAACTACTAAAAAACAACAATCTTTTAGAAAAGAGCCTTTAGAAAAGAGCCTTTTGATTAGCCAGAAGTTTCCAGGAGGACTTCATCTCTTGTTTAAAAATCAGTATTTGCTAATTCAAAAATGGCCCGGGCATAAATAGAGGATGCTTTTATCAAGTCATCAACTGCTGCGCATTCGTCCTTCTGGTGGGCTGTATCCGGTCTTCCTGGGAACAAGGCACCGAAGGCAACTCCGTTTTGGATTGTGCGTGCATAGGTATTTCCTCCGGTCGTCAAAAGCACGGGCTCTGATAAAGTTTCTTCCTGGTACACCTTCTGCAAGGTCTTGATAAGAGGATGTTCTGCATCCACATGGTGGGGCTTCCTTTCACGAAGTTCATTTGTTTCAAAACCGTATTTGGCCGCTTCTGCCTCTAATTTTTCATACAAATGTTTATAGGAGGTCTTTACCGGACATCTAAGATTCAAGTGGACAAATGCTTCATTCGCATCATATTGAAGAATGCCGGGGTTAACCGTGAGAGGTCCGGTAATGTCATCGCGAAAGGCTATGGATAGCTTCTTCCCGTAATGATCCCCATCCAGGCATTCAGCTAGAAAACGAAGATAATTATGCCCGGTCAGCTCTAAATCCTGTGTCACTAGAAATCCTGCAAGCTTGGTCCCTGCATTTAAACCTTTTTCAGGTTCCATTGCATGTGCAGATTTACCCTTAATAGAAAGCGTAAGAATCCCCTGATCCTCGACACTTCTCCCTTCCAAATTCTGGTCCCTGCAGAAAATCTCAAAAGCAGCCTTCACAGACTCCAAGCCAGCTCCGCTTACACTTGCTACCGCCAGATCAGGTACCACATTTGCCCTCTCCCCGGCCTTAAACGACACCAAGGTGGGGACAGTCCCCATTTCCCGGCCTTCAGCACCCGCGCCAATACTGGAATTCACGCTGTTTTGGGCGGGGACAATCCCTATTTCCCGATTGAATTTCAGACGTATGTTGATCTGCCCCTTTTCAGCATAAATAATGGGGAAATCAGCATCCGGGGCAAAGCCGGCGATAGGATGCGGTTCAAGCTCCATATATTTCTGCATACAGCTCATGCCGCTTTCTTCATCAGTACCAAATATAATACGGATTCTGTGCTTCAGCGGCAGGCCTAATTCCTTCACAAGCTTACATGCATAATAAGCAGCCATGGTCGGTCCTTTATCATCAATGGCGCCTCGTGCATAAAGCATCCCATCCCGTACTTCCGGAACAAAAGGGTCGGACGTCCAGTCCCCGGAGGAGGCCGGCACCACATCAACGTGGCATAATATCCCTATGTAATTTTCTGCATTCTCAGGGCCCATCTCGGCATAACCCGCGTAACCCTCTATGTTTTTAGTCCGGAAGCCATCTTTCTCAGCCTTATCCAGCATAAAGCTGAGTGCTTCACTTATAGCCGCTCCCATCGGTGCCTCCTTGGAAGCTGTGGATAAATCTTTAATACTTTTGATTTTTAAAAGTTCGGTTAAATCAGCCAATAATTCTGATTTTCGGTTAAGAATTTGACCATGCCAATTCAAGATATCTTCCTCCTTATCATTCGAGTTTAATAAATCGTATAGAAAAATTGTAATTTATTGAGGTTGAAAAAGCACGCTGAGTTTCTTTACCGGACGGCTTATTGTGTAAACATGCATTTTGTTGAAGCGGACCTCAGTTGATTTTTAACAAAAGTCACCTATTTGGAAAACAAAGGCTATTTCAACTAATGTATAATAAAGGATACAATGAATGTACTCAAATGAATTTAGCTGATGGAAGATATAAATAGATAAGGGTGATTTATTGAATATGGAGAAGAAACTGGGTCTTGTAGTGGATGTGGAGACGACCGGATTAGGGCCGGACCGCGATGAAATCATTGAGCTTGCCTTAAAGCTGTTTTCTTACCGGGAGGATACCGGGGAGGTAGTGGAGATTATTGAAAAGGATTCATTCTTAAGGGAGCCTCTTTCCATTTCAGCTAAGCGAAACTATAGCAGTGCCTATAGAGTTCACGGGATTCCTTATGATATGGTGGAAGGGAAAAGCTTTCTTGATGAAAAGGTAAGGTCATACTTTGATAGAACAGAGACGGTTTTTGCCCATAATGCTTCCTTTGATAGAAGCTTTTTATTCAGGATGTATCCCGAAGTGAACGATCTTAAATGGTATTGCACCATGAGAAGCATTCCTTGGAAAGGCTACGGCTTTCCAAACAGCAGGCTGCTGACCCTGCTTCAAGCACACGATATCACCAATCACCAGACTCATAGAGCACTTGATGATATTACATACTTGATGGAACTATTAAAGCAGACAAGTCCAAGAGGCGCATTATATCTTAAAGAAGTCATCAACAGCAGGCCGATGAGGAAGTATCAGCCAGAGCCGCCTAAGCGAAAGTCCGTTTACTATTAATGAGAAGCTTAAATATTTTTCTAATTACCAACTTTAAGGTATTTTAGAATCATAGATAAAAAAAGCTTGGGAAATAAAGTATGGACCCCGCAAAACATCAGGAATATCAAGAATTATGTACTGGGAAATGGGGGACAGTCCCCCGAAAAAAGGAGTGATTTTGATGATTGATGTGTTGAATCCGGCGACAGGTGAGGTTGTTGGCGCTGTTCAGAATGGCGGAAAGGCGGAGGCTCGCGCTGCTGTAGATGCTGCTTACGAGGCGTTTAAAAGCTGGTCAAAAAAAACGGCTGGTGAACGAAGTACGCTGCTGATGAAGTGGTTTGACTTGGTAGAGGCACATACTGTTGAGATTGCTGAGATCATGACCAAGGAACAGGGAAAACCGCTGAAAGAAGCAATCGGTGAGGTCACCTATGCAAACAGCTTCATTTCCTGGTATGCCGAGGAAGCGAAGAGAATTTACGGGCAGACCATTCCCGCTTCACACCCAAATAAACGGATTCTTGTACAGAAACAGCCGGTTGGGGTGATTGCCGCAATTACTCCTTGGAACTTTCCGGCCGCGATGATTACAAGAAAGGTAGGTCCTGCTCTAGCGGCAGGCTGTACGGCCGTAGTTAAGCCTGCCGAACAGACTCCCTTAACTGCTATTAAAATCGTAGAGCTTGCATATGAAGCAGGAATTCCTAAGGAAGTTCTTCAGGTGGTCACCGGAGACGCTGCTGAAATTGGGGATGCTTGGATGGAAGATACAAGAGTCCGGAAAATTTCCTTTACAGGATCAACTGAAGTGGGCAAGCTTCTAATGAGAAATGCAGCTCAGACAGTGAAAAAATTATCGCTTGAATTAGGCGGGCATGCCCCTTTCATTGTGATGGAAGATGCGGATATTGATCAGGCAGTACAGGGGTTAATTGCTTCTAAATTCCGAAACGCCGGGCAAACCTGTGTATGTGCAAATCGTGTATATGTTCAGGAAGGAATTGTAGAGGAGTTCAGCCGGAAATTTGCCGAAGAAGTTTCTAAGCTTAAGGTCGGGAACGGGCTTGATGAAGGAGTCGATATTGGTCCGTTAATCGATGAGCAGGCGATAGAGAAAGTGAACAGGCACATACAGGACGCAATTGAAAAAGGCGGCAAAGTTATATCTGGCGGTCAATCCCAGCAACAAACCGGAAGCGGTCTGTTCATCGAGCCTACTGTGATTTCAGGGGCCACTGATGAAATGCTTTGCATGAGCGAAGAAACATTTGGTCCGCTGGCACCGATTGCGTCATTTAAAACCGCCGATGAAGCCGTGGAGCGTGCCAACAATACTATTTACGGATTAGCGGCATATGTGTTCACCAAAGACCTGAGCCAGGCATTTAAGATGATGGAAGAGCTTGAATATGGAATTGTCGGATTGAATGACGGATTGCCGTCTGTTGCTCAGGCTCCTTTTGGAGGATACAAACAAAGCGGTCTGGGCCGGGAAGGCGGACACTTTGGAATCGAAGAATATCTGGAAACGAAATATATCTCCCTGGGCCTATAATCATCCAGGACAGGTTTTTTAAAGCAGGACCCCGTTCCAAATGAAACGGGGTCCATTCTTTATGTAAGCTGAAGCGGAGGCTTAATCCAGATATCCCGGAAGTCCGCCCAGCCAAATGAATTAATAGAAACCCCTTCGAGCAGGCCGTGATATCGCTTCATTCTATCTGAATGGTAATTAAAGATAAAAAGATGTTCCTGCATGATCCATTCTTCAATCTCCCTCATTAAGAGCCGCCTTTTCTCTAATGAATGCTCACTAATAAACTGATTTACTTTCTCGTCAGCCATGTGCCGGTAGGGTTCGGTTAGAAAACGATTGATAAAGCAGCTTGAGTTTTTGAATGCCGCTGTAAAGGAAAAATCGATGTCAGGCTGAAAAATTTCACCCATTAAAATAAGATCGGCAGATTCGGTTTCGGTTTCTTCATAAAAATGTTGAATCGAGAATGGCCTCAGCTCTACATGAATGCCAAGAAAGCGGCACCGTTTCTGGAACCAGGAAGCATCCTCACTGCTGTCTTTCATATCAAAGAAATACAAATAAAGAGTCTCGCCATGATAGCTGCTTTTCTGTAAATACTCTTTCGCCTGTTCAAGGGATTTTCTAATGTTATCCTGCCTGCTGATCCACGGGAAGAAGCTGGATGCGGGAAGTTTTAGCTCTTTTCCCAGTTCGTCTATGAGCGCTTTTGAATCTAATAGTTCAAAGATTGCTTTACGGAAATAGAGATCACGAACAATTCCGGTTTTCTTAAAATTAAATCCGATATATGTACAGCCTACTTCAGGTACAGACAGTTCCCTTAACTGTTCATGGGTGGCTTCATTTCCTGGAAGTTCATAATGAATATCCACTTTTTCCTGTACTGGAATATACCAAAATTCAATTCGATCTATAAACGCTCTTTCTTTAAAATAGGAATCAAAAGCTCCTAAAATGAGGCCGTGTTCATTAAACGACTTGATGAAAAAAGGACCGCTGCCGATTATTTTACTTTGATCAAAGCCCTGGCCGGCTGGAAGGATTGAGGCGTTAGAAGCACATAAATAATGTAAGAAAAGGGTATTTTTTTTGTTCAAAATAATATGGACTACATAAGGCGTCGGTGTTTGAATGCTTATTACGTCTTCCATCAGCCATTTATTGGGAGAATCGATTTCCCTCAATCGTGTAAAGGAATATGCAATATCTTCTGATGTGAGTGATTTTCCATTATGGAACTTGATTCCTTTTCGTATATAGAAGGTCCAGATATTCTGCTCCTCATGGTACTCCCAGGTATGGGCAAGGTGAGGCTCAATAGTTGAAGTCTTATCATTAAAAATAACAAGCGTATCAAAAACCTGTTTAACAATATGACTTTCGGTTGAAATGGATACAAAGGCAGGGTCCATACTGGACAGAGGCCTTTTTAATGAGGTACGGATGACATCCAGTGACTGCTGGCTTGACAACGAGTTTACGTGCCTATGTAATTTTTCTGTCAAAGATTCTTTGAAACTAGCCGGAATGGGCATTTTTAATAGGGCGAGTGCTTCTTCAAATTTTTCTTCTTTTATATAGCTCTTTAGCTGACTTTTTAAATAGTGTTCAAGAGAACAAGTGAATGTGATTGTCGACTTGTTTCCACGGCCTCTTCCTCTGGAATAAATAATGGATTGATTGTCTTCAAGCTTGGTAAGTATCCTTTTTGCATTTTTAGTACTGCAGCAGAGAACTTCAGCAATTTCACCCAGAGATTTAGTGAGCATCCGGTCCCTTTCATCCGAGTAAAACGCAAGCCTCATTTCTAAGTAATAATGATTTGACTTCATAGCTTCCCTCCCAAAAAGGGGACATAATTAATATAATTTTATCCTTTTTATTCCTCTTTTTCTTCATTATATTGTGGATAGGAGGTTGAAAGCTATGACATTTTTTAAATTACACCGCAATATTCAGATAAGAATTCTTACATCTTTTTTAACAAGAATAGTGGGTTCCATGATCTTTCCATTCATGGCCATTTATTTTGCACAGGAGCTGGGCAGCTCTTTAGCAGGTATTTTACTTCTCATAAATGTGGCTGCATCCATTATCTCAGGATTTTACGGAGGCTACATTACCGATAAAATCGGCCGTAAAAAGGTGCTGGTCATGGGCCAGGCCCTCACAACGATATCATTTGTCTTCATGACCTTTTCTAATTCACCCTGGTTTGAATCGGTGTGGCTTACGTTTTTCATGATGCTGATCAACAGCTTAAGTTCAGGGTTTGTCAATCCTGCAGCAGAAGCTATGCTGATTGACGTCAGCACAAAAGAAACAAGGTCCTTCATGTACAGCATTAACTACTGGGCAATCAATGCATCCATTATGATCGGTTCACTGATGGGCGGATTTCTTTTTAAGACCCACAAATTTGAACTATTCATATCGTTAACAGGAGTTTCCGTGCTGACTCTGCTTTTGATTGTGTTTCTAATGACAGATGGATATAAACCAGTCAAAACGGCGGAGAAACTAAATGTATGGAAGGATATGGCCCTTAGCTACCGTACAGTCATGCATAATCGGGCATTTCTTATCTTTTCGCTTGCCAGTATATTTATTTTAGGATTAGAAATGCAGAGAAACAATTATATTTCGATCAGACTAGAGGAAGGCTTTACTCCCGTTTCCCTGGCCTGGCTTGGAACAGACGTCTTCCACATTGATGGAATCAGGATGTTTAGTTTTCTGACAACGGAAAATACACTTATCATTGTTTTATTTACGGTATTCATTGCGGGCTGGATCAGAAAATACCGGGAAAAAGACGTATTATATATCGGAATCATCACACAGGTCATTGGCTATTCAGTTCTAGCCGCTAGCAATTCCATTTGGATTTTGCTGGCTGCTGGTCTTGTACAGACGATTGGGGAAATGATGTACGTTCCCGTAAGGCAGACGATGATGGCAGATTTAATGGAAGAAGATGCGAGAGGTGCCTACATGGCATTAAACGGCCTTGTATTCCAAGGAGCCAAGCTGATCGGGGCCGCTGGAATCATTCTTGGGGCCGCTATTGGATCGTGGGGGATGGCTGCGGTTTACATCCTATGCGGAATCGTGGCAATGGGGTTATTTACTATCACAATAAAAGGCCGTGGAACTGAGGCTGCAAAAAATACTGGTAAGACAAGCAGTGCAACATAACGGATACAGGAAGGACCAGCGGATACCATCATGCTGGTCCTTCAATATGAATTAAAATTCCGTAAGCTCGTCCAAATTATTTTCCTTAATTCCATCGGGTTCACTCCGCAAAATGTCCCGTCCGTACTTGTGGAAAACATCCACATGTGAAAGCCTCCCTGCTTTTGCTTCAGTAAGAGCGGTTATATAATCCAATTCCCTGCCCGAATTAGTTTTAACGGCTATAATGTTGCCCTCTTCATTTTTCCTTACGGCAATGATTTCTTCCTTGTCGGCATTAATGCGACGGGATTCATTTAGGGCCTGCTGTGATCCTTCCTGCATATAGTTGTTATAAGCTTCTTCAAATTTATCCATGTGATCGCCTCCATGACTATATAGTAGGCGGCAGGAGTTAAAATATACTTATGATCCGGAAACTTAAGCTGGGTCAAATTTTTTACACTGTCATCTAACCTGCTTCGCTCTCATAAATTTAATAATCAGGATATTGAGAGGATGATGATATGTTTCATGCGCGGCTCATACAATATAAACTTGGGACAGGAAAAAGACAGACTGCTGAGAATTTAACTAAAAAATTTGACGAGGTAAACAGAGGGCTGTCGGGCTTTCGGGGAAACGTATACTTATTTGATGATCAGAACGGGGAATACCAGGTAATTAACTATTGGGATACGAAAGCAGATGCAGAGAATGCCCAAAGCTTCTTATTTCCTCAATTAGAAAATGAATTAAACGGCATCACCCAAGAAAAACCAACATATAAGTTCTTTGAAGTATATGATCCTTTTGAGAGCGGAGATTTGGTTTCAAAAACCCGATCGTAACGAAACAATGAGGCCAACTAAACGTGTTGGCTTTTTGTTTTAGGCTGTTTTCGCAAACTTTGTTGTTATTGAACTTAATAAGTTCTGGGAACTTATCCTATGTTAAACAGGTTGATTGGAACGTAAGGTGTGAGACTCCTGCGGGAGCAGCGGGACAGGTGAGACCCCACAGGCGAAGCCGAGGAGGCTCGGGCGTCCGCCCCGCGGAAAGCGAGCATCCTGTAGTGGAAATCAACCGAAACATCAATCTTTTAGAAAACAGCCTTGTTTTGTAATAATAAATGTCATATTTTAGAAAAGTAAAAGTACTAGTATGGAGGAGAAACCATGCGTGTTACCAAATTCGGATATAATTATCAGCTTACCACTTTACCCTACCTATTCCCGGTAAATTGTTACTTTGTGGACGAGGGCCACGAATTGAGCCTGATCGATACGGGTCTTTCTTTTAGTTACAAAGGGATATTAAAAGCGGCTGACAAACTGGGAAAGCCAATTACCAGGATTATATTGACTCACGCCCATGAAGATCATCTCGGGTCGCTTGATCGGTTAAAAGATTATTTGCCTCAAGCTAAAGTGTATATCTCTAAGCGTGAATCGAGAATGCTGAATGGAGATACTTCTTTAGACCCCGGGGAACATATGGTGCCTATTCGTGGCGGTGCACCCAAATCGTTAGCAACTAAAGCCGATATCCTTTTAGAAGAAGGCATTAATGGCCTATTCTGCACCTGGCCATACGCCTGGTTCGTTAGCTTTTCTGGATAAAAGAACAGGTGCATTATTTGCGGGAGACTCGTTTCATACCGTTGGGAGCGTGACGGTCGCAGGCAAGATGACTGTAAGATTTCCTTTTCCTGCTTGTGGCACCTGGAGTAAACCAACCGCCATGGCGAGTGCTTGTAGACTAACTGAACTGAAACCTCTATTCCTGGCGGCAGGCCATGGTGCGGTGATAAAAGATCCGGTCGGTGCCATGAATCAAGCAATAATTGAAATTAAGAAAAACTTGGATGAACCTACAGAAAACAAGAAGACCAGTTGACGTTAATGCGCTCTTTAAAAAACGCGGCTATAGAAGTCTCCTTCTCAGGTTTGGATCATTACGAAATGAGTCATTAATTTTGTATGACAGTGGATCCGTCTGTTAGTCGAAAAGTAAAACTTGAAACTTTTATGCCGTGTGTAAAACAAGGCAGCAAATAAAAACTAAGCGTTTTATATAAGCACAAGAGATTACCAAATAAGGTTCCTGTACATATTACATATATGGTATATTTAGCAAAGCGAAATAATTTCATTCCATGAATCTTCCGCTAAACGAGAAGATTTTTTTTTTTGGAAAGATGGATGTTGTTTCTTGCTAAATGGAAGGAACATTGAATTCTAATATGAATAGGGAGGGATTGTAATGTCTATTGAAAAGAAAGAGCGTTTGTGGACGAAATCGTTTATTATGCTTATGATTGGGAATTTATTCGTTTTTATGTCGTTCCAGATGCTGATTCCTACTCTTCCCCCGTATATCAAATCTATTGGAGCTTCAGGCCTACAAATAGGACTTGTAACCTCACTTTTTTCGATCGGGGCGGTAATTGTCCGGCCGTTTGTCGGGTACATGCTGGAGTACAAAGCTAGAAAAGGACTCGTATTAATAGGGGCAGCTGCTCTCCTGCTGATCACAATAATTTATCCGTTATCGCAGATTGTGGTTATATTTTTAGCAATTCGTTTAGTTCATGGGATTTTCTGGGGTCTGTCCACGACGGTAAATGCTACAGCGGCTGTTGATATTGTTCCGAACTCTCGGATTGGAGAGGGAATGGGCTATTTTGGTCTATCTGTGACGATTGGAATGATTATCGCGCCCAGCCTGGGAATTTTCTTGTTTAAGATCACCTCTTTTTCAAACTTAATATACATATCTGGCGTTTTAGGAGTTATTGCATTTATTCTTCTTGCGGTGGTACATTACCAGACACCAGAAGCCGTAAAAAATACAAAGAAATCGGATTTAAACTTTTCTTATCTGGGGTCACTCATTGAAAAAACAAGCTGGTACCCAGCTTTCATCACCTTTATAGCTACTTTTGGCTACGGCGCTATTGTGACTTTTATTGTCATTTTCAGTGAGGAAAGAGGAATAGATCAAATTTTTCTCTTTTATCTGTTTAATGCCATTATGGCTTCGATCATCCGTCCCATCTCGGGGAAATGGTTTGATAAGAGAGGACCAGGGGGATTGGTTGAGATCTGTCTGCTCATCACATTTGCAGGCATTTGGACTCTTTCCCTATCACACTCAGATGTCGGGATAGCAGCTGCTGGAGTGCTGTTTGGAATAGGCTGGGGCTCCCTGATTCCAACTCTTCAATCATGGACTCTTGCCAGTACACCCGCGGAACGCAGGGGAGTGGCGAATGGCATGTATTTCTCTGCAATTGACCTCGGAATTGGAGTAGGCGGGCTGGTATTTGGTTTATTGGCCAGTTCCTATGAAATCGGCACGCTTTTTCAAATATCCAGTGTATTTATCCTTGCTGCAGTTGTTCTTGCCACAGTTGAAAACAGAAAAGTCAAGATACAGAAGCAGCATACACTTTCAAGCTGACATAATACAAGGCTGTCTAAGAATGTTGATACTTAGCGGCCTTTTTATTTAGTTTGGGGGAGGAAACAGTGATTATAGCGGGCAGCACCCAACTTGAATCAGCTCCTGCGATTATGATTTTACCGAATTATCAAATCGAATATGCTATTTGAATAAAATGTTATATAATGTACTCACATTATCTATTGGAGGGTGAGCTTCATTGGCCTCGGTAACAGAAATTGCACAATATCTTAAAGACAATGCCCCTCAGCTCGCCAATGAGTTTGTGGATGATATAGCTCAACGATTTAAGGTCGATGTACCAACAAGCGATATTAATCAAGCGAAAGAGATATATACAGAATTCTTAGGTTTCCTCGGGGAGCTGCTTGCCTGCAAGGAAGAAAAGGTCCCGGATGGCCTTTTAAAATGGAGTAAAGAAAACGGTGAAAGAGAAGCTGCCAATAAAGGGAAAATATCAGATATCATTATCCGATATCCTGATACGAGAGTTGTTTTCACTGAACAGATTTCAAGAATATGCTTTAATTACGGATTATCCTCTGAAGATTTGGTTTCCATCATCACAAGAGTGAACTATTTTCTGGACTTAAGTATAAATGAAACGGTATTTGCCTTTGAACGGTATACAGACCAACTGCTAAAACAAGTTCAAGAGGAAGTGAATTATCTTTCTGCACCGGTAGTGCCGATACAGGATGGAATCGCCATACTCCCGCTGATTGGTTCTATTGATTTAGATAGAGCCACAATGATTCTAGAAAAAGTAGTTCCAAAGGTTACGCGTCTAAAAGTAAACTGCCTCATCCTGGATTTCTCAGGAATACTAACTATAGATGCTGCAATCGCAAAACATATTTTCGATATTCATAATGTCCTGCGGCTGATTGGTGTGAATACGATAGCAACCGGGATTCGGCCTGACTTAGCCCAGCTGGTAGTGAGCGGGGGAATTAATCTTTCTGCCATCACATCGTTTGCAACGGTCAGGCAGGCCATTGACAGTATGAACTAAAGATATAGAAGTGGGAGGCCTTCATTGCAGATGGAGGCTTTTTTCTTTTTATCATTCTCAGGACCTCAAATTAAATTTATCAGCCTTGCAGCCCTTTGAGCTGCAAGGCTGGCAGTTACTTCTTTTGCTGATATATGAATGGATTGCCGCTAATCATTTTTCGAATTTCAGGAGTCATTTCAACAGATCCTGACTTTCTAGGCGAAGTTGGAATGATAAGCTTCCCGCTTCCATCATAATAACTTGGTTTTTGTTGTTCCATCAAATGGCACCTGCTTTTTAAGTTTTTTGTAAGGACTATGCAATTTCTTTTTTAGTGGAAGCTTGGGAAGTATCCTTAAGCTTGAAAAGAACGTTGATCACAAAACAAACAATACCGATGGACATAATACTTGCACCAATGGCAATCACAGGTTCTGCAGATGTAACTCCAGACTCAAGTAAAATTAAACCGGCCATCATAATGGGAAGCCCAACATTGTGCAGCCAGAAATGAATCTTGCCAAGCCTGTTGTCTGCAATAGCAGGAAATAGATAATAAATGATGCCAGCCAAAGCCAAAGAGGTCCAGCCCAATAGATTAATGTGTGCATGAGAAGGAGCATACTGAAACTTAAGGGTGCTTGACATAAAGATACCGAAACCAATCCCAATAAAAAAATAGACCACCGAGATTTTCAGGAACTTAATACCCATAAATAACCTCCTTTTTACCTATTCATATGGTAATTATATAGGTCTTTAGAATTGTTGTATAGAATTTTTTGGGAAATTTAGTTTTTATCCTCTTTGCGCTGGGGTGTGCAAGTTTAATAATCTATTTAGAAATTTTTAAGGATTTAATTATTCTTAGAGCGGTATGACGGGAGGAAAGGTGGAGGAATCTGCAAAGATCAGAAGAACTTAATTTTTTTTGGAATAATAACATAAAGTCTTCCAATCCCTGCAGGTGTGCTTCTTTATCTTTTATATTACATTTTGTGCAAATCCACGTTCCGTGAGATCGAATAAGTGGGAGATGCGAACAGTATCTGCATTGTGCTCCGGTAAGAAGATCACTAGGAACCAAGGAGTAAAGAGGAAGGATATCTGAACCCTCGGTTGAATCAGCTCGTAGCAGAAGTTTATTTAATTTTTTAATTTCCTTTGGCTGCAATAATATAGGTCTATAAACTTTTTCAAAATCAGATATTTTGTTGATTAGATCTGCTGAATGAGAAATTTTGTTAACATATGGGGTAGTTGAAGCATTTTTTATTATTGTTGAAGGATTGCTGATTATAATGAGATATTCTACAGGCAGACGCTTAAAACCATTTTCCTCCAACCACTTAGAAAGCTGCAGCTTATGTCTCTTTGCTTGAAGAATAGGGTCTGGGAAACCTTCTTCTTTTTCATTAATTATCCGAATTAACTGGTTAATGGGTCTATCGAAAAATAAAGTTCCTGCAATATTCTTTATTTCAAGTATTAAAGCATAATGCTGGGAGATTAGAGTATCTATTTGATAACTGAATTCTTTCTTCCATGGCAGTCGAATATCATGAAAAATGAAATACTTTCCTTCCTGAAGAAAACTCAAATGGAAATCAATTGACTATTCTCCTCGAAAACCAGCCCTTCTTTTAGCCAATTCGGTTTCGATATCCCGCTTTTTTATATGTTTGTACGGAAGTCGCCGTAAAAGAGCCTCAAGCTGCTTAATCTTTAGAGAAATTTTTCGTTCTTTTATTATCAAAGTATCACTTCCTTATTTAATTTATTCTACTTTTTCGGTGAGAAGCATAGATATTCCTTCCGGTGGCCAAAGTTTATATTATTAAATTGAGGCATACTAGAGCTCTGCTCGAAAAAATAAAAGTTCCGCGCGAAAACTAGATGGCTCTGCGCGAAATTAGCAAAATAAGCGCGGAAGATTCGCATCTCTGTGCGGAATTTTAAATGTTGGCGCTAAATCGCAAATAGGGCCTTGCCGCAACAACTCCAAGCAGGAATAATTCCCCTATATAAAGAATAGTAAAGTACCTTTTATATAGGAGGTGCAATACTAATGAAATTCTCAAGTTATGAAGAGTTCTGGAAGTTTTATCTCACGCAGCACAGTAAGTCTACTACAAGGGCGTGGCACTTCGTTGGTACTAGTTTCGTGTTTGTGTTCATTATCTGGGCGTTTGTTTCATGGAATTTCTGGCTGGTATTGTTGGCACCGATTACTGCATATGCCCTTGCCTGGATCAGCCATTTCTTTATTGAAGGAAATAAGCCGGCTACCTTTGGCCATCCGGTCTGGTCATTAAGGGCTGATTTTCGTATGTACCGGCTTACACTTTTGGGGCAGCTGAAGGAGGAACTGGACAAAGTCGAATCCCTTTAAGTGCAAATGTAGGCCGGGGCACCATATTACGTGTGAATACTAACAAAAGTCCTCTAGCAGAGGGCTTTTGTTATTTAGTTGACTTCTAATCCAAAAATTTATAAACTTCCTTTGAAACAGACAACCTTCATAAAAAAATTTTTACCGCATAAATTGTTTTGAAACAAACTGTGGTGGAAAAGAAATAGGTAAGAGACTGGAAGATTTATGTACTATCATAGAATATAGCGGAAATCGGGACTATAGCATGGTGTTTTAATACTGTTTCGTAAAATATGTATTGATACTGAAATACTTAGAAATATTTTTGTAAAAAAGTTTTGATAGAATATGGGGATAATAATTTATTCATATTTATTCACTTATTACAGGTACTGTGGAGGTTAAACATGACTTTGGAAAAGCAATTAGTCGAAAAGATATTTTACGAGGCTTTTTTGCAGGATAATAGTTCTGACCATCCCGTTTCATTGCTGGGGGAAGCTCTTTCTCTTAGCCGGCACGATGAGGCCGTGGATGTTTCTAATATTCGTTATGCTCAGGGAGAAGTATACTTCCATAATAAAGACTTTGAATCAGCGATATTCAAATGGCAGAGTGTGTCGAATGCACTTCAATTATGGGCGGGCAAAAATATAGGCGATGCTTATTATGCCCAGGGAGACTTAGCGAAAGCGGAAGAAATTTATCTCTCTATTTCTACGGATGATTTGACACTAAGGTCTGAGATAGCTCTTCAGCTGTTTTCTCTTTATATTAAGGAGGAGAAGCTGGAATCTGCCGATCGAATCATCAAACAAATTGTTGCGGTCCACCCTGACTATCCGACACTTACTGAAATCGCCCGAGTGTTTTATGAGGAAAATAAGGATTGGGATAGTGCAGTTGGGCTCGCAGTCAGTGAATCTGTAAGGACTAAATCTGAAGCTTGGTTTGGAGTGTTAATTTCCTATATTGATTCTGGAGCGGCTGCCAATTTCAAGCCGGATTACTTTAATGAAGCAATCACCACGGCTAAATCTGTAGATTTTACTCTTTTTGAAAGACTGACGGCAGCTTTATGGAGTCTTTACCGGAATAAAACGGAAGCCTTCCTTCCTTGGATTTCAAATATCACCGGCCTTCTGAACGGTTCGGAAGCCGCTACCCATTCTTCAGAACAGTTATCTGCTCATTTTAAAGAGACCTACTTATATTTGGTGAACGGTAACTTTACTCTAAAAATAATTCAGCCCCTTGTACCTGCTCTCGTTAGTAACTGGCTCGGAATGGCTGGGAAATCTGACGTCTTATTTGCATCGGCAGCTGTATTGTCCTGGAGTGAGCTTTTTCCAGAAAGCATCGGTAAGGATGTGATTAACCGGGCTGAAAACCTGATTTATGATTCCGAAAAGCAGTATAATGGCCTTGAAAACGGAATTGAACTGTATCAGTCAATCGTATCCTGGGCAGAAAAGAATGAAGTTGCCATTGACCCTAGAAATGATTGGGTCATACAGGAATTACAGGACCTGGATACAAAACATTTACTGGTAGCCGGTAATTCAGGGAACGGCAAGTTTACTTTCTCCAATTCACTGATTGGGGAATCGATACTGACTCCTGACACGTCGGGAATGATCGCATTTAAAAATCATCAGGATGTGATCATTCAGAGAGTCTCTGACGCTGGAGCAGCGGAAATCACCCATCAAGAATTTTACGATGTGACAGGCCGCAGGCAGAACCGGGACTTGATTGAATTTAAAATTCCTTCTAAATTCTTAAGGGAGAACAGGCTGTCCCTATTAGAATCACCAGCTTTTAATGACCATAATCCTGAAAAGAATCCCGTTTTGAATTACCTTCATTATGCAGATAGTCTGCTTTATATCTTGAACGCAGATGAACCATTTACAGCGAAAGACCGGGAAAATCTTATGTTGTTCAGGGAAAAAGCGCCTGATCTGCCAATCCATTTTATCATTAACAGCCTGGATGCATTTTATGGGAAAGACACGGCCGCGCGTGTGGTTCAGGAAACAGCAAGCAGTATAAACGCTTATTTCCCTAACGCCAATGTTTTTGCTTATTCATCTGAGGCAGGCAGCTTTAAAGATTACAGGGAATTAAGTGAATTCATTCAAGCGGGCTTTGCTCCTGTCAGCCTGGAAAAAGAACGCACCGCAAAACTGCTGTTCTTTATCCGCCAGGCTCTTAGAGGGCTTATTGATAAGAGGCTTGAACTTGAAAAAGGGCTGGATCACACAATCGGCTGGGACGTAGATATGCTGAGCAAGCTGAAGGGCGCCAGCAATCAGCTTAACGATCTTGAGAAAAGTAAGGCTGCCCGGATCCAAAAGTCTTTCTCCTCTATTAAAAGCAAGGTCAGGGCGGAAATGGAAGAGAGAATTCCAAAGATCCTGAGTAAAACGGCTGATATCATTACGGATTCTATGGACGTAGCAGCTATTGAAGCAAAAACGAATGATGAGATGAATTTAAGAGTTGAAAGTTATATTGACCGGGATATCCTGCCTAGATTTTATCTATCGCTTCAGGAATGGATAAAGACAGCTTCTTCAGATTTCAATGAGAGCCAGGTTTTTCTTGATGAAATGAAAGCCGGCTTCAATAAGCTTTACGAAGAAGATCGTTTAGAACTAACATGTGATTTCAAGGTTCTGGATGATTGGCGGCGTGATGCTGACCGCATGACCGGCGGCTTCCGGCTTGAAAAAGTAAACTTCATAAAAGCGTCGCCGCAGGCATTTCTGCTGAAGAGTGCGGGCAAGCTGTTTGGTGCGCTCTCTCAGAACAATTCGATGCTGCATAATAAATATAAACAGTATGTAGAAAATGAAGACTATAGTGAAGCAGCGAAAAGAGTGACCGACAAGTTTCTGATGCAATTCGATATGTTTGAGAAATCAATGGAGCGTGATGTGAAGATGTTCTTTAAAGAACCAAATAAAGAACTAAACAGCACCATTGATGAAACAGAGAAGACTATTGCGAAAAATACAGCAAAACTCGAAAACTTAAAACAAAATCCAGCAGCCTACTTTGATCCGCTTACCTTATTTGAGGTGAGACTCCGTTCGTACGAATGGATTATGATTGTGGATAAAGAAGTTCAATATATATATTAAGTTCAAAAAGGGTGACCCATGTCACCCTTTTTTTTATGAAAAAATTCTAACGCCAAAATAAAGGAAAACAACTTAGGTGACCGAAATATATAAGTGGGAGGGGATTTTTGTGTTCAAGCAATGGAGAAAAATCATAGATCAAGAGTTTTCTGGCAGGCAGGCGTATCGGTACGCTGAACGCATCGGGCAGTATCACAGAATCCAGGCATCGCCAGGGTATAGGGCTGCGGCGAATGAAATCATACCCTTATTAAAACGGGATGGTGTGGATGCTGAGCTGGTCTCCTATCCAGCTCGATATGGTGATAGATTTTTATCTCATTATTCGTTTAAGGAATGGCATTGCCGCTCTGCGGAATTATGGATTGAAACACCGGAGAGAGAAAGAATCGCCCGTTTTGAGGAAGAGGAAATTTCTTTGGTGCAGCGCAGTGTATCGACTCCGAAACAGGGGCTTACAGCGGAGTTGATCGTCATTGAAAATGCCCAGGAGGAAGAAAGCTATAGGAATACGGACATAAAAGGGAAGATAGCCCTAGTACAAGGCATTCCATCACTGGTTCATGCACTGGCAGTAGAGAAGTATGGTGCAGCGGGCTTGATCTTTGAAAATTTAAACGATTATCCGCCGCTGCGGACGAGGATGGACATGCCGGATACCAGGCAGTACACCTCCTACTGGTGGAATACCGATCAGGAGCAGAAGTCATTTGGCTTTGTAGTGTCTCCAAGAATTGGCAGCAGGCTCAAAAGTCTAGCAGGCAGACAGACTGTGAACCTGACAGCCTATGTCGATGCAGAGCTCTATGAAGGAACCTATGAAAATATAGAATATTTTATCCCAGGCAGGAAAAAGGAGGAGATTCTCCTCGTAAGCCATCTATGCCATCCATATCCAGGAGGACAGGATAATGCGTCTGGCCCGGGAACTCTGATGGAAGTGATGCGTACCTTAACACGCTTGATTAAGAATGGAAAGCTGCCGGCTCCGGAGCTTGGAATCCGCTTCTTAATGATGCCGGAGATGTATGGAACCTGCGCTTATTTGGAGCAGCATCCAGAACGAATTCCGAATACGATTGCGGCATTGAATCTAGATATGATAGGTGCCGACCAGAACAAAGGCGGCGGCCCGCTATGTGTGGAGCAGCCACCGATGACTGCTCCGACATTTGTTGACCGCTTTGCATACCAATTAATAGACGAGCTTGCAAAAAATACCGGGAATTTCACCGGTACTTCTACATACAGTACGGTGCACCATTTGAAAACGCGGTTCTCCGGAGGCAGTGACCATTATATTTTATCCGACTCTACTATAGGGATCCCATGCCCTATGCTGATTCAGTGGCCGGACCGTCATTATCATACAACATCAGATACAGTCGCAAATCTAGATCAAAACATGATGAAAATAGCAGGAATGGCAGCAGGTCTCTATGCTTACGGCCTGGCAGAAGGAGCAGAGGAAGACTGGATTTCTTATCTGTTTTTCCATGCTGGAAAAATACAGCAGGAACTGAACGGTGCAAAGGAGTGGATCTTCAAGCAGGAATTTACGGCAGAAGAAACCAGCCATGCTCTCGACTTATTCATTTCATATGAGCAGTATGCAATAGATCAGCTCGAGAAATATGGTGATGTCCGCGGATTCACTAAACTCCGAGAGCTTGCTGTATGGGCTAAAGGTGTGCAGGATGCCGCGGCTCAGACCATCCGGGATATCGCTGAGCAGCAGCTGCAATTCCATGCTGGAAAGTCTGAATCACAAGCTGTTATAGAACCCTGGGAAAAAGCTGTCAATTCCCGTTCAATAATGGGACCCCTTCGGATCACAGATGAATTAAAGGAATATCAAGAAAAAATGGCATGGGTAAGGGATTATGAATCGAAAGTTCCACTCGGTTATTCCGATTTTATTTTTAACTGGATGGATGGGACGCGGACTGCAGGAGAACTGGTTAGAATGACAAAACTCGAAACTGGTTTGTATGACCCTCGATATGTGGAAAAATTACTAGAGCTGAGTTTGGAGTTACACATAATTCAGAAAGTAATGGTACAAACCGAATTAATTGGTGAATTGAAATGAAAATAAGAGACCGTGGAATAATAATCGGCACATTGAAACCGGCCGGTAATAACTGCATAACAGACGTGCCGGGAGTTAAGGTTGGTCACGTAACTCTGGATGAAAAGTTGGAAGGAGAAGAATATGCAGCTACAGGTGTAACCGCCATTCTTCCGCATGGAGGGAATTTATTTCAGCAGAAAGTCCCAGCAGCAAGCTATGTTCTGAATGGGTTCGGCAAAACGACCGGTCTTGTCCAGGTGAATGAGCTGGGGCTGCTGGAATCTCCGATTATGCTCACGAATACATTCGCTGTCCCTGCAGTAACGGAAGGAGCGCTGAAGTTTATGCTTGAGCAGAATCCGGAAATCGGAGAAACAACTGGGACCATCAATATCGTAGCAGGGGAATGCAATGATAGTTATTTAAACTCAATCCGCCATTTTTCTGTGAAACCAGACCATGCGTATGAGGCTATTCAAAAGGCGGGCGGTGGACAGGCACAGGAAGGGGCTGTTGGCGCAGGTAAAGGGATGATCTGTTTTGGACATAAGGGAGGAATCGGATCCTCATCAAGAAAAGTCGATGAGTATACGATGGGCTGTATGGTACTGAGCAATTTTGGCAGGAAGGAAGAGTTTCAAAAAGAACGTTATCGGGCAGCTTCGAGCGTTGAAGGAATCCCTGAAACCTCGGATGGTTCCATTATCATTGTGCTTGCAACAGATGCCCCGCTAAGCGACCGCCAATTGCTAAGGGCTGCTAAGCGGACCGGAATCGGACTTAGCAGAACTGGGAGCCATTTCAGCAACGGAAGCGGAGATATTGTGATTGCTTTTTCCACTGCTCAAACAAGTTCTCACTATTCAGGTGAAAAACAGGAAACCCGGATACAGCTCAGGGACGATCATGCTATAATGAATATGATTTTTACAGCTGCATCAGAAGCGGCTGAAGAAGCTATTCTTAATTCACTCTCACAGGCAGACACGACCAGGGGCAGAAAAGGAAGAGTGGTTTCGAGTTATCCTTTTTAAAAGAATTTAAGGGTGAATGTCTGACTTGATTGTGTGTTGTTACCAATTAAGCCAGGACATCCTTACAAGAGTGAAGGGAGATAACTATGGAAAATAACAAACGTTACAGGGAAGAATTATTAAACAGCGTTGGTACACTGACTGATGAGCAGTTAAATCTTCAGATTGATGAGGGAAGATGGACGATTGCACAGGTATTGGAACATTTATACCTGATGGAGACTTCTATCACAAAAGCAATTGTGGAGGTACTTGCCAGCGAGGATTCCCAGCCTGCAGAGGAAAAGCCGATTCATTTATCGGTAAACAGAGAGCATAGGGTAAAAGCACCTTTATTTGTCACTCCAACCGATGAGTATAAGACCCTTCATGAACTGACGGAAAAATTGAACTCTTCACGCCAGCTTCTAATCAGCATCGTTAATACTGCTGATGAAGCACAGCTTAAGCAAAAGTCTTATCCGCATCCGATTTTCGGCCGCTTAGGTCTCTATCAATGGATTCCATTTGTCGGTTACCATGAAAAGCGGCACATTGAACAGATCGAAGAATTAAAGGCAAAAATGATCAATTAATAACAAAAACCTTACAGTGAAGTAAGGTTTTTTATTTAGTGTAGATGTTCAGGCACTCGGAGTCGATGGTGCAAGATTTCCTTTTAGAGATTGGGGAGATCGGAGAACCTGGAGGAATCCTGCCCGAAAGAGTCACCACTGCGAAAGGACTAGTGCCTTTCGATACAATCAATAAGAATCGCTTTTAGGTTAAATGGTTACATGCAAAGTCTGAAACGACGGATTTAAAATTGCTTTTTAAATCGGCAAATTGTTTATGTCTATGCCCATTGGCTCCTGACGGGTGCGGAAAGTCCCATAAACAGGGAACGGGGCATATGCATTCCTGATCGATTAAGTTTCGCACACAATCTGATACGCCTTTTCCAAGAGGGATAAGCAGGTACGAATTCTCAAGCTGGTTTATTTCCTGTGGGAAAACTTCATATGCATATCTTTTTAAAAGAGGTGAACGTTCGATCGCTGGAGCGTGGCCAGTGTAGTTTTTACCGTTTGAAAAAACAGGATACTTGATGATAGAAGTAGTGTGCAGTAGACGGCCGTGATCACTGAAAAGCTGCTGGGAGCTTTGTATGCCCAGCGCTTCTGGAATTCCGCATAAATCCAGCATGTGAATTAAGTTTTTCCGCATGGATCCTGCAAAACGTGCAGCTTTTTTGACCTCATATGAGAGGTTCGCCAATGAGGTGCCCTGATCTAAGCACACTCTTGCCTGTTCAAATGCCAGCCTCATTTGATTCCAGCCAGGAGTGATGCCGGCAATCACAATCCTTGCCTGCTTATTTATGTATTCATTGTGAGGGGCATAATAGATGTCTAAGCTTCCGCTTTTATCCAGCAAAAAGTCAGGTATGAGCAGATCACTTTTATCAAGCTTCCGATTAGGCAGGCTCTTGATATATGGCAGAAATGTTGCTAGGGATTCAAAAGCACACACAGAAATCACCCTTCAATTTATTAGATAGATAAAAATTTTCAAAATTCTATTGACACATTCGCTTTATGGCCTTAAAGTAAGTTTATCAGTTTTTACAGTAATTAAATAGTTTACGTTCTCTTATCAAGAGTGGCAGAGGGACTGGCCCGATGACGCCCAGCAACCGTTCCTATGGAATTGGTGCTAAATCCTGCAAAACAATTTGTTTGTTTTGAGAGATGAGAGAGGAAGAATCCTGCTAATATGCGATGACACCTCTCTTGTGAAAGAGAGGTTTTTATTTTGTGCGAATGACAATTTTTCACAAATACCAACCTCTCCTATCGAAATAATATTAAAAGGAGAGTTTTTTGATGAAAAACACATTTATTAAGAAGGCTGCAGTGTCAGCTCTGGCTTTGTCACTGCTATTAACAGGCTGTTCATCCAGCCAGGAATCATCACAATCCAAAAAAGCAAACGAAAAGGTTTCCTTAGAAGGAGTGCCAGATAGATTTAAAAAAACGGATGATCCTGTAAAAATCAAAGTGATCCGCAAAATCGGCGGAGATGATCATACGGCCCAATTCCTTGCTGGGGCAAAAGCAGAAGGAGAGTCATTAGGCTTTAAAGTCGATGTGTATACAGCAAATGGTGATACAGCAAAGTTCCACGATGCCATTTCGCAGGCACTAGAAGATGATTATGACGGATTCATAATTTCCCACGGTGATGACGCAGCTACCGTAAATGATATTAAAAAAATTAGAGAACAGGGAAAAAACGTTGTAACATTTGATTCGAACGCTGACCTTGCTAAGGTTGACGGAGTTACGCTGACCTCGCAGGATGATGAGGAACTTGCAAAGCTTGCTTTAGACCAGCTGGTTAAAGACCATGATGGCAAGGCAAACATTGTATACCTTTGGGTTGACGGCTTCCCTCCAATGGTAAGAAGAAATGCAGTATACAAAGAAACGCTTGCAGCAAATCCGGGGATAAAAGAACTAGGACGCTTTGGAGTTGCTGCTGCAGATACTTCAGTCCAGACACAGAATGCCGTGTCAGCTATGCTGAACAAATATCCAAAGGGTAAAATAGATGCCATTTTTGCTACTTGGGATGCCTTCGCGATTGGCGCGGCCCGGGCTATTAAAGAAGCAGGAAGAAACGAAGTGAAAATTTACGGAATTGATGTTTCTAACGCTGATCTTCAGGCTATTCAAGAACAAGGAAGCTCATGGAAGTACACTTCTGCGGTAGACCCTAAATTGATCGGTGCTGTAGATATGAGAATCCTAGCTAAAAAGATTGCAGGTGAAGAGACACCTCAAACCTACGACCTGGAAGCTTCTCTCATTTCACAGAAAGATCTGCAAAGTACAAAAGAGGCAGTGAACATGACCAGCCTTTCAAACATTATAGATGGCTGGGGTAAGTCGGACGCATTCGAAGAAGACTGGATGACGACTCTTAAAAAGGCATATAAATAATGATTGCTCATGCACTCTCTTCCTGTTTCGCAGAAGGAGAGTGCATCCTTTTGTAATCAGCAGGGAAAAGGAGAAGTAAATGATGCTGGCAGAGATGAAGGATATATCAATAGACTTTCCTGGTGTGAAGGCACTGGACCGTGTGAACTTTTCAACAGCCACGGGCAGTGTGCATGCCTTGATTGGCGCAAATGGCGCTGGCAAATCCACTCTAATGAAGGTACTTTCCGGTGCTTACGGACACTATACTGGAGAAATATTGCTGGATGGCACAAAGGTTTCAATCCGGTCTCCTAGAGATGCGGATGACTTTGGGATCCAGACAGTCTATCAAGAAGTGGATACAGCCCTTATTCCCTATTTAACTGTTGGCGAGAATATCCTGCTAAAACATGACCGGACATTCATTAATTGGAAGAAGCTTCACAGGAAAGCCAATGAAATCTTGAAGGATATGAATATACATCTCTCGTCCAAGAAGCTTGTCAAAGATCTGACACTTGCGGAAAAACAAATGGTGCTGATCGCAAGGGCTGTGTCCACAGAATGTAGATTTTTAATTTTGGATGAACCGACTGCACCGCTCAGCCATACAGAAACACGGGAATTATTCCGGATTGTGAACGACCTGAAATCACGGGATGTTGGAATTATTTTTATCTCACACAGACTGCCTGAGATATTTGAGATTTGTGATCAGATTACGATCATGCGGAATGGCAGGCTTGTATCAAAGGATTACATTTCTAAAATCTGTCAAAATGAAGTAATTGAACGGATGCTCGGTGAGAAGCTTGAAGAGCAGTTTCCGGAGCGGAATCTGGATATCGGCGAAACGCTTTATGAAGTAAGAGGGCTGGCGGATTCAGGGAAAGTCCAAGATATCACTCTTACTGCCAGAGCAGGGGAAATCATTGGAATTGCCGGACTTGTAGGAGCAGGCAAAACAGAACTATGCAAGACCCTGTTCGGCTCTGCGAAAATAACGGCCGGTGAAGTATGGCTCCATGGGAAGAAACTCCGTCTGCGCTCACCTCATGAAGCGGTCAAGGAGGGGATTGCCCTCGTTCCTGAAGAACGCAGGAGGGAAGGGATTCTTGTCGAGGAATCCGTTTCGGCTAATCTTTCGGCTGCGAGCCTGGGCCAATTTACGAAAGCGTTCGGCTTTCTTAACGAAAAAGCAGAGAATGAAAAAGCTTGGGGAATAGTCAAAAACTTGGGCATCAAAACACCTGGGCTTGAGACAAAAACGAAAAACCTATCTGGTGGCAATCAGCAAAAAATTGCAATTGGAAAATGGCTTCTGACAGATGCAGAAGTTTATATATTTGACGAGCCGACAAAAGGTGTGGATGTCGGTGCTAAAAAAGACATATTTAAATTAATTTCCGCTCTTGCGAAACGAGGAAAAGCGGTCATCTATGCATCCTCAGAATTATCCGAAGTGATTGGGATTACAAACCGCCTTTATGTGTTATACGACGGGCAAGTCGTAAAAGAACTCCAGACGGACCGCACGAACGAAGAAGAAATTCTATTTTATTCGACAGGGGGGGAAATAAGTGGAACTATCAAAAAATACCCAAACACAGCAAAGAACATTCGACCTTTTTGATTTCTTATATAAATACGGAACCATTCTAACTATTTTAATCCTGATTGCCGTATTTGCTGCTTCCAATCCGGCCTTCATACAAGGAAGTAATGTGATAAATATCCTTCGTTCGATCTCAATTGTCACCATCATTGCAATCGGTATTACGATATCTCTATCAGTGAATGGTTTTGATCTCTCCGTCGGCTCGGTTGCCTCGTTATCAAATGCCATTGTTATCTCAATGTTTGTCTGGTTTTCACAGAACACAGTTATCGCGATCATTTCGGCGCTGGCAGCTTCCCTTATCGTCGGATTGTTGAACTCATTCATGATTGTAAAAATGAAGATTCCAGACATGCTCATGACGCTGGCAACCATGTTTATCATCCAAGGTATCGCACTTACCTATACCAAAGGGGCCACCATCTCCCAAAACATGGTTATGCCGGATGGAACATTCTCAGAGGGCATCATCAGTCAAACCTTCAAGAAAATCGGCCAGGTGCCATGGATCATTGTCATCATGGTCATCGCCGTCGTCCTGGTACACATCTTTCTTACCTATACGAAGCACGGACGATACATGTACGTCATTGGAGGCAATATCGAAGCGGCCAAGCTATCAGGAATCCCAGTGAACAAATACAAAATACTGGCCTACGTACTATCCGCCATATTCGCATCCATCGGCGGCATCGTCCTAGCATCCCGCGTAATGACAGCCGAAATCAACGCCGGATCCCCATACCTCATGGATTCCGTAGCAGCCGCCTTCATAGGATTCTCCGTCCTCGGTTCCGGAAAACCTAACGCAATCGGCACATTTGTAGGAGCCGTCTTAATCGGAATCCTGCAAAACGGGTTGGTCATGATGAGTGTCCCTTATTACTCCATGGATATTGTGAAGGGAACCGTACTCGCCTTTGCATTGGGACTTACTTATTATAAGCAAAAGCATTGATTGCTTGGACACACTGGAGAAATTCAGTGTGTTTTTTTTAGGCTCTTTTCTAACCCTATTGTTTGATTGGAGCGTAAGGTGCCGAGACTTCTGCGAGAGCAGCGGGTATTGTCCAGCTCCGGACTGACACCTTCGGTCATAAGCCAATCGCCATTAAAAGGCAAAATCGGCCTTTCACTGCCGCTCGTCTTATGCCGGTCAGGTGTCTGCTTTTCTTTTAGTGTTTTGCTTTATTTAAAAAAGATCATCATTCAGCTTTTAGATGGATCTTTTCTTGAAAATCACCGTCCTCCGCTTTTCGATCAGGTGTTACGCCACAGGCGAAGCCGAGGAGGCCCAGGCGACCGCCCCCGCGGAAAGCGAGTATCCTCTAGTGGAATCAACCCTTTTTTCAAAACAACAGCTTTTTTTACTAACAAATGGGACTAAAACAGCCGAACTATTGATCAGAATGAGAAGGGGAGAAGGGGGAGTGGTAGACTCTGCCTTTGTTTGTACCTGTATAAGATAGATTTAGGGAATTAAGGATATCCAGAGCAGTGCTTCTTGAAGATAGTTGCAAGAAATGACGAAGCTGCCTGTTTGTTAAACTGGATTGTAACAGTAGAAAGTAATCAGTTATGGTTTCCTCATAGGAGTCTTTAAAGCTCTTGTTACAATTTGGACAGTGCCATTTAGCCTTTTTTCGAATTGAAGGCAAATGACGGCAGGCGGGGCAATGGACGCCTGTTAATATTTCTGAAGGATGAATCTTGTACAATTCGAGAACGTTGGTAGATTGTAATCGGCAGCTGCTTATTAAAAAATTATTTATTTCCTTAAGCTGTTCTTTGGTAAAAAGGTTTGTTTTATAGGAATCTTCTAGTTTATTTATTCTATCAATGAGGCTTGAAGCATGGCATACCCTTTTTACCAGTTCGGGATGATTATTTTGAAACTTTAGTATCGTGGAAGAATTACTTATTACAATCAAGTATTCCATTGGAAAATCGTGCGTAACATAGTCTGCAATAAATGACTTTAGACTCGAGCGTAAACGTCTTGCTTGAGAAAGTGGGTCACGGAAGCCTTCTTCTTGTTGGTTGACACTTCTAATTAATTGATTTGTTTTGGTTTCAAAATATAAAGTTCCTGCAATATTTTTTATTTCAAGGATTAATAAAAATTTAGATGAAAGGAGGAGGGTATCGATTTGGAAGAAGTACTTATCGAAGGGAAGCCTTAAATCGTGTAGAATCATATATTTTTCTTCTGGCATATGGTCAAGATAATAATCTACATCCCGCTCACCTTTGTAACCCGCAGTCCATTTAGCTAAATCACTTTTAATATCAGGGCGTTTTGAATGGGTGGAGGGGATGCGCCTTAGCAAAGCCTCTAAACTCCTTATTCTTAATGGCACTTGTCTTGGCTTTGTGATCAAATTATCACTCCTTATTAAATTCTGTTTAATAAATTCATCCTAGTAGCTTTAAATTCCTTCTATATAATTGGCTTTTGCAGGATTATTTGAACTTATGCAGGATTATAGAAATATTTGCAGGATTTTTGGGATATATGCAGGATAAAAAACTTTTATGCAGGATTTTCGAACTTTTTGCAGGATTTCTTGAAATAACATAAAACCCCGCCAACCAGGCGGGGCCCTCCAAATGTATTATTCGCCTTCACCGCTCGGGCGCACACTTTGCTCTGGGAGTGTGTCCCAAAAGCTGGTGTCTGCTTTTTCGATTGATCCGTCAGCGATGGAGCGCACTGTGGATTCGAGTGTGGTAATGGTTTGTTTGATTAGGTAGCCGTTGCTTTTTTGGCCGAGTACGTAGTCTTCTCGTTCGTGGTCAGACATGCCCCGCATTTCAAAGAGAAGGGTGGAGATCCCGTATTGGACTGCAGCTCCATTCCGGCCGATGCGTTCCTCGGATCCGCCGACATATTTGCCTAGGTGGCCCCAGCCTGTCCGGTCAACGTTTTGGTAAACGACCGCACCAAGTTTCTTCGAGCGCTCCAGTACGTCCGCCTTCACGTTGGGATTAGTCGGGTAAAGGATGGATCCTGATACATATTTACCGTTAATTTGCTGTTCTGCACCTTGGTGGTGAAGGTCAATCATGTAGTCGATGTCGTATTTTTTAAAGACGTTATTATGAAGAGCCTGGGTCTCCGGCTGTGCCTTATCTACATGGTCACGGTTCAAATCTACTCCTACTGCATTATATCTTGTTAAATGGCGGCCGCCGTCTGCAGCGTATTGATCAAGAGGGAAGTTTACATCTCCCATTGCACCATCAGCATTCAGCATCGGAATAACGAGGACGTTCACTTTATCAAGGACACTGTTTAATTTTCCAGTTCCGAGATGCTTGATGAACTCTAGCGCACCTTCAGTAGTAAGCTGTTCATTTCCATGCTGCTGCGTTAGAAACAAAATTGTAGGATTTGCTGGATTGGATATGAATTTCGCCAGATGAATATCACGGCCTTTTACCGTTTTCCCGATAACCTCAAGCTTCATCGCTTCTTGTTTAGCATCCTGTGTCTTCAATTCATCTACAAGATCTGAGTATGTATGTAAGATCGATGTATTTACTGTTTCGTTTCCGCCGTAACCTGGGCCATTTCCGACCGCCAACGCTGGCTGTGCCATAACGTTTACTGCACCCAATGCCATTAAACCGGTGAGTGATATAGACAAAATTTTCTTCTTCGTCATATTCCTCCATTTTTAGAATAATTTGACAACTCCCTTTAATAGTAAAAGAGTTCCCTGATTCTGTTAATAGAGAAAACAGCCTGTTTAATAGAATGGGGAACCTCCTACTAAATGACTAATAAACCTAGGTGAATCAGCCTTTTATGTTTGATAAACCAGTGTGAATTTCATATTTTAAGAACAAAAGTTAAAAATACCTTTAACAATCGGATTAATTTTATAGGACAGAAAGCACACTATAACACCCTAAATCGATTGTAAGATTGTTTTTTCAATAGACAACTTCAATCTATACAGTGAGCCTTTTAGAGCATCTAGTAATTACTTGTAAAATCCATTTCATATGAAGGCAAAAAAAGTGTAGTGTGTATTTGGGATTTAGCATATTTAGCGGAAACTCATTAGTCTCAGGTCAGCCATTACAAAAGTGCAGGTTATGCAGACTGCAGGGGCAGAAGTCAAATTCAAATCAAAAGTTCCTGGACAAATCAACTGAATACTTTATGTACGTCTGAATAAAATAGTAATGTCACTGAATTTTAAAAAAACGGACAAAAAAAGTTCACAATATTGGAAGAAAAAGTTTGACAATATTGTGAACGGGGTAATATGATATATAAAAAAGGAGGATGTTGGAAATGAATATGAATAATAATTTCCTTAAAGCTGTAACGTATGCTGCTGCCCCTATTCTTGTAATTGGGATTGCCCTTTTCTTAAAAGGTTTTTTTGAAAACGGTTCCAGCATATGGACTCCTATTGGTATCGGTGCGGTCATGGGTGCAATTTTTATCTTCGTAATGGGTATGTTTATGATAGCGACGGAAGAGGTCCTGGAAAAGTCATATAAAGGCAGTAAGCTTATATTGATAAAGAATAAAAACGGAGCGCCTTCGTAGGCACTCCGCTTTTTTTTTTGTTTAGATATATCCCCAGATCATACATAGCAGTGTACCAAGAATGGTTACCAGCGCTACGAATACTCCGAAGTAGATGTTGGTGTAAATCGATCCTTTATCTTTGGTTTCCCCAGCGTGCATGAACACAATCAGCTGAAGTCCAGCCTGGATAAATGCAGTAATGAGCAGCAGTGTCATACCTGCTGTAAATGACATGTCCAGGTAGTAAACCAATAGGGCTGCAATAGTCAGGATGAGTGAAAATACAAAGCCCATGACTTGTTTAGCTGGAAATAGCTCTCTCATAATTACATCATTCCTTTCAGGTAGATGAAGCTGAAGATAAAGATCCAAACTACGTCAAGGAAATGCCAGTAAAGTGAAAAGATGAAAGCTTTGTTGGCGTTTTGAGGAGTAATCCCGCGTTTTTTCACTTGCAGGATGATAAATAATCCCCAGAAAAAGCCGAGTGTAACGTGCGCTCCGTGTGTTCCCAGTGTAGTGAACAGGATGGAGGTAAATGCACTGGTTTGTATAGTTGCTCCTTCATGAACATACATAACGAAATCATAAATTTCAACGCTTAAAAAGCCAAGCCCTAAAAGAAGGGTGATTCCAAAGAATGCCATCATGGCTTTCTTTCTGCCAAGACGCATAGCGTGAATTCCAAGCCCAATGGTGAAACTACTTGCTAAAAGCAGGAATGTTTCAATAAGGACCGGAGCAATTTCAAAGAGTTCAGCGCTGTCTGGGCCGCCGGCTGTACGATCAACTAATGTGAAGTATGTTGCGAATAGTGTACCAAACAGCATGATTTCGGCACCAAGGAAAATCCAGAAGCCTAAGACTTTTAGGCTGTTTTCCTCAGTACTGTATTCAAGTGGAAGCGAGTTATCTATTTTCATTAGTTAGCACCTCGCAATTTTGTTTCAGTCTCTTCTATTTCATCAACAGATATATAGTGGCCGTGGTCGATTTCAAATGAACGCAATGCCATACATACAAAGATACCAATTGTTGTAAGAATTAATGGAACCCAAATTCCGAAAACGAATGAGAAGCCCCAGGCAAAGAAGATACAGCCCATGATAAATGGAATTCCGCTATTATTTGGCATGTGAATTTTTTCATAGCTGCCTTTAAATAGTTCTTGTCCTTTTTTCTTTGAATCCCAGAATGGTTCAATTGAAGCAACCTGTGGAGAGATTGCAAAGTTATATTCTGGAACCGGAGTGTGAGTAGCCCACTCAAGTGTACGAGCATCCCAAGGATCGGAACCAATGTCTCTAGAAGCATAACGAATACTGTAATAAATGTTGTAAACGATTAAAGCAAATCCGATTGCCATAATTCCGGCTCCAATGAAGGATGCCATATTCCAAGGTCCATATCCAGTGGATTCAGAATAAGTGTACATACGTCTTGCCTGTCCGTCTAAACCAGTAATATACATTGGCATAAAGGCTAATAGGAAGCCGATGGAAAGCAGCCAAACGGTCCATTTACCGATTCGTTCATTTAACATGAAACCAAACATTTTTGGCCAGTAGTAAGTTAGACCGGCAAGCATAGCATATACTACACCAGGAATAATAACGTTATGGAAGTGGGCAACCAGGAACATTGTATTATGGTACTGATAGTCAGCTGCTGACATCGCAAGCATTACCCCAGTGACACCACCGATAGTGAAAAGCGGTATGAAATGTATGGCGTAAAGCATTGGAGTAGTAATTTCAATTTTTCCTTTATAAAGCGTAAACAGCCAGTTAAAGATTTTAACTCCAGTCGGAACAGCAATTGCCATTGTCGTAATGGAGAATATACTGTTGGTTAATGCTCCCTGGCCCATTGTGAAGAAATGGTGTGCCCATACTAAGAATGAGTATCCAGCGATAACGACCATTGACCAAACCATTGATTTATACCCATAAAGGTTTCGTTTAGCAAAAGTTGAAATGATTTCACTAAAAATACCGAATGAAGGCAGGATCAAAATATAAACCTCAGGATGTCCCCATACCCAGAAAAGGTTGGCCCAAAGCATATCCAAGCCGCCGGCATCCGTAGTAAAGAAATGAGTTCCGAACAGGCGGTCCATGGTACCCAGCGCAAGTGCAACTGTCAGTACTGGGAAAGCAAATACGATGATTACGTTAGCAACAAGGGAAGACCAAGTAAACATTGGCATTTTCATTAATGTCATACCAGGTGTTCTCATCTTAAGAATGGTGGTCATGAAGTTAATACCAGTCATAAGTGTTCCGATACCAGCAATCTGGATCGCAATCATATAATAGTTGGTTCCGACAGATTCGCTGAATTCATTGCCTGCAAGAGGGAAGTAAGATGTCCAGCCTGCATCAGGAGATCCACCGATTACAAAAGAGATATTGAAAAGCATTGCACCCATGAAGAACAGCCAGAAGCTAAGAGCGTTCAGTCGAGGGAATGCTACGTCACGTGCTCCAATTTGAAGCGGAACAACAAAGTTCATAAGAGCCATTATAAATGGCATAGCCATAAACAGGATCATGACAACCCCGTGTGTTGAGAAAATTTCATTATAATGCTGTGCATCCAGAAGTTTGGCTTCAGGAGTAGCCAGCTGTGCTCGAAGCATGATTGCATCGACCCCGCCGCGGAAAAGCATCAATAAGGCGGAGATCAGATACATAATACCAATACGTTTATGATCTACGGTAGTCAGCCATTCACGCCATAGATATCCCCATTTTTTAAAATAGGTCAATCCTGCGATTATGGCGATAACAGTAAGTCCGATGGCAACCATAGATGCATAAATTACCGGGCTAGGATGAGGTATCGCAAATCGATCAAAGAAATCCATGATTTTGACTCCTTCCAGGAAGTATATTTAAATCGGAATTAAATTCTAAATATGATTATTCGTTCATGTCATCCATGTTCATATCTTCGTGCTCCATATTTTCATGGTCTGCATGATTCATGTCTTCTTTATCAGCTTTAGTTGAATTGTGTTCGTGTCCGCCATTTTCAGCTGATGGAGGAGGACTGAATTTTAAGTGAGTTCCGTTATAAGTCGATCTGCCAAGATGTCCTGGTTCTAACAGCTGGTCAAACTTCTTCTCTGAAAGAGGTTTTGCTGTTTCTTTGACTTCCTGTACCCATTCATCATATTCAGCCTGGGACATAGCTTTAACATCGAACGTGTTCTCAGCAAATCCTTTACCGCTGAAGTTAGCATTTCGACCCATAAATTCACCAGGTTCATCAGCTGCAAGATGAAGTGTAGTCACCATGTCACTCATCGCATATTTCTGACCGCCAAGCTGCGGAATCCAGAAGCTTGTAATCGGTCCGTAAGAATAAAGCTTAAATTCTATTGGACGATCAGCTGGGATATACAAGTAGTTAACAGTTTCGATATTTTCTTCCGGATAACTAAAATGCCATTTCCAATCAGATGAAGAAGCGTAAACTACCAGTGGTTTTTGATTCTCATAGCCCTTAGGTGTAGCTTCAACCTCATAGTTTGATTTAACTGACATAATAGAAAGGAATGTAACGATGATAATTGGTACCCCGATACAGATTGCTTCAACAAGCTTGCTTCCCTCAATATGAGGTGGTTCATAATCTTTACTTTGTTTGGAAGCACGGTATTTTACTAACATGTATACTAAGAGTGCAAAAACGACAAGAACGATAAATGCCATAATCCAGATTGTCATGATTATATCGTCTGCTTGAGTTTTGGCCTGCGGTCCTTTTGGATCGAGAACCAATAATCGGTCACATCCCGATAATACGGTAATTACAGTGAACACGATAGCTAATATAGACCATTTAAATCTCATGATATACCCCTTTCTTCCTTTACTAAGGTAAGATGTTAATGATTTGTTAAGTGTTTCACAAACAACGTCTGAACCCAGTTTTTATAAAAATAAGTTCATACTTATATGTGAATAGCACCAGCTGATATGGATTATATGTGAGCAATCCCCACCATCTAGTGTTGCTAATCCATGGATGGAAGGACTAATTACCAAAATAATGCAATATCGAAATAGTGTTAATTTGTTCACATACTCTCTATACATATATTAGTAACTTATAAGGAAAATAACAACTCAAAAAAAGTGACAATTTGGTGAAGGTTCTTGGCTTTGCAGGGATTAAAAGGATAAGGTGTGACAGATTTGTGAACCGGTGTGACAATTGTGTGAACACGTGCCAGTTTCAATAAGAATTCATTTTTTGACTAACATTATTATTCTAGAATAATAATGTTAGTCAAACTAATTGTTTGCTAATCCTAGTGGCCAGTAGTATTATGGAATGTTTGTTTACTTCAGGATGAATACCCTTTATTAAGAGGGATAAAACATAAAGAATAAAGGATTACAGTATAAGTATAACGAGGGAAAATAAGTATTTTTTCTTCTCTATTATTCTGTTAACCATTATAATAAAGAAAAGATTTTGACTCCGATTCAGAGTGAAGCTTTAAGAGGGGGATATCAAGAAATGGAACGAAATTTGAGTAAAGAAATCATATCCTGGATTAAATCAATATTACTGGCTGCAGCTATAGCTTTTATCTGCCGGCAGTTTTTATTTTCACCTGTCACTGTGTATGGTGAATCTATGTCCCCAACCTTCGAGGATAAGAATAAAATCATAGTAACCAAAGTAAGCAAAATCCAGCATTTTGACAATGTGGTGTTTCATGCTCCAGATGCAGAAGAGAATTATATCAAACGGGTAATCGGCCTGCCTGGGGACTCGGTCGAGGTGAGAGATGACGTACTATATATCAATGGCAAAAAATATAAAGAACCCTATTTAGATGAAAATAAGAAAAAGGTTTCCCCAGATGTGAAGCTGACTGGTAATTTCAAACTTGAAGAGCTCACCGGCAAATCAAGGGTTCCCGCAGGCTGTCTATTTGTAATGGGAGATAACCGCTTAAATAGTTCAGACAGCAGAAGATTTGGTTTTATAAAAACAGATTCTGTCATAGGTGAAGTAGTATTTCGATTCCTGCCATTTGATGAGTTGGGAAAACCAGAATAAAGCGAGAAAGACGTCCTTTAGGACGTCTTTTTTTAGAGTGCTTTTTCAATATCGACCCGCCCTGAGAAAAATACGGCGCCGCCGCCCATATCGGATATCCGGTCGGGAGTGAGGGAGTTAACCAGCTGGCTTGAGCCAGGCAGATCGGCCCATAATCCTAAGGATATAACAGCTCCTGGTAAAACGTCGCGGCCCACAGAAGCTTGAAGGGTACACTCGCCGCGGTCATTCCATATTCTTACTGTATCGCCATCCCTGATTCCACGCTGACCTGCATCATCCTCATGTATAAATATTTGAGGTGTTTTCTCCATTTTGATGTGCTTTTCATTATTAGAAAAAGTAGAGTTTAAAAAGTTATGATTTGGTGCTGGAACGAAAAGCAATGGGTAATTTTCTGCTGGAATCGGCATATATGTCGGCAGCGGAGGGTATCCGTCCCGTTCCATTTTTCTTGAGAACAACTCAATTTTACCGCTCGGTGTCGGCAGGTTTTCCGGAAAAAGAGTTTCTCTATCAGCTTTCACAAATTGGTTCTCGGCAAGAGACTCAAAGGTTATGCTGTCCAGATAGGGATTCCCGGGGAAATCTAGAGCCTGACGGATCATCTCCTCCTCGCTATCCTTGAAGCAGCTGTCTGTGAAGTTCATGCCCTCAGCCAGCATGCGGAAAACCTCAACATTTGATTTTGATTCACCCCATGGCTCGATTACGGGCTGCTGCAGCTGCATATAGTGATGCCAGTATGACGTATAAAAATCGGTATTTTCAAAGGATGAAGAGGCAGGTAGGACAATATCGGCAAGCGCCGCTGTTTCTGTTAAAAATAAATCATGAACCACTGTAAATAAATCTTCGCGCAAAAGGCCCTCTCTAACCTTATTCCCTTCTGGAGCCACAACGGCAGGATTGCAGCCGTAAATAAATAGTGATCGAATAGGGGGATCGAGCTCATGCAATGCCTTTCCAATCAAATTCATATTGATGATCCTCGTGTTATGAGCGCTTAGATCCGGTCTTTGAAGGGCTTGAGAGTTGTGTTCTAGGAAAGCTGAGTTTCCTTTAATGGCACCGCCGCCTTTTTTTAACCATTGGCCGGTTAAAGCAGGGAGGCAGGATATGGTGCGGATGCACATTCCACCATTATCGTGGTGCTGGGGGCCATTCCCAATCCGGATAAAAGATGGGGAAATTTTGCCGTACATCCGGGCGAGCTCGTATATATCCTGAACCTTAACACCGGTAATCAGAGAGACGGATTTAGGGTCATATTGAACAACATGCTCTTTCAGCTCTTCAGATCCAACGGTAAACTCTTTCAGGAATGCTGGATCGGTTAAATTTTCTTTAAAGAGAATATGCATGATTCCAAGGGCTAGAGCCGTATCGGTTCCCGGCAGGATGGGAATAAACCAGTCGGCCCATTTGGCGGTCCGGTTATTATGTACATCAATGACTACGATTTTTGCCCCATTTTTTCGTGCCTTCTGAGCCAGGGCAATCTGATGCATATTTGTGCTCACGGCATTAACGCCCCAGAAAATAATCAGTTTGGCATGTACGGTTTCCTCAGGATCAGTTCCGATGCTTCCGCCCATTGTATAGCGATAGCCCGCAGAGCCAGCTGAATTACAAATCGTCCTGTCCAGCCTGCTTGCACCCAGCCGGTTGAAAAAACGCCGGTCCATGCCTTCAGCAGTCAAATTTCCCATGTTCCCATAAAAACTGTAAGGAAGAATACTTTCCGCCCCATAGGATTGGATAAGAGCTTTCCACTTATCCGTAATCGTCTCGATTGCTTCCTCCCAGCTGATCCTTTCAAACTGGCCTGAACCTTTTTTCCCGACTCGTTTTAATGGAAATTGCAGCCGCTTTTTATCATAGAGACGCTCAGGCATATTCCTCACCTTATTGCATATACTTCCCTGAGTCACAGGGTGGTTTGGATCACCCTCGACCCGTACAATTCTCCCATTCTCCTTATAAACAAGCAGCCCGCATTGATCCGGGCAATCCAGCGAACAAACAGAAGGAAACACACCATTCTTTTCATCAACATAAGAAGCCATCATTAAAACCTCCCGTGGGGGGACCCCCCCCATTTCCCGATTATTTCCCAAACATCAATAAGTTAATGGTAAATGACTATGAAGGCTGCATCAAGCAGGAATTGCAGGTTAATAGGTTGAAAGGATATAAGAGTATACTCTTGAGTTAAAGGAGGTAATGAGGATTTGGATGTTAACTTAATAGCGGCAACCCGCGATAATTGGCTTGAGGCAATCGCTCTGAATGTGCATCATGACCAGGCTGACTTTGTACCGTCTGCGGCGGTGTCTCTTGCGAAGGTCCATATTAAACCAGATGGCGATGGTGTCACGTATCTTCCCTTTTGTATTTACCATGAAGAGCATATGGTCGGGTTTATTATGCATGCTTTTGAAGAAGATACAACCAACATGTATTGGATTAACGGCTTTTTTATAGATGCGCGGTACCAGAGGAAAGGATTTGGGCGGTCCGCACTTCTTCAAATGACCGCTTACATACGATCGAGTTTTCCACAATGTGAGGAAATCCGTCTCACCGTCCATAAACATAACAGCAATGCACGCAGGCTGTATGAACAGGCGGGTTTTCAAACCACCGGGGAAGTGTGGGATGATGAGGTTGTAATGGCATTGGACTTGGGGGAATAGTAAGCGTACTGCGACGCGGTCAAGCTTTTGAGCTGCCTTGCCACGTCAGAAGGGAAAATAGAACCGGTCGGAACAGAAGGGTAAGCATAAGGAACAGAAGGTAAAGAATAAGAATTTGGAGGATAAGCATAACACTATAAGGATAAGCATAAAACGTTAATTAAAAGCATAGCGAACTGGATATAAGCATAGTGCAAAGGAACATCAGCATAAACCCTTGAATCATAAGCATAAACTTATCAGACTTAAGCGTAAAACCTTGAAACATAAGCATATATCGAAAAAAATTAAGCATAAGCATGCTGAAAGTTAATGTAAAAGCCAGCTGGCATATAAAGTGATTAATTTACTGCCGGAAAATATAAATCCATACTCAAAAAGGGGTGATTTTTAGATTTTTTTCTAAAATTCACCCCTTTTTTGATTAAAGATTGTTTCTGGCGCAGATTACCTCGAAGACCAACTGGGCTCCTAATTTGACAGTGCGGTCACCTATATCCAGTTTAGGGTTTACTTCCGCTATATCAAAACTCTTAATCTTCGGGTTTGCCGCCAAACGACCAAGGAGAGTTCTGACGAGTTTGGGATGCAGGCCGAAGGGAGAGGGCGCACTCACTCCAGGCGCTGAACTGGCTTCCAGCACATCGCTGCAAAGGGTCAACATGGAAAAATCACTCTTTTTCACAAACTCGTCCGCCTTCTGCAGGCAGTCCTGGATAGATTCCTGGTGGATTTCATCTTCAAGAATGTATTCACAGCCATATTCAGCGGCAGTGTTAAATAAGTAAGAGGTGTTTCCATTTTTCTGAATGCCTGCACAAAAGTAGCTGGCATTTGGATTTTCATCAAGTATCTGACGAAACATGGTTCCAGAGGAAGTCTGATCAGTATATGGCCGCATATCAAAGTGGGCATCGATATTTACGATTCCCATTTTTAGATTGGAGAGTTCCCATTGTTTATATCCCAAGTAATGGCCATAGGCAACTTCGTGGCCGCCTCCTAAAATAATGGGAAAAATATTTTGCTGGAGCAGGCGGGAGACCGCTTCGCCCAGCTCCTTTTGAGCGGCTTCTAATCTTCCATCTTCGCAGATTATATTTCCGAAATCATAGATTGAAGCACCTGGTGGCATGGGAAGCGAAGCTAGATTTTTTCTTAATGCATCAGGGGCTTCAAAACTTCCCGTACGCCCCTGATTCCTTCTCACGCCTTCATCGCACTTGAAGCCTATAATACCCATGCTGTTTTTCCCTAAAACCTGAACATACTCATAAACGCTTTTACACTCTACAGATTGATGAAGGCGGAACATCTCTGGCCTTTCAGTGCTGTCAATACGCCCGCTCCAGATATGTGGCTTAGTCAATTCATACATGATATCCTTCCTTTATAAAAAATTATTAGAATAGTAAAATTTCATATACTAAAATTATAAACTGCCATTGACTATGCTGTCAGCTTTTGGGAATGAGGACTGCCCCCGCAAAAAATCCAGCCGTATCAGCATCCGGACAGCTTGGGAAATAGGGGACAGTCCCCGCAAGAAATCCAGCCGTTCCAGCATCTGGGCAGCTCGGGAAATAGGGGACAGTCCCCACAAGAAATCCGGCCGTACCAGCCTCCGGACAGCTTTGGGAAATAGGGACAGTCCCCGCAAGAAATCCAGCCGTACCAGCATCTGGGCAGCTCGGGAAATAGGGGACAGTCCCCCATCAAAAGGGTGTTAAATGTGTGGGAAAGATTGTATGATTAGTGTATGTGATTAATAGTTGAAGTTCGAGATATTCGTTCGGCTAAGGAATTTAGGTTTGGAGGCTATTGTTATGCGTTTTATGTTTAGATTTTTGAAGGCTTATCGTGCATCTGCGGCAGTGGCCTTGTTTTTTATGCTGGTTGAGCTTGTTGTGGAGCTGTGGCAGCCGCTTATTATTTCAAAGATTATTGATGAAGGAATTATGAATAGTGATATGCCCTTTATCTTTAAGTGGGGAGCAGTGATGCTCGGGATTTCCGTGTTTGCTTTTTTGGGCGGGATCGTCAATTCTTTTTTCGCTTCTCATGTCAGCCAGAGTTTTGCTTATGATATCAGAAACAGCCTTTATGAAAAAATCCAAAGCTTCACATTTGCTAATTTTACCAAATTCCCTACATCATCACTGATCACCAGAATGACAAACGATGTGACCCAGCTGCAAAATACGGTATTTATGGGCCTCCGTATTATGATGCGTGCTCCCTTGCTGATCATAGGCAGCACGATTATGGCATTTACGGTAAATGCTAAGCTTGCTCTAATCCTTACAGCCGTTATTCCGTTCCTGACTCTCTTTCTTGCCTGGATTATGAAAAAAGGCGGAGCGATGTTCCAATCTGTACAGGGAAAGCTTGATAGCGTAAACAGTGTAATGAGAGAGAACTTAACAGCAATCAGACTGATTAAAGCTTTTTTAAGGCGGAGTTACGAAGGACGGCGCTTCAGTCAGGCTAATGCCAATTTAAAGAATGAAACGGTATATGCCCTCCGGATCATGGAAACAGTCAATCCTTTTTTGCTCGTCTTTATGAATATCTGTGTAATGGTTATTCTTTGGCTTGGCAGTGAGCTGGTTCCATCGAATGGAGCAAAAGTCGGTGAAGTAGTAGCCATCGTGAATTATGCAGCCAGGATTACATCAGCATTTTCACCTTTATCCTTTATTATTGCCGCGTTTTCAAGGGCAAGGGCTTCTGCAGGAAGAATTTCCGATGTGCTGGAAACAGCCAATGAAATGGAGGATGCAGATATCTCCATCCATTCGAATAGAGTTATCTGTGGAGATGTAACATTCAATGATGTGTCTTTTGAATATCCCGGAACAGACCGGCCGATCCTTCAAAATTTATCTTTCCGGGCGGATGCGGGAGAAACTATCGCGATATTGGGTGCAACCGGTTCAGGAAAATCTACATTGTTCCAGCTGATTCCCCGGCTTTACGATGCAACGGCTGGATCGGTCTTGATTGACGGATATGATATCCGTTCATATAGACAGGAAAGCCTAAGGAAACAAATTGGCTTTGTGCCGCAGGAAGCTTTGCTTTTTACCGGTACTGTAAAAGACAATATCGCCTGGGGCAAAGAGGATGCATCTATGGAAGAAATCATAAAAGCAGCAAAAGCGGCACAGATACATGAAACCATCGTGAAGCTGCCCCGGAAGTATGAGGCTGTATTGGGCCAGAAAGGGGTCAATTTATCAGGCGGTCAAAAACAACGGCTTTCCATCGCGAGAGCTTTAGTCAGAAATCCTAAAATTCTGATGCTGGATGACAGTACAAGCGCTCTGGATTTAAAGACAGAAGCGATTCTCCTAAAAGCGCTTAAGGAATATAAGTGTACTACATTTATCATCACGCAAAAAATCAGCACAGCGATTGAAGCGGATTCTATTCTTCTCTTGGAAGACGGGCGCCTGCTGGCTGAGGGGAATCATGAGTCTTTATTGAAGGATTCTCCATTGTATGGCCGTATATTTGAATCTCAGTTTGGAGAGGAGGAGCTGGAGCATGCTCAAAGATCTAATTAGTCCTTTTCGATATAAACCCATACTGGATAACGGCGGGATTCAAAAGGGCACTCTCCCTCAAAAGAACAAGCCTAAAGCTAAAAATCAGCAGCAAACATTAAACCGGCTTTGGAAGTATCTTGCTGTATATCGGCTGCATTTAAACTTAGTAATTGCCATGGTTATTATAAGCTCTGTTTTATCCCTGCTAGGGCCATTTTTAGCCGGCAAAGCGATAGACCATTATATTGTAACCAGGGATAGTGATGGGATCCTTACTCTGCTGGCTGGCCTTGCCATTATTTATCTTTTTACTTCTATAACGCTTTTTTTGCAAAACTATTGGATGATCGGCATCGCTCAGAACACTGTTTCGAAGATGAGAAACGATTTATTTAATCACCTGCATAAGCTTCCGATTCCCTTTTTTGATAAAAGACAGCATGGTGAATTGATGAGCCGGGTGACGAATGACATCGAAAACGTCAGCTCTACATTAAACAGCTCAGTAATCCAGGTTATATCTAGTATCCTTATATTGATTGGTACAATCTCGGTCATGCTATACCTGAGCCCTTTATTGACCGTATTGACCCTCATCATTATTCCTTTAATGTTTACAGGGATGAAATGGATCACCAATCGTACGGGAAGGTTATTTAAAATTCAGCAGAGAAACCTAGGTGAGCTGAATGGATTTATTGAAGAAACAATTTCCGGACAGCGGATTGTTAAGACTTTTTCCCAGGAAAAGAAAGTGATTAATGAGTTCATTAATAAGAATGACCAGCTGAAAGGTGCTGGCTTTTGGGCTTCTGCGTATTCAGGATTCATTCCTAAGCTGATGAACGGCTTGAACAATCTAAGCTTTACTGTAATAGCTGCCATAGGCGGCTGGCTGGCTTACAAGGGTCATATTTCGATTGGGACCATTGTGATCTTTGCAGAATATTCGCGTCAATTTACGCGTCCATTAAATGACCTTGCCAATCAATTTAATACCGTCTTATCTGCGATTGCTGGGGCAGAGCGTGTGTTTGATATCTTGAATGAGCAGGAAGAATCGAAGGATGAGCATAACACCACCAATCTATTCTATGTGGATGGTTCTGTAGAGTTTTGCGGTGTTTCCTTCTCTTATGAAAAGGAAGGGAATACGATCTCTGATATTTCATTTTCCGTAACACCCGGGGAGACCGTTGCACTTGTAGGCGCTACAGGAGCAGGGAAAACCACCATTATTAATCTAATCTCTCGTTTTTATGATGCAGATAGCGGCAGTATCTTAATAGATGGAAAAGAGATTAAGCGGATAAAGCGGGAAGAGCTCAGAAAGCATATGGGGTTTGTCCTGCAGGATTCTTATCTCTTCCAGGGAACGATCCGAGAAAATATTCGCTATGGACGCCTCGAGGCCACGGATGATGAGGTAGAAAGGGCGGCCGAGCTTGCAAATGCACATTCATTCATCATGAAGCTTCCAGAACAGTATGAAACTGTGCTAAAGCAGGATGGCAGCGGAATCAGCCAGGGGCAAAAGCAGCTCCTGTCCATCGCCCGTGCCATATTAGCCGATCCATCCATCTTGATATTGGATGAGGCAACCAGCAGCATCGACACGATCACTGAGCTGAAAATACAGGATGCCTTGCAAAGGCTGATGGAGGGAAGAACCAGCTTTGTCGTTGCCCATCGGCTAAATACGATCCAAAAGGCAGACCAAATTATTGTATTAAGTGAAGGACAGATTATTGAGAGAGGCTCGCACCAGGAACTCTTATCCAGAAAGGGCTATTATTTTGGGCTGTTCAACAGCCAGCTTCAAAAAATTTAACCTTTAAGCTCTGTTAAACTTGTTTGTTGATTTCCACTGCAGGCACTCGCTTTCCGCGGGGCGGTCCGGGAGCCTCCTCGGCGTTTACGCCTGTGGGGTCTCCCTTGACCCGCTTTTCCCGCAGGAGTCTCGCACCTTCCGTTCCAATCAACACAGTGCGAAAATCAACAATGAACTTTAACATAGCCAACCTTTAAAAAGAAAGCAGGAGACAAGATGGGTTCCAGGGTGATGCATGCTATTATTTCGGAGAGGATCTTAGAGGAAATCGAAATGAAAGATAAACAGCTATTCTTTCTGGGAGGGATGGCGCCTGATGCGGGAACAAAGGAGAAGACCCACTGGTATTCAGGTAATGAAGAGCAGTATACAAGAATCATTGACTTATCGGTATTTTTAAAACAATATAGCGGTCAAAAAATGAGTCCATTTATCCTGGGATATTTCAGTCATCTAATTGCGGATGAGATTTGGCTGAACGGGTTTTATCTTCCATGGCTGAGTAATCGGCTTAAAGCCGATCCCGCCCTGCTTGCTCGTTATCATGAGGATTTTAAGATTTTAAATGCCAAATTAACGGACATTTATACATTTCAGCTGCCTGAGTATGGAGCATCCCTTTCTCTTGTAGAAGAATTTCCTGAAGGAGTAACTGTCCAGAGTCTGCAGAGTTTATTAGGCGAGCTGCGCCGTGACCTGAAGTTTGATTTAGCTGATATCGGAAAGCCACTGAACGTTTTCACAGAAGAACAAATAATTGGCTATATAGAGACGGCAGTTGAAAAATCGATATTTTATATTAACCAGAATTTGTAGACCTTTTCTCACTTAAGCAGTTCACTCGCTTATGATAATATAAGATGATAAAGTTTTTTATGAAGGAGTCATCAGCTTGTATGAACATAAAAATGATCACAGCTTTGCTTGCGTGTTTCATAATCAGCGGTTGTTCAAATTTACCTGAACAGTTTTCAGGGGATAAAATAGATGCAGGAAGTCAGGAGAAACCTGGATTGAAAAAGGAAATAAACAAAGTACCAGCACCTGTAAAAAAAGCAATCCAGAAAGAAAAAGTACCAGCCAGTAAAATGCTGGATGTGCCGCTTTTTAATCAAATGGATGCACCAAGGCTGTATAATGGATGCGAAGTCACGAGCCTTGCCATGCTTATGAATTTTCGAGGAATACACGTAAGCAAGAATGATTTAGCAGGGGCTATTAAAAGAGTTCCACTCACATTTGATAATGGCCAGAAAGGGAACCCGAACGCCGGATTTGTCGGCAATATGGAAGATGGGCCAGGGCTGGGGGTTTATCATGGACCGATTACAGATCTGGCACGAAAATATGCTGGTAATAAGGTGAAGGACTTAACTGGGAAACCATTTGAAGAGCTTCTTAAGGAAGTGGGCAGCGGTTCTCCTGTATGGATTATCACTACAGCAAATTTTGCGCCTGTCAGCGATTTTATTGAATGGAATACTCCACAGGGTGTTATCCAGGTAACTTATAAAGAGCATAGTGTTGTAATCACGGGTTATGACCAGCAGAACATATATGTAAATGATCCATATGGCCACAAAAATAGAAAGCTTCCGAAAGAAAGCTTTATAAAGGCATGGGAGCAGATGGGCAAGCAGGGGGTAACTATAACAGGATAAGAATCGATTTAAACGAAGGAAGTCATATGATGGCTTCTTTTTTTTAGGCTGTTTTCGCAAACTTTGCTGCTATTGTACAAGAGGTTGATTGGAGCGCAAGGCATGCTCGCGGACCTTAGGGGCGGGCGGTGAGCCTCCTCGTCTTCGCCTGCGGGGTCTCACCTCATAGAAAAGCGGAAGCGCCTTGTTCAGACCCGATAAAGAAGACTTGCTGAGTGGCAAGCGTTAGCGAAGACAGAAGCATAGTCGCACTTATTCGTTAGTCAAGCATAAGACAAGCGGGCCGTGGAAAGCGGTTTTCCTTTCCATGGACCGATTGGCTTATGACTCGAGGGTCTCAGCTTGTAGCTGGATCAAGGAGTCTCGCACCTTACGCTCCAATCAACCTGATTTAACAATAGGTGATGCAACAAAACTTATTAAAAAACAACAATCTTTTAGAAAAGAGCCTTTTTTTATGACCTGGATGAAAATGTTGATATGCGGAAAGGAAGTACCTGGTGAGGTTATCCACAGGCATGTTAAAAAATAACCTAAAAATAGGAACAAGTGTTCTTGTTTTGTGTGCTCGTTTTGTAATACAATAGTAAAAAAGCCGGAAGGAACGACGAATAATGGGGCCCTTGCAGGTGAGTTGATTTACAGGGGATGAGAGGAGCAGGCTAGATGAAAGAGAACCAGCCGCAGTTTACCGAAAAGGAGATTCATAAGCTAGTTATTGCAGAACTGAGGAAATATAAAGTCTTGAAAATTCAGCTGGCTAACCTGAAGGAACGGAACCGAGCCGGAATGTCCGATTTATTTCCTATAATCAGGGAAAGAGATGAAAAAAATTACTTAAAAGTCAATCAAATTGAACGAGCTATCGAGGAGTCTCTTGATACTCTGGAAAGAGAATTAATCGAAAAGAAGTATTTAAGTACGCAGGATCCCACCGACTTGGAGGTTTATCTGGAAATGGGAATTAAAAAAGCTAAATATTATGCTAAGAAAAAAGAAGCATTGAACAGCATAGCAACCGCACTCGGAATGATCTGAGTGTCTTTTTTATGGAGAAATTATGGATATTTTCATGGCCAAACCAGGCACCTTTTATTAAAAAAGAATCTTGTACTATATAGATAAGAACAAATGTTCGATTAAATCTACAAAGAAAAGAGGAGTGCTGGATGGACAAACTGTTTTATTGTGCGGAGGGAATGATTGAATGCGTTGTTAGATTGACCGTTTACCTGTTGGGCGGTCTTGACCGCCTGTTGATTGCCCTGCTGATCCTTGCCGGGTGTGAAGCTGTCAGCAGGACGGCAAAGCTTTGGTATTTGAAGGACACATCTCTTAAAGAAATATACGAAATGATTTTGAAGAAAGGCGCCATGTTTATTCTGTTGATAGCTGCCAACCAGCTGGATCTGGTTATAGGCAGCTCAGATCAATTTATGAGATCGGCCGTACTGATTTTTATGATAGGGAAAGAAGGATTTTTAATTCTTGAGCATATAAAGACGCTTGGTCTGGAAGCACCGGATGTAATGACACACATAGTAGATGAATTCGCTGGAAGCAAAAAGGATGAAGATAAGCCCGAACAGAAATAATGGACAAGCATAATTAAAAGATGGGGTGATGAAGATATGATGAAAATTTTTATTGATCCAGGACACGGCGGGACGGATCCAGGAGCTGCAGGAAATGGACTGCAGGAGAAAAATATTACTCTTTCAATTGCCAGCAGGCTTCGAGATATTTTGTTAAATGAGTATAGTGATGTATCTATCATGATGAGCCGGACGGCGGATACCACCGTCTCATTAACCGAGCGGACCAATGCAGGAAACTTATGGGGAGCAGATTTCTACTTATCCATCCACATTAACTCTGGCGGCGGTACTGGGTATGAAGATTATATTTATCCGGGATCAGGTGCTCCTGCTTCGACCTATCAGAGAGTCATACATGAGGAAGTGATGAAGGTAGTCGCGTTCTCTGACCGCGGGATGAAATCGGCAAACTTTCATGTTTTGAGAGAAACGCAGATGCCGGCATTGCTGACAGAAAACGGATTTATCGACCATGTACATGATGCGGCCAAGTTAGAGAATAGTCCTTTTATCGAGAATATCGCACGAGGTCATGTTAATGGAATTGCAAGGGCCTTCTCGCTTGAAAAAAAGACTACCACTCTCTATAAAGTTCAAATCGGGGCTTTTAGCAGCAAGAATAATGCTGATGTGCTGGCTGCAGATGCCGAAGCCAAAGGTTATGACGCCTATACGGCATTTGACGGGGGCTGCTATAAGGTCCAGATTGGAGCATTTTCAAGTAAAGAAAACGCAGATGCCCTTGCAGAAAGAGCCAGCCTCGCCGGGTTCGATGCAATCGTTGTCGTTTATTAAGACCTGGATCTATCAATGGAATTTTTCGACAAATCCCTCCGGAAGGATTAATGCTTTCTCCAGCGGGTAACTGTATGGTAGAGCAAATTCTAAGGAGGTAATAAATATGAATAAAAGAGTAATCGGAGTTTATGAGAACGGGCACGAAGCGATTCAGGCTGTTGAGAAACTACAGGCTGAAGGATATGCAAGGGATGAGATATCAGTCATTGCCAAAGATCCGGAAGATGCCCGCGAAGTAACTGATGAAACTGGAACTAAAGCAGGGGAGGGTGCAGCAGCTAGCGCGGCGACCGGCGGTGTACTGGGAGGATTGACAGGATTTCTTGCCGGAGTAGGAGCGCTGGCCATTCCAGGTATCGGGCCGATCCTCGCTGCAGGGCCGGTAGCAGCGACTTTAGCAGGTGCCGCAACAGGTGCTGGTGCAGGAGGTATTACAGGAGCGCTGATTGGCATGGGTATTCCGGATGAGGAAGCAGAGCGCTACGAAACGGATATTAAAGAAGGGAAAATTCTAGTTCTTGTAGATGCTGATAAGGGGGTACATGGCGGAACACATGGACTGAGTACCGACGCTTCAATGACGACCGGCACTTCCGGTTTGGGCCGTGATACTTCATTTGCAGGATCAGATAGAGGGAATTCAATGGCAGGCGGTTCAGCAGGTTTGGATAGAGACGTCTCAGCAGGTTTAGATAGAGACGCTTCAGCAGGCCGTTCCGTTGATTTAGATACAGGTGATTCCTATACAGTCCGGTCAACGGGAGTTGAGAATGATTCTTCCCTTAGAAGTCATACGGCCCCTTTGAACAGAGAATCAGATTTGGATCAATCTATGAATGTTGATAATGAAGGTTTCAGGGACCGCACGAACCGTATAGATGACGATGAAATGAATCAACGCCTTGGGCATCTTGAAGAAACAAGGGACCCGCTGATTACTGGAGATCCTGTGGTAGATTCAGCCCGCAGGCCTGAAGATTCCTTAAATCCTTATGATACGAAAAATGGCATTGTGACAGATATAGGCGCGGGACAGGAAGGAAAACCTTTCCGTAAAGACAATGACAGCAGCGACCCGATCGTGTAAGGAATATAATTCAATACTGGCTGGAAAGGGTTGTCCGGATTTTGGACAGCCCTTTTTTGTATGTGATGCATGCTGGGAAATAATTCGGGAAATGGGGGACAGTCCCCACATAAGGGTTTGTTTCTGTACACATAATAAGAGAAAACAGTTAAAGGAGTGCTGGTTTGAAAAGGGTTTTCGCGGCTGGTATGATTATGGTCTCTCTTGGATGCATTATGATGTGGCAGAATGTAATGACTGGATTGGCTTTAGATTCTATTTTGTTCTTTTTTAAGAATTATTTTGTTAATTTAGGAAAAGAGGATTTTCTATCGATCGTGGTATTGCTTTGTGTCTGGATTTTTTATGAGTTTAGAAGCAGGAAACAGGCAAAGCAGAACTGATCCAGTCAAGTTGACTGATTGGTTCTGCTTTTTTTAAATTTAGTTTTAATTATTGCAATGAGCAGCAATAGGACAGGAATGGCGATTTGGAAAGGCAGATGCATGTATATGGGTACGATTTTAAACCCTATATCCATGTGAGTATTAAAGTTTGGTGCTACCAAGACAGCTGATAAAATAATAAGTATCCCCAGGGGGTAAATCATTTTCTTGGGTTCGTTTAAATTAAATAAGTCGCTTATACCTAATAAAGCACAATAAAAGAAGATGAATATTTTTACAAAACCTAAGATCACGAGAATGACCAGCACGATTGCATCCAGGCGCTGAATGAAATTACCTATTTCAACCAACCCTATTTCAGTCAGTATGGGGAAGGTGGACCGGATTCTGACATCTGGACCAATGGCCGCAATATTCATGGCGGTTCTGAAAGATAAATATAATCCACTGACAATAATACCTGCGTACCCTATCTTTTTAGCTGTTTTATGATCCTTTACATAAGGCAGCAGCATGGTGAAAGCAACCATTTCACCAAATGGAACAGTAAGAGTAGAAGGAAAAAAAGCTTTTAAAACAGGCATCCAGCCATTCTCAAGCACCGGAAGAAGATTTGCAGGCTGAAGCAGTTGAGCGGAAAGTTCAAGGATTATGACCGGCATTCCTACAAACAGAAACACAAAGAAGCATACTTGACTTACTCTGGAAAAGACCTCAAACCCTTTAAACATCACATATATTATGGAAGCAATCATATATAACCCCAAAGTAAGGAGGGAAGTGTTATGGTATTGGGAGATAACCAGCAATTCCTCATAGTCCCGCAGTACTCGTACCGCAAGATAACTAAAATAGATCACATAGGCAAACCCTATGCCCCACCCTATATATTTGCCTGCTATCTTCCTTGAATAAGCGGTCAAGGGCAGGTCAGGATATTTCTTGTGAAGGCCAAGATACACAGAGAATAGGATACAGCCGCTCACTATTCCAAATATGATTGTAATCCAAGCAGCCTGCCTGGCTTCCTTTGCCATCCCAAATAGGACCGCACTTCCTAATTCAAAAAGAAATATTAGGCAAAAGAATTGTAAGCTGCCAATTCTGATTTTTTTTTTCATCGTCTCACCGTTGCTTTCTTATTTGTAAGGATAAGGTTCAATCCTCATGCTGGTCCCGTGTAAATTGAAGTTAACATGAATGGATACCTTAGACTTTGAAAAAACATCGTTCCAGCGATTCTCGTTTTTCTTCCATTGCTCAGGATGCTGCCTGTGCAGAATATCTCCAAATCCGAAAATATCACTTTTCTGACTTTTGGCTTGATTTATACCATCTCTTATGTGGCTTAAGATATTATTTGATGTTTTCTGTTCATATTCATGCAAAACATCATAGTCCATGATTTTTCTATTGCATAGCATCTCGTCTAGTACGCCAAGTGCATTCACATGGATGACTATTTCAGGCCTGCCTGAATTCATTCGGACCTTAATTTTACTCCTGGAATCCGTAATACGAACAGAAGTATACTGGTGGCTGTCACATCTGATACTTTCATTTGTTTGTATGATCTGGTTGTTCAGAAACGAAATGGACTTAGATTTTGTTCCGTCCAGCCAGCCTACCAGCTTGCCCTCTTTAATGATTCCCATACCGGAAAGCTTGGTAGCTTTCTTGTTAGGCGAAGACGGGTCCTTCGAAGCAACAACAGAAATTCCCCCGATAGTAGGTTCTGATCCTTTGCTCGAAAGTTGGTTGATGATCTGGTACACTTCCGTTGCTTGATTTTCTCCCTGCATTTTAGCTGAGTTCTTTACCTTTCCGTTAATCGACTCCACCGGATGTTCTGTGGCTGGAATGACTGACAGCACCTCTTTCCCTGAAGTACCCCGGGCAATTAAAACAGGGATATTTGCGCGGATATTAGCATCCCTTTCAAATACATCAAAAATAAAATTTAAGCTTTCAGACTTAGCTAGATCATCTCCTATAATAACGATTCGAACGTGTGAGTAATCCGGCATTCTGGAGAATTTTTTAGATGCCTGGCGGGCAGCCTCGCTTATCGTGCGGCCCTCCGCCATAAATAACGCGCTCCCAGGCGGACCGGAACCTGATCCGGAAGAAGAACTAGACCCCGCGGGACTTGGTGAAAAGGCTTGAAAGGTAATTTGATACCTTTGTTTTTCTTTTAACCAATCAATTCCTATGCCAGCGATAAAGGCAGCATCTCTTAACTCCCGGTAATTAGAACAGCCTGCCAGTAGACAGGCGGTAATGAAAAAGGACAGGATGAATACGAATTTACGTTTCATTCCGGCCGCCTCCTTGTACACGGTTTTTCTCTTCAGGACTTGCAGGTTCTGGCCTTGTCATCTGCTTGGGTAGAGGAAGGCGGATGAACACGTCCTTCTGCGCAAGCAGCTTAAACGGAGTAATAGGGTCAAAGTAGGGAAGTCCAAAACTCCTCAAAGAGCATAAATGAGCCAAGATCACAAACGTGCCAAGCATTATTCCATACATCCCAATATAAGAACCCAGCAGCAGCAGCAAGAATCTGAGGATCCGGGCTGCAATAGCCACATTAAAAAAAGGCATGGTAAAGTTGGCGATTGCAGTAAGTGATACCACAATAACGGTAGAAGCTGAAACAAACCCGGCTTGTACTGCGGCCTGACCCAGGATTAAGGCTCCTACGATGGAAACTGTCTGGCCCACCGCCCGCGGCATCCGCACGCCAGCTTCCCTGAGGACTTCAAAAACCAGCTCCATAATGAGGGCTTCCACGACGATTGGAAAAGGCACTCCCTCCCTCTGTCCAGCAAGGGTAATCAATAAAGTAGTCGGAATCAAGGCGTGGTGATGAGTCATGATGGCAACATATAACCCAGGAATATACAAGGCAATGAAAAAGGAAACAAAACGAAGAATCCTTATAAAAGAACCCATATAATAATTTTGGTAATAATCTTCAGGTGACTGAAAAAATTGTATAAAAGTTGCAGGACCTATTAACACATAAGGAGTTCCATAAACGAATATGGCGAATCGTCCTTCTAGGAGATTAGCAACCACCACATCTGGTCTTTCAGTACTTATAAGAGTTGGGAAAATACTGTTTTTACTATCCTGGATAAACTCTTCAATATAGCTGGATTCCAGAATGGCATCGATCTTTATCTTTTTGATCCGATTTCGAAGCTCTTGTAAAATTGAATCGTCTGCGATTCCGTTAAGATACATAAGTTCAACATTTGTATGTGTTATTTCACCAACATTGAGAGTTTCAATTCTTAACTTTGGATTTGTAATCCGTGCCCTTACAAGGGAAGTATTCGTCCGTAAATCCTCAGTGAAACTGTCTTTTGGCCCGCGGATGACAGTCTGGGATGACGGTTCAGACAATCCTCTTTTATCAATGAGCCTTGTACTGGCAATAAAAACTTGTGAGGTATGGTTGAACAATATTCCGGTATTTCCCTGCAAAATTGAATTAACGACCTTGTCTACATCATTCATTTTTTCTAATTTATTTACTGCTATCAGCCGTCCGAGTACTTCTGCTGAGTTTGGGCTCTCAAGCTGCTCCCTCAGTTGTTCGAAATTCATTTTCGACAGAGGTTCAATGACGGAGAAATCCACTTCCTTTTTGTCAGACATTCCATCCATACGGATCATGGCGACAGAAAAATCGGTGGCAGCATCAATTATAATCTTCCTTACATTCAGGTCCGGGGGGCTGCCCAAGCAATCTTTTATCAAATCGATATTGTCGTCAATGTTATATGTAAGATTCGTAATGTTCGGTTTTATCGTACTTGGCTGACTAGGTGATGACTCCTTTTTAGACTGAATCTTCTTCGTTCCTGTTTTAAAAAAGCTTGGCACAATATCCTGTCCCCCTTACCTCGAGTTTTCTAAATTTTAGTATTTTCCAGGAATTATTTTTTATGTATGCAGCCGTGTCAACCTTGTCTGTTGTTTACAACAAAGGAAGCTTACTTTCCGCGTGTGGTCCGGTGGCCACCTCTCACGTTTACACTGCAGCTCTCTTGATCCTTTCCTTTACAGGAGTCTTTGTCTGCAGCTTATACCAAAATCAACAATGAATTTTTTAAATAGGTAAGTATATACAAGAGCTGAAAAACCAAATAAACGATTCAGCAAGTGCATCTCTTTCGAAAAACAGGTTTGTGACATTTTGGTTAGGGTTAAAATATGTATAAATCTTTTGAGGGAGGGCACAGGCATGCCAAACAATCAAAGCAAGACCGCTGTGGTAACTGGTGGAGGTTCCGGAATCGGTGCAGCAGCCGCCAAAAGGCTTGCAAAGGAAGGGTATAAGGTATGTATCATCGACATCAAAGAGGATAGAGCTGAGCAAGTAAAAGAGGAAATAAGCGGGGCCGGCGGAGAAGCCTTTGTGCTTAATGTGGATGTATCAGACCCGGCAAGAGTGAGCGAGGCCATCGGCAAGGTTCATGAAAAATGGGGCAGCATAAATGTACTCTTTGCCAATGCAGGGATTAATGGGACCGTAACGTCAATCGAAGAAATGGATCCCGATGAATGGGACCAGACGATTACGACCAATCTAAAAAGCACGTTCTTATTTGTAAAATACACAATCCCGCACATGAAAGAGAATGGCGGAAGCATGATCATAACCAGTTCCATTAACGGCAACCGGACATTTAAAAATATTGGCATGTCGGCCTACAGCACCTCTAAAGCGGGACAGACTGCATTTATGAAAATGGCTGCATTGGAGCTGGCAAGATATAAAATCAGAGTCAACGCAATCTGTCCGGGAGCGATTGATACGAATATAGATCAAAATACCTTTACCGAAGAAGGTGTAGAGGAAGTGAAAATTCCAATTGAATATCCGGAAGGCAACCAGCCGCTCGAAAATAAATCCGGATCATCCGAACAGGTGGCGGATCTGGTCTATTTCCTTGCAAGTGACCAATCATCGCACATTACGGGTACGAAAATTTATATCGATGGGGCAGAATCACTGCTATAAGTAAACTGGCTGCGGCCAGTTTTTTTGTGTGCGGGAGTATGGGGCTTGCTGCGATTTCAGCTCAAGAGTCATGGGGGTGACGAAATTTGGTAAATCAGCTTGTGAGGGATTCGAAGGCAGGTTCCGAATGCCTCTGAAGGTGCTCTGCCTCAAGGGGACTCAATGTTTATTGGGGTTGAAAACAGGCTTGAGGGGATTTAATTTTACAGGATTGCGAAATAGTCGGAACCCGTCGTTAGGAAGCTCAGGTGATAGTTGTGGGATTAAAGAGTTTCGGGAGATCAGGATAGTTCCGAAGATAAACGGTGAAGATTATCATAAGCTTCGGAAAAATAATGACGAACGTCTGAGGATACTCATAAGTTTCGAAAGGGTGGGCATCAGTATAAGTTCGAAAACATAATCATATGCTTCATGGGATAAGTTCCGAAACATAAACGGATGGGATTAGCATAAGCAGACAATAGGGTAGGTTCACAGAAACTTATCAATAAACAATAATATTTTAGAAAAGAGCTAAATGAAAAGAACTCCATAAGTATAAGCGCTTTATAGCACCTCGGGAAATAATCCTGGGAAATTGGGGACAGTCCCCATTTTTCGCTCCTCTCCTCTAGTAAAAGACAAATTTCTATTATATTTTGTTAAAATTTATTTTAATAATTCTGAATAATTTGTATAATGGGTAGTGTGATAGTGATTATTTGGGAGGGATTGTGTTGAAAGCGCTTAAATCTATCGTAATCTGGGGGCTTATTTCTGCCCTGGGCGCAGTGGGGTTCGGGGTTCTTGCTTTAAAAAGGGGAGAATCTATCAATGCTATATGGCTGCTCGTAGCGGCTGTTAGCACTTATGCTGTAGCATACCGTTTTTACAGCAGATACATAGCTAATAAAGTTTTTGAGCTGGATGATAACCGAAAAACTCCGTCAGAGCTGCACAATGATGGGAAAGATTATGTTCCTACTAATAAATGGGTCCTCTTTGGACACCATTTTGCAGCTATAGCAGGGGCGGGTCCTCTAGTTGGTCCGATACTGGCAGCCCAGATGGGGTATCTGCCAGGTACGATCTGGATTGTCGCGGGTGTTGTTCTGGCTGGTGCTGTACAGGATTTTGTTATTTTATTTGGCAGTATGAGAAGAAAAGGAAAGTCTTTAGGTGAAATGATCAAGGAAGAAATCGGCCCTGTGACTGGTCTTATTTCCATGGTCGGTATTCTAGGAATTATGATTATATTATTAGCTGTTTTAGCTCTTGTTGTTGTGAAAGCGCTTGTAGGCAGTCCGTGGGGAATGTTTACGATCGCGGCTACTATCCCGATTGCCATCTTTATGGGGATCTATATGCGCTATATCCGCCCGGGGCGGGTTGGGGAAGGGTCTGTCATAGGAATTGTACTCCTGATTCTTTCACTCTATGGCGGGCAGTATGTAGCAGAGCACGAAACACTTGCAGCCATGTTCACCTTCAAAGGGGAAACCATCGCTATCATGATGATTGTCTATGGGTTTATAGCTTCAGTACTGCCGGTATGGCTGCTGCTGGCCCCGAGGGATTATTTAAGTACATTTTTAAAAGTGGGTACGATTGTCGGTTTGGCACTGGGGATTCTAATTGTAGCCCCTGATCTGCAAATGCCTGCAGTTACTAAGTTCATTGACGGTACAGGTCCGGTATTTGCGGGGAATATGTTTCCGTTCTTATTCATTACAATAGCATGTGGAGCAGTCTCCGGCTTCCATGCCCTGGTATCATCCGGTACGACTCCAAAAATGATAGAGCGTGAATCCCATGCCCGTCCAATTGGATACGGAGCCATGTTAACCGAATCCTTTGTAGCGGTTATGGCTATGATTGCTGCATGTGTCCTGACTCCAGGGATCTATTTTGCCATCAATAGCCCGCCCGCAGTCATTGGGGTTGATGCTGCATCGGCGGCTAAAGCAGTAAGTGACTGGGGCTTTACCATTACGCCCAATGATTTAACCACGCTTGCTGATGATGTAGGGGAAGAAAGTATTATCTCAAGAACCGGCGGTGCTCCGACGCTTGCCATCGGAATGGCCTACTTGTTTTCAAATGTTATTGGCGGTAAGGCATTGATGGCCTTCTGGTACCATTTTGCCATTCTTTTTGAGGCATTATTTATTTTAACAACCATCGATGCAGGGACCAGGGTCGGGCGATTTATGATCCAGGATATTCTTGGTCATGTATATAAGCCGCTGGCAAAAACAGATTCATTAGTTGCTAACATCATTGCTACGACGTTATGTGTAATTGGCTGGGGGTACTTCCTGTATCAGGGGGTCATTGACCCGCTTGGAGGCATCAATACATTATGGCCGCTGTTTGGAATCGCAAACCAGATGCTTGCTGGTATAGCCCTGCTTCTGGGTACTACCATCCTATTTAAAATGGGCAAGAAAGCTTATGTCTGGATTACGCTTATTCCAACCACATGGCTGCTGATCGTGACTATGGCTGCCGGCTGGCAAAAGCTGTTCCATGAAAATCCTAGAATCGGATTCCTGGCTCATGGTAAGGTATTCAGCACTGCGCTTGACGAAGGGAAAATTCTTGCACCCGCTGCAAGCAAAGAGCAAATGAAGCAAGTGGTGATGAATGATTATGTGGATGCAGGATTATGTGCGGTTTTCATGCTGGTAGTTATAGCAGTGTTGATCTCTGCAGTGCGGATTTGGATTAAGGTTCTGACCAATAAGAGTGTCACCCTTCACGAAGCACCATATGTCCCGCGGGATCAAGGAGATAAAAAACAATATGCTGGATAAACTGACAAAAGCCTTCGGCTACCGCAAACAATTTATTAGTCTGCTTGTGGGTGTTCCCAGTTATGAAACGTATGTAGAGCATATGTGCGCAAATCATCCAGGGCAGAAAATCCAGTCAAGAAAGGAATTTTTCCGTGAAGCCCAAGAAGCGAGATATAATGCTAAGGGCGGGAAAGTTTCAAGGTGCTGCTAGGAGCCCAGTGTACAGAGTGAATACAAAAAAGCTGATTCGGGAATGATCCTGAATCAGCTTTTTTTGCTTTGGGAAATAATCGGGAAATGGGGGACAGTCCCCATCTTTTAATGCGGAAAATACAGCAGCTGTATAATAAATAGTACGGCGAAAATGTATACCAGCGGATGTACGCTTTTCCATTTGCCCTTGGCGATTTTCATTAATGGGTAGGATATAAAGCCAAAAGCGATTCCGGTCGCGATGCTTGATGTAAGCGGCATGGTCAGTATGACGATGAAGGCAGGGAAGGCTTCGTCAAAATCATCCCATTGAATATGTCTGACATTACTCAGCATCAAGGCACCTACGATTACAAGAGCAGGTGCAGTAATGGCTGCAATCCCTGATACGGCGCTGATTAAAGGGCCGAAAAAGGCAGCTATTACAAATAGGACGCCCACAAAAACGGTAGTGAGCCCTGTACGTCCCCCAGCAGCTACACCCGATGCTGATTCAATGTAAGCAGATGTCGGGGTAGTGCCGAACATTGAACCAATCAGTGTTCCCACCGAATCGGCAATCAGTGTTCTTCTTGCCCTTGGAAGTGTATTTCCTTTCATTAATCCAGCCTGTTTGGTTACTCCGAGCACCGTCCCGGTTGTATCAAAGATTGTGACCAGTATAATGGAAAAAATAGCTGGGTATAAGCTGTACTCAATGACATCTTTCAAGGCAGTGACCGGATTCATGACGATGAGCCCTTCAGGAAGTGTAGGAAGTGAAACGATGCCTTTACTGAACGAAAGCTGCCCTGTGAGACTTGCTATGATACCTGTGATAACAATGCCTATAAATAGGGCACCGGGAATGTTTAGCGTCATCAGGACCAGAGTAATGGCCAGCCCAATTAATGCTAGGACGACTCCTGGGGAATGCAGATCTCCAAGGCCAACAAGATTGGAAGGATGTGCCTTAATGATGCCGGTCAAACGAAGGCCGATAAAGGCAATAAACAAGCCGATACCAGAAGTGATGGCATGTTTTAGGTTTTCAGGAATCACTTCAATCAGGATGGTCCTAAGTTTTGTTAACGAAAGAATGAAGAATAGGATCCCAGTTATGAATAAAGCTGAAAAAGCTTCCTGATAGCCAACGCCATTATTTGACTGGATGACTGTATAGGCAAAATATACATTGGTACCCATAGCGGGTGCGACGGCAATAGGATAATTGGCTGCCAGCGCCATAAATAAAGTGCCGATAACAGCAGCTATGATGGTTGCCGTGAACCCTTGCTCAAATGGGACGCCCACATCTGATAAAATCAGCGGGTTGACCACAATTATGTAAGCCATAGTAAAAAAGGTTGTCAGACCGGCTGTAAATTCGGTTCTAACGGAAGTTTGCTGTTTTTGTAAATTAAACATCTTTATTTCTCCTCTTAGTCAGAGTCGGATATTCATTTGAATAACCCAAATGTATAGATTACCATGAGAGAGAGTGGAGTTCAAGAGAACTCTTAAACGTGAATGGAGAGGGCACTTTCGGTTTACTTATCTGTCCCGCAAGTATATCTTTTCCATGATTATATTAATTAACAAAACTATTATTTCTTGGTATTCTAGAGAGGAATATTGGCTTTTCTATTTAAAAGGGAAGTTTGATATTTTGATATACAATTCTAGAATAGAAAACAGGGGGGGTTTTTATGGATTATGGGATATTGACGTCCATCGGGATTTATATGGTCGGTATGCTCCTGATTGGGTACTTCGCATATAAGCGGACAGCCAATTTAACGGACTACATGCTCGGGGGAAGAGATTTAGGTCCAGCGGTCACGGCTCTCAGTGCCGGGGCATCAGACATGAGCGGCTGGCTTCTGATGGGTTTGCCTGGGGCTATGTTTGTAAGCGGTGTCAGCAGCAGCTGGATTGTTGTTGGGTTAACGCTCGGAGCCTACTTAAACTGGCTTTATGTTGCACCTCGTCTGCGGACCTATACGGAAGTTGCAAATGACTCAATCACCATTCCAGATTTTCTGGAGAATCGATTTAAAGATGGTTCGCATATATTAAGAATTGTTTCTGCACTTGTTATTCTTGTATTTTTTACCTTTTATACTTCCTCCGGAATGGTAGCCGGAGGAGAGCTGTTCAAAACAGCCTTTAACATGGACTATACGATTGGTATCTGGGTAACAGCCGGAGTTGTAGTCTGCTACACATTATTTGGAGGCTTTCTTGCGGTCAGTTGGACTGATTTCGTCCAAGGCACAATTATGGTCATTGCTTTAGTTTTGGTTCCGATTGTAACTCTCGTCAACATCGGCGGGATCGACCGGACTTTTACTGAAATCCATAGCATAGACCCTGCTCTGCTTTCCGTTCTTAAAGGGGCCACTCCAGTTGGAATTATTTCACTTCTGGCCTGGGGGCTGGGATACTTCGGACAGCCGCATATCATCGTTCGTTTTATGGCCATTTCCTCTGTAAAAGAAATGAAGAGTGCCAGACGGATCGGGATGAGCTGGATGATATTTTCCATTGTTGGAGCTATGATTACCGGTCTTATCGGAATTGCCTATTTCCATATTAATGGCCAGACCCTCGATAATCCTGAAACGGTATTTATCGTGATATCCGATCAGCTGTTTCCATCACTTATCACAGGTTTCCTGCTTGCGGCCATTCTGGCAGCGGTCATGAGTACCATATCCTCTCAGCTTCTTGTTACATCAAGTGCTCTGACGGAAGACTTTTATAAGGCCTTCATACGAAGAAATGCTTCTGATCGGGAACTTGTATTAGTAGGAAGACTAGCGGTGCTTGGTATTGCTCTGATTGCCTTATTCCTGGCATTTAATCCAAGCGAAACACTGTTGAATCTTGTCGGTTATGCCTGGGCAGGCTTTGGTGCGGCCTTTGGTCCCGTAATTCTGCTGAGCCTATATTGGAAACGCATGACTAAGTGGGGGGCACTTGCGGGTATGATTACTGGTACCTTAACGGTTATTATCTGGGAACAGATAAAAGCGGTCGAAGAGGTATACGAAATTATTCCTGGCTTTATAGCCTGTGGACTCGCAATCATCCTTGTCAGTCTCTTGACAGCAAAGCCTTCTAAAGACATCCAATCGGAATTTGATGAAGCTGTCAGCAAGCTGAGATAATCTAGATTTGAAAGGCTGCCTGAGGAGACTCGGCAGCCTTTTTGACTCATTGTAAAAATGCTATAGTGAAATTAGTAAGTATAGGGGAGGCGATCCAGTGAACAGTATCAGCCTGCTTAAACAGAATGTAAAAGTTGCCTTGGAGAAGAAAAAACTGAATGGAGTGACTGCCCGGGTAGGCCTTGTACTGGATATATCAGGTTCGATGAGAAAACTGTATAAAAACGGGACCGTTCAAAAAGTAGTAGAAAAAATTCTTGCCGTTGCCAGCCAGTTTGATGACGATGGAACTCTTGATGTCTGGGTATATGATAACGAATTTTCACGATTAAAGCCGGTCACTGAGATTGATTTTAATAATTATGTAGAAGATGTGATACTCTCCAATCCGCTTATACATAAATTTGGCCGGAATGATGAACCGCCTGTTATGGAAGATGTAATCAAGAAATATACCATTGAAACGCAGAGTGCAGAACCGGCTTTTATTGTTTTTATCAATGATGGCGGTTGTAAGAAAACGATAAAAAAACCAGTTGTTGAGTCATCGGTCATGCCGGTCTTTTGGCAGTTTGTCGGAATAGGAGATTCTAATTTCGAAGTTTTACAGAACCTGGATCATATGGAAGGCCGGTTTGTAGATAATGCTAACTTCTTTCACATTGAAGATGTGGAGAAGATAAGTGATGAAGACCTATATAATCAGCTGTTAAATGAGTTCCCTTCTTGGATTGAAGAGGCAAAAACCAAAGGCATTCTATCCTAATAGTCATAATGTAAATGTGAGCCAGCCAAACCAGCATAAAATAAGGGACCTGCCGGAAAGCAGGTCTTTTAGTTTATGCGCGTCAGTATGGCAAAGCTTAATCTTCTTGTATATCAAAAAATGCAGCAATTTTCCTGACCAGGGAATCAAGCTCTTTTTCCTTCCTTAAATTGTGAAGCATCCCTTTAATAACAGGTGCTCTAGGTGCTTCGGAGGATAATTCATTTTCTATCACCTCTAGTGAGACTAAATGCTCCTCTGAATCTTTAAAATCTTCCTTTGCTGATCCTATCGCAATGGTCAGATCCATTTTGTCCAATTTATCAGGGGCTAACGGGAAAGCAATTAAATCTTCCACTTCCTTTGTTGAAAGCATGGGTGGATCTCCGGATTTAAGCAATCCCTCAACTAAATCATCGGTTCTTTTTAAAATATAGGCGGCGAGTTCGTATAAATCTAATTTGGCACTCTGGAAGATTAGCAGCTCAAGATAAGCGGAGAACATTCCTTGCACGAGTATGGTCAGGTCCCACTGGAAGGAGGCTGCTTTTTCACCGTAAAGGGAGCAAATTGTAAATCTGGTATTTTCGGCAGCTTCGATTCTCATATTTTTGATGAATTCCCCGATAGATTCGTTAAAAGGGACAGCCTGCTCGCGGGTCTGCATGATAATAAATTCCTTTTGATTTAAGATAGCCTCGTATTGGCAGACAATATGTTCGATAAAGAGATCTTTAGGAGGAAGGTTTAAGCTTTTTAAATGTTCGATCCTGGCTTTGATCATTTCATAGTTATATTTGAAAATATCTAGGAGTAAGGCTTCCTTGGATTTGAAATGGAGATAAAATGCGCCTTTCGAAATTCCTGCATGGTTGGCAATTTCCTGTATAGAGGTTGCGTCAAAGCCTTTAGCTGCTATTAACTTCATGGCTGAATCCATGATCATTTTTTCTTTTTCTTTCAATGAAATAACACCGCCTAAAAAGCTAGATAAAATTTATTAATTTTTTGTGAATAAGACCGGAGGCGTATTGACGCTGAATGACCGGTCAGATATATTGTTATATATTATGACCGATTGGTCAAGAGGATATCCCATTAGGAGGGTAAAATGAATAGAATTATTAATTTTACGTTGAAAAATAAGTTTGCTGTATGGCTAATGACGCTGATTGTAGTCGCAGCCGGCTTATATTCCGGATTAAATATGAAGCTGGAAACGATTCCGAATATCACAACGCCTATTTTAAGTATAACCACGATTTATCCAGGTGCAACACCTGAAGAAGTAGGCGATAAGATATCAGAACCTATTGAGCAGGCTGTCCAGAGTATGAACGGGGTTAAGGTTGTCAGCTCAACCTCTTATCAAAATGCTTCTTCCGTTCAGATTGAATATGATTTTGAAACAAAAATGGATGAAGCAAAAAATGAGGTAGAAGAAGCAATTTCCTCCATTTCATTCCCGGAAGCAGTGGAGGAACCCAAAATTTCTAAGGTAAGCTTCAACGCTTTTCCAATCCTGTCTCTTAGTGTCTCGAACGACAAGGAATCGCTGGCTTCTTTAACCAAGACGGTTAAAGAAAAAATTGCGCCTGCTCTTGAAGGGATTGATGGTGTATCCTCAGTCCAGATTTCTGGACAGCAGGTGGATGAGGTAGAGTTGAAGTTTGACCAGGACAAAATGAAACAACTCGGACTGGATGAAGAAACAGTTAAGAATATCATCAAAGGTTCCGATGTGACTCTTCCGCTTGGATTATACACCTTTAAGGACACTCAAAAGTCCGTAAAGGTTGATGGGAATATCACGACACTGTCTGATCTTAAGAATCTTGAAATTCCTGCTGTACCATCAGGAGGCGGGACCACGTCCGGCCAGACACCTGCTAGATCTGGAAATCCTGCAGCCGCCGGTACTATGGCAGGCCAGCAGTCCGCAGGATCCGGCGCGGCATCGCAGCAGCCTTCTCCCGGTAATGCACAAAATTCATCCGTGACCAATGGGTCAGTACATAATACAGCTATTCCTACGGTTAAGTTGGGAGAAATTGCTGAAATTAAAGAGGTCGGCAAGGCTGAATCTATTGCCAGGACAAATGGGAAGGAATCGATTGGCCTTTCTATCGTCAAAGCATCTGATGCAAATACGGTAGATGTTGCGAATGATGTAAAAGAAAAAGTTAAAGAGTTTGATAAGGAAATAAATGGACTAAAGACTGTTTTTACCTTTGATCAGGCTGCTCCAATAGAGGAGTCTGTAAGCACCATGCTGAATAAGGCCTTATTTGGTGCTGCGTTTGCGATAGTTATTATTCTCTTGTTCTTAAGGGATATCAAATCAACGTTGATTTCTGTTGTTTCCATCCCGCTTTCTCTTTTAATTGCTATTTTGTTATTAAAGCAGATGGATATAACTCTTAATATGATGACGCTGGGCGCTATGACAGTGGCAATAGGCCGGGTCGTAGATGATTCTATCGTTGTTATTGAAAACATCTACCGCCGCATGTCGATGAAAGGCGAAGTGTTAAAAGGCGCAGACCTGATACGCGAAGCTACGAAAGAAATGTTTATGCCAATCCTTTCATCTACAATCGTGACCATTGCTGTATTCCTGCCTCTAGGTCTAGTAAAAGGCATGATCGGGGAGCTGTTCCTCCCATTTGCATTAACCATTGTTTTCGCTCTGTCAGCCTCACTTCTTGTGGCCGTAACACTCGTGCCGATGCTTGCTCATACTTTATTTAAAAAAGGCATGAAAGAGCATGAAGAAAAGGGACCAGGCAGACTAGCGGCTGGATATAAGAAATTATTAAATTGGACCCTGAACCATAAAGTGATCACTTCCGGACTCGCGATTCTTATGCTGGCTGGAAGTCTGTTCTTAATTCCGATAATCGGGGTAAGCTTCCTATCTTCCGAAGAAGAGAAAATGATGATTGCGACGTTCAAGCCTGACCCTGGTGTAACCCGTGAACAGGCAGCCGAAGTTTCAGAAAAAGCAGAAGATCTGTTCCTGAATAGAGAGGGTGTCAAAACGGTCCAGATGTCACTGGGCAGTGAAAATCCAATGAATCCGGGTGACAGCAATAGTGCGATATTCTATGTTCAATATGAAGATGATACGCCGGATTTTGAAAAGGAAAAAGAAAAGATCATTGAGGATCTTCAATCATTCACCAATAATGGGGAATGGCTGTCTCAAAACTTCAGTTCAAGCGGAGCCAGCAATGAGGTGAAGATGTATGTATACGGAGACAGCATGAAAGATATTGAGCCTGCGGTCAAGGAAATTCAGGACATCATGAAGAGAGACGCTGATTTTAAAAACGTTGATTCAAGCATGGCTGAAACTTACGAGGAGTATACATTCTCAGCTGACCAGAAGAAATTAAGCTCACTTGGGCTTACAGCCGCACAGATTGGTATGGAACTCAGCCCTCAAAGAGACCGTCCAATTTTAACCAAAGTAAGTAAAGATGATGAGGAATTAAATGTCTACATTCAGACAGACGAGCAAAACTACCAATCCGTCTCTGATTTGACAGATAAAACGATAACGTCTCCTTTAGGCAGATCTGTTCAGATAAAGGACGTTGTAGAAGTTAAAGAAGGAGAGACATCTAATACCGTCAGCCGCCGCGATGGCAAAATATATGTGGAAGTCAGCGGCGAGCTAAAGACAGACGATGCTGCCAAAGCTTCCGCAAACCTGCAGAAAAAGGTAGATAAACTTGAAATGCCATCAAGCGTTACGGTTGATATGGGCGGTGTTTCCGAGGATATCAATGAATCCTTTAAACAGCTCGGCCTTGCTATGCTTGCTGCGATAGCCATTGTTTATTTGGTTCTTGTCATAACATTCGGCGGCGGCCTTGCACCTTTCGCGATTCTGTTCTCCCTGCCTTTCACGATTATCGGTGGACTTCTAGGGCTCTTGATTGCCGGAGAAACGTTAAGCGTCTCTGCTATGATCGGTGCATTGATGCTGATCGGTATCGTGGTGACTAATGCCATTGTCTTAATAGACAGAGTCATTCACAATGAAAAAGACGGACTGACTACGAGGGAAGCCTTGCTTGAAGCTGGATCAACCAGACTTCGCCCTATTCTTATGACGGCAATTGCCACTATTGGTGCTTTAATACCGCTTGCACTTGGTATTGAAGGAAGCGGCATTATATCAAAAGGCCTTGGCGTTACGGTAATTGGCGGACTTACAAGTTCAACACTGCTTACCTTAGTCATTGTTCCCATTGTATACGAAGCTCTAAGTAAGCTGAAAAATAGAAAGAGACGAAAAGATAAAGTAGATAGATAACGTATAAACCGCACCAGAGTCGGGTGCGGTTTATTTTTTCTATGTAAAAGTAATCCACTTCGGCTGAAAACCTCATCCCGGTCAAACAAGTGCAGGAGATCTGAACTCTTTAAGGATCCAGGGTGAGATTCATACTCAAGTGAAGTTCAGGGAATATTAACGTGACCGGACGCAGTGGTAAATACACCGAAGCTGCAAGCGGCGATCGATTTTGTAAAAGAACCTAAATTGATAGCAATGAATGTTAGGAGCATTCGGGGAGGACCCAGCTCCAAAATCAATGTAACGCATTAAGACTAAGAAGATCTTAATATGATACTATATGTGTATAACACAGCTGAAGGAGATTTACATGAAACAAACAGAAGATTTCTTACCCAATTTAAAGCCTTTTTTGCAGGAAAACTGGCAGTCAGCGGGATTTAAGGCACCCACAACGATTCAGGAAAAAGCTATTCCTCCCTTGCTTCAAGGAACGGATGTTATTGCGGAATCTCCGACAGGGACTGGAAAGACCCTAGCTTATCTGCTTCCTGTCCTGAACGCGATCAAGGAAGATAACGGATCCATTCAGGCGCTGATCCTTGCATCTTCACATGAATTGGTCATGCAGATAAATGAAGAAATTCAAAAGTGGTCTAAAGGCAGCAAAATCTCTGGGGCATCTTTTATTGGGGGAGCCAATCTGAAAAGACAGCTTGAAAAGCTAAAGAAGCGGCCGCAAGTGGTTGCAGGCACCCCTGGCCGGATTTACGAATTAATTAAGCAGAAGAAAATGAAAATGCATGACGTGAAAACCATTGTTCTGGATGAAGGGGATCAACTGCTGGTACCAGAGCACATTGGCACGATCCAGAATATTGTGAAGAGCACTCTAAAAGACAGACAGGTTGTCCTTTTTTCTGCAACTCTCCCGCCGCAGATTGAAGCTCATGCAAAGGAAATGATGGCAGATCCGGAGCTTGTGATCGTAAAAAGGGAAGAAAATATTCCTTCAAAAGTAGAACATATCTATTTTACGGCTGATCCGAGGGATAAAATTAAAGTCCTGGAAAAAATCAGCCGGCTCGACAGCCTGAAAGGTCTTGCCTTTGTTAAGGATATTGGCTCTTTAAGCGTTTTATCAGAAAGACTTGACTACAACGGTGTTTTGCACGGAGTCCTGCACGGTGAATCTAATAAAAGGGAACGGGAAGCCTCAATGAAAGGCCTGCGTACTGGAGAATACTCATTGCTGCTTGCTACAGAAGTGGCGGCCAGAGGCCTGGACGTGAAAGGTTTAACCCATGTTATTCATTATGATCTGCCAAAAACTAAGGAACAATATATCCATAGGTCCGGCAGAACAGGCAGATCTGGGGCGGAAGGAACAGTCATTTCTATAATTGCGCCAAATGAAGAGCGAGACCTCAAACGACTGTCCCGTGACCTTAATTTCGACATCCAGCCGAAGACCTTTTATAAGGGAGAGATCATTGATATAGCTGAAAGAGCACAGTCAGATAAAAGAAAAAAATAAAAAAAGCAGCCTTGGCTGCTTTTTTTCTTATGTTTACTGTCTTTATAAAAGCGACTCGGACCTGCCTGGGGCGATAATCATTCATGGTTTCCTGCATGGTAAAGGCGAGCCCTGCACGGTCTTCTGCCGGATATAGATGGAAGCGCAGACATTAAACAGTTGATTCCCGGTCGGCAATCAGCATATTCCGGAAAAGAGAAGCATAAAGGCCGCAGGATAAGCATAGAGCACTAGACATAAGCATAGGAAAAAGAGAGATAATCATAAACATGGAAAACATAAGCATAAAACCTAGAAACATAAGCATAAGCCTGCAAAAAATAAGCATATCTCCTTAGAAGTTAAGCATAAACCCTATTGCATATTTCTAAATCCTTTACATTTACTAAAACCTCTTCCAAAAAAGTCTGTTTTTCCAGAGCCGGGAGGCAAACTGCAAAAAAGTTATCAAGATTGGGGTTCTATCCGTAAAAAATACTTGTTTTTTTGGAAAAATGGACCCCAATCTCACAGTCGTTTTACAATCCTTCGCATTATAAAGTCCAACTATAGTGGAATACATAATTAAACCAAATAAGAAATACTATCTTTGAGACATTCCTATAATATTCGCTCTTAGGCAATTGAAGCTGGCAGTTTGATTGCCTCCCGCTGGTCATTCGTATAATTTGATATAGACTTTGCGGCAAATGGGTTTAGTTATGGTGCAAATACAAAGCCTCGCGGATTTTTAGTGACTCAATCATCCCCTGCAGGGTCTTTTAAGCAGGGTTTCTTACTGAACGTAAGAATGAACGCAAATTTATCCGATGCAATCATTTCAAAAAAGGCTTAATATCTTCGATTCTAGCGAATATTTTCCCCAAAAAAATGGTGCAATTAAGCTGCTCTCTATTTTTATTAAGGACCGTCTCCTGATTTTTCGATCTTAAAGCGCAATGTCAGGGCCGAGCCGAACGAGCTTCAATGCCCATTCCAGATATCCTCTACACCCACGCGAAAGATCATTTCCTACGATTTCTTTTTATGGCAGTCCATACAGCTGCAGCCCACATTAGGATCACTGCGGCATAGGAGTAGTTGATAACTGTTGCCGACAAAAAACTCCCAGTATGCAAGAGTGTACGCAGGTTGGTAAGGATAATAATTCCGCCGACCAGCACTCCCAACAAGTGTGCTGGAAGTTTTCGGACAAGCCAGGCTGCGGCAGGAGCAGCAATGATTCCGCCAATCATGATGGCGATCACCCAGGTCCAATTTACTTCTGTCCAGCCAAGTGACACAAGGAATCCAAGAGTAGCTGACAAAGATACAGCGAATTCGCTGGTATCCACAGAGCCAATCACTTTTCGGGGTTCATCGTCATTTTTAGCAAGGAGCACTGGGGTGGTAATGGGCCCCCATCCTCCTCCTCCGGTTGCATCCATGAATCCGGCCGCTAATCCAAGCGGAATTAATTGCTTACTTGAGAACCCTTTTTTCGAAGGCGGTGTGTTGTGGTTTTTAAATGCGAACCTGCAGATAATGTATATACCCAGGCATAACAGAAATCCGGAAATATAAGGTTTCATCACATCCCCTGGCAGGCTGCTCAAAAGACAAGCACCAGCAAAAGCTCCTGCCGACCCTGGGATGATTAAACGTAAGACAGTCTGCTTATTTACATTGCCAAAGCGAATATGTGAGATACCGGAAGCGGCATTTGTTACTACTTCTGCTAAATGAACCGAGGCTGACGCCGCGGCAGGTGCAGAGCCAAGCAAAAGTAGAAGGGAAGTGGATGTAATTCCAAAGCCCATTCCAAGTGAGCCATCTACCAGCTGAGCGGCAAGGCCGATGAATGCCAGGATTATTAACTTTTTCATTGTATACCTCCAGCCTGAAAAATTAGAACCGTATATATGGATATGAAAAGCATCGGGCATTTGTCACGACAGAACAAAAAGTAAAGACATACCAGTAAAGAAAACGCTTACACTATTTTTATTTTCATCATACAATGATAAATAGGCATGCGAATAAATATCGATACATGATTTCGGGAGGCGCTGCAATGGAAAAAAAATATAAGAATATGGAAACGGAAGTCATTCATGCTGGATATGAAGCGAAAAGTCATTTAGGCAGTTTATCTACACCCATATTTCAAACCTCCACATTTACATTCGAAACAGCGGAACAAGGCGAGAACCGATTTGCCGGCAAAGAGGAAGGATATATCTACTCAAGACTTGGAAACCCCACCGTTCGTGCACTTGAGGAAAAAATAGCTGCCCTTGAGAATGCGGAGGATGGAATTGCGTTCGGTTCAGGGATGGCGGCGGTTTCAGCGGTTTTATTTTCCCTGGTTCAAACAGGCGACCATATCATCTGTTCGCAAGGATTGTATGGCTGTACATTCGGTTTATTGGAGCTGATGAAAGAAAAGTTTAAGATCACATACGATTTATCTCCAATGGAGAATGTTCAGCAAATACAGCAGCTGATCAAGCCTGAAACGGTGTGCATTTATGTGGAAACACCGATTAATCCTACAATGAGAATGATAGATTTAGAGATGGTCGCAAGTACGGCCAAGGAACATGCGATAACCGTAGTAGTAGATAACACCTTCAGTTCCCCCTATCTGCAGCAGCCGCTGAACCACGGGTGTGATGTCGTTCTTCATAGTGCAACTAAATATATCTGCGGCCACGGAGATGTTGTGGCTGGGTTAGCAGCCGGAAAGAAGGAGTTTATCCGAAAGCTTGGGATGACTACGTTAAAGGATATTGGCGGGATTATCTCCCCTTTTGATGCCTGGCTCCTATTGCGAGGCTTAAAAACGCTGCCAGTCAGAATGGACCGCCATACCGAGAATGCTAAAAAGCTATATGAAAAGTTAAAAGAACATAAAGCTGTAGAGCATGTCTATTACCCAGGGGACCCCAGCCACAAGGACTACCATATCCTGAAAAAGCAGATGAAGGACGGTGGCGGCCTTATATCCTTTGAAATAAAGGGCGGTAAACAAGAAGCTCAATCCGTAATGAATGCTTTAAAGCTCATAAAAATTGCGGTAAGCCTTGGAGATGCAGAGACACTGATTCAGCATCCGGCCACGATGACTCATGCCGTAGTTCCGGAAGTACAAAGGCTAGAGATGGGGATCAGTAATCAGCTGCTCAGGTTATCGGTGGGCCTTGAGGCATGGGAGGATGTTTGGGAGGATTTGAAGCAGGCATTAGATACAGTGATAGAAAGCCATTCCTAGGATGGCTTTTTTGACTGCAAAAGAGCTTTATCTTTTTACTAGTGTTTTTTTATAGAATTGTGAAATGATAGATATCCCGAAATAGGAAGTCGGATTGTTCTTAATCCGGGGCGGCCCTTCAGCAAATATTAATCCAGGCAGCATGAATAAAAGAATAACCTGCAAAAGCTGGAACACTTGCTTTTGCAGGAGAATCATCCGGGGGATTTTTATAATTTTTTTTAGGATGCGTTCAGAAAAGTAGTATCTGACTATCAAATTTTAGAACCGGACCGTTATAATGTATTCAAACCATCATTCACAGAATGTAATTGTTTACAGAAACTATTAATCCATGCAGGAGGAACCAGGATGAAATTGTTTGCTTCGCCTAAAAAAATCATTACAGGGGAAGGATCTATTAAACAAGTTTCTGAAATTGTAAAAGAATATAAGGCTAAGAGAGTTTTTATCTTTGCCGATCCGATCATCGTTCAACATGGACTGACAAAATCTCTGGAGTCCGGGCTGCGTGAGCTTGAAACAAAATATTCAATATATACAGAGATCCAGCCCGAACCTTCTATTTCGGCTGGCAATCAGGCTGTGCAGGCAGTAAGGGACTTTCAGGCTGACCTTGTCATTGGAATCGGGGGAGGAAGCTGTCTAGATATCTCAAAAGCAGCGTCAGTCCTTGCTGTGAATCAGGGCGAAATCTCTGATTATTTAAATCTGACAGGCACCAGAACCTTTAATCACCCAGGATTGCCAAAGGTGCTGATCCCGACTACTTCAGGTACAGGAGCTGAAGTAACGGACATTGCCGTATTTTCATTGGACGATACTAAAGATGTGATCAGTCATGAGTTCCTGTTGTCTGATATAGCCATCATTGATCCTGAACTAACTTATACGCTGCCTCCAAGAGTGACCGCTGCAAGCGGTATTGACGCTCTGACTCATGCAATAGAGGCGTTTCTGTCTGTGAATGCAACCGTTTTGACTGACACACTTGCACTGGAAGCAGTTTCAAGAATTGCTGCCAATATAAGGACAGCCGTGTGGCAGGGCCGGGATACAGTCGCAAGAAGTGAAATGTCCTGGGGAAGCATGCTGGCGGGATTAAGTTTTTACAATGCTGGAGTAGCCGGAGTTCATGCCCTGGCTTATCCACTCGGCGGACTATTTAAGCTTCCACATGGCGAGTCTAATGCGGTTCTCCTGCCTTATGTACTGGATTATATCTGGCCATCATGTATTTCGAAGATGGCTAGACTGGCAGCTGCATTACATCTTCCAACCCAAAATATTCATCAGAGGGAAGCTGCAATATTGGTCGTACGGGAAATCAGGAACCTTATAAAGGATACTGGCCTGCCGTTAACGCTTAACGAGTATGGGATTACCGAGGATGATATTGACCTTCTCGCGGAAAATGGCATGAAACAGACCCGTCTTCTTGCCAGAAGCCCGAAATCCTTTACAATTGAAGCTGCAAAAAATATCTATCTTTCCGCTCTCAGGGGAGATATAGGACTGGGAAGATAGAGACCGTCTATCATCCGTAAAAGGAGATTATCAATGTTCCATACTATTATTGAGCCGAGGGTGTCTGAAACAGATGGAGTAGGGCACATTAATAATACAACCGTTCCGGTGTGGCTGGAGGCTGGGCGAAATCAAATTTTTGCGTTATTTACACCTGACCATTCTTTTCAAAATTGGAAAATGATCATCGTAAATATGAATGTAGATTATGTTGGCCAAATCTATTTTGGGAAAAAAGTGGATGTCTTTACCTGGGTCAAAAAATTGGGGAACTCAAGTCTGGTGCTATATGAGGAAATCTATCAAGACGGAAGACTATGTGTGAGAGGGACAGCAGCATACGTGAATTATAATATGGAGCTGAAACAATCAGAGCCCATTCCAGCTAATATCCGGGAGATTTTGGAGACCCATTATTATCAAAATGAATGAAAAATAAGCATAAAAACACACCCCGTCTGTATCCAGAAGGGGTGTGTTTTATATTTTATGGTTTCAATACAACCTTTATACAGTCGTCTACATGGTCATTAAATACTTTGTAGGCTTGGGCTGCTTCGTCAAGCGGAACCCGGTGGGTGATAATCTCGGTCGGATCGAATTCTGCTCTTGAAATCATATCAAATAACATAGGCATATAGTGGATTACTGGAGCCTGTCCCATTTTTAGTGAAATGTTGCGCTCGAAAATATTGCCCAGCGGGAACATATTATACATCGAGCCATATACTCCGGTCAGCTGGATCGTACCGAATTTCCTTACAGCATTGAGTCCAATTTGAATCGGGCTGATGGTTCCGCCTTGCAGCTTTAATTTTTGGCCGATCGCCTCAAGCGGTGATTTTTTGCCGTCCATGCCGACACAATCAATGACAACATCAGCTCCGCCATTTGTGATTTCTCTGATATAAGAGCCGGTATCATCATACTTCTCAAAATCTATGACTTCTACTTTATTCTTAGTTTTTGCATGGTTAAGGCGGTATGAAGTATTGTCAACTGCGATTACCCTCTTAGCACCCTTCATCCAGGCGAACTTCTGCGCCATTAATCCGACTGGACCACACCCCAGCACCACTACAGTATCCCCTTTTTTCACGCCAGAGTTTTCTACGCTCCAGTAGGCAGTCGGAAGTACGTCAGACATAAACAGCAAGGCTTCGTCTTCCAGTTCACAAGATTCGGGAATCACGAACGGCATAAAGTTACCGTAAGGAACTCGCAGCAATTCAGCCTGACCGCCCTGATAGTTCCCATATCGTTCTGTAAACCCAAAATAACCGCCTGTATCTAAAACCGGATTAGGATTGGAGTTATCACATTGGCTTTCCATATCATGCTCGCAATAGAAACAGTGGCCGCAAGAAATATTAAACGGAAGGACAACTCTATCGCCTTTTTTAACTTTTGTAACCTCTGGTCCGACCTCCTCGACAATCCCCATAGGCTCATGGCCGACGACATAGTCTTTATGAGTGGGCAGCGCACCCATATAAATATGGAGATCCGATCCGCATATTGCTGTAGATGTGATTCTGACGATAATATCATCGTTTTTTTCTATCTTTGGATCCGGAACTTGCTTAACCTGCATATTCTTTGGTCCCTGAAACGTTACAGCTTTCATACATTCAGCCTCCTAATTGTGGAATACTTCACTTATACCCCTAAATTTCTTAATAAAAGCTAATTTATATTAAAATCTTTGGTAAATAGAACATCCAATATTTTGTTGAACCTATTATGCACTAAACAAGATCTTTCTATTCCTCCAATCTTAAAAATAAAGCAGCTAAATGAAATGTTTTTGCCAAATTGTATGATGACAAATCACCAGTTGGCCATCCTTGTTATCGTATTGATACCGCTCCCTTGTTAACTGAAATGTTCAAACTATATCATCGATCGCTTTTTTCTGCAAAGGAGGAGTTAGATAAGCTGCAGCGAATACATAAGGGGCAAGTGTATCTAAGTTCAGATAAAGCGAGGAATACATAATGGACAGCGAGATCCTTCTTAAGGCAAAAGAAATGTTTGGGGTAACCACTAAGATTAAGCGGGTTACTGAGGGATTCCAGAATATTGTTTACTCATATGGAGAAGGCGGGCGTGAAAAATATTTGCGCATTACTCCTGCAAAGCTGAGAAATATGAATCTGATTGCCAGCGAAATCGCATTTATTCTTGCCTTACATGACGGCGGGATCCCGGTCTCACTGCCGGTGAAGTCTGCAGCCGGGAACTTCATAGAAACGGTTCATCATAAGTGGGGTCCCTATCATCTGGTGTCCTTCGAAGCTGCGTCAGGCTGTCCCGTGGATGTAACTCAGCCGGATATCTGGAATAAGGGCCTATTTAATAAATGGGGCCGAATGATGGGGAACATGCACAAGATTGCCGCAAATAACGTAAAACGAGACCTTGTGAGACCTGTCGGACTGGAGGCGGATGCTTCTATCTTTTGTGGTGTATGTCCCTTTGTTCCGGATATCATTAGGGAGAAGTATCAAGAGCATCTTAAGGTATTATCGGATCTTTCAAGGACACCGGATCTCTTTGGGCTGATGCATAATGATTTTCATCAGGGCAATTTCCGGGTAGAGTCTGGAGAAATCACATTATTTGATTTTGATGACTGTGCTTATTATTGGTATGCAAATGATATAGCTGCCAGCTTCTATCATGCCAATTGGCAGAATACTTCTTTTAATGGAAAAAACGAAAAATTCACAGAACTATTTTTTTACGAATTTTTCGATGGGTATACCAAGGAATTTACTCTACATAAAGAAATGACCGAACAAATACCACTTTTTCTTAAGCATCGGGAATTTTTTCTGCTGGATCTATTCACTAAGAATTGGGATATAGACCAACTTGAAACATGGCAGTCATATACATTGAAGGATTTAAAGGAGCGGATTGAGCAGGAAAAGCCGGTTATTGATCAATTGCTTTTATAGACAAAAAAAGATCAAGACAGTAACTGTCTTGATCTTTTTTTGTTTGTTGTTTTAGGTGGTTTTAAGATTTAAATGTTAATTTTATTATTAATGATTATTGTGGCTTCTGCCGCGTACAGCCTTCATAATGAAGCTAACAATCAGGATTAAGATGATAGCCCCAAGCAGTGCCGGGATAATAGCGAATCCGCCAACATCAGGACCCCAGCTTCCAAAGATTAATCCTCCAAGCCATGCACCGATAAAACCAGCGATAATGTTTCCGATAACGCCTCCAGGGACGTCACGTCCTAAGATTAATCCAGCTAACCAACCGATAATACCACCTATAATTAATGACCATAAAAATTCCATGATAGCATGTCTCCTTTTTGATGATTTTTTTTACTTGGCTTATAAGCTTGTTCTTTTTTTGCCCCAGTTTGGGACATTCTAAACATCATTTTAATTTACAAAATTTCACTTTATTTAAAATTTAGGATACCCCATCTTTTTTTTAGTATGTAAGATCAATCAGATTCCTCGTTTTTTTCTTCGGGGAGTGGTATTAATAAATTGAGTATATAAGAAAGATAATAATGAAAACACAAATCGAAGGGAGCAGGTAAGCATGATGAGTCAAATTGAAATTAAGGAAAAAGAAATTAATCGTGCACTGCTTCTTTTTGTGCTCCCCTTTTCTATAAAAGAAAATCGTATTGTTTCCCTAAAAAAAACGCTGTCTGAACAGCAATTTGAATTATTTAAGCTGGATGATCTTTCGCTCGAGGATAAGTACTACGGAGATTTTCAGATTTCCCATGAAAATATTGAAGGCTATTACCTGCCTTTTACTAATAAAATTTTATTTCCCAGTACGGAAAACCAAGAAGGATTCCACAGGTACTCAAGACCCATGAATCTAGATTGTAAATACAGGACTGAGAAGTTTTCTCTTCCTTTTAAACTTTTATCTACCGATGTCACGCTATGCCCGATTAATGTTGGGTTCATCACCATTCGGCTCCAAATTGACAGAGGAGCAGATTTTTCCGCTGTGATGGATTTTGCAGCAAGGTTCAGGAGTCTAAGTCCCGGGAGGAACTCAGAGAGTGAGATATCCATCCAGGGTAAAGAAGATACCTTCAAAGATGTTAAGGAGTTCATAACCAAGCATATAAATCCTTCCATTACGGATTTTTTTGATAAGACGAACATGGAGGAATCCTATTTTGAAACGTTCCCTTTTTTCGAGGATGACAAGATGTACGTACAATCCATTTTTTCCTTTAGGGAAACTGATCCCTTTGTGAAAATGGATGTTTTCCGTGCAGCGAATCTGGATGGGAGCGACCAGGAAGGAAAACCAAACATAAGCTCCACGAACAAAAGGTATATCAATGAATTCCTAAAGGAAAACAGCTATGACAGATGGGCTCCAGACACGTATTATGTAGTGAAGGAAGACCATTTCTCTTGTATTACCAATGAACAGAGATCTGGCCTGGATGCCATTGTAAGCCAGATGTTTGGAGAATATTATTATGGGACCCTTCTCAATCTTTTTCATAAAATCGTCCTGCTTAAGATTGCCAATGATTACTCGGAAATAAGAGTTGATCGGGACAGGGAGAAAGTAGAAGAACTCATTTATATCGTTAATTCATTTACTGCCAATTATTACTTTATTGAGCTGGCAACCCAATCACAGGGAAGAGATATCTTTCTGCATTTAAGGGACGTCTTTAAGATTGAAGCCATGTATGATGACGGAAAACAGACACTTTACAGTTTGTATCGCTACCAAGAATCTTTTTCTGATAAGAAGAATAGTTTGCTGCTTCTGTATTTAACACTGTTCACCGTAATAAGCGGAATCTACGGAATGAATCAAGTGATTGATGATTTAAAGGGAAATATCAATTGGGAAAGACTTATGAGATATTCCTTATTCGAATATATAGCCTTATTTGTAACCGTAAGCGGGATGATCGTGTCGGTGTATCTAACGATTTCAACGTTCCTTACTTGGAGAAAAGACCGGCTGAAGCATAAGGCATGGGAAAGAAAGACAGCAGTTTCGACCAGGAAACAGTAGGAATTCAAACTGTCCTTAAGTAGAGGGCAGTTTTCTTTATGAAAAAATCTCTTTGTCATCAAAATTGAGAGTGTTATAATGTTTAGCGTTAACATCGGATCCGGCTTTCATGAGAGTTGAAAGTCACTAAAAAGAAGGATGTAAGAGGTGTTCTTTTGTTCAACTTACAAAAAATTAAAAATGAATGGTTTGGAAATGTAAAGGGGGATATATTGTCTGGAGTCCTTGTGGCGCTGGCCCTTATACCTGAGGCTATTGCATTTTCTATCATTGCAGGTGTGGATCCTATGGTCGGGCTTTATGCCTCATTTTGTATTGCCGTTGTAATTGCCTTTATTGGGGGCAGACCAGGCATGATTTCTGCTGCCACAGGGGCTATGGCCCTCGTGATGGCAACTCTTGTAAAGGATCATGGCCTGCAATATTTATTTGCAGCCACCATCCTGACTGGCATTATCCAAATCATACTGGGAATGGCGAAAATAGGCATTTTACTGAAATTTATCCCAAGAAGTGTGATGACAGGCTTCGTAAACTCACTTGCTATCTTGATATTCATGGCCCAGCTGCCGCATTTTTATGGTGAATCATGGGCTATGTATGCTATGGTCGCAGGCTCTCTTGCCATTATTTACATCCTGCCCAGGTTTACAAAAGCTATACCAGCTCCACTTGTTGCGATCATTGTGATGACGATTATAGCCATTACAACAGGAGCTTCTGTCAGGACTGTAGGCGATATGGGAGAGCTGACCCAAAGTCTTCCGGCATTTATGATTCCGCATATCCCGCTTAATCTTGAGACTATTAATATTATCCTTCCTTATTCCATTGCCCTATCTTTGGTCGGGCTTTTAGAATCCCTTCTTACAGCCAGGATTGTGGATGACATGACCGACACCGACAGCGATAAAAACAGAGAAGCAAGAGGACAGGGAGTTGCTAATATAATTGCCGGTTTCTTTGGCGGTATGGCCGGATGTGCGATGATCGGACAATCCGTTATTAATGTAAAAGCAGGAGGAAGAGGCAGATTATCAACATTTATTGCCGGAGCTTTTTTAATGGTTCTTATTATTGCTCTTCAGGATTTATTGGTCCGTATACCTATGGGTGCTCTGGTCGCTGTCATGATTATGGTATCGATAGGAACATTTGACTGGTCATCTCTGCTGAAACTTCACATCATGCCTAAGACGGATGTTATCGTTATGATCGTTACTGTTGTTACGGTTGTCATAACACATGACCTTTCAAAGGGCGTAATCGCCGGCGTAATTTTAAGTGCGGTGTTCTTTGCGGCTAAAATATCCCGAGTCGATGTAAGCAGAAGCGCTGCCAGCGGAAAGACTGTATACCGGGTCAGAGGGCAGCTGTTCTTTGCATCCGTTACAGAATTTATGAGTTACTTCAAATTCAAAGAAGATGACGCAGTTGTGATCGACTTTACCGAGTCTCATCTTTGGGATGATTCGGCTGTCGGAGCCATTGACCGCATCGTTTTAAAATATAAAGAACTAGGCACAGGCGTCACTATAAAAGGATTAGATTCGGCCAGTTCAAAACTAATCGATAAGTTAGCCATCTTTGATAAAGCGGAGCGTAAAGCTGTGAAAAATCATTAATACAAACCAGGGACTGAAAGAATGCTGTCAGTCTCTTTTTTTGTGGTGTGTTAATGGTGGCATTATATAAACTAGATTAGCGTCGATAAAGGGAAGAACGCCTATCGGAACACCTATAAGGGTGGCTATTAATCTGTTTGCTTTAGTAAAAAGCGATAGTTTTATTAATGAGATTTTGCATGATTTAGAATGTGAGATAAGCATAAACCCAGCGGTATAAGCATAAGCCAGTAATTTTAAGCATAAATCCATTTTTTTAATCATAAACCTATCAAAATACGCAAAGGAAAGACTAGGATAAGCATAAAACCACTTAACATAAGCATAAACTGCTAAAACATAAGCATAAAAGTAAAAAAAATAAGCATAAAATCTCCGGACCTAAGCATAAACTTTTAAGTCGGCATCTATTTTTATCGAAAACCTGATATTTGCTGGTGATTGGCGGCTGGATTAATCTTTTTACGTTCCGATTTTTACCAAAACATGCCGTTTTTATAAAAAATAAGACCTTTTTTATTCTAAACTGTGATAGGCCAGCCAAATCTCAAGTGCAGATATCAAAATATTATATCCCATTTGTGATTCTAAACATATATGTGGATGGAAATAAAATCCCCTGTTGCAAATAACAAATCATGTCCCAAATTAACATGATAATACTAAATTTATTATGTGTATGATGCAGCGGAATTTGATTCTGCCGATTCAAAACATTATATCGCAAATTATTTGTGCTACTAACCATCTAGGTAAATGGCGGCGAAATCTCATGTGGCCGATTAGAAGTTATGATGGCCAAAGTTATTTTTGACACATAATGTGGATAGACACAAATCCCCTGCTGCAGATAACAAATATGTCCTGAATCATCTGTAATTTAAAAAATAGCAATTGGATGTCAATGAAATGCGTATGGCATGCTAGAAAAATCAACTAGGCAGATTCCACCAATCCCCTCTATGCAAAATGGTCCTCGAAATAACACTATTCTCCAAAAATCAACAAACTTCTTCGTTGTACAGATTTTCATTTCTTGCTTTTCTTATTTCCTGGTGCTAAAATTCAATTGATTTCATAGAACTTTCAGGCAGAGCCTTGAATCTATGATAAAAAATTTTATATTTTGTCCTTCGGGGTCGGGTGAAAGTCCCAGCCGGCGGTGATGAAGCTTAGCTTACGAGCCCGCGAGCCTTTTTAGGCAGGATTTGGTGTGAATCCAAAGCCGACAGTATAGTCTGGATGGGAGAAGGACATGTGGAACTGGTCTATTTTTGAATCAGTCTATTGTTTCGTAAGTAAACAGAACAATAGGCTTATTTCAACGCACCTATATTATCCATATTCTCCCAACCCCTTATATCATGTTAAGGGGTTTTTATTTTTGTAGCGGAGGGAGACAGATGTTTACAGGAATTATTGAGGAAATCGGCACTGTAAAACTATTGCATAAGCGCGCTAATAGCAGTGCACTTGAAGTATATGCGAAGACTGTCTTAGAAGATGTGCGGCTTGGAGACAGTATTTCCGTTAATGGTGTCTGTCTAACGGTTACCAGCTTCTCTTCTGAGAGCTTTACCGCTGATGTGATGCCTGAAACAGTAAAAGCCACTTCGCTTCACCTATTGCAGCCCGGTTCAAAAGTAAATCTTGAGAGGGCAATTGCCGCAGGGGGAAGGTTCGGAGGGCATTTCGTTACAGGCCATGTTGACGGGGTAGGCAGGATCGTTAATAAGGTGCAGCAAGAAAATGCCGTGTACTATGATATTTTATTGCAGGATGATACAAGCCTGTATTGCATCCCTAAAGGATCGATTGCCATAGATGGTACCAGCCTGACTGTTTTTAAGGTGAAAGAAGATACGATCACGATTTCCCTTATCCCTCATACCCATGAACAAACCGTTTTAGGAAGCAAGGGAAAGGGAGATATAGTCAACATAGAAACGGACTTGTTTGCAAAATATATATTGAAAAAAACCGAATCTGTTAAAAAGTCGTCTTCGTTAAGTATCGATTTTTTACAGGAAAATGGATTTTATTGAGGCGGTGTTAATTTGTTCAGCAGGATAGAAGATGCACTAGAGGATATAAAAGCAGGGAAGATTGTGATTGTTGCTGATGATGAGCATCGTGAGAATGAAGGAGACTTTATCGTAAGAGCAGAAGATGCTTCCCCTGAGGCGATCAATTTCATGGCGACGCATGGGAGAGGACTCATTTGCACATCCATTACAGCAGAGCTTGCAGGAAAACTTGGATTGCATCCCATGGTTGAAACGAACACAGATCATCATGGGACGGCTTTTACCGTTTCGATTGATCATAAAGATACCACAACAGGAATCAGCGCGTATGAAAGATCACACACTGTGTTGAAAATGCTTGACAATCATGCAAAACCAGAGGACTTTAAGCGTCCGGGCCATGTATTTCCCCTCATCGCTAAAAAGGGCGGTGTACTGGAACGGCCAGGCCATACGGAAGCTGCAGTAGATTTAGCTTATTTAAGCGGTGGAAAGCCTGCCGGGGTCATTTGTGAAATCATGAATGCAGATGGCACGATGGCAAGGGTGTCTGAACTGATCAAAATTGCAGAGGAACATGGGCTGAAAATGATCACGATTGCTGATTTGATCTCTTATCGAAAAAAAATCTCAGCAGCAAGCAGTACTTTATAATAATCGAATATTGTTGATATATAGGAGGCTATAGAAATGGGAAGAGTTTTTGAAGGTAATGTTATTGGCACAGGGTTACGAGTAGGTATAGTAGTTGGCCGTTTTAATGAGTTTATAACTGGGAAGTTATTAAGCGGTGCGCTTGATGGACTGAAGCGTCACGGAGTAGATGAAGAAAATATTGATGTAGCCTGGGTGCCAGGTGCATTTGAAATACCCCAGGTGGCAAAACGACTCGCAGCAAAGGGCGGATACGATGCGGTAATTACGCTCGGGACAGTTATTCGTGGTGCAACACCTCATTTTGATTATGTCTGCAATGAAGTCGCTAAAGGTGTAGCATCAGTATCATTAGAAACAGGAATTCCGGTAGTATTTGGTGTTTTAACCACTGAAAATATCGAGCAGGCGATTGAACGTGCCGGAACAAAGGCGGGCAACAAAGGCTATGAGGCTGCTGTTACAGCAGTTGAAATGGCGAATCTTTTTTCATCAATCGATTGATTTACTGCCTGGCAGGCAAACCTGCCAGGTTCTTTTATTTCTTTTTTTATTAACGATGATGCTAATTTTGGGTATATGTTGATTGCGTTTAATCAAGACGGCAATTCATAGTGGTGTAACAATAAATACTTGAAAGCATCGTCTTCCGTTTTTCTTTTGGCTGTTTTCTAAAAGATTGTTGTTTTTTGATACAATTTATTGATTAAACAGGTTGATCGTAGTGGAAGGTGCGAGACTCCTGCGGGAGCAGCGGGTATTGTCCAGCTCCGGACTGACACCTTC
>NZ_PGUY01000016.1 GCF_002863585.1 Peribacillus deserti | reverse complement strand
CTTGTTTTTGTATTTTCTCAGAGAGAAAATACCTGGCGTCTTGTTTCGTTCAGTTTTCAAAGAGCAAAATTTTTGTTCTAAATCGCTCACGAAAGCGACTTTATAATCATACCTCAAATCGAACTGATTTGTCAACAACTTTTTCAGAATAACTTTTAGTGGTTATCGTCTAATCAATTCGTTCTTTTACTGCCGTTCTTAGCGGCGAAATATAATATACCATGAGTAAAAAAACTTTTCAACACCTTCTTCAAAAGTTTTTTTAAAAAAGTAATTTGTATACCACTTACTAAGTCATACGGGCATGTTCAATAGAATACATTAATAAATATAACATTTAAAAAGGAGTAATTAGATGGAGCTTAAACTTGTAGGATTACTCGTATCCTTTATAATGACGCTTCTATTATTCTGTACCGCTTACGCTGAGGCGATTAAGATGAGCAACACAGACGGGAAAGTAGATGGGAGCACCTTAATCTTTTCCCTGCCGCTCGCAGTCCTGTTTTCTTTTTTCACTTGTTTATTCCAGAAATAAAAGCAGGCAAAGCCCCTAATGAGCTTTGCCTGCTTTTTTTACACCGATTGGACAGCTTGTTGATTCTCGAGTTTAATTCTCAGCTTTGTTTTTCTTTCATTCAGTATGAACAGGATGATCCCGCCCAGTACGATAACCGCTCCAGAAATCTGTGTCCATAAAACCTGTTCTTTCAGGAGGTAATAAGCAAGTATAGTGGCACCCACCGGTTCAAAAAGAATACCCATGGATATCGTGCTGGCGCTAAGCCATTTTATGGACCAGTTAAATAGGGTGTGCCCCAACAAGGTAGGAACAACTGCCAGCAGGCTAAAGTATACCCAGTCCGAAACAGGGTATGGTCCAAGAGGCTCACCTGCAGAAAGAACATATCCTAATAAAACTACGGAGCTGATCGCATACACAAGAAAAGTATAAGTAATTAAACTTATCCTTTTCCTAACAGTCTGCCCAAACAGCATATATACAGTTACTAACAAACATGCTATAAGTGCTAGTATATCCCCCCATAAAGCTTCCCCGCTTACGCGGAAATCTCCCCAGCTAATTAAAACACTGCCTGCAACTGCAATAATTCCGCTTAGAACGGCCGTCTTTGAATACTTTTCTTTAAAGAAGAAAAAAGTTCCTGCAAAAGCGAATAAAGGCTGAAGGGTAACCAGAACTGTAGAGCTTGCTACAGAGGTGTAGTTTAAAGATTCAAACCATAAAATAAAATGGAAAGCCAAGAAAATGCCAGATAATATAGTATAAATCCAATCTCTCTTAGAAATGCTTTTTAACTCATGCCGGTATTTGATCAGGAATATAGGCAGAGTCAGCACTGCCGAAAAAAGAATTCTGTAAAAGGCTATAACCCCTGAAGGAGCTGTAGATAATTTAACAAAAATAGCGGAGGTGGACACAGAAATTACACCAATCGCCATGATAAAATAAGGATTCACTCTAGGTTCTTGCATTATTTCCTCCTTGTACTTGTTTTACTCTCCATTTTAAACCTTAAGTCCGTTCTTTCCCACCTTATTTAAGTTTTATTGGAAATTTATTGTGGTATATAAATTATCTGTTTTATATAGCTTAATCTAGACATATCATACTGTAAACAATTCAAATGGCGGTGAACCTGGATGGACTTAACCTTAGATGAAAACATTTTTATAAAACTTAGCTTTGCGGCTATTCTAGGTTTAATCATTGGCCTTGAACGAGAGATAAAACGAAAGCCCCTCGGACTGAAAACGTGTCTCGTAATATCAATCGTGAGTTGTTTATTGACTGCTGTTTCAATAGAATCGGCATATTTTTTCCCCGGAGATGGGCAAGTTAATATTACTATGGATCCACTGAGACTCGCTGCTCAAATTGTTTCAGGCATTGGCTTTTTAGGCGCGGGCGTGATTCTTCGCAGAGGGAATGATACGGTAACAGGATTGACAACTGCTGCCATGATTTGGGGTGCGGCTGGAATAGGAATAGCTGTAGGAGCAGGATATTACTGGGAATCTACAGCTGGGGTTATCATGCTTATGCTAAGCGTAGAATTTATCCCTTACTTAATGCATTTTATTGGGCCGAAGCAATTGCGCGAAAAGGAAATACTCCTTCGGCTGACTGTATCAGAGCAAAAAGAAATTGAATCGATTATTGCACAAATAAAAAATGAAGAAATCGAGATCAAGAATGTGCGCATTAAAGACCTTAATAATGAGGAGTATTTAGTGCAGCTTAAAGTAACCGTCAATCAAAAGCGAACAACAACCAATGTTTATTATTCGGTCTCAAAAGTAAATGGAATAAGAGCTGTAGAGATAGAAGGCTTATAAAAAAAACGCCGCCTTAACCGGCGGCATTATTTTGTTCACTGATGCATTATTCTGAATGAACCGCAGCATATGGTCTTGGTTCGTCTTTTTCCTTTACCTTATCGATTTTATCGACAAACATCTGAAAGACCCTCTTCTTCTCTTCTAAATCCTTTATGTATTCCTTTAGTTCATTATACTTTTCCTGGAATGGTTCATGATAGAGATCGCGGATTTTCTTATTTAAATCTGGATTCGCTGTAGATTGAACCACTTGCTTGGTTATACTGAACTTATACATATATACCTGTAGTTCCTTTTTCACCTGCTCATATTCATCATCTATTTCATTAAGTAAAACAAGAATTTCTTCTTTCCATTCTTCCAGTGATTTTTTTACATGTATCTCCATCTATATCCCCTTTCTAAAACACGGCTTCCGAATGCTTCTTTTAAATTCACGATGGCCCACCTATTATTGACGCAGGAAAGTATCTCTTAATTTTAACAGTTTTAAATTACACTAAGTTTTCGTTACCATTACATAGAATTACAGACATGTATTAATTATGTATTCACTCAGCACTATAACAAATTACTTTTATTTTTTTATTTAACCTCTTGATTTTATTTTAATTTCACTGTACAATAAATCTTGTCGAAAACATTCGGGGGCTTAGCTCAGCTGGGAGAGCGTTTGGCTGGCAGCCAAAAGGTCAGCGGTTCGATCCCGCTAGTCTCCATCATTTTAAAAATAACTCCTAGAACCATGTTGGTTCTAGGAGTTTTTTATTACCTGGAATGAGAATTCCTCATCCTCATTGGTCATGATCCAATAACCCCTTATCGGCCTACCATTCCTTCATCAGTATGCTCTCTGCTGTTTTTTGATCCGGATCCGGCAAATCCTCGTCTCCTGCACTGACTGGACTGGTTATTGCAAACGTCAGCACGAGTCCAATAAAGCATCCTTTAAGCAATCTTTTCATACTAAATCCTCCTTTTTAGATAGATAGATTTGTTTGGGCTATATAAGCTGATTGAAAGTGGGCGCTGGCTTTTTTGTACTGTTTAAGAGATTGATATTTTTGCCCGATTAAATAATTGAATTCTGCGGCTTCGTTCCACTTGCCCGCTTGTTTCAGCTCTTTTATGAAACCGGCTGTATTTGCTAAAACTTCCGTCTCCTCTTCAGCCATACAAAGATAATCAAGCAGAATCAGCTCAATTTGGATTCCGGCGGGTATTGGATCGCGTTCCATTTCATGCAGCCAATGTTTACATTCTTGTATATTCTGTAACTTATAATAGGTCTTAGCTAAAACATAGATTGAAAAGGTTAAAGAATCATTATTAATTGTTTCCATTTCTTTTTTCAAGCGGACTGTATTTAATAAATATTCAACAGCCTCTTTGTTCTGGCCTCTTTTTAATAGAATTAAAGCCCGGTTATGCAGTACTTTTAATTGCCGATTAGTGTCCGGTTCTTTAAATAATAAGTTTTCGGATATTGCAAAACACTCTTCTGCCTGTTCAAGGTCGTTAAGCCTCATATAGCTGACCCCTTTTATAATTAAGCAATCTATACATCTGCTGATAAAATACTCCCCTTGAAATATGGTGAGAGCTTTATCCACATAAAGCAAACAAGTTGAAATTCTGTATCCCTTGGTTTCACACAAAGCATACAGATAAAATAAGTACCCTTTTAACCACCTCTCAAGAGTGACGTTTTCACGGCTTAAAACATCCGTAAGCTTACCTTTGGCTTCTTGATGTTTATTTTCCAGCAGTAATTTGTGAGCTGAATATATACCAAAAAGCGACTTGTTATAACCTGAAAGCTGATCATGAAAGGATTGAATCTGATTGATTATCCTCGTGGCAGCACGGAGATTTCTTTTTATGGCTAAAACTCTTAATTTAATTAAAAGAAAATAATGATTGATATCAACATTAGAATAGTTAGAAATTCTGCTGGATATTAAATCCAGTTCCAATTCGTCCGAATTATTTGGTTTTCCTAAAAATAGCTTATAGTTTAAGTGATTAAGCTTTTCCTTGATATTCTGCATTTCCTGGTTTACAACGTCTAAACTAATATCTAGATTTAACTTCTTTAGGAGAAGCTGTACAGCTTCATCAGAGCCAACAAGCTTACCATTTTCAAGTTTACTTAAATATGATATAGAGCAAATTCCCCGAGAAAGCTGTTCTTGTGAAATATCTTGTTTGATTCTATTAATTTTAATTATATTTCCTATATGCTCAAACAGAACGACTCACTCTTTCCTATAAAAATGGTATATTTTTACTATTTACGGTATAAATATAGCATTTAATTCTTTCTTCAACAACACCATTTTAAACATCTATTCCGGATCTTTACCTTTCCAGGTCCCTCAGTATAATTTAAAAAAACCTCTAACGACGTTGAGGTTTAAGAATATATTTAGTTCCAGCCTGCCATTGTATCCTTGTACTACGCTGGCTGCTCCCCGACACTCGTCTGCATCCCCTCTTTCCAGCTGACTTCATCTCATGATCCTTCTTGGGGCCTATAGGTCTATTGCACTTTAGAGTAATCAAAAATCTTCTGACAATAACGATTCTCGGTGACTCACGTTTATTAACCCCCGTCTTTTTTCTCTCCTTTTGCTGGAGGGGGAGCAGGCGGTCTTGGTCTTTTCGGGGGAGGATTAGCTCCTCCCTTTTTTATTTTGGCTTGTTTAAAATGATTATTTTTCATAATCGATCCCCCCTGCACTTTGAAACTCAATCTTTAGATTTGACGGATCTTGAGTCAGATAAAGCCCCAGCACCTCATAGAGCTTTCTGCCGCTGTTATTTTCATATACAATTACATCTCTTAAGAATAATTCATTATCCTGATATGTATCAGAATAATAAGCGATCCAGCCTTGATACATTCTATCTTGCTCATAGTCCCGAATGACGACCCAAGGAGTTTCCTCCATATTCAGAATTTCCGACCATACGTCTTTTTCATGAAATTGTTTAGATAGTTTAATCCTGACCGCAAGCCTCTGCATCCATTTATATCTGAAAGAATACGACCATATGAAAGCTATGATCAGCGCAACGATACTGCCAAGTACAACTTCTCTTATCACAATGGGGGACTTCGAATCAAATAAATACGTAAGGAAGGTGATCTGTTTAAGACGCAAACCAATCATTTGAAGGAACTCGATGAGGAGATACAGAACAAAATAGGAGAGAAATCCAGTGACAAAGGAATAGGTGATAAAAACGTTATAATCCCTTTTTTTCCTTCTTGTGAAGGTATCATAAACAAAAGTAGCCAGCATTCCTGGAAAGAAAATAATAAGCAATCTGACGGCAAGTTCCGATAACTCCATTTATCAATCATCCCCTTAACATGAGATTGTCCATACCCTCTATCGAAAGCTGTCCATAAACAGAGATGTATTACCTTATAATTAGAGAATCAAACTCCTTTCTCCTTCCTACTTTCGCCATATTTTTAATGACTTTTATCCGCAAAAAACTAGGACAAAGGGAACTTTATATTTTTCAAACGTCATATACAATGATAATAAATTATAGTCTTGTAAATGAAAGCGGGGAGGTTCCACGAGGAAAGCATTACTGGTTGGAATCAATGACTATGAAGGGGCACCTCTGACTGGATGCATAAGAGACGCTGAAAAGCTTGCGTTCATGTTAAAAAAGAATGAAGACGGTTCACCTAATTTTCACTGCAGGCTGCTGCTTTCCAGCCAGAATCCAGTAACCCGGAGTTCACTCTGCCAGGAAGTTCAGGAGCTTCTAATGCATGAAGCAGATATCGCTTTGTTTTATTTTTCCGGACACGGGACGGTGAATAACTTGGGAGGTTATCTTGTGACCCAGGATGCAGAAGCATACAATGAAGGGATACCTATGGATTCAATATTAAGCATGGCAAACGAATCCAAAGTACGTGAAGTAATCATCCTTTTAGACTGCTGCCATAGCGGCGCCTTTGGTCAATCCCCTCCTACCTGCAATGAAAAAGCTCTTCTGCGCGAAGGGATTACCATTATTACTTCAAGCCGTTCAACACAGGCATCTTATGAAGAAGACGGCGGCGGAATATTCACCTCTCTTATCTATAACGCCCTTGACGGAGGCGCTGCTGATGTGCTCGGAAATATTAACGCGGCCAGTCTATATGCATATGTAGATCAGGCATTGGGTCCCTGGGATCAGCGCCCTTTATTCAAATCACATGTTTCCAAATTAAGTTCTCTCAGAAGATGCAATCCTGATATCCCAATTGAAACCCTCAGATCTTTGCCACACTATTTTACCGAGCCCGCGGATGTATTCCAGCTTGATCCCTCCTTTGAAAAACACTTTGGACATAACCATTTGGAAAACGAAAAAACGTTCCATTCATTTCAGTTACTTAGAAATGCCAGGTTATTAGCCACTATAGATTCTCCGCACCTCTTTTATGCAGCAAGGGACAGCAAGTCCTGTAAGCTGACTGCACTTGGCAGATACTATTGGAAGCTTGCAAAAGAAGAACTGATTTAATGGATTAAAGCTCATGTTTCTTTTAAGGGACACGGGCTTTTTTACATTATACAAGGCCCTTATGGATACAAATTTTTCAAACCAAACGCAGTGGTTCTGCCTGGACAATTCCTTTTAAAAATGACTCATATTTATCTTTTTCTATAACAAAGGAATAGTCCTCTTTGCAACAGGGAACATTACCTACAAATTCGTTGACATTTACAGGTTTGTGAATTAACCTAGTAACATTGTTTATAAATCCAATAAAAATACTGGGGGTTTCAGCATGAAGAAAATAGCACTAAGCGTATTTACGCTTGTCTTGATTCTTGCTCTTGCTGCTTGCGGAGGCAATAATAAGAACGATAGCAAAGACAGCGGAAATAAAGAAGAAGAGAAGAGCTCATACGATACAATTAAAGATAAAGGCGTCATAACCATCGGAACGGAAGGTACATACGCACCGTTCACTTTCCATGATAAGTCTGGAAAATTAACAGGTTTTGATGTTGAGGTTGCAACTGAAGTGTTCAAGCGCCTTAACATAAAACCAAAATTTGTAGAAACGAAATGGGATGGCATGATCGCAGGTCTTGATGCCAAAAGATACGACATGGTGGCAAACGAAGTAGCCATTCGCGAAGATCGTTTAAAGAAGTATGATATGTCTGATCCATATATTGTTTCTAAAGCCGTTTTAATTGTCCGCAAGGATAATAAAGATATCAAAGCATTAGATGATTTAAAAGGTAAAAAAGTTGCTCAATCGTTAGACAGCAACTACCGGAAAATAGCTGAAGAACATGGGGCTGTGAATACGGTAGTGGAAGGCTTTAACCAGTCAATCGATCTGATTACGTCCCGCCGTGTTGACGCAACACTAAACGACAGCCTTTCTTATCTGGATTTGAAAAAACAGCGGCCTGAATTGCCGATCAAGACTGTTTACGAGGAAAAAGACGCAACTTCCAATGCTTTTCTTTTCCGTAAAGACAATAAAGAACTTGTAGATGCAGTAAATGGCGCATTAGATGATATGAAAAAAGACGGTACGTACTTAAAAATCTCTAAAAAATGGTTCGGCACAGACGTATCGAAGTAAAGGAAGCGATCGCATATGTTTGGAGATGAACGTACAGAACGAATTATAGGAATCCTTAGTGATTCCTTTTTTCCTATTTTAAAGGCTGGATTGCAGTTTACCATTCCATTAACATTAATTACATTTATTCTTGGGCTGATACTGGCCTTTTTTACAGCAGTTGCAAGGCTATCTGGATTTAAGCCTTTAGTTCTTCTGACCCGATTTTATGTTTGGATATTCAGGGGAACTCCGCTATTGGTTCAGTTGTTTATCATATTTTACGGCTTGCCAAGTGTAGGGATAACGCTCAACCCTTTCCCTGCAGCAGTCATCGTTTTTACCCTTAATAAGGGTGCCTACAGTTCAGAAATCATACGTGCTGCAATTCAATCCATTAATAAAGGCCAGTGGGAAGCGGCTTATAGTATTGGCATGACAAAATCCCAGGCAATGAAAAGGATTGTGCTGCCTCAGGCAATCCGGGTTTCTCTGCCTCCGCTTGGAAATTCGTTTATCAGTCTGGTAAAAGATACTTCCTTGGCAGCCACCATTACAGTTACAGAACTATTCCAAAAGGGACAGCAGATCGCGGCTGTTACGTACGAACCCCTCTGGCTGTATATCGAAGTAGCCTTCATTTACTTAATATTCAGCACTGTGCTTTCGTATCTTCAGGATAAGCTTGAAATACGGTATGGCCGCGGTGTAGCGAAATAGTGGAGGGAAACGATGATCACAATTGATAATCTATACAAGCGCTTTGATAAACTCGAAGTATTGAAAGGTGTAAATCTATCTATCGAAAAAGGCAAAACAGCAGTCATTATTGGACCTTCGGGCTCTGGTAAGACAACACTGCTCCGCTGCTTGAATTTATTAGAGATTCCTGATAAAGGAACAATTGTACTGGGAAATAAGACGTTGAATATAGCGGAAAACTCAAGACTTAAACAATCAGAAATTGTTTCTTTCAGAAAGCAGACCGGCATGGTTTTCCAAAACTATAGCTTATTCCCCCATTTGACAGCTATTGAAAATGTTATGGAAGGCCAAGTGACAGTTCTCAAGCGTTCCAAGGATGAGTCTAGAAAAAAAGCCCTGTCCTTACTAGAAAAGGTCGGACTGCGCGACCGTGCGGATATGTATCCTTTCCAGTTATCAGGGGGCCAGCAGCAGCGCGTTGGAATAGCACGCGCGATGGCTATGGATCCAGAAGTACTTCTTTTTGATGAGCCTACCTCTGCTCTTGATCCTGAACTGGTCGGAGAAGTCCTTAAAGTAATGAAAGACTTGGCAAACGAAGGGATGACAATGGTTGTTGTCACCCACGAAATGAAGTTTGCCAGCGAGGCTGCAGACCAAGTCATTTTTATGGACGGTGGTGTTGTAGTCGAAAAAGGAACGCCCGAAGAAGTGCTTAATGTACCGAAAAACCCTAGGACCATGCAATTTTTGAATAAAGTAACTGAACGATAAGCCCTGCCTCGTGCAGGGTATTTTTCTATGTTCGTTTTCGGAAGCGGGCGGCGGCATCCAGGTAATAGCGGAGGAAGAGCCAGGATACGGTAACTTTTATTGTTACTTAATAAAAAAAGTACCGGCGATGGCCAGTACTTATTGTTACTTAATAAAAAAAGTACCGGCGATGGCCAGTACTCTAGTGTAAATATAATTATGCTTTTTGATTGGCAGTGATGATATCCCAGAATTCTTTCTGAAGATCTTGTGGCAGGTTCTTTGATTCTTCTAGTAAAGACTTTTCCAGTAAGCTGCGGTTTTTGTAATATTCAGTCTCTGAAGCTTTATAGTAATAACGGACTGCATCCGTTCCCGCTAAATACTTCTTTCCTACCTTCAGCAGGAAAGTCACTGGAAGGCCATCTAAGTTATGCGCAGAGGACGGAGCGATTTCCTTTTTTGAGTTAGAATCTAATAAGATAACCTGGATGGACTGAGAAGCCTCAGACTTCTTAAGCATTTTTTTCCTCAGCCTTTTTTTCTTGGATCGTATTGATACAAAATTGGTAGTTGTAATGGTTTCACTATATAGCTCTTTCATATTAAAACTAAAACTCCTCTATTGATAAGCAATAATACTTATGTAGTAATCCAGTTGGCAAAACTTTTTCCAAAATATTATTTTAGCATAAAAAAAGTAAATGTGTAAGGGAAACCGGCAATACCTCTCAGCAAATATCTTCCATAACCCGGTTACAGACTAAATAAAAATCTCCGTTTCTTTTCAGACGACGGAGAAATGGACTAGATCACTTGCTTTTATTTTCCCTTACCTTAGCCGGCTGCGGCTGTTCTGTCCTCACTACTCCGCTTAAATGGTCGCGGTCAACGCTTGTCATATCCGCTCCCGCCCCAGGTGCGGTATTAGACATCGGCAGCTGATGAAGCTCTTTTCCTCTTGGCACACTATCACCTCCTGGGAAATGGGGGACTGTCCCCGAAAAAACGTTGATATGGCGTGTTTCCTAAACCGGGAAATAGGGACAGTCCCCATAAATAAAGAGGAATGACACTGGGTCATTCCTCTTTATTTTGTGCTTATTTGAGGTTTGTGATTCGGCCTTCGATGGCAGCTGTGATTGTGCCGCCCGTGAATGTATCTTGTACATATTTAACAAAGGCTTCAAGGTCTACTGGACCGTATACACGTTCTTTTCCTTTTAACACAGTATAGTTATCTCCACCGCTTGCCATGAAGTCATTTACAACTACTTTATATTTTGAAGTATCTTCAATCAGCGTTCCATCTGCTTTTGTTAGGTATGTTACTCTTTCTGTAACTGGCTTAGTAAAGTCAGCTGTATACTTAAGACCTGCAATCTGCAAAGTCTTAGGGCTTCCTTCTACTACCCACTGCTGCTGAAGAAGTGTCTTAATTTCTGCACCTGTTAGTTCCAGCTGAACTAAAACATTACCGAAAGGCTGTATTTTAGCAAGGTCGGCATATGTGATAGTTCCCTGTGGAAGATCTGCACGGATACCGCCCGGGTTCATGAAGGCAAAATCCGTACCTGCTATGCTTGCTTTCATCGAGTCGGCGATCAGGTTTCCAAGAGGGGCTTCCTGCGTATAGGCGTTGTCTCTTGTAATTTTTGCATTTGTAGTACCTAGCGGCTGAGTGAGTTCCGGGAACTGTTTGAGGTACTTATCGATTAAAGCTTTGACCTCTGCGTCCGGCGTAACTCCTTCTTGGGCTACGGTAACAATCTCCGATTTTTTGCTTTTTATATCTTTGGTTTTTGCATCAATCACTAAATCAATATCTGAAAACGCAGTTCCATAAGAATAGGATTGAACAACAAGTTTATTATCTACCATGTCATTTAATCTAGCATGATTATCGCCTGCAAAAATCACATCTACTTCATCGTCTATCGCGTTGGCTAAATCAGCAACTTCTCCTGTTACTTTCTGTGTAGCTGAACTGAAGCTGCCTGGATCATGGGAAATAACCACAATGGCCTTTATTCCTTTTGCTTTCAGTTCATTAACAGCTTTGTTAACCGCTTCTGCTTGAGGGATAAACTCTACCCCTTCAATTCCGGCAGGACTTACCTTTGAAGGAGTAGCATTTGTTACTACACCTATAAAGCCCACGTCCACTCCATTGTAGTGTTTAATTGTATATGGGTCCAGAATTGGCTTCTTTGTTACTTTATCCACTACATTAGCTGCCACATAGGGGAAGTTAATTCCTTTAAATGTTACAGCCGGGTTAGTAGGCGACTGTCCGCCCTTGATCTGGGCCATTAAAGTTGCTACACCTTTATCAAATTCATGGTTACCAATTGTCCCTAAATCGAATCCCATCATGTTCAGAAATTCAAGTGTTGGCTCGTCCTGAAGCTTTGAAGAAACAGGAGCACTAGCACCGACTGCATCGCCTGCAGAAATTAATAAGGTATCAGGATTTTGTGCTTCTCTTTCCTTCAGATAGGTCGCTAGGTAATCGGCTCGTCCCTGCTTAACTCCACCAAACTCTGATGTTGTATCCAGCTGTCCATGAAGATCATTGATTCCTAACAGCTGTAAATTAAGATCCTCTGTTAAGTTAATTTTAAAGATTCCAAAGCCGTCTGCATCTTTTTCTCCAGTGTAGCTGATCTTACCTCCAGGAGTTAAGAATTCCGCTGCTTTAGGAGACGAGGTAAAGGTTACATTTACATCGCTGTGTATTGGTGCAATTGACCAATTATTGTCCGCAGCCGGATTAATTTCTTTCACTTCAGAAATATAATCCATTAAAATCTGTCTATTTTCATCAGCAGAGTCAACTACGTATTCGCTGCCCTTAACTCCTGGGAAAAAACCACCGCCGCCAGCACGGTAATTATTTGTTACCACGATGAAATTTTGATCTACATCGACAGGTTTCCCATTATATTGTAAGTTGATAATTCTGCTGGAATCAGAAACCTTCTTACCATCCTTGTCATAACGATTAGGCTTAGTGACATCAACTTGATATGTTACTCCGTCAATAATATCGAAGTTGTAAACCGGGAAAGAAGAATTCAGCAATGCCTGCTTTTCAGTTTTGTTTGGATCAACCGTATTGAATTTACCCGCTGACATTTCAAGCCATTCTTTAACAACTGAACCTTTTACTTTAATGGCCTTTAATGTGTTGTCATACAGATATAGGTCGCCCGCACTGCGGATAGTCAGGTCGCCTGTTGCAATATCTGTAAACTCTTCAACACCATTTCTTCCAGCTTTAAACGGAGCACCGACAGAAAGGATTGGCAGGTCCACTAGTTCCGGTTTGTTGCTGGCAATGTATTTTTCTACATACCATTTTTGTGCATTGGTTACTACTTGTACTGATGGATCATCCTGTACAAGAGAGAAGTAACTGTGAATTGGCGCTGTTGTTTTACCTATAGGTGTATTAACATAATTTACTGTAGCTTCATGATCCGCCTTTACCGCCTTGATAACACCTTGATCCTCAGTCACATTAGAAATGCTTCTGTTGGAAGATTCAGAGCTAGCCACTTCCCATTTACCTTTGACTTTTTCGACAACAAGGTCGATTAATCCGAGGTTATTACCGCCATAGCCTGCTTGTACTGCAGCAACTCCGTTAATCGTTCCTTTTGCATTATCCACTCCTGGAAGCGGCTGGCCGTCACTGCCTTTGAAAAGTGCGTCTAAGGATTTTACATCTAATGCAGGAAAAACTTTATGAGTATGAGAGAACGTAATGGCATCAATATCTTTAACTTTGCTTAGTGAATAAACAACATCTTCTGTATTATTCTCATTACCATTAAAACCAGTATGGGCCATAGCAATGATGATGTCTGCCCCTTCTTCCTTCATCTGAGGAATGAATTTTTTAGCAGATTCAACAATACCTTTGGCAATTACTTTTCCATCAAGGTTTGCTTTATCCCAATCTGTGATTTGTGGTGGGACAAAACCGATGTAGCCGATCTTAACCACTTTAGTTTTTCCGGAGTTATCTACTATTTTTTTATTTACTATTTTATAAGGCTTAAACTGATTTACATCATTTTCTGGATTGTTATCATTGTCATCTTTATATACATTTGCATTTACATAAGAGAAGTTTGCATCGTTGATCGCTTCGTTCAAGTAGTCTAAACCATAATTAAATTCATGGTTTCCGAAGGTCGCTGCATCATAGCCTAACTGATTCATGGCTTTATATACCGGATGCACTTCACCTTTTTCTAGTGGATCGATTTTGGCTTTATAAGTTCCTAGCGGTGTTCCTTGAATTAAATCTCCATTATCAACAAGGACACTGTTCTTAGCTTCTTTTTTAGCCTTTTTAATTAATGTAGCGGTACGGGAGAATCCGATTGCAGCTGATGAAGCATTTTTGTAATAATCATAGCCTAATAGATTAGTGTGAATATCTGTGGTTTCCATGATACGAAGATCAAAAGAATCAGGCTCTTTCCCTTTTTCTTTTTCTTTCGCAAATGCGAATGTCGGAACTGAAATCTGTGTTGAAAATAGTCCTGCCGCAACCGTAGATGCAACGACTTTTTTTAATTTGCTCTTCTTCATTCATCCTCAACCCTTCAGTAAATTAAAAACCTAGTAAATAATACATACTAATAACGCTCATAGAAGAAATGCTTCTGTTCATGCCGCCCCGGGTATAGGCACAAGGATATATAGCCTGTACATGAAAGCTTCATAACCGCTTACCGAAAACCATTATATATCCTGACTGCTATTTCTTCCTCCGTCCATAGTCCTCTTTTAAATAATAAATTATCACAACATACTGAACTGCCGAAAGACTATAAAATATTGAAAAAACATTGATTTTTCTAACCTCGGCAAAAATAACGCCACTCATTTTAGCCAATTCGCCGCGTTTTTTTCTAGATCAAATTAACTATTCCATCAACAATTAGCATTAATTACCAGACAACCTTTTTCATCACAAACCCGAACTATAAAAAACAACCACTCTTACATTGTTCGCTTTTCAGAAAAAGTTTACAGGTTTGCGTTAAATTAGTGAATGACGAGGTATGGTAATAAGAAACACCGAGAGGAGGAGTTAAATGTATAAAGAGTTTAAACAAACAGAACACAGACCGTATCCGCTTCCCTCCTCCCCTTGGCTGATAAAACAGGATTGGAATGACTTATTATTTTTACATTGGCCCGTCGCCGTGGAAACGATCAGAGATAAAATTCCTGAAAGATTGGAGCTGGATCTCTTCGAAGGGGCAGCCTGGATAACGATCACACCTTTCAAGGTGACTGGGATGCGATTTCATGGTCTCCCCCCCATTCCGTTGTTGAATGCCTATCTGGAATTGAATGTTCGGACTTACGTTAGATTCAATGGAATACCCGGCATCTATTTCTTCAGTCTTGATGCTGATCATCTTCCATCAGTGATAGGTGCTAAAACCTTTTTTGGCTTGCCTTATAAACTTGCAAAAATGAGTTATAAAAAAGAGAACGGTGTGATTACGTTTACGAATAGGAGGACACCTGCGGGACAAGCAGAGGAAGTATTCCACGCTTCATATAAGCCAGAGGGAGATTTGTTTTCCGCTATACCTGGGACACTCGATCACTGGCTGATGGAGAGATACTGTTTGTTTACCTATCGCGGCAGCCAATTTTATCGCGGTGATATTCATCATGATAAATGGGAGATGAATCTAGCTAGAACGGATATTGAAGCAAATTCCATGGCTTCTATACTCCCTGAGTCCTGCTATAGCCAAACACCGATTGTCCATTATTCACCATTTCGGCGGGTTTTCTTCTTCCCACTGCACAAGGTTGAATAAAGTTTCATTTGATTTTATACATGTATCATCCTTTTCCTACATACTATTGTGATAACGTATGCAGCTTTCAGGAGGGATGAAATGCAAATACATGTAATTAGAAGAAACCAGACTCTGACTTCCATTGCCCGTACTTATAACACGACGGCACAAGCCATTATTACGGCTAATGAAGTTCCTAATCCTAATGATTTAGTTGTGGGCCAGACATTAGTTATACCTATAACCGGCCGGTATTATTTTGTCCAGCGCGGTGACAGCCTGTGGGAAATCGCCCGGAGATTTAATACAACACCGGCACAGCTTGCATCGGTCAATCAAATATCAGTAAACCAGCCACTTTCGGTTGGATTCAGGCTATATATATCCCCCCTGGCAGAAGGCGGACAGCTGAATTTAATGCCTATGTGGAACCAAGGGGTACTGAAGTAGCTCAGGCTCTTATAACCGATACCAGGAAATCCGCACCCTTTCTGACCTATCTAGCTCCCTTCAGTTTCCAGGCAAGACGCGATGGCAGTCTTAAAGAGCCATTGCTTGATAATTTTCCAGAGATTGCAAGGGAAAACAGAAATGTATTAATGATGGTTATAACCAATCAGGAAGAAGACCAGTTCAGCGATGAACTTGGACGGATTTTATTAAATAACATCCCTGTTCAGGACAGATTTTTAAATAATATTGTATCAACAGCTACACGGTACGGATTCAGGGATATCCATTTCGATTTTGAGTTTCTCCGCCCTGAGGACCGGGAAGCATATAATCGATTCCTAAGGAAAGCCAAGGCCCGTTTTCAGCAGCAAGGCTGGCTGATGTCCACTGCACTTGCTCCAAAAACAAGCCGGACACAGAAGGGAAGATGGTACGAGGCACATGATTACCGAGCTCATGGAGAAATTGCGGACTTTGTTGTTCTTATGACCTATGAATGGGGCTATAGCGGTGGACCAGCCCAGGCGGTTTCCCCTATCGGACCGGTTAGAAGAGTAGTAGAATATGCCCTTACCGAGATGCCTTCGAACAAGATTATGATGGGCCAAAATCTGTATGGGTATGATTGGACGCTTCCCTTTGTTCAGGGTACTGTCGCACGCGCAGTAAGCCCGCAGCAGGCCATACAGCTGGCTGCGAGGGAAAATGTCGAGATTCAATATGATACAAGAGCCCAGGCACCCTTTTTTAACTATACAGACGACCAAGGCCGGCGGCATGAAGTCTGGTTTGAGGATGCACGCTCCATCCAGGCAAAATTTGACCTTGTTAAAGAATTAAATCTCCGGGGAATGAGCTACTGGAAACTTGGGCTGTCGTTTCCTCAAAACTGGCTGCTGATTCAGGATAACTTCACGGTAAGAAAACGCTGAAATGGCTGCACATTATTGTGCAGCCATTTCTTTGCAGAAAAAACACGAAATTTGCTGTCGAACAAATCTTTTTCTTATTTTTTGAATTTTCCATTATTAACTTTTATACTAATCTATGTAATCGCTTTCAAGAACCTTACATATAAGGCATCCATTACTTAAAGGGAGGTTTTTTAATGTCAAATGTAACATTGGAAGTTAGTGAAAAGCTGAGAACATTTTTGCAGGGAACCAAAAAGTTTTATGTAAATGGTGAATTTGTAGAAAGTGCTACTAAGAAGACATTTACCACTCCTAATCCAGCTACAGGCGAAGTATTAGCCACCGTTTTCGAAGGGTCTGAAGAAGATATTGACCGTGCTGTGCGGGCTGCACGCCAAGCCTTTGATAAGGGGCCATGGTCAAGGATGAGCGCCGCGGAAAGAAGCCGCCTGATGTATAAATTGGCGGATTTGATGGAAGAAAACAAAGAAGAACTGGCGCAGCTGGAAACTTTAGATAATGGAAAACCGATTCAAGAAACCACCAATGCAGATGTTCCGCTCGCCATAGAGCATATGCGATATTATGCCGGCTGGGCAACTAAGATCGTAGGACAGACCATTCCGGTCAGCGGAAATTATTTTAACTATACACGCCATGAAGCAGTAGGTGTTGTGGGACAGATCATCCCTTGGAATTTCCCATTGTTAATGGCCATGTGGAAGCTGGGAGCTGCACTTGCAACTGGATGTACTGTCGTTTTGAAGCCAGCTGAGCAGACCCCGCTATCCGCACTTTATCTGGCTGAATTGTTTGAGGAAGCTGGTTTCCCTGAAGGAGTAGTCAACATCGTTCCTGGTTTTGGCGAAACGGCAGGCAAGGCGCTTGTAGACCATCCGCTTGTTGATAAAATTGCGTTTACCGGCTCTACAGAAGTCGGAAAAATCATTATGAGATCAGCTGCGAACTCCTTAAAACGAGTAACGCTTGAGCTTGGTGGAAAATCACCAAATATCATCCTTCCCGATGCAGATCTATCTAGAGCTATCCCGGGAGCCCTAAACGGGGTTATGTTTAATCAGGGGCAGGTCTGCTGTGCGGGTTCAAGGGTGTTTATCCAAAAGAAACATTATGATAACGTTGTTGCTGATATGACCCTTCATGCGAAAAATATCAAGCAGGGTGCCGGACTTGATCCTAACACTCAAATTGGACCTCTTGTTTCCGAAGAACAGCACAACCGTGTATTAGGGTATATTGAGAAGGGCAAAAATGAAGGTGCACAGGTACTAACCGGCGGAAGCCAGCCTTACGAAAATGGATACTTTGTGTCACCAACGATTTTTGCTAATGTCCGGGATGACATGACCATCGCTAAAGAAGAAATCTTTGGCCCTGTTATTTCCGCTATGCCTTATGATGACCTAGATGAGGTGATCAACCGTGCCAATGCAAGCGAATATGGCCTTGCAGCTGGACTTTGGACTCAAGATATTTCTAAGGCTCACTATGTAGCAAGCAAGCTGCGTGCAGGTACAGTCTGGATCAATTGCTATAATGCATTCGATGCAGCATCACCTTTCGGAGGATATAAATCATCCGGAATCGGGCGTGAAATGGGATCATATGCTTTAAACAACTATACCGAAGTTAAGAGTGTGTGGGTTGCTTTAAATCAATAAAAATAACCAGGCCCTTGTAATCAATATGGTCAAGGGCCTGGCCTTAATTAATCCGTTCCGAAAGTACATCTTCTAAACCCTTTATAATCCCGCACCACAATATATCTTGTCTTGATTTTTCCCCATTCTTTTAGACATGTATAAAGCATGATCAGCTGTCCTCTTTAATTCTTCTGCGGATTGTGCGTGGGCTGGATAAATAGCTGCTCCTCCGCTGAAACTCACATATATGTTAATTCCATTTATATTGATTGGCCTGCCGGCTAAACAAGCTCTTAATTCCTTAAAGATGTTTTTTACGTTTTCCATGGAAGGATTCTTTAGAATAAACATGAACTCGTCACCCGAATATCGGTATGCCTTTGCATTTGGAACATGTATGCTCTTCATCCCATCCGCCAATGCTTTTATATATAAATCACCGGCATGATGGCCATATGTGTCATTGATTCCTTTTAGGCCATCAGAGTCAATCATTATTAATGCAAGCGGATTATTCTCCTGAATCAAATCTTCTAAATCAGAATGAAAAGCCCGGTAATTCCCAAGGCTTGTCATCTCATCTGTAAGTGACATTTTGTAATTCTTGGAATAAAGCTGTGCGGTTATGATGGAGCTCATTACTTGGTTTCCTATCATTTGGAGCAATTCTTCATGCTCTCGGCGATAGGCGAATTCCTGGTTGCTCTGAGCTGAAATAACTCCCTTTACTTTATCATCAATTATGATAGGAACAAAAATGCAGGTTTTGCCCTGGTTGCCGGTCCCAAATGTCACATTAAACTCATCCAATTCCTCAGCTGTTTTGGCATGAATGGTTTCTTTGGATTTAATAACCTTTGCTGTAAAGCTGCTGCTATCCAAAGAAATCGTATCTGGTTCCACAATCTCTCCCTCATCCGCCATGAATGGAAAATGTATGTCAGGACTATCTTCATCATGCAGGGCAATAAAGAAAGCATCTGTCGGCATTACTCTTGAAACAAGCTCATAAGCTTTTTCCATCAAGATCTGCTCATTCAGCGTTTGTGTACATGTTTGTCCAAAATCCTGCAGAATCCGCAGATGGCTGTTCAGCCAGGTCATATCCTTTAAACGCTCATCCAATTTTTTTAGTTCGTCCCTAATAGTAAGGAGAAATTTCCTTTGTTCAGCATCCATCAAATCATTCTCTAAAATTTGTAGATTACTGAAAGAATTTGAACCAATAGATTTCAACGCTGAAACAATGTTGCCAAGCTGGCTAACCTCATTTATAATTTTCACTCGTATATCATCCATATATCTTCACTCTTCTTATGATAAATTCATTGAATATTAGACACGGTCCATTGACTGACTAAAAATCTCATATTCTGTGTAGCAAAGGGATCCCAGTTTGTACGGAGGAATCACCCAGGTGTATCCCTTTAGTAATGCAACGTAATAATAGTTTAGCATCAGAAACCGAAAAACGGTATAAAATTCTAATATTTCAACTAATTTCAAATAAAGAAAAAATATAATCGATAAGCGGAACAAATATAAAGTGTCCAGCGGAGCAAGCTATTTCATTTTTTTGACGAGCCCGTGCCAGCTATAATAAACCGATTCGCATAGATTTTGTGCATCCTGTTGAACCCATCCTGTAATGTCTCTCCATTTGCGATCCCTTTCTTCAACCGGAACGATTCCCCTGCCGATTTCAAGCATCAGTAAATATACTTGAATATTTTCTTCTCTCTCCATTTTAAGTAGTTCATGAAGATATCCGGCAAACAGATCCCTTATTTCTTTGCTGCCTTTTCGGGACAATTCCTCTTGAATCCACTGCTCAAACCCTTCTAACACTACGACAGGCTTGTTTATGCTCAACGCTTCGTCTATGGAATCATGGTTATATGCAGAAATTAGATGATAATTCAGATACCGGTCTCTTACATACTTTCTCTTTCCTGAATAGGCACCACCGATAATGAGCTGCAAATCCAGCCAGCCCCCTTTTCTTCAAGTTTAAGCTGATAGGCTTTTCCAAAGGGAATCGGGATCTCCCAGAATGTTACTTCAGGTACATAGCGGGAAATGATCCTTCTGATTACGCCTCCATGAGTGACAGCGGCAATCGTCAAGAAATTTTGTTTCTTCGCTATAAGACTGTTCATAAATCCGTCCACTCTATCATTAAATTGCCTGGCACTTTCCCCTTCAGGAGGAGAATGCTCTTCCCAATCAGCTATCCAGCTGGTGTATAAAGGTGAGTTCTTTAAATCATCAAATGTAAGACCTTCCCACTCTCCGAAATTCAGTTCTCTAAGTCTGGAATCTTTAATAATCGGCGAGTCAGGCCACAAAAAACGAGCCGTTTCCATACAGCGTGCCAAATCACTTGAATAAACGGCGTCAGCTAGAATGCCCTCTAACACCCAGTCTTTAAGAATGTTAAGCTCAGACACTTTTTCCCTATGTAATGGAATGTCTGTATGACCCTGGTATCTCTTTTCTATATTCCATTGAGTTAAGCCGTGACGTATAAGATATAAATCGATAATACGGCTAGATTCCATACTTCTGCCCCCTCAATCGATGCTCCAACTAAATCACCGTTTATTCCGCTAAATGATTTTGACGCCCACCTGCCGTACAAATAAGTAAAGAGAAATTGAATAATGATTAAAAAAAGCACTGCTTTAGCGATTAAGACAAAGGGAATTAAAATGATCATGGAAATCAGAATATCCAAGAAAGTTAGATTCCTTTTCCAGTAGAAAGCAAGACCTCTTTGGTAAAACGTCTCATGCTTATATAACAGCCATAACGCCTGCAGCCTTGCTAATACAGGGACGGCGGTTAATAATACAGTACCATCCTGACTTTTGCTGTCAGCTAGGAAATAAAGGAGACAAAACTTCCAGATCACCAGCAATATACATGCAATCACTGCAAAGCTTCCGGCTCTCGAATCCTTTAAGATCTCTCTTTTTTCCTCTATCGAACGATTGGAACCCGCTGCATCCGCTGTGTCCATCCATCCGTCTAAATGCAGCCCTCCAGTAAGGAGTACCCAAATTGTCAGTAAGAGGACCGCCAATAAATAACTTGGGATAATCCCTTGTAAAAGGGTTAAAACGCCTAAGAGTGCCCCGCCTATAATCAATCCGACTATCCCAAAGGAACGGAGGGCCCATTTTAATGTACTTTCATTTATTTCACATTGTTTTCGAAAAGGAATCGTTGAAAGAAATTGAAAGGCTAATATACAGCCTTGTAAAACTGCTTTCATTGTAACACCAGCCTTCTATCCCTTTTCCACCAGATTGGAATTCCGGCCACAGTTTGAATAACTGAACTGCTGGCTGCAATCACCAGCTTATGTATAGCTTCTAAGGAAAATGTATAGGCCTGAACGTTCCGACATTTGGAAGGCATTCCTTCATTAACATCGTTGGATACAATAAATACAGAACACTGCCGGTCTGCCGCCTTTTTTAAAAAATTCAGCAACATGTCCTCCATATCACGAATTCCCAGATTCCTGCTGAACATCATATTGCTTGTCCATACTGTCAGGCAATCTAACAGGATAATAGAATGCTCGCTTACGTATGTAAATACAGAGGGAAGAATGTATGGTTCTTCGATTGTTTCCCACACCTTCCCCCTCTGTTGTATATGTAAATCTATGCGTTCATCGCCTGTAAAATCGCTTCTTTTTGCCGTCGCTATATAGCATAGCTGGCTATTTGGATGTTCTTTTTTTGTCTGGTGATACATACCTTCCGCTAAATGTTCAGCCAGCGTACTCTTTCCCGATCGCGCTCCGCCTGAAATAAATGTGATCAATGGAAACCTCCTTCATTTTACGCCCTGAATTTTATGAGACAGCCATCTATTTAACTCTGCCAGGAGATTTTTTTCCAGACCAGTGGCTTTTTTTCTCTGCATTCTATTTGTCCCTATTACGAGCCGGCCCGTAATAGGGACATCAGACACCATCGTTCGTATTTCTGCCAGGCTTACAGCAACATTCATGAGGTCCGTATCACTTAAGGGATGTCCGGTAAACAGAGCTAGATGAAGATCCGCCCCATCCCGCTGGCCGATTAGAATACACTCCGTTCCAAATATCTCCTCCTGAAAGCAGCTGATTCTGCTTTCAGGGTATTCCCATCTTATGTAATGCTCATTTGTCTCACTGTCAGGAACATTCGTGCAAAGAATTCCTGCACACCAGGTCAGTCCTTCTCCTTCCTTTCCAAGACTAAGAGTCCGGAACTGGGAATTTAACTGAAGCCTTAACCGATTCTCATCCTTTGTAATAGAAATGGAAGACGAGGGTCCTTCTTTCTTCGGAATCTGCTGAGGCATGAACGATATTTGCATCTTGGGTAATTCAGGGTGGGCCGCCATCTGTAAATCTGTTTCATAGACATTCTGTAACAATGCTTCATCTTGTTTAATAAAGCCTTTAGAAACCTGAAGGATTTTTCCGTGTTTAAGCATGGCAAAGGCTTCTGCGTAGATGGAAGCTATGTTTAAGTCGTGAAGAATAGCTACTACGGTTAAATTTTTTTCTTTTTGCAATCTTTTCAGCAAATCCAATATTTCAAGAGTGTGCTTAATATCAAGATGATTAGTCGGCTCATCCAGTATGATCAATTCAGGCTCCTGTGCCAAGGCTTTTGCAAGAAGAACTCTTTGCTTTTCCCCCCCGCTTAATGAGAGGAAGGGCTTTGTTTTATACGATTCTATACTGGTCAGTTTCATAGCCTCTTTAACCGCATCTTTATCTGTTTGAGTTTCTTCATAAAACAGCCGTTTCACCTGATAGGGATAACGCCCAAGGGCTACTATTTCCTCCACAGTAAAATCCATCCCAACCTGGTTTTCCTGACTTAGGACACTAATTTTTTTTGCAAGCCCTACGGAAGAGTAATGGTCAATCGATATTCCATCCAGCATGACCTTTCCACTAGTGATTGGAAGAATTCCCATCAGGAGTCGGATGATTGTCGTTTTTCCACTGCCATTCGGTCCTAGCAGGGCAAAAAAACTGCCTTTTTCCACCTGAAAACTCACATTATGGATGGTGGGATATAATTTATCATATCCGCCTGTAAGGTTCTGAACATGCAGCATACTAGATTCTCCTTCTTCTCATTCTTTCTTTTACAAGCAGCATGGTAAAGATCGGCGCTCCTATGAGGGCTGTCACAACACCAATAGGGAGTTCCCTCGGGGAAATGATTGTCCTTGCAGCTAAATCAGCCAGGACTAAATACCCTCCTCCAATAAGCAGAGTAAGCGGCAACACATGCTTATGATTCGCACCTGAAACCAGTCTCACTAGGTGAGGGATCACAAGTCCTACAAATCCAACCGCCCCAGAAACAGCAACGGCTCCCCCAGTCAAAACGGAGGCAGCGATCAATATTAATCTTTTCTTCTTTTTGACACTGATTCCTATAAATTGAGCAGATTGATCACCCAGCGCAAGCCCATTTAATTCTTTAGCATGCAGCAGAAGAATGATTGCTCCAATTATAAAGAAAGGAAGTATCAGCTGAACATGATCCCAGCCTCTCATCGAAACGCTGCCCATAAGCCAATACAGAATCTGCCGTACATCTTCTCTAGGAGTAAGGGCCATCAGCAAAGAAACCAGTGCCCCAGTAAAAGAAGACAATATGATCCCGGCCAGAATGATTGTCTCATTTGCCAGCGTACTGCTCGCCAGTCTCGTAATTCCAAAGACGAGGGTCAGAGTGATGCCTCCCCCGGCAATAGCAAATATCGGCAGAGTGAAACCTTTCAGCCATAGTAAGTTAAGCTGAAAATAAATAACCAGTACGGCACCAAGTGAAGCGCCTGACGATACGCCAATGGTGTAAGGATCCGCCAGTGGATTCCTTAGTAAACCCTGGAAGGCCGCTCCGGCAAGAGATAGGGACGCACCTACAAAAAAGGCCAGCACCACTCTCGAAAACCGTATTTCCCATATAATCATATCGGTGCTTTTTGGACCTTGATACAGGTGTATACCTGTTATATGCTGAGTGACAATCTTCAAAATATCAGGAACGGTTATTGTAACCGTTCCTGCAAATAAACCTATGATTATCGAGAAGATAACGAATAATACACTAAAGGTATAAAGAAACTTGATTCTATTATTTAAATATATCTGGATAAATGAATTTCCCAAGTGTTTCCACTCCCTCTACAAGGCGGGGACCAGGACGTGTTACCGTATCGCTATTCACATTAAAGACTTGTTTGTTTTTTACAGCCGGTACTTCTGACCAGCCTTTACGGTTTAAGACCTGCTGATCCGGGTTTTTAACATAATCTCCATAAGTAACAATTACAACATCAGGATTAAACTTAACGGCTTCTTCTTCATTCATTTTAACCCAGCCCTGCTGTCCTTCCGCGACATTAACGGCGCCGATCGTATCGAGCATTTCCTGCATGAATGTCCCTTTTCCGGTTGTATATATATCAGGCTGCGGTGCTACCTCGACCCATACTCGCTTTTGCTCATTAACTTTTGCTGCTTTTTCCTTTACATCTTCCATTCTGTCCTTCATATCTTTAATGATTGACTCAGCTTTTTGGGACGTACCAGTGGCTCTGCCTAATAGCTCGATAGAATCATAAACCTGATCAAAGGTGTTCTTTGAACTATTTATAATAACAACAGTGATACCTGCGTCTTTTAGCTGCTTTATGACCTCAGCATGGTTTTTATAGTGAAAATCATCTAATAGTGCTAAATCCGGTTGAAGAGAAAGTATTTTCTCAACATTTATATCCTGGGCCCCAACCTTTTCTTTTTTTAAAGCCTCTTTAGGGTAATTATCAAAATCGGAAACTCCGACAATTTGATCTCCAAGGCCAAGTGCAAAGGCAATCTCCGTTGTACTTGGTGTAATCGATACAATTTTTTCAGGCTTCTTTTCGATCGTGACCTTTTCTTTTTCGTCATCAGTGATCGTCATTGGAAATGCTTCTTTTTTAGCTGTCTGCTCTGAAGTTTTTTCCTTTTTCGGTTCTGCTGTAGAAGTATTGCACCCTGTTAAAATGCCTATTGTAAGAACGAGCAGAATAGATAACAGGCCGATAAATTTTGTGAAATTTGATTTCATGATTGTCCTCCGATAATATATAGTATTAGCTTTTTCTTGAAACTCCCGCTTGTTCAAAGGTGGCCATATTTCTGGCCATGTCTGCTGCGGCTGCCACAAGCGGATAGGAAAGAGCTGCGCCGCTTCCTTCCCCAAGCCTCATCCCCAAATGTAAGAGCGGGCGTTTATTAAGATACTCAAGTGCCAGCCGATGCCCTGGTTCTGCTGATTGGTGCCCAGCAATCATATATTGGGCCGCCAGTGGATTTAGCTCTGCAGCAAGCACGGCCCCGGCCGTACTAATAAATCCGTCAAGTAAAATAGGAATTTTCCGGGATGCTGCATATAACATGCTCCCAGCAATAGCCCCAATTTCAAATCCTCCAATTTTCGCAAGAACATTTATGGGATCACCCTTAAGGGGCTGTCTGTATATGATAGCGTTTTTTATTACCTGGATTTTATGTAAGCGTTGAATCTCCTCAATTCCAGTACCCAGTCCAACAACTGTTTCAACCTCACAGCCGGTTAAAAAAGCAATGATAGCCGAACTGGGCGAAGTATTACCGATTCCCATCTCACCAAGAATCAAGAGTCCTGCTCCTTTATCGATGAGATTTTTGGCTCGTTCCATGCCAATCCAGATCGATTGAATGGCCTGATCCTCCGACATGGCATCTTCAAGCAGGAAATTTTTAGTGCCGTATGCTATCTTTCGCCGTATTAACTGTGGTCCTGTAAGCTCCGAGGCTATCCCTATGTCTACAATTTCCAGCAGGGCGTTGATCCGTTTAGAAAAGACATTAATGGCTGCCCCGCCTGTTAAGAAATTACGAACCATTTGCGCAGTCACTTCCTGCGGATACGCTGAAACACCTTCTAAACTAATGCCATGATCTGAAGCAAATACAATTATGCCTGGAGTATTTATTTCAGGATTTACCTGGGCTGAAATGCCTGCAAGCTGCACAGCCAAATCCTCGAGAGCCCCAAGGCTGCCAACCGGCTTTGTTAACGAATTTAGATGCTCCTGCTGCTTCTGTTCGGACTCCTCACAGACAGGCTCGATCGATTTAATTACGGAATACACTTTTTCCTCCAAGCTTAAAACTCCTCAGTGCTCAATATTCAATACCGTAAATGGCATTTACTCCTTCGTCATAATAATGTTTCTCCGCTTCAATTACAGAAACTAAATCTGCGATAGCTTTAATTTCGTCCTTTGCATCGCGGCCCGTAATCAATACATGTAGGGAGGCAGGACGATTTAAAAGCACCTCAATGACCTCATTCAGAGGCAAAATATCATGGATTGGAAATGAATCGATGGCAAGAGCATTATTTAGTTCATCGAGAATAATCAGGTCATACTCTCCACCCTCAATACATTCCTTAGCAGTCTTCCAAGCACTTTCTAACGCAGTTCGATGTTCTTCAGGTGTTTTAGTCCAAGTGAACCCAGCTCCAAGCTGTTGAACTACAGCACCCAGCTTCTCCAGACTCAGCTGTTCCCCATAGCTCCGCTCAGGTGACTTGATGAACTGAAGCATGGCAACCTTCATGCCTCTGCCCAAAGCACGGACAGCAGTACCGACTGCCGCTGTAGTTTTCCCTTTCCCATTTCCTGTATATATGATAATTCTGCCTTTTTCTGTGTCTTTGTTTTGCAGCTTGTTACCCTCCTCTCTATTTGTCCGGTGGAATATTATAGTTTGTAAGAATGATATTCAGGCAGTGCAAACTTTTTCTCTGGTTGAAAGTGTTTTGTATAGTTTGAGTTTTGAATCATCAATTAACGATGAGCCACATTTTATGCCCATACCAATTTCGAATCGTGGTGATTCACAACTGCTTTAACCTCTTCACCATCAACTGGTTAGACAGCACCACAAACCCCTTTCACTTTCCGTATTTCTTGGAGATGCTTTCTGCCGTGATGCCAGCCATAATCTTTTTTGCCCTGAACACAAAAAGCCCTTGACCATAATAAGTCAAGGGCAGGCCTGCATGTTTAATTGCATCGCTCATCTTGGCTTACTCTTCCCACCGAAGCATAAGTACTAAATTCTTTGAAAGCAGGTCTCCTGGCTTGCGCATTTCATAAACTGCTGCCTTCCCGGCAGGATGCCAGTGGCTGATAGCAGTGTTCTTTTAGGCGCATACAGTAGCGGGGGCTGCACCGGACTTTCACCGGTTTCCCTATTATCCCTTTCTAGAAGGGCACTTTCAAAAGATTATTCAGTTCTTTTTTATTCTAATGGAAAAGTCGAAATTTGGAAAGAATGAAAACTTTATTTGCATCGGCGATATGTAAACCACACACTTTGTCCATACTGAACAAAGAACAATGATTTGTCAGGAGGGCTGAAGCTTGATCAAACCCACTGTAAATGAGGGCTTTGTTAAGCCGATTAGAATTATCACACTTGCAGCGGCAGCTGTGGTGATTGCGGGTGTTTTTGGCACCCTGATTCATTTTATTGAGCCCTATACCTTTCCGACTGTTTTTGAGGGAATCTGGTGGGCACTTGTTACGGCATCGACCGTCGGGTACGGCGATTTTGCCCCCGTAACTCTGACCGGACGGATTTTTGGTATGATCTTGATCATTACCGGAATCGGGCTTTTCACTACTTACATTACGACTCTTGCGTCCGCTGCTGTAACTTCCCAGGCAAATTATCTTACCGGAAAGAAGGCCTTTACCAGGGATGGGCATTTAATCATAATTGGCTGGAACGAACGTTCAAGACAGACGATTATCAAACTTCGGGAAGCTGGTTATAAAAATCGCATTGTCTTAATAGATGATACGCTGGAAATGAATCCTGCCAAAGAGCATACGTTCCATTTTATCCGTGGAATAGGAAGTCATGATGAAATATTGAATAAAGCAAACATAAAGGAAGCCTCTACTGTCTTGATTACTGCTGGGCAATCAAGGGATGAGTACCAGAGTGACACATTTACAGTGATGTGCCTGCTCGCGATCAATGGTTTAAATCCAGAAGTCCGCTGTATTGCAGAAATATTAACTGAAGAACAAACCGAGAATGCGAAGAGGGCGGGAGCTGATACGATCCTGAAAGCCAACTCTGTCCTGAGCTCAGTGATGGAGCAAAGCGTAATTAATCAAGATGAGAGTCCTGTGGTTATAGACCGCTTTAATCGACAATTCAAAATAGAATTTTTACCTGTACAGCTCGAGTTTCTGCAGAAGAACATAAATGAAGTTAAGGAGATTTTATTAAAAAAACAATACATCTTCATCGGGATTAAAAAGGGAGCAGATGTGGAATTGCTGCCGCTCCCTAATTACGTCGTTAAACAGGATGATGAAATTATCGCTGGACGATTTTAATCCAAAAGAATCGATTCCAGCTCATGAACTAAGGACTTTCCGAGATCCACATATTTTTCCGGGAACTTGGCATCCGCGTTGGCCGGCTCCTGAAATTGATTAAAGGCCGCGGAAACATTGCCTATAAAAGCATGGTCGTCCAGGTCCGGCTGATATTTATGCGACAATAAAAAGGGCCTTTCCATCTGAACCGCTGCACCTCGGGTATCAAGCTGCCCCTCGGCAGCGCGGAATGGAATTCTAAGAAATTGGTAGCCGTTAGAGTCGTCGATTTTATAATCAAAATAACCATGGTCATAATCCCAGTTTCCGCTGATGGTATATCCCTTGGGTTCAAGCGTACTTTCCAGGTCATATAATGAAAAAGTCTCTCCCTCAATCCGGGAAGGTATTTCAATCATAGATAAACCTCCTTGTGATGTTTATCTTAGCTTAACCTCAAATCCGGGAAATAAATGGTCAAATCAAAAAAGGATGGCCCAGGCCACCCTTTTTTTCGCATCTTATAATCTTTTTTCAAGCTCTGCTTTTTTCTCCTCAAAGCCAGGCTTGCCTAAGAGAGCAAACATATTTACTTTGTAGGCTTCCACGCCTGGCTGGTCAAATGGATTAACTCCCAGCAGGTAGCCGCTGATTGCGCAGGCTTTCTCAAAGAAGTATACCAAATAACCAAATGTGTATGCATCCATAGCAGGGATTGTGACAATCAGATTAGGCACCCCACCATCCGTATGAGCAAGGAGCGTACCTTGAAATGCCTTGTTGTTAACAAAATCAACTGTTTGGCCAGCCAAATAATTTAATCCATCAAGATCATTTTCTTCACTTTCAATCAGAAGCTCATGTCTTGGTGTTTCCACTTTAACAACCGTTTCAAATAAATCCCGGCGGCCTTCCTGAACATATTGGCCCAGCGAGTGAAGATCGGTAGAGAAGTTTGCGGATGATGGATAAATCCCTTTTTGGTCTTTACCTTCACTTTCTCCAAACAGCTGCTTCCACCATTCAGAGAAGTACTGTAATCCTGGCTCGTAATTGATCAGCATCTCAATCGTTTTGCCTTTATTATAAAGAACATTCCTTACGGCAGCATACTGATAGCTGGCATTCTCAGTAAGTTCAGGGCTGCTGAAATCAGCTTGTGCCTGCGCCGCCCCCTTCATCATGTCCTCGATATCAGCCCCGCTTACCGCTATTGGAAGTAAGCCAACAGCAGTAAGAACAGAATATCTGCCGCCGACATCATCAGGAATTACAAAGGACTCATAGCCTTCTTCGTTAGCAAGGGTCTTAAGGGCTCCCCGTTCTTTATCGGTGGTAGCATAAATACGTTTTCTTGCTTCTTCCACCCCATACCTATCTTCCAACATTTTCCTGAAGATACGGAAAGCAAGCGCCGGTTCAGTTGTTGTTCCAGATTTTGAAATAACGTTAATCGAGAAATCCTTGCCATCCAAAAGATCCATAAGATCTCTCATATATGTAGAGCTGATGTTGTTACCTACAAACAGCACTTGTGGTGTACCGCGTTTTTCTTTTGGCAGGGCGTTATAAAAGCTGTGCTGCAGCATTTCAATCGCGGCACGGGCTCCAAGGTAAGAACCTCCGATGCCTATAACTAACAAGATATCTGAATCAGACTTTATCTTCTCAGACGCTTTTTGGATCCGCGAAAACTCTTCTTTGTCATAATTGACAGGGAGATCGACCCATCCAAGATATTCATTTCCTGCTCCAGTGCCTTCATGCAGAGCCTGATGTGCAGCTTTAACAGCATCACTTAAGTATGTTAATTCGTGTTCTCCAAAGAATGAAAGGGCTTTGGAATAATCGAAACGTACATGTGTCATGTTTGTTCCTCCATATTTTAGATTACTTTTCCACTTTATCGAAAGCCGCCGCTCTTTTCAAGCATACCTCATTATGTAAGCGTACCCATTTGGATGTATTTTTAAAACGTGAGTATCTTAGTGCTAAATGCTCTAGCCCCTACACTTTCAGCATGCGGTAAACAGAATTTAAAAACACAAAAATGTTCATTCATAATGTAAGAAACAAAACACACATCTGGCGTGATGTGTGTTTTGTCCATTAAAAGGCTTTTTTCTAAAAAAATGTTGTTTATGGATAACTTTCCTGTGAACCTATCCTATCGTTAAACAGGTTGATTGGAACGCAAGGTGCGAGACTCCTTGATCCAGCTACAAGGCTTTAGACCCTCGAGTCATAAGCCAATCCGTCCATGGAGAGAAAAGCACTCCCCACAGACGGCTCGTCTTATGCTTGGCTGACGCACGAAGCACAGGATGTGCGAGCCAGGCGTGGCCACAGGACGTGGCGTTCGAGCGTGGTAAGTGCGACTAAGCTTCTGTCTTCACTAACGCTTGCCAATCAGCAAGTCTTCTTTATCGGGTCTCTGCCTGCCATTTGTTTACAATTTTATATCTATTGGGATTAACACTCAGCTTTTAAATATTTATATGTTGGGCAGGCACCGCTTTCCGCTTTTTCTGCACGGGAGCAGCGGGACTGGCGAGACCCCACAGGCCAAGCCGAGGAGGCTCGGCGCCCGCCCCGCGCCGCGGAAAGCGAGCATCCTCACGTTCTAATCACCCTCTTTGTTCAATAACAACAAAGTTTGCGAAAACAGCTTATTACAATGATGCTCTATAAATAGCTAAAACATCGTCGCGATTTAACTTTTTAAAGTTTCCGAATTCACCGTTAGCCATAGCTTTGTCAGCCATAACCTCTACCTTGGAATCATCGATATCGTAATCTGCCAGTCGGGAAGGCGCTCCAAGGCTGCTCCAGAACTCACTAAGCTTATTGATTCCTTCTAAAGCCGTTTCCTCGTCTGTCTTTCCTTCGGGATCAACACCGAATACTCTTACAGCTAATTGTTTTACCCTGCCAGGATTCTCGTTTAGTGTATGCCTCATCCAGTTAGGGAAAAGGATTGCCAGTCCTCCTGCGTGAGGAATATCATACACAGCTGAAACGGCATGCTCTAGATTATGCGTCGCCCAGTCACCGCGTATACCCATTGAAAGCATTCCATTAAGCGCAATAGTGCCGGAATATAGAATGGTCTCTCTGTGTTCGTAGCTCTCTAAATCATCAAGCAGTTTCGGAGCTGTTTCCATAACCGTTGTCAGAACGGACTCACACATTCTATCCTGCAGGTGAGTGTTTGTTCCTTGGTGAAAATACGTTTCCAAAACATGAGACATCATATCTACGATTCCATAAATGGTTTGATCGCGCGGAACAGTGAATGTATTTTCAGGGTCCAGGATGGAGAACTGAGGGAATGTCAGCGGGCTTCCCCAGCCGTATTTCTCTTGGGTCTCCCAGTTTGTAATAACAGAACCGGCGTTCATTTCTGAACCCGTTGCCGCAAGTGTAAGTACCGTCCCGAATGGAAGAGCTGCCTCTACCTGGGCTTTCTTGATAACGATATCCCATGCGTCGCCATCATATTTAGCTCCTGCTGCTATTGCCTTTGTACAGTCAATAACACTTCCCCCGCCTACAGCAAGCAGGAAATCAATGCCTTCTTGCTTACAGATATCCACACCTTTACGTACCGTTGAAATGCGGGGATTTGGTTCCACCCCTGCAAGCTCATGAACATCTGCGTCTATTTCTTTAAGAGTGTTGACTACCTTATCATACAACCCGCTTTTTTTAATGCTTCCTCCGCCGTATACAAGCAGAATTTTATTTCCATACTGGGGAATCTCATTTTTCAATTCTTCTAACTGACCACTGCCAAAGATTAATTTAACTGGATTTTCAAAAGCAAAATTTAACATTTTTTTGCCTCCTTTCGTTACTTATTATGCAAAAGAAGACAAACAATATCAAAGAAAATGATTACAAGAAAAGCGGAGAACGGTGCCTTTCAAGTAATACCTATTATTTAATCAATGAAATGCAAGATTTTTTCTTAGAATTAAATATATGGAAAGGCAGACACCTGAAAGGCATAAGAAAAGCGGCAACGAAAGGCCGGTCTTGCCTTTTGATGGCGATTGGCTTATGACCGAAGGTGTCAGTTCGGAGCTGGACAGGTAGAAAAGCGGAAAGCGGTGCCTTCTAACTTTACCTATATAAAAATTCATGAAGATCATATTTAATTCCATAATTAAAAAGTAAAAGAAGGCAGAGACCTGAAAAGCATAAGACGAGCAGGCCGTGAGAAGCGGTTTTTCTTCTCATGGACTGATTGGCTTATGACTCGAGGGTCTCAGCTTGGAGCTGGACAAATCAAAAAGCGGAGAACGGTGCCTTTCAAGTTATAACTATTGCTTAATCAATGAAATGCATAAATTTTTTATTAGAATTTAAATATATGGAAAGGCAGACGCCTGATAAAGAAGGCTTGCGGATTGGCAAGCGAAAGCGGAGACAGAGGCTTAGTGGCACTTACCACGCTCGAACTTCCTTTGCCCCATGCGTTAGCAAGGCGTAAGAAGAGCGGCAGCGAAAGGCCGGTCTTGCTTTTTGATGGCGTTGGCTTATGACCGAAGGTGTCAGTTCGGAGCTGGCAGAGAGCCTTCATTTTTTAAGCAGGATTAATCCGCACAAAATGAAGGTTGAGCTGACTTGTATAAATTCCTTTGCCTTTGGCAGTGAAAAGAGGCAAAACAAGCAGTTTTTTTAGGTCTTACATGAAAAAACCCCATCCAGGAGATTTAAAACCGTTCATATTTCTAAGGGTTTTATGACTTTTGCTTTTTTCTATTAGGCGCAAAAGGGTTTATGCTTATGTTTCCGTACTTTACGCTTATGTTTAGAGACTTTATGCTTATGTTTGAAGAGTTTATGCTTATGTTTAAGAACTTTATGCTTATCCTAGTGAAATCTATGCTGATGTTAAGGGTGTTATGCTGATAATTTGGTGTATTTGCTTATGTATTCGTTCTTATGCTGATTTGGTGTATTGCTGATGTATCCGTTCTTATGCTGATTTGGGGTATATGCTTATTTATCCGCTCTTATGCTGATTTGGTGTATATGCATGTATCCGCTCTTATGCTGATTTGGTGTATACGCATGTATCCGTTCTGATGCTGATTTGGTGTATATGCATGTATCCGTTCTGATGCTGATTTGGGGTATATGCATGTATCCGTTCTGATGCTGATTTGGTGTATATGCTTATTTATCCGCTCTTATGCTGATTTGGTGTATATGCATGTATCCGTTCTGATGCTGATTTGGTGTATATGCATGTATCCGCTCTTATGCTGATTTGGTGTATATGCATGTATCCGCTCTTATGCTGATTTGGTGTATATGCATGTATCCGTTCTGATGCTGATTTGGTGTATATGCATGTATCCGTTCTGATGCTGATTTGGTGTTTATGCTGATGTATCCGTTCTTATGCTGGTTAACTGAGCATTGTGCTTATGTCGCAACCTTAAGGGCATATGAACGAAAAGCCATTTCCATCTTCAAAACATCCGAAGACGCTTCATATATCTCGGATTAGAGTAACTCATTTACTTTGACCGCTAAATAGGTAAAGCCGCACATAGCCAGCCCATCTCTGTTGCTGGCTGGCTTTAAATTTTTTCCAAAAAAAGCTTCAAATCGAGTTCATGATTCACCACATCCCCTCGGTATGCAGCACATTCCGCTCTCTGTGTTATGACCGAGGGTGTCAATTCGCAGCCGGTATAATAATTAACAAGTTCTTATCCCTGCATAATTTTTGCACGCTTAAGCAATCTAAATATGAACCATATTTAAAGGAGGTATTTCGTATGAGTGCAATTCAACGTATTGCTCTAGTACTTACTATTATAGGCGCTATCAACTGGGGGTTAGTTGGTTTTTTCCAATTTGATCTGGTAGCCGCAATTTTTGGAGGCCAGGATTCAGCGCTGGCCCGTATCGTTTATGGCTTAGTAGGGATTGCTGGTTTAATAAATATCGGTCTTTTGTTTGTCAGAGAACAACAAACTCAAACATCAAGACAGCAAGAGCCAGAAACTACAAGATAATAAGAAAAATCCTTAAAGCATAGCCGGATGTAACGGCTATGTTTTTTTTATGCCGGTAAGCAAAAAAAGAGGACGGCAGGCTTAGCTGCGGTCCTCTAATGAATATTTATGAATGCTTACTGAGCAAGAATTTTTTGTATTCTTTCAATCGCCCAATCCAGGTCTTCTCTTGAAATAATGAGCGGAGGAGCAAAACGGATGACTGTATCATGAGTTTCTTTGCACAGTAATCCTTCTTCTTTTAGCTGTTCACAGTATTTACGTGCCGGCTCTGTCAGCTCTACTCCAATGAACAGCCCTCTGCCCCGGACTTCTTTAATCTTCGGGTTTTTGATTTCTTGTAATTTCGCCTTGAAGTAGGCACCCAGTTCATTCGAACGGTCTGCAAGCTTCTCTTCAAGTAAAACATCTAGAGATGCGAGGGATACTGCACATGCCATCGGATTTCCACCGAACGTTGAACCATGGGATCCAGGATTGAATACTCCCAATATATCCTTATTTGCTGCTACACAGGATATTGGGAATACTCCGCCGCCCAATGCTTTTCCCAGGATGTACATGTCCGGCTCGACCTCATCCCATTCACAGGCAAACATTTTACCCGAGCGGGCCAATCCTGCCTGAATTTCATCTGCAATAAATAATACATTGTTTTCTTCGCATAATTTTTTCGCCGCCTTCATAAAGCCTTCCGGCGGGATGACGATACCGGCCTCACCCTGGATCGGTTCAATTAGGAATGCAGCCGTGTTCGCAGTGATTGCCTTTTCCAAGGCCCCAAGATCGCCATAAGGAATAAGAGTGATCCCTGGAAGCATAGGACCAAAACCACGTTTATATTCCTCTTCGGAAGAAAGCGATACAGCCGTCATTGTTCTTCCATGGAAGTTGCCTATGCAGGCAATGATTTCCGCCCTGTTCTCTTCTACTCCTTTAACGTCGTAAGCCCATCTGCGCGCTGCTTTTACCGCTGTTTCAACTGCTTCGGCGCCTGTATTCATGGGAAGCGCCATTTCTTTGTTTGTAAGACCGCAGATCTTTTCATACCAAGGACCAAGCTGATCATTATGAAACGCACGGGAGGTCAGTGTTACCCGGTCTGCCTGGTCTTTTAAGGCCTGAATGATTTTAGGATGGCGGTGCCCTTGATTTACCGCAGAATATGCGCTGAGCATATCCATATATCTATTTCCTTCCGGATCTTTTACCCAAACACCTTTTGCTTCTGCAATGACGATTGGAAGCGGATGATAATTATTAGCACCGTACTTTTCTGTTTGTTCAATCAAACTGCTGGTTTTAGTTTGTAATGTCATTGTTATTCCTCCCATCCCCTACTTCACCTCTATTGTACATGGTTAACAGTGAGATTCAAACCAAAATTTAAAAGCGCTTTCTATACAGACAGCTGTGTATGTATAATTATAATTTTAATTTGATTATTATTGAAAAATAGTAAAAAGCGGGTAGTGAATAAGATTCACTACCCGCTTTTTACTGTTCATTATTTTTTAATTAGGTCTTCACGCTGAGACTGGTCAATCCACTCTTGCAATTTGTCCTTAAGTGTATTGAAGCCTTCTGTGTTCTCAGTTGTAGATTTAACAGTAGCCTGGCGCTTCTTTGGAGCACGCTTTGGCTGTGCTTGAGGACGTTCCGGAGCTTCCTCGGTTGCACGGATGGAAAGGCCGATTTTTCCTGCTGCTTCATCAACAGAAAGAACCTTAACATTTACTTCATCGCCAACTTTTAGATGTTCATTAATATCTTTTACATATCCGTGCGTAATTTCGGAGATATGAACTAAACCTTGAGTTGATTCGTCAAGTGCAACAAACGCACCATATGATTGAATTCCAGTTACTTTTCCAGTTACTACAGATCCTACTTCGTATTTTTCAGACATGAAAACACTCCTATATACTTAAATTTTTCTATTCTATATACGCAATATAAAATTATAACACAAGCTGTCCTTTTAATCAAAAATTGCCCATAAAGGGGATTCCATCGAAGTACAGCATGGCTCGCGCCGGGGTTTATGAACCGTCGGGTTTGAGAGCAAAGATTCTTTTTTTCACTCATTATAGGCTCTTTTAATAAGATATAACAAAAAAGGTTGGAGGAAATGGAATGGAGCAGCAAGGACACACTCTTAAGATCCTGAGAGAAAAAAGAAACCTCACTCAGCAAGCTTTAGCCTTAAAACTAAGAGTTGGTACCCGGATAATTGAACAATTTGAAAGTGGAGAAAAGATACCCGACATTCCTACACTTCTACGGCTGTCAGCTGTGCTAGAAGTGCCGGCCTCAGAACTGTACGGCCACAGCACACCCCCATTCCTGCCGGTCATTGACAGTGAAATTAGTCAATTAATATCAGGATTAGGATCACATAAAGCCAAATTAATTCTTAGAAAAGTAAAAGAGTTAACCGAGGAAGAATATAAGGAAATGCTGAACTGGCTTTTTAACAATAAAAATACAATAGACCAGCATTAATTCTTTGTATAAACCATGAAAACATGGACATAATGGTTGATAAGGCTTTCTAGCTTTCTAGTATTCCCCCCCTTTTTGGACAAAACGTTGGTTTTGTCCCTTTTTTATTTTGAGGGGGAATCCACTCAGCGTTTACAATCTCCAGAGAGATGCTTAGTTGTGCACACGGGACAATCAAATTTTGGAATAAGGAAGATTAATTGCCCGCGCGATCATCAAACCTATGAATCCCGTGTATCAGTTTTTACCTCATGGTCAGTGGAGGATTCTGTTCCCTGCCCCTGACTTTTTCTGCCAGATACCCAGTTCTTTGGATTTAAATAGCTCCGAAACCGCTTAGCAGCCTCCTTGCCCGCAAAAAAGACTCCTGCCCAGAACAAGATTTCAGCGATTACAAGCAGCACTGCAGTCAGGGCTAATTTAGTCTTGCCAGCAACATCGAGAAAAGGAATGAGCAAAGGCGTCAGCCAGATCAGGGTCGATACTACAAGTAAAATGATTCCAAGCTTAAAAGTAGATTTTCGTTTAACAGGCATCAGTAGCTCCAATCTTAAGTTTTTGATTTTTTCTTATACTAATTGTAACGAGAGCTCCTGATGTTCACAAGGATATACCCCTATTCTTGCCTGAAACTTACAACATGGCATAATTAAATGAAGGATTTAGTTTCTGGGCATCTTACATACAGGAGGATGGTTAAATGGCTAGAAGAAATCATAATATTCTGGTACCTGAAGCCAGAGATGCTCTTGATCAACTTAAGGCAAAGGTGGCAGGTGCAAGAAATCCTGAAGAAGCAAAATTCGAAGCGGCCGCAGAAGTTGGAGTTCCCCTTCAGCAGGGATATAACGGGCGCCTCACTTCTGAACAAGCAGGCAAAGTCGGAGGCAGGCTGGGCGGAAGCATGGTCAGAGAGCTTGTGAAAATGGCTCAGCAGAATTTAAATAACAAGAGCTGAGATCCCTTATCCTTATCAAGCAAAAGCCCTGTCCTTTAGGAGACAGGGCTTTTTGCTTAAACCTAAATATTTATTCGTTCACGATTGATTCACCTTTCGTTAACGTTCGAAAAAATTCTGTCTGACTTCGCATGTTTATCCAGTATAAACGTCCTGGATTCTCCTGTGGAAGATTCGCGGCAATAAGTCAGCTAACCTGCTTGTTTCCCATCATACCAGTAAACGGCATAATTGGCTTATTGTGTTCTGTTTATTATAAAGGCTCTTTTCTAAAAGATTGTTGTTTTTTAATAGTTCGGTGAACCGATCCTATTATTAAACAGGTTGATTGGAACGTAAGGTGCGAGACTCCTCGATCCGGCTCCAAGCTGAGACACTCGAGTCATAAGCCAATCCGTCTATGGGAAGAAAAGCACTCCCCACAGCCAGCTCGTCTTATGCTTGGCTAACGCACGATGCACAGGATGTGCGAGCCAGGCGGGGCCACAGGACGTGGCCGTTCAAGCGTGGTAAGGGCGACTAAGCTTCTGTCTTCACTGTCGTTCGCCAATCAGCAAGTCTTCTTTATCGTGTCTCTGCCTGCCAATGTTGTTAAGTATTTTATATTTATTAAATCAACATTGAGCTTTAAAATATCAAATGATTGGCAGGCACCGCTTTCCGCCTTTCTGCGCGAGAACAGCGGGTATTGTCCAGCTCCGGACTGACACCGCGGGTCTAGCCAATCGCCATTAAAAGGCAAAATCGGCCTTTTACTGCCGCTAGTCTTATGCCGGGCTAACGCACGAAGCACAGGATGTGCGAGCCAGGCGGGGCCACAGGACGTGGCGTTACGAGCGTGGTAAGGGCGACTAAGCTTCTGTCTTCGCTATCGCTTGCCAATCTGCAAGTCTTCTTTATCAGGTGTCTGCTTTTCTTTTAGCGTCTTGCCTTACTTAAAAAAGATCATCATTCAGCTTTTGGATGGATCTTTTCTTGAAAAGCACCGTCCTCCGCTT
>NZ_PGUY01000015.1 GCF_002863585.1 Peribacillus deserti | reverse complement strand
CTCCTCGGCTCCGCCTGTGGGGTCTCACCTGTCCCGCTGCTCCCGCAGGAGTCTCGCACCTTACGTTCCAATCAACCTGATTAACAATAGGGTAGGTTCACAGAACTTATTAAAAACAACAATCTTTTAGAAAAGAGCTTTATCATACAAGTATTCTTCACATCTTTCTTTTCTTCTGCATAGCCTATCAAGAAGCATTGATGAAATTCTACCCATAAACATAAGATAAGTTAGTTTCCCTAACCATGAGGTGAGGATGAATGAGTATAAAGATAAATGATATTGTCGGACGAATATCCTTTAATTGTGATATTTTATTTAGGGTGATTGACTTTAAAGAAGAAAATGGAGATTTACAAGCTGTCCTGTATGGAGAGGATCTCAGGCTGATTGCAGATGCGCCCTTCCATGACTTAAAGCTAATGGATGTTCAAGAACAGAGCTTTCGGCGAAAAAAGCAAGAAGAATTGCTGGAGAAATCATTTTTACTTTTTTCCCAGGATTATGAATTGCTTAAAATGAGGAGGGATTATGATGCCACCAGTGCGTACAGGCATACAGGAGACTATTTTCAAATTCCTGGGAGAGTTCTTCATTTAGACGGAGATCCTACTTATTTAAAAAAGTGTATGGATGTATATGAAAAAGTGGGAATTCCTGTACAGGGCATTTATTGCAATGAGAAGGAAATGCCCCAGAAAATCATCCCTCTTTTAGATCTGTATCGGCCTGACATTCTAGTTATCACCGGTCATGATTCTTATTCCAAAGCAAAAGGAAAGATGAATGATTTAAATGCTTACCGGCATTCAAGACATTTTGTTCAAACCGTAAGAGAAGCTAGAAGGAAAATACCTAACCTGGACCAGCTGGTGATTTTTGCAGGTGCCTGTCAATCCCATTTTGAATCACTTATACAGGCAGGCGCTAACTTTGCCAGTTCCCCTTCGCGAGTCAATATTCATGCACTTGACCCTGTATATATCGTAGCTAAAATCAGCTTTACTCCCTTTATGGACCGGATTAATGTATGGGAAGTCCTTAGAAATACCTTAACGGGTGAGAAAGGTCTGGGCGGCATTGAAACAAAAGGGGTCCTGCGTACAGGTCTCCCTTTCAATCCTGTTCAGCAGAATGAAGAATAAAAAGCAAGCCGTCCACACTCAGCGGCTTGTTTTTTTATAGATTGGAAGCATTTTAAATAAGATTTTAAGAAAATATAAGGTTTTTACAAATAACATACATATTTTTCGACAAATTGGGTAGATTAAAAATGTTGTTTTTTGTAGGTATGAGTAATAAAAAAATCATTGACAAACAAATTTAAGAATTGATATAATTTATATTTTTGTTTGACTGAAGGCCGCGGTTTGTGATATACTACACTTAGTGAGGTGGACCTGAATGCCAAAAACTTTAGCTGATATTAAAATTGCCCTAGACTCAAATCTTGGGAAAAGGCTTCTTTTAAAAGCGAACGGTGGAAGAAGAAAAACGGTTGAGCGACTAGGTACATTAGCAGAGACTTATCCTTCTGTTTTTGTTATAGAGCTTGATCAGGATGAAAATGCATTTGAAAGAGTCTCCTACAGTTATGCAGATGTTTTAACAGAAACTGTACAATTAACCTTCTTTGATGAAACAGCAGGAAGCGTGGCTTTAAGCGGGCAGTAAACTAATTGGTTTACTGCTTTTTTATTTGCCTGATTTTTGCTCGAACATTTCTATTTCTAAAAATACCCTCTTATGATTTAATCAATCCTACTTAAACTATGTATGCCGCAGTATTAAGAAGGAGTTGTTCCGATTGGGCAGAAGAGGCGGTTTCATGTCTGAATCATTTAAGGAAGAACTGGCTAAGGACCTTGGATTTTATGATGTTGTCCAAAAGGATGGCTGGGGCGGCATTAGGGCAAAGGATGCTGGAAACATGGTAAAACGTGCAGTTGAATTGGCTCAGCAGCAAATGCTAAACCGTTCACAACAATAAAAAGGCATGATCAAATAATCCGTACTGCGGCATAGGGGCCCGGCTTGATAGCACATCTATCAGCCGGGCTCTTTTCTTACAGTGGAGACTTTGATTTCCGGGTTTCACTATCAAAAACTTTGAATTGCCCCCCTGCTATTTGAATGCCCTTGAAAAAAGCTTTAGAATAAGCTTAAATGATAAAATGGACAAGAATTTTTAAGAGACGTAAAGTAGGTGAAAAAATGAAACTGATGGAGAAAGCGCCTGCTAAAATAAATTTGGCTTTGGATGTGCTTTATAAGCGTCCTGATGGATATCACGAAGTGGAAATGGTCATGACAACCGTTGATCTGGCAGACAGGATAGAGCTAAGCGATTTGGCGGCTAATGAGATTCGAATCATTTCCCATAACCGGTTTGTTCCTGATGATAACAGAAATCTGGCGTACCAGGCAGCTGCGTTGTTAAAAGATAGATATAAAGTCCGGACCGGAGTCAGTATATCCATCGAAAAACACATTCCCGTTGCTGCAGGCCTGGCCGGAGGAAGCAGTGACGCTGCGGCTACATTAAGGGGACTGAACAGGCTTTGGAAGCTGGGATTGACTCTGGATGAGCTGGCAGAGCTGGGTTCGGAAATTGGCTCGGATGTTCCGTTTTGTGTGTATGGCGGTACCGCACTGGCTACAGGCAGAGGTGAAAAAATTGAACATCTCCCAGTTCCCCCAAAGTGCTGGATTATATTGGCAAAGCCGACCATTGGTGTTTCCACAGCTGATGTATATAAAAGACTGAATGTCGCTGATGCTGATCACCCAGATATACTGCAAATGATTTCGGCGCTTGAACTGTCCGATTACCGGAAAGTATGCTCTAATCTTAAGAACGTATTAGAGCAGGTAACACTGTATACAAATCCGGAAGTTGCACATATAAAAGATCAAATGAAGCGATTTGGAGCGGATGCAGTACTAATGAGCGGAAGCGGACCGACCGTTTTTGGCCTTGTAGAGCATGAATCGAGGGTACAGCGGATCTATAACGGCCTAAGGGGATTTTGTGACCAGGTTTATACGGTCCGAATTCTAGGTGAACGAAACACACTTGAATAAACCCGTACATTAATGGTATATTAATTTAAAATATTCGGTTTTTAAACGAGGTGCCGCTATTGAAATTTCGCCGGAGCGAAAGACTAGTTGATATGACACATTATTTGCTCGACCATCCATTCCAGCTTGTGCCTTTGACTTTTTTTGCCGATCGGTATGGTTCAGCTAAATCCTCCATAAGCGAAGACTTAACGATCATTAAGGAAACCTTTGAACATCGTGGTATCGGCAGGCTGATTACTGTACCAGGAGCTGCGGGAGGGGTAAAATACATTGTAAAGAGCCATCCGGATGAAGCGCATGCATTTATAAACGAAATGTGTGAGACGATCGCCAACCCTGACCGCCTTCTGCCTGGAGGATATTTGTTTATGATGGATATCCTTGGGGATCCCCAGGTCTTAAAAAAAGTGGGCCGATTAATTGCTTCAGCATACTCTGAGAAGTCTATTGATGTTGTAATGACTGTTGCAACAAAGGGAATTCCCATTGCTTATGCAGCAGCCAGCTTCTTGAATGTCCCAGTAGTGATAGTCCGCAGTGACAGCAAAGTAACAGAAGGATCAACTGTGAGCATTAATTATGTATCCGGTTCGTCTAAACGGATCCAGACGATGGGTCTTTCCAAACGCAGCCTTGCTCAAGGTTCGAGAGTTCTCATTGTGGATGACTTCATGAAGGCTGGAGGCACGATAAATGGTATGGTAAGCCTGCTGGAGGAATTCAATGCCGCGGTAGCCGGCATATCGGTCCTTGTCGAATCAGAGAATGCTGAGGGCAGGCTCGTGAATGATTATGTATCCTTAGTCAGACTTTCGGATGTGGATGTAAAAGAGAAAAAGATCACTGTTAAACCAGGTAATTATTTTGACAGATTATAAGGAGGTTAAAGCTATGAAGGCTGTACATACTACGGAGGCTCCCGCTGCAATCGGACCCTATTCACAGGGGATTGTTGTTAACAATTTATTCTTCAGCTCAGGCCAGATTCCGCTGACTGCAGAAGGGGAATTGCTTCAAGGCGATGTAAAAGAACAGACTCATCAGGTTTTCAAAAATCTTGCCGCAGTATTAAAAGAAGCTGGTGCCAGTCTGGAAACGGTTGTGAAGGCAACGGTTTTCATTAAGGATATGAATGACTTTGCGGCAATAAATGAAGTGTATGGAGAATATTTTTCAGAGCATAAGCCGGCACGTTCATGTGTGGAAGTAGCGAGACTGCCGAAGGATGTACTCATTGAAATTGAAGTAGTAGCGCTCGTTAAATAAAACGGGCGTTTTTTTTTTAAACTGAGTTGTTGATTGGAACGTGAGGATGCTCGCTTTCCGCGGGGCGGGCGGTGAGCATCCTCGTGGCATAAGCGACTGTGGGGTCTCACCTGTCCCGCTGCTCCCGCAGGAGTCTCGCACCTTCCGCTCCAATTACCTCATTAGATTGGATTCACAATCCTATTTAAGAGCAAACAGCATTTTATAAAGGCATAATAGTGTGAAAAAATTCCAGTTCATACCCAGAAAGACCTAATTTTTCTAAAAATTTTATTTTTAAAGAAGGAAAATCAAACTTTCCGTTGAATTATTAATACAAGCCCAAAAAGCTTGCCCAAATAATTCAAGGTGGTGTAATTAATGGAAGTAACAGACGTAAGATTACGAAGAGTGACTACCGATGGCAGAATGAGAGCTATTGCATCCATTACATTGGACAATGAATTTGTCATTCATGATATCCGTGTAATTGACGGAAACAATGGATTATTCGTTGCAATGCCAAGCAAGCGTACTCCTGATGGAGAATTCCGCGACATTGCTCATCCTATCAACTCTTCTACCCGCAGCAAAATTCAGGATGCAGTATTAGCTGAATACCATCGACTAGGTGAATTGGAAGTTGTGGAACTTGAAGAAGCAGGAGCTTCCTGATCTTAGCAGATAAAAAAATATAATACGCATCAAGAGCCTGCTTCCTAAGTAAGGCTCTTTTATTTTTTGATACCCCTTACATAAAACACATAAACCCCCTTGAAACCACTTCTGGTCCTCATGCAAGAAAAATTGGCAGTATTACCCCTTATATGAAAAATATATGTACTTTGTCCTGTATCCTTGAAAACCGTACGCTTTTAAGATATATTCGTAATGGATAAAAAGGTAAACGGAGGCCTATTATGAATAATCGCTATGCAGTAATTTTGGCTGCCGGACAGGGAACACGAATGAAATCAAAGCTTTATAAGGTATTGCACCCTGTTTGTGGAAAGCCGATGGTTGAGCATGTCGTTGATGAAATATCTAAGCTTGAAATAGAAGAAACGGTTACTGTAATCGGCCATGGGGCTGATTTAGTAAAATCTCAGCTTGGGGACAGAAGCCAATATGTCCTTCAGGAACAGCAGCTTGGCACAGCCCATGCAGTGATGCAGGCAGAAGCACTTCTTTCAGGAAAAGAAGGAACGACACTCGTGATGTGTGGAGATACGCCGCTGATTCGAGCAGAAACAATGGAGCGTCTGATCGCGCAGCACGAACAGAGTAATGCCAAGGCATCTATACTTACAGCCTATACCGAAAATCCTGCTGGATACGGACGTATCATCAGGAATAGTGAGGGCTTGGTAGAAAAGATTGTTGAACACAAAGATGCAACCGACGAAGAGAGACTAGTAAAAGAAATTAACACAGGTACGTATTGCTTTGATAACAAGGCCCTATTTGAAGCTTTGAAGCATGTTTCAAATGAAAACGTACAAGGTGAATATTATCTTCCAGATGTAATTGAAATCCTGAAGAAGAATAATGAAATAGTTACGGCCTACCAGACGGATGATTTCTCTGAAACGCTCGGGGTCAATGATAGAGTAGCTCTATCACAGGCCGAAGCCACTATGAGAAACCGTATAAATGAATTGCATATGAGAAACGGTGTGACCATTATTGACCCTTTAAACACCTATATTTCTGCAGAGGTTTCAATTGGTCAGGATACCGTTCTTTATCCTGGGACAACGCTTGCCGGTGATACTAAAATTGGAAACGACTGCATAATTGGTCCTAATACAGAAATTAAAGATTGTGTTGTTGGGGATAATACAACTATCCGGCAATCGGCCGCATTTGAAAGCAGTATCGGGAATGATGTAAATATTGGGCCATTTGCACATATTCGTCCAAGCTCTGATATCGGCGATGAAGTAAAGATCGGCAATTTTGTTGAGATTAAGAAGGCTGTTTTTGGAAAAGGCAGCAAAGCCTCTCATTTAAGCTATATAGGTGATGCTGAAGTTGGCAGTGATGTTAATATAGGCTGTGGTTCAATAACTGTAAATTATGATGGGAAAAATAAATACCTGACTAAGATTGAAGATGGAGTCTTTATCGGCTGTAATTCAAACCTTGTAGCACCCGTTACGATTGGTAAAGGAGCTTATGTTGCAGCAGGTTCAACCATAACTGAGGATGTTCCAGGTGATGCATTATCCGTTGCCCGTGCACGTCAGGTCAATAAGGAAAATTACGTTCAGCAATTAAAATTCAACAAATAACCACTGGAGGTTCAGCATGTCTAATCAGTACCTTGATCCAAAAATGAAAGTTTTCACTCTCAATTCCAACCCAGGATTGGCAAAGGAAATTGCTAAATTTATAGGTGTGGAACTTGGTAAATGCTCAGTTACGCGTTTCAGTGATGGTGAAATACAAATTAACATCGAAGAGAGTATCCGGGGATGTGATGTATTCGTCATCCAATCTACCAGTGCACCTGTTAACGAACATTTAATGGAACTTCTAATCATGATTGACGCTTTAAGACGTGCCTCAGCAAAAACGATCAACCTTGTAATGCCATACTATGGATATGCGCGCCAGGACCGTAAAGCACGTGCACGTGAGCCAATCACTGCAAAGCTTGTAGCTAACCTGCTTGAGACTGCAGGCGCTGACCGGGTTATTACCCTTGATTTACACGCTCCTCAAATCCAAGGATTCTTTGATATCCTGATTGACCACTTAATGGGTGTTCCCATTCTTGCTGAATACTTTAGGACTAAGAACCTGAATGATATCGTAATCGTTTCTCCGGATCATGGCGGGGTAACACGCGCCAGAAAAATGGCGGATCGTCTAAAAGCGCCGATAGCTATTATTGATAAACGCCGCCCAAGACCAAACGTGGCAGAAGTCATGAACATCGTCGGGAACATCGAAGGCAAAACAGCTATCCTGATTGATGATATTATTGATACTGCTGGGACGATTACTTTAGCGGCCAATGCTTTAGTGGAAAATGGAGCTTCTGAAGTATATGCATGCTGTACCCACCCAGTTTTATCAGGCCCAGCCATTGATAGAATTAATAACTCAAAAATAAAAGAACTTGTTGTGACAAATTCTATTGTATTAGCAGAAGAGAAAAAAATAGACAAGATTGTTGAACTCTCCGTTGCTCCATTAATAGGTGAAGCGATTATCCGTGTTCATGAAGAGCAATCTGTTAGTACGTTATTTGATTAAGCATTCTAAAGACTTTCCCTGCCAGGAGAGTCTTTTTTTTGTGCACATTTATAAAGCTTAGCTTTCTTTCGTAGGATTGTGGGGCGGTATCCCGTACCTAATCCTGTGATACCTATCGTTACTCCCTCATGTTAACTACGGATTCATGCATCGTCCATGCCATAAAGTCTAATGTAAAAAAAATATATAACGTTTAATTTTCAAGACACAGGGCATCTTGAATGTATATGCAAAAATTATGTTAATGGAAAGGTGAAGGTTATGGGCAGTATATTAGCTGCAACAGAACGAAATCAGCATCGCAATTCTTATCTAACGTCACTTAGAAGCGAGGGCAGGATCCCAGCAGTTGTATATGGGCGAAATAAAGAAAGTACTGCAATCGCGGTGTCTAACCTTGAACTGCTTAAAACGATAAAAGAAGTAGGCCGAAATGGAATTATTTCGCTTGATCTCGAGGGGAACAGACAAGAGGTTATGCTTACAGACTACCAGTTCGATCCCATAAAAAATGAGATTTTACATGCCGATTTTTTATATATTGATATGGCATCTGACCTAAATGCCGAAGTGCGTGTTTTATTAGCAGGAACACCCCAGGGAGTGAAGGATGGCGGTGTGCTCCAGCAGGCGCTGCATGATTTGGCAGTCACAGCAAAGCCTAATGAAATTCCCGAAGCAATAGAAGTGGACGTAACAGCACTTGAAGTAAACGATACTTTATATGTTGGTTCCCTAAAAGAAGGTTACCCTAACATTACGATTAATCATGAGGATGACGAAGTGGTTGCAAGTATACTTGCTCCTAGACAAGAAGAAGAAATCAGTACAGGCGAGCAGCAGGGCGGAGGAATACCTGAAAATGAGGAAGGGAGAGAAACCGAAGCTTCTCCCGGATCCAAGGCTGAATAAGGCATGGATATAGTAAATAAGATATAATGGACGTAACCTGCCAGGTTGCGTTTTTTTCTTGGCCCAGGAATTCATAATATGGCATTTAAGCTAAGATTTATTGGAGTGTTGATGATGAAAGTAATTATTGGTCTTGGAAACCCTGGTAAACAATTTGATGGGACCCGGCATAATATTGGATTTGACGTAATAGATGCACTTTCAGATAAATGGAACATCCCTCTTGATCAGGCGAAACACAAAGGGCTGCTGGGGACTGGGATGGTAAATGGGGAAAAAGTTCTGCTATTGAAACCATTAACGTACATGAATCTTTCTGGTGAATCTATATCTGCTGTGTTAAACTTTTATAAATTATCTCATGAAGATATTGTTGTTATCTATGATGATCTAGATTTACCGCCCGGAAAACTAAGGCTGCGCCAAAAAGGCAGTGCAGGGGGCCATAACGGCATAAAATCCACTATCGCTCATTTAGGAACACAGGAATTTAATAGAATCCGGGTCGGAGTAGGGCGCCCTACAGATAAACGAAGTGTACCGGACTTTGTATTAAGCCGCTTTACAAAAGACGAACAGGAGCTTATGAGCAAAGTCGTTGATATTTGTGGAAAAGCTTGCGAAAATTGGTTAGAGGCTGATTTTTTAATAGTAATGAATAAATTCAACGGATAATATACTTAATCATATGATCCCGAATGAATGCTTTTTTCTGCATGAATGAATAATTACCCCCTGTCAAGGTTCATACTACAAAGTAGACTACCTTATCAGGGGGATAAAATATGGCCTATCATTATCAATGCAGGCATTGTCAAACTGCCATGGGCACGATTGATGAACCACTACTGTCTGCGGAACAATTAGGGTTTCATGCCCTTACCAGCGAAGAACGGCAGGAAATGATCCGTTTGAGTGAAACAGGGGATTATCAGGTCCAGGCCATCTGTGAAGATTGCCAGGAGGCCCTGGAGAGAAACCCGGATCTGCATCAAAATGACTATTTAATTCAATAGGTAAAAGGCTTTGGACGAACTCCAAAGCATTTTTCTGTTTTCTTTAAAAACTACACCAAATGGTGCAATTATAGGTACAAGGATTAAGAAAGGGGGATTCAAAGTGAATGATCTCAAGCGAGCCATGTCAAAGAACGATGATGTGGAGTCCGTTTTAAACGGCTTAAATGAAGGACTGCGTGAACAAATGATAGCGGGGTTGTCAGGTTCTTCCAGGTCAGTGTTTATATCATCGATACATCTGGAGACCGGTAAGCCTGCACTTATAATCACTCATAACTTACTGCAGGCACAGAAGCTTTATGATGATCTTACTTCACTGATGCCTGATGAAAATATTCTTTTATATCCGGCCAATGAACTGATTGCTGCTGAACTTAGTATCGCAAGTCCGGAACTGAAAGCACAGAGAATCGAAGTGCTTAATCACTGGACGCAAAACCATGATGGAATTGTTATTGCCCCTATGGCGGGCATACGCAAGCTGCTTCCACCTAAAGATATTTGGAAGCAGTATCAGCTGACCCTAAAATTGGGTGACGATATAGATCTCGACCAAACTCTTTCCTGGCTGGTCTCCATGGGTTATGAAAGAGTGGAAATGGTTTCAGCGCCTGGAGAATTTTCTTTACGGGGCGGAATACTGGACATATATCCGCTGACCGAATCGAATCCTATAAGGATCGAACTTTTCGATACAGAAGTCGACTCCATCAGAGCCTTTTCAATAGAGAATCAGCGGTCCATAGAAAAGCTTTCATCTCTGTCTATTGGTCCGGTAGCTGAGGCGCTGATAGAAGGGAAATCTTTAGAGAGACTGATTGATAAGCTGGAAGCCGGATTGGGTAAGAGCTTACAAAAATTAAAAGATGAGAAAGCCAAAGAACGGATGGTCCAGCATATTGGGCAGGAACTGGAGCTTTTGAAAAACGGGAGCCTTCCCGATCATCTCTTTAAATATGTAAGCCTCGCGTATGATAGTCCCGCTAGTTTGCTAGATTATCTCCCGGATAATGGAATCGTTTTTCTTGATGAAATCACGAGAATTCATGAGATCAATGAAAGCTTAGAGAAGGAAGAAGCAGAATGGTATACAAGCCTGCTTGGCGAGGGGCAGATCATACATGATCTTGCTTTATCACATAAACTTCCAGAGCTCATGTACAATTCTAGGAATCCCTTTATTTATCTAACGCTCTTCTTAAGATCGGTTCCGTACACAAACCCGCAGAATATCATTAACTTTACCTGCAGGCAAATGCAGAACTTCCACGGCCAGATGAATGTGTTTAAGGGTGAAGTGGACCGCTGGAAAAAAGGGAAATATTCAGTTGTCCTTCTAGGTCCTGATGAAGAGAGAATGAAAAAGCTGAGAAGAGTTCTCGAGGATTACGAGATAGAGGCCGCAGAACTGACAGAAGAAAGCAAGATTTTACAAGGAAAACTCCAGATTGCTAAAGGAAGCCTGCATGCGGGTTTTGAACTGCCCATGCTCCGCCTGGCAGTCATTACAGAGCATGAGCTCTTTAATAAAAAAACCAAAAAAGCTCCCCGCAGGCAGAAACTTTCAAATGCGGAAAGAATTAAAAGCTATTCTGAACTAAAAGCAGGAGATTACGTGGTCCATGTTAATCATGGGATCGGTAAGTATCTTGGACTTGAGACTCTTGTAATTAACGGAGTTCATAAAGACTATCTGCATGTAAGGTACCAGGGAACTGACAAGCTGTATATTCCTGTAGACCAGATAGACCTTGTCCAAAAATATGTTGGCTCAGAGGGTAAGGAGCCGAAGCTCTACAAACTAGGGGGCAGCGAATGGAAGAGGGTCAAGAATAAGGTCCAATCTTCTGTACAAGATATTGCAGACGATTTGGTGAAGCTGTATGCGGAAAGGGAAGCCGCGAAGGGATATGCCTTTTCCCCGGATGGTGATACGCAGCGTGAATTTGAAATGGCCTTTCCTTATACGGAAACAGAAGACCAGCTCAGATCCATTTATGAAATTAAAAAGGACATGGAACGTGAGCGTCCTATGGAGCGGCTGTTATGCGGGGATGTAGGGTATGGCAAAACTGAGGTTGCCATCCGTGCAGCGTTCAAGGCGATTATGGACGGGAAGCAGGTGGCCTTCCTTGTGCCAACTACCATTCTGGCGCAGCAGCACTATGAAACGATCCGGGATCGATTTCAGGATTACCCGATTAACATCGGCCTATTAAGCAGGTTTAGATCAAGAAAGCTTCAAAATGAAACCATTAAGGGACTGAAGGCGGGTTCTGTAGACATCGTGGTGGGTACACACCGGATTTTATCCAAAGATCTGGAGTATCACGACCTGGGCCTGTTGATTATCGATGAGGAACAGCGTTTTGGCGTAACACATAAGGAAAAAATTAAGAAGCTGAAGACCAATGTAGATGTGTTGACTTTAACGGCTACTCCTATTCCGCGAACACTGCATATGTCTATGCTGGGTGTGCGGGATTTATCAGTTATCGAAACTCCTCCCGAAAACAGATTCCCTGTCCAGACTTACGTCATGGAGTATAATGGATTGCTGGTCAAGGAAGCGATTGAAAGAGAGCTGGCAAGGGATGGCCAGGTTTATTTCCTATACAACAGGGTAGATGATATAGCAAGAAAAGCAGAAGAAATTTCCATGTTGGTTCCGGATGCAAGAGTTACCTATGCTCACGGACAAATGACTGAAAGTGAGCTAGAGTCTGTCATCCTTGCATTCATGGAAGGCGAGTACGATGTCCTCGTTACAACAACCATCATTGAAACGGGAGTCGACATTCCTAATGTCAACACATTAATCGTGAATGATGCAGACAAGATGGGACTTTCCCAGCTTTATCAGCTCCGTGGCCGGGTTGGACGCTCTAACCGAGTCGCGTATGCTTACTTCACATACCGCAAGGATAAAATCTTGACGGAAGTAGCCGAAAAAAGGCTGCAGGCCATCAAAGAGTTTACGGAACTTGGTTCAGGTTTCAAAATTGCGATGCGGGATTTATCCATACGCGGTGCGGGGAATCTCCTAGGCGCAGCACAGCATGGCTTTATTGATTCAGTCGGCTTTGATTTATACTCCCAAATGCTCAAAGAAGCAATCGATGAGCGGAAAACGGGAACGGCTGTTGAACAGAAGCCAAGTGTTGAGATTGACTTGGAGATTAATGCATACATCCCTGATTCCTACCTCTCTGATGGACACCAAAAGATAGAGATGTACAAAAGGTTCAGGGGTATAACCTCCATTGAGGAATTAGAAGAGCTCCAGGGAGAAATGCTTGACAGGTTTGGAGAATATCCTGAAGAAGTCGCTTTCCTTTTCTTAATCGCTGAAACAAAAGTGTATGCGTTAAGGAACAGAGTCGAATTGATCAAGCAGACTAAACAGGAAATTAAAATGATCATCTCAGAAAATACAAGCAGTCAGATAGATGGCCATAAATTATTTCAGTTAGGATCTAAATACGGCCGCATGGTAGGTCTTGGCATGGAAGGCAGCAATCTAAAAATCACTCTTAATATAAAAAATGTTTCTCCAGAAAAGTGGCTAAACGTCATTTATGAGTTAATAAAAGGATTGGAAACGGTCCGAAAAGATTCGGGAGAACAAGCCAGGACTGCCGCTAAAAAATAATGACCTTAAGTGCCACAGAGCTAAAATGGCGGTGGCGCTCACTTCTAGGGTGTGATGGACAAGCATTCATCCTGTTACCTCAAACGATTTTTTTATAACATCAAGATGGGCGAAAAAAGAGCCTTTTAATGCCATGGCTTCGATAAGTCATGGGATATATATGTTTTTATGAAATGTAAAAGGATAGAAGAAAAATCCCAGATAGTGTATAGAAGTCTGCAGTTGAAAAATACTAAGGTCAATAACGGTGGAAATACCAATGTTTTCACCACTATCCAAATCATGAAAGAGAGGCAACATAAGATGAAAGCAACTGGAATCGTACGTCGTATTGATGATTTAGGAAGAGTTGTTATCCCAAAGGAAATCCGCAGGACCCTTCGTATCCGTGAAGGAGATCCGCTGGAGATTTTTGTAGATAGAGATGGTGAAGTGATTCTTAAGAAATACTCGCCGATCAGTGAACTTAGCGATTTTGCAAAAGAGTATGCAGAAGCTTTGTATGACAGTCTTGGCAACCCTGTATTAATCTGTGATAGAGATACGTACATTGCCCTAGCTGGCGGATCAAAAAAGGATTATTTAAATAAGAATATCAGCGAACTTGTAGAAAAAGCTATGGAAGACCGCAGTTCTGTTATTGAAACTGCAAAAGGCCAAATTTCTTTAGTAGACGGAAATGACGAGGATGTTCAGTCCTATACCATCGGTCCAATCGTGGCAAATGGGGATCCAATCGGTGCAGTCGTGATCTTCTCGAGAGAAAATACGGTTGGAGAAGTTGAGAGGAAGGCTGTAGAAACTGCAGCAGGATTTTTAGCACGCCAAATGGAATCTTAAGAACAAACGGACTAATATATTGAAGAAAAAAAGGTATGCTTCTGGCTGCCTTTTTCTTTTGTGTGAAAAGCGGATATAACATGTACTGTACTGCTATAGGAGACTTATGCTTGTATGCTATAATACAACCAATGTTTGTAGGGATGATGGGTATATAAAAACGTAGACATCAATATTGGATCTCGGAGGAGAATAAAATGGCTGCAAAGCCTGAAGATCTATCAAGTACTATTTTTAAAGGTGCAGCTGTATTAACTGCTGCGGCTATTTTAACAAAAATATTAAGTGCGTTCTACCGTATTCCCTATCAAAATATAGCAGGGGATCTGGGTTTCTATATATATCAGCAAGTGTATCCCTTTTATGGGATATCGGTCATTTTATCTACATATGGATTTCCGGTTGTCATATCTAAATTGATTGCTGAGCATAGCAGGGAAAAAGAAGAAAAACACATTATTGCAGCCATTTCATTCATGATTTTGGCTTTTATAGGATTGGTGCTTTTTTTAGGCATATTTTTAGGATCGGACTGGATTGCGGCTGGTATGGGAGATCAGAATCTAGCGCCGCTTTTACGAGTCAGTTCTTTCGCCTTTTTATTTATGCCGGTTATATCGGTAATCAGAGGCTTTTTTCAAGGAAATAACGAAATGCTCCCTACAGCTGTATCACAGATTGCCGAACAATCCATTCGTGTACTGTTCATTATTGGAGTTACCTATCTGCTTTTGAAGCAGGGAAATTCCCTCTATACGGCAGGCGCAGGTGCCGTACTTGGTTCAGTAATAGGAGCTCTGGCCAGCGTCCTGACTTTAATTACATTTTTGTGGACTGGAAAATACAAATTTGAATTAACCACCTTCTCATACCGGCGGGTTAAAGAAATCGCAGGGGCATTATTCATACAAGGAACCGCTTTTTGTATATCAAGTCTTTTATTGACTTTGACACAGTTAATAGATTCATTCACGCTATATTCTTTATTACTTGATACAGGATTGGAGGAAAGAGCAGCCAAGGAGCTTAAGGGGATTTTTGACAGAGGTCAGCCGCTTTTGCAATTGGGGTCCATTGCAGCAACTTCTCTTTCGCTTGCGATCGTCCCGCTGTTATCTTCTTCACGCGCTAAAAATGACAGCAGATATTTGACTCGAAAAGTAAAGCTTGCGCTGGCTGTAACGATAACGACTGGTGCCGCAGCGACCCTGGGACTTATTTCAATCATAACTCCTGTCAACATTATGTTGTTTACAGATGATAGCGGCTCCGATACTCTGGCTGTTTTAGCCATCACGATTTTATTCAGCTCCCTGATTACAATCAGCTCTGCCATATTGCAGAGCATAGGGGTCCTGTGGCCAACGATGCTGTTTATCCTAACAGGCATTGGAATCAAATTTTTGCTTAATCTATGGATGATCCCGATTCTCTCAATCAAGGGAGCTGCCATATCAACAGCAGCGGCGTATGTATTTATATGTGCAGCGCACTTCAGCCTGCTCCATAAAAAATTAAAGGGATCTCTTATTGATACAGGGCATATCAGGATCTGGCTTACTGCCGCTGTCTGCATGGCAGCCGTTCTGTGTGTACATACCTGGATTTTTTCATTGATTGGAGCTGATAGCCGACAAGGCCGTATGTTCTCAAGCATTCAGGCATTAACCGGAGTTCTGGCGGGCGCCTTTGTTTATATGAAATTAATTCTGGGTTCTGGGATGTTTGCCCCTGAAGAGCTCTCTCTTCTGCCTTTTGGAAGCAGACTTTCTCTGATTTCTCAAAATAAAAACAATAAAAGGAGTTGAGGCAGTAATGGCGAATGAAATAAAAGTAATAGGACTCGGTTCCGGTGAACTCAGCCAGATTCCTTATGGCATCTATAAAACATTAAAAGAAGCAGGGCATTGCTTTGTCAGAACGATGGACCATCCTGTCATCCGTGAATTAAGTGAAGAAGGCATAACCTTCGCAAGCTTTGATTCTATTTATGAAAAGCACGGTCAATTCGAAGAGGTTTATGAAGAAATCTCCAATATACTGCTTTCTGCCGCCAAGGAGCAGAACATCTTATATGCCGTGCCTGGCCATCCGATGGTAGCCGAAAAAACAGTCCAACTTTTATTGGAAAAGGGACCTTCTCTGTCTATTGAAATAAATATTGAAGGCGGGCAGAGTTTTATTGATTCCTTATTCCAGGCAGCAGGCTTCGATCCGATTGATGGTTTTCAGCTTTTGGATGGAACAAGCCTCCGGGCTGATGAATTAATGATAACAGGGCATGTGATCATCGGGCAGGTATATGACCAGTTCACAGCCTCTGAGGTAAAGCTGACTCTTATGGAAAAGCTTCCGGATGAGTATGAGGTTTATATCATTACAGCTGCTGGAAGCAGTGCGGAACAGATCAAGAAGGTTCATCTGTATGAGCTTGACCATGGAATGGAATTAAATAACCTGACCAGTATTTATGTCCCTCCCGTAAAAAAGGAAGAATGGCTGTACAAAGAGTTTTTCAAGGCGAAACAAATTATTGCAGCACTCAGGGGACCCGGCGGCTGCCCATGGGATCAAGAACAAACTCATGAAAGCTTAAAGAAATATTTAATAGAAGAGACATATGAACTCATTGATGCAATTGATCAAGGCGATGAAGAGCAAATGATCGGAGAGCTGGGAGATATCCTCCTGCAGGTATTGCTTCATGCTCAGATTGGAGAAGATGAAGGCCTGTTTTCCATTTCCGATGTAATCGGAAGCTTGTCCTCTAAGATGGTGAGAAGACACCCTCATGTTTTTGGTGACGTACAGGTGAAGGACTCAGAAGATGTGATCGCTAACTGGCAGAAAATAAAGGAAACTGAAGGGTCCGCAGAGAAAAAAGAACATATGCTTGACTCTGTGGAAACATCATTGCCGCAGCTTTTGACTGCTTATGAATACCAGAAGAAAGCATCTAAAGCCGGCTTCGATTGGAAAGAGCCCGAACCTATGTGGGAAAAAGTATTTGAAGAAATCAAGGAAGTCCAGACTGAAATTAAGGCAGACAATATGGACGCTCTTAAAAAAGAGCTGGGTGACGTCTTTTTTGCCTTGGTGAATGTATGCCGGTATTACTCTATCAATCCTGAAGAGGCAGTCCATGCTACGAACCGGAAGTTTTATAATCGCTTTGCCTATATAGAGAATAGACTTCAGGAAAAAGGGGCGGCCTTTGAAGAATATACACTCGAAGAGCTCGATTCACTATGGGAAGAAGCAAAAAATAAAGGTTATTAATATAGGGGAGAGGGAAAAGAAATGACAATGAGACTCGATAAATTTTTAAAAGTATCTCGATTAATTAAACGGCGCACATTGGCAAAGGAAGTTGCCGATCAAGGCAGAATTTCCATTAATGGCATTACAGCCAAAGCCAGCTCCAATGTAAAAGTCGGGGATGAAATGGAAGTGCGGTTTGGCCAGAAGCTTGTAAAAGTTAAAATTGAGAAGCTGCAGGAATCTTCCAGAAAGGAAGAGGCAGCAGACATGTATACAATTCTTAGCGAGGACCGCATTCCCGAATAAGCATGTTCTATTTTTCTATTCCTCACATAAACTTGTACAAATGCTAATGTGAGGGATGAAAAGATGAGCCAATTTTATGAATCCGGACAAAGCAATAAAACCTCGGTGCCAGAGCATGATGTAGTGATGAGAGGACGCAGGCTCCTGGATATAACGGGAGTAAAACAAGTGGAAAGCTTTGATAATGAAGAATTTTTATTAGAAACATCCATGGGCTTCTTATCAATCAGAGGGCAAAATCTCCAAATGAAAAATCTGGATGTTGATAAAGGGATCGTATCTATAAAGGGTAAAGTGTTTGACCTGGTGTATCTTGATGAGCAAAGTGGAGAAAAAGCTAAAGGATTCTTTGGCAAGCTGTTCAAATGACACTCACCACTCAATTTTATACCCTCCTTTCTATAATAGGTATGGGATGCTGCTTTGGTGCTGCTCTGGATACATATAATGTGTTCTTGAACAGATCCAAACGAAGCAGCTGGGTCGTTTTCATTAATGACTTTCTCTTTTGGATCATCCAGGGCCTGGTCACGTTTTACGTACTGTTTCTTGTTAATGAAGGAGAATTGAGATTTTATCTGTTTTTGGCATTAATATGCGGATTTTCCGCTTATCAAGCTCTTTTAAAGAAACTATATCTTCGATTGTTGAAAGCGTGGATATCACTAACGCGGAAGATTTACACCTTTATGATAAGGCTGTTCAGCCTATTGTTTGTAAAACCGCTTCAATGGCTGGTCTTTGCACTTATTGGCATTCTACTAAGTTTTGGAAAAGTTCTTTTTTTCCTTGCCAAACTTATTCTAAAACCTATATTATCTATTATAAAGGGACTATTAAAACCCTTTTTCTGGATAGCGAAGAAAATGATTAACTGGCTGCCGAATTCCGTCACATCAAGACTTCGGGCTCTGCTGAACAGATTGGCAGTCTTTTCACGGGACATTCACAAAAAATGGTTTGGATGGTTCAAAAGAACTAAAAAATAAATGCGGGGAGTGAGAGGATGAGCAATCTGAGAAAACGGAATGTGTCCAAAATAGAATCAGACTTTGTTACACAGCATGAAAAAAAGGTCCAAACCGTTGAAAAGAAAAAACGAGGTCTCGTTCGCAGGTTAACCGTATTCGGTGCCGCTGCAATCTTGCTTTCTTGCCTGCTCATATCCACTCTTGTTTCACAAGCTTCTGAATTAGAGCAAAAAAAGGAACAAAAGAATAAGCTTAAAGACGAATTAACAAGCTTACAAAAACAGCAGGATTATCTACAAGAAGAAGTTGTAAAGCTTAACGATGACGAATATATCGCTAAATTAGCCAGACGTGATTATTTCCTTTCTGATAAAGGTGAAGTTATTTTTAACTTACCAAAAAAGAAAGAAGACAGTGACTCTTATTGACACTGTTTTTTTCTTTCGTTATAATATAGAGTAACAATGATTTTTTTAAATTCTAAGGAGGAACAATTTTTTTATGTCAATAGAAGTAGGCAGCAAGTTACAAGGGAAAGTAACAGGGATTACAAATTTCGGAGCGTTTGTGGAGCTGCCAGAAGGCTCAACAGGACTTGTTCACATCAGTGAAGTCGCTGATAATTATGTAAAAGATATTAATGATCACTTAAAAGTAGGCGACCAAGTTGAAGTAAAAGTCATTAATGTTGAGAAAGACGGCAAGATTGGCCTATCCATCAAAAAAGCGGTGGACCGCCCAGAGAGCGCGGCACCAGCTTACACTCCGCGTCCAAGACAAGGAAGAAGCAATGACAGCCGTGGACGTGACAATAACCGCGGTTCAAGAGACAGCTTCCGTCCCAAAGAAAACTTTGAAACCAAAATGGCTAAGTTTTTGAAGGATAGTGAAGATCGTCTTTCATCCCTTAAGAGAAGCACCGAAACCAAACGCGGTGGAAGAGGCGGAAGACGCGGATAACTTGCTGCTGAACGTAAGAGTAAAGAAATTTCCAAGTTACCTTTTATATATATATAAGGAAGCCTGGCGCTTAGCGCGGGCTTCTTTTTTTTAAAAGCTCTGTTAAACATGGCTGTTGATTGCAGCTAGCAGGCACTCGCGGACCTTAGGGGCGGGTCCGGGAGCCTCCTCGGCGTTGACGCCTGTGGGGTCTCCCTTGATAGAAAGGCGCAGGACGGTGACTTTCAAGGTAGTTCTTTTATAAGAACTGTGGTGAAGAGTCTGGTTAAAAGCCACATCTAAGAGAAAGTCAGACACCTGATAAAGAAGACTTGCTGATTGGCAAGCGACAGCGAAGACAGAAGCTTAGTCGCCCTTACCACGCTCGGAACGCCACGTCCTGTGGCCCCGCCTGGCTCGCACATCCTGTGCATCGTGCGTTAGCCAGGCATAAGATGAGCGACAGAAAAAGGCCGCTTTTGCCTTTTGATGGCGATTGGCTAGACCCGCGGTGTCAGTCCGGAGCTGGACAATACCCGCTTTTCCCGCAGGAGTCTCGCATATCCGTTCCAATCAACAATGACCTTTAACATAGCCTTTTGAAAAAGAGTTTCTTTTAGCCCTGGCCATGTGAGTTTTCTGGCAGATAGGAAGACTTTTTAAAACGGAGTTTTATAATCAGGACAAGTATATAGGGGATATGGTGGATAATAATAAATTCAGTCAGAACAGGCGTGAAGTTCTATGCTCTGTTGATTGGAACGTATACTGAGGGAGGTCTGCATATCTAGTCTCTTATGGATCAAGACAATGTGTTTATTTCATCTTGTTAATAACAAATGTAATGGAGTCCGCATTATAGCTGAAGTCCTTCAAGGAGAAATACGCATAACTACATCGGCATAAGCATATTTACTAAAAGATAAGCATATGGCGCCTAAGATAAGCAAAGGCCAACCGCGCTTAAGCATAAATTATCGAAACACAAGCATAAATCTACAAAACATAAGCGTAAATCTTCGAAACATAAGCATAAACCTCAAAAGCATAAGGATAAACTTACAGACTGTCTGTCACGCCCCCATAAAAAGTAGTAAAATATCCAAAATGATTTGCATTCCCAAATAAACACGCACTTTATCGGTGGATTATTGCACCGAAGCGGCCTGAATCAGTACAAAAGCAGCAAAAATTGGTTCATATTTTAGGTTTTTTAGCTCTGTTAAACTTGGCTGTTAATCGCAGCCAGCGTCAATCACTTTTTCGCGGGGCGGTCCGGGAGCCCCGCAGGCGTTTTAGCTGTGGGGTCTCCCCTGATTCGCTATTCCTGCAGGAGTCCCACATATCTGTTCCGGACCACATGGGGCCAACATCAAAAATGAAATTATCACTAGGCTTGTTTAAATACCACACGTTCTTTTTATTTCAGCGCTTAGGATCGGCATAAGCGGCCTGTTATTCATACAATAATAAAACCTGCTTCTGAACGAGTAAATTTAGGTGACCCTTAAAACCTTGCTCAGGAGCAGAGCACCTAATTAGAATTAATCTTTGCCTCTCGTAAAAATATGTCTACCCGCCATATCCACAGCAAGCATGATCGCTTCTACAATGTATGAAACTACGAGCAAAAGTCCATACAAAAAAAAGACACAGCAATCGCCGTGTCTTTTCAAATATTTATAGCGGCGGAGGGAGTCGAACCCACGACCTCACGGGTATGAACCGTACGCTCTAGCCAGCTGAGCTACACCGCCAAGTAAATAATGCTTATTAAAAGCACAGGATATATCATAACTTGGAAGTGTTAATTTTGTCAATTAGCATTTTAAGGTCGAATGATATTTAATTGGCACCGATTAACGCCTGTTCCAAATAGACTCTTGTCAGACACCCTTATAGCATCCTGTCTGAAAATATTCTTGTTTAAAAGAAATAAAGCTAAATTCTTTGGTTTTTCTCATGATGGTTTGCTGCCAAAATAAAAAATAGACCCTTTTCGTGTAAAGATATGATTATTTTCAGAGAAAACAGTCGAACTTTTCTTTCCTCCCTACTTCTGATTTTGACAAAATACAGAGGCTGTCCCCTTTATAATCAAAACAAAAGAAACGGGGAGTGTTATAGATGGAAAAGGTTGAACGGAATATGGCAGATCCTATTGCGGAGCTCAATATAAATGAAGCTAAAATAGACGCGGTTAAATGGTTCCAGAATCTCCACCTGAAACTTGAAGATGTACTATTTAAACGCGGTCTTGTTCTTGGTTTGATCGGCTTCTTGCTTGGAAGGGCTCTCATACTTTCTCAGTTAGCCCCATTTAGTCTTCCGTTTTTTGCTGCTGTTTATATGATGAGAAGAGACAGAGCGCCATTCGCTTTGGCTGGCCTTGTCTGCGGGGCTGTTACTATCCATCTTTCTAACGGTATTGTGGTCTTTTGTTCCGCCTTTCTAATGATGCTTCTATATAAAATAAAAGAACCGTCAATTGAAGGTCGTTTCAAGGCCATTTCCTTATATGTTTTCCTTGCTTTAGCTATCATACGATGTGCGGAGCAGCTGATTCTGCACCGGAATATCCAATTATATGATGGAATGATGATTGCGGTGGAAGCTGGACTTGCTGCTATATTAACACTTATTTTCGTACAATCCATCCCGCTGATTTCTATAAGAAGAAAAACGTTATCTTTTAAAACAGAGGAAGTCGTGAGTATCATAATCCTCCTTGCATCCGTAATGACTGGTACCATTGGCTGGACAATCTATGGGCTGTCTATGGAGCATATATTATCGAGATACCTTGTGCTGCTGTTTGCGCTTTCCGGAGGTGCCGCAATTGGATCCACTGTAGGTGTTGTAACCGGGTTAATCTTCAGCCTTGCCAATATTTCAAGTTTATATCAAATGAGCCTGCTGGCTTTTTCCGGGCTGCTGGGTGGACTGTTAAAAGAGGGCAGGAAAGTAGGGACTTCCTTAGGTCTCGCTGTAGCTACTCTGTTAATTGGACTATATGGGGAGGGCAGCAATAACCTTAGTATTACACTATATGAAACGGTTGCAGCAATTATGTTATTTATGATCACACCTTCTGCCCTTATTTTAAAGATAGCCAAACACATACCGGGTACAGTTGAGTATACGAATGAACAGCAGCTTTATATGAGGAAAGTGCGCGATGTAACAGCTAAAAGAGTTTCGCAGTTCTCTCATGTTTTTCAGGCTCTTTCCAACAGCTTCTCTCATGTCGATGACTGGGATGAGGAAGATCGAGATGAAGAGAAAAGGGTGGACTACCTTCTGAGCAACGTTACGGAAAAAACCTGCCAGACCTGCCATCGAAAGGAGCATTGCTGGACAAGGAATTTTAGTAATACTTATGAAAGTATGCAGAACATTATGTATAATTTGGAAGAAAATAGTGGGCATCTTTCTCCGAAATTGCAAAGAGAATGGAAAAAGAACTGTACTCGTGCCGAAAAGGTAACGGAACTGATTGCACAGGAGCTTACATTCTCCCAGGCTAATCTGAAGCTGAAAAAACAGGTGCAGGAGAGCCGGAGACTGGTTGCGGATCAGCTCAAAGGTGTTTCGGAGGTTATGGAGGACTTTGCGAAAGAGATTCAGAGGGAGAGAAAGAATCATCATGTCCAAGAGGAACAAATTCTTGAGGCAATTAGGAATTTTGGCCTTCCCATTCATGGAATTGAAATATACAGTCTGGAACAGGGAAATGTGGATATCGATATAAGCACACCATACTGTCACGGAAGGGGAGAGTGCGAGAAGCTTATAGCGCCTATGCTGACCGATATACTTGGAGAATCCATCATCGTCCATACGGAGGATTGTGCTTCGTTTCCAGGGGGGACCTGCCATGTTACTTTCCGTTCAGCTAAAAAGTACGTTGTAGAAACCGGTGTCGCCCATGCTGCCAAAGGGGGAGGACTGGTTTCGGGGGACAGCTATACAACCATGGATATTGGGTTCGGTAAGTATGCCATTGCCATAAGCGATGGTATGGGAAATGGAGAGCGGGCCCACTATGAAAGTAATGAAACCCTTCAGCTGCTGCAAAAGATCTTATTATCCGGCATCGAAGAAAAAATTGCGATAAAATCGGTGAATTCCGTACTTTCACTAAGGACGACGGATGAAATATTTACAACACTGGATTTAGCCATGATCGATCTCCATGATGCAAAAGCTAAGTTTTTAAAAATTTGTTCTATACCGAGCTTCATTAAACGTGGTGATAAAGTCATTAAAGTGGAATCCAGCAATTTACCGATGGGAATGTTCACTGAGTTTGACGTAGATGTGGTTTGTGAGCAGCTGAAGGCGGGAGATCTCGTCATCATGATGAGTGACGGGATCTTTGATGGACCTTCCCACTTTGAGAATTTTGAGTTTTGGATGAAGCGCAAGATAAAAGAGATGGAAACGGACGAACCGCAGGAAATTGCAGATTTGATATTAGAGGAGGTCATCAGAAGGAAAGGGAAAATAGATGATGATATAACCATCGTTACGGCCAAGATAAATCATAATACACCAAAGTGGGCCTCCATTCCTGTATTTTCGAATAAGAGAAAAGCACAATAACGTGAACAGAAAGCTTATTAAGAGGTATACAACCCCTCCAGTTAGTCGAAGATGGTAGTAAATAGATTGGAGGGATTCTTATGAACCCAGGTACTTTAAGACAAATTCTGCTGATTACGGATGGCTGTTCGAATCACGGTGAAGATCCTTCTGCAATGGCAGCCTTTGCTAGAGAACAGGGGATTACAGTAAATGTGATCGGTGTAATGGAACAGGATGTTATTGATCAGAAGGGGATGCAGGAAATCGAGTCTATAGCACAAACTGGCGGCGGGGTAAGTCAAATCGTGTATAGCTCGCAGCTTTCCCAAACGGTCCAGATGGTTACGAGAAAAGCGATGACACAAACGATACAAGGTGTTGTAAATAAGGAGCTTCAGCAAATATTAGGCCGTTCACAAACCATTGATGATCTTCCGCCGGAGAAGCGGGGAGAAGTGGTTGAAGTGGTGGAGGAACTGGGCGAAACAGCAGGACTCGAAGTGCTTGTTCTTGTGGATACCAGCGCCAGCATGACGCATAAGCTCCCAACGGTTAAAGAAGCGCTCTTGGATTTATCATTGAGCTTGAATGCAAGAATGGGAGAAAATAAATTTTCTGTTTTTGTATTTCCCGGGAAAAAGTCAGATGTTGAGAAACTCCTGGATTGGACTCCGAATCTTGAAGCATTAACAAAAGTCTTTTCGAAGCTTTCACCAGGAGGAATGACTCCGACAGGACCTGCCTTAAGGGAGGCTTTATCGTACTTTAAGAAAAAACGTTCACTAAGGAGTTTGTTATCCAATGATGATGAACAATTCTTTGAGGAGTCAGTGTAAAGCCCTGCCAGGGACCATTATTAAGGGCAAGTGGTATAAGAATGAATATAAAGTGATAAAAGAGTTAGGGTTTGGTGCAAACGGCATTGTTTATCTAGCGGAATTCGGGGGGCAGGAAGTTGCGCTTAAGGTAAGTGATAACAGCATGTCCATCAGCTCGGAGATGAACATCCTCAAATCCTTTACCAAGGTCCAGGGTTCAGCCCTCGGGCCTTCTTTGTTGAGTGTAGATGACTGGGTCAACCAGGGAGTGACTCTGCCCTTTTACGTGATGGAATATATAAAAGGGGAAACCTACCTTGATTTTCTGCGGTATAAGGGAACATCCTGGTCAGTAGTGCTGATTCTGCAGCTATTAAAGAACCTTTCCCTGCTGCATCAATCTGGCTGGATATTTGGAGATTTAAAGCCGGAAAACTTAATTATCAGTTCGCCTTCCTGTCAGATCCGCTGCGTGGATGTCGGAGGAACAACGATAAAAGGCCGGTCCATTAAAGAGTTCACCGAGTTTTTTGATAGGGGGTATTGGGGGCTTGGTTCAAGAAAGGCAGAGCCTTCCTACGATCTTTTTGCTGTGGCTATGATCTTCCTTAACTCCTATTATCCAAATCGTTTTACAAAAAAGACAGATGGGTATTCACAGTTGTCTCAAGCAATCAAAGGAAAGAAAGAATTGAAAGTGTACGAGCAGGTGCTTGAGAAAGCATTGCTTGGAAAGTATTCAACAGCGATGGAGATGAGGAACGAATTATTGGCTGCGGCAAATCAGAATGCGGACAGAATCAGCAGGCAGCAACCGTCGCCATCCAGAAACATGAGACAAACGCAGTCCAGGAGCCGCAGGAAACAAAAGAAAGGCGGACTGCTGGAATCTTTGCTGCTGGTTGTATTAATATCTTTTATATATCTGCTATATATTTATACAAAGCTTCTCTAAAAGAATAAATTATTAAAAGTTGAAACTTTTCCGAATGTAGTTCGTATAAATAGATTAGCCTGATAGAGACAGCCATAAAGGAATGTTATGTATGCTCGAGAAAAAAGTCACAAAATATATTAAAGATCATAACCTCCTTCATGTTGGAGAAAAGCTTCTCGTTGGAGTATCAGGCGGGCCGGACTCTTTAGCCCTGCTCCATTTTCTTCATAGCATGAGCGGCCAGTACGGCTTAGGGCTTGTAGCGGCACATGTAGATCACATGTTCCGAGGAGAAGAGTCATATGAAGATCTGGTATTCGTAAAAAAATACTGTGAGGAGCGTAGTATTGTTTTTGAGGGAACAAGAGTGAATGTGAATCGCTATATGAGCGAAACTGGCCAAAGCTCCCAGACTGCGGCAAGGACATTAAGGTACCGGTTTTATCAAGAAATGATGGTAAAACACAGTATCCATAAGCTTGTACTCGGTCATCACGGGGATGATCAGATGGAAACGATCTTGATGAGACTAACCCGGGGAGCGTCCGGAGCTGCAAGAGCGGGGATCCCTGTTAAAAGGCCGTTTGGCAATGGAGAGATTGTCCGGCCATTCTTACCCCTTGAAAAGCGGGACATTCTGGAGTATTGCAGCAGGCAGGGTCTTGAACCCCGCTTAGATCCAAGCAACGAGAAAGAATCATACAGCAGAAATCGATTTCGATTAAGTGTTTTACCTTTCTTAAAGAGGGAAAACATAAAAGCACACGAACACTTTCAACGATTCAGTAAGGAAATACGAGAGGATGAGGAACTGCTTTTAGAACTTACGAAATCGAAGATGGAATCAATCTGGGTTAAACAGTCCAAGCTTGAATCTGCCATTCATGTTAAAGGTCTAATGGCAATGCCTAATTCTTTACAAAGAAGGGCCGTTCAACTAATATTAAACTATCTTTATGGTGAGAATCCGGAGTCATTATCCGCGAAACACACGTCTCAATTGATGGAACTATTCGTAAATCCAGACCCCTCTGCAGAGCTTCATTTCCCAAAAGGTTTACTGGTAAAAAAATCTTATGAAGTCTGTATGTTTTCTTTTCTTCAGACAAAACCTAAGACCTATTACCTTAAGCTTGAGGTGCCAGGTGAAATTCTCCTGCCAAATGGGTATAAAATTAAGGCGGAATATAGTAAGGGGAGTGCTTGCAAGAATGATAACAGCACATTCTTGATGCCTGCCCGGGAAGCCCGCATGCCATTTATAGCGAGGACAAGGGAAGAGGGTGACCGGATGTATCCAAAAGGTCTTCGCGGTTCCAAGAAGATCAAGGATATATTCATAAATGAAAAAATTCCAATTGAGAAACGAGACGCTTGGCCTATAGTCGTTGATTCATCTGGTGAAATTCTTTGGGTTCCCAGCTTGAGGAAATCATCCCGGGAAGCTGAACGCGGAGATGACCAGCAAATATACATATATCTAGAATATATTAAAGTCTAGTTCTTCTAGGGGGCAAATCAGAAAAATGAGCATGAAAAATGATATTGAAAACATTTTAATCACAGAAGAGGAAATCCAGGCTAAAACGAGAGAACTGGCCGAACAGCTCAGCGAAGATTATAAGGATAAATTCCCCCTGGCTATCGGGGTCCTAAAAGGTGCTATGCCATTCATGTCAGATCTTCTTAAACGAGTTGATGCATATCTTGAAATGGATTTCATGGATGTTTCCAGCTACGGGAATTCAACTGTATCTTCCGGAGAAGTCAAAATCATCAAGGATTTAGATACTTCGGTAGAGGGAAGAGATATTGTCATCATCGAAGACATTATTGATTCCGGATTGACTTTAAGCTACCTTGTAGAGCTTTTCCGTTACAGAAAAGCAAAATCTATAAAAATTGTCACACTGTTAGATAAACCATCAGGACGCAAGGCAGATATTAAAGCCGATTATGCCGGATTTATCGTTCCGGATGCATTTGTGGTCGGCTATGGTCTGGATTATGCTGAAAAGTATCGAAACCTTCCTTATATAGGGGTTCTGAAACCAGAAGTGTACCAAAATCAAGAGTAATGAACTGCAGCAGCCGGAAATTTTGTCATATTTGTGAAGCAGGAGCAAATATTTGTAAATCCTTGGTTTTCTATGATACTATTCTATTTAGTTTTTTACCGTGGGAGGAGGTAAGGGATGAATCGGATCTTCCGTAATACAATATTTTATTTACTAATATTTTTGGTGATCATTGGGGTTGTCAGCATCTTTAATAACAACAATGAGCCCACCGATAATATATCACAGGACCAGTTCTTCAAATATTTAGAAGCTGGTGAAGTGAACTCTCTGTCCATGCAGCCCGAACGTCTTGTATATGAGGTGAAGGGGCAGTTAGAGAACGGCAAGAAAGATAAACAGTTTATCACTTATGTCACAAATAACAACAATACATTAGACCGGATCGACAAAGCATCCAGGGACAATGAGGTAAAAGTTGAAACACTTCCTGCAAAGGAAACTAGCGGATGGGTCACTTTCTTCACATCTATCATCCCATTCGTCATTATTTTCATCCTATTCTTCTTCCTGCTTAACCAGGCTCAGGGCGGCGGAAGCCGTGTCATGAACTTCGGGAAAAGCAAGGCAAAGCTTTATAACGATGATAAGAAAAAAGTTCGTTTTAAGGATGTAGCCGGGGCAGATGAAGAAAAACAAGAGCTTGTTGAAGTAGTGGAGTTCTTGAAAGATCCAAGGAAATTCGCAGAGCTTGGTGCACGCATACCTAAGGGTGTCCTGCTTGTGGGGCCTCCTGGTACGGGTAAAACACTTCTTGCAAGAGCTGTTGCTGGAGAAGCGGGGGTACCTTTCTTCTCAATCAGTGGTTCGGACTTTGTAGAAATGTTTGTCGGAGTTGGTGCATCCCGTGTGCGCGACCTGTTTGAAAATGCTAAGAAAAATGCTCCATGTATTATCTTTATAGATGAAATTGACGCAGTCGGACGTCAGCGCGGCGCCGGTTTAGGCGGCGGACACGATGAACGTGAACAGACGCTGAACCAATTGCTTGTTGAAATGGATGGCTTTGGTGCAAACGAGGGAATCATTATTGTTGCGGCAACTAACCGCCCTGATATCCTTGACCCAGCACTTCTGCGTCCAGGACGTTTTGACCGTCAAATTACTGTAGACCGTCCAGATGTAAAAGGTCGTGAAGCAGTACTTAAAGTACATGCACGCAATAAGCCGCTTGACGAATCTGTCAACTTAAAAGCCATTGCTGCAAGAACACCAGGATTCTCTGGTGCCGATCTGGAAAACCTATTGAATGAAGCAGCGCTTGTAGCCGCTCGTACAAATAAGAAAAAAGTAGATATGTCTGATATCGATGAGGCAACTGATCGTGTAATTGCTGGCCCTGCTAAGAAGAGCCGGGTGATTTCTGAGAAAGAACGGCGGATCGTTGCTTTCCACGAAGCAGGGCATACTGTCATAGGTACAGTACTAGATGAAGCTGAAATGGTACACAAGGTAACAATCGTTCCCCGCGGCCAGGCAGGCGGATATGCTGTTATGCTTCCTAAAGAGGACCGTTACTTTATGACGAAGCCTGAATTACTAGATAAAATTGTTGGATTGCTAGGCGGCCGGGTTGCTGAAGAAGTTATCTTCGGTGAAGTAAGTACAGGCGCGCATAACGACTTCCAGCGCGCAACTGGTATTGCCCGCCGTATGGTTACGGAATTCGGGATGAGTGATAAGCTGGGTCCGCTTCAATTTGGTCAAGCACAAGGAGGGCAAGTATTCCTTGGTCGCGATCTGCATAATGAACAGAACTATTCAGATAAGATTGCCTATGAAATTGATACGGAAATCCAGAAATTCATTAAAGACTCCTATGAGCGCGCAAGAACTATCCTGACGGAACACCGGGATAAGCTCGAGCTTATTGCCAATACGCTGCTTGAAGTAGAAACACTTGATGCAGACCAAATCAAACACTTGATAGACCATGGGACCCTGCCAAACCGTGCAGGTGGATCGAAAGATGTCAAAGTGAATATCCATACAAAAAACGATGGAGACCGCCCGGAGGATAATCAACCTTCTGGTACAACTAGCACTAAGACAATCCCGAATCCGCCAATCCAGGAGGGCCACCCAACACAAAACCCTAAAGATAAATTCCCGCCTGTTAATGATCAGAGCAGGAAGACTGATATCTAATAACAAGGGCATCCTTCCTGGGTGCCCTTGTTTATTTATTTTGTTATTTGGTGTCTGCCTTTCCTAAAGTTTTGCCTTTCAATATAAAATTTTTGAAATGTAATTTTGCCTCATGATTCACTTTATCAGAAAGGCACCGTTCTCCGCTTTTCTAAGTATCCTTCATTCGTTTAATTATGATATGATGTGGAAGGATAAGAGTAATTCTTCAAAAAAATAGACACTCTGACTTGCGGCCGGCTGTTTATTGTCTGGATCAGGCATTAGCATTGCTTTACCGCATAGGAAAACGGAAGGTTCTCACTTTGCCCAAAAGGACTCGGTGAAGCCCGGGTTTTTCTAATATTTATTAAAGTGGTGAATAATATGATCTTCGTACTGGATGTAGGAAATACAAATATAGTGTTAGGGGTGTATGAGGGAGAATCCTTAAAACACCATTGGAGAATAGAAACAAATCGCCATAAGACGGAAGACGAATTCGGCATGGTTATTAAGGGGCTCCTTCAGCATGTGGGACTTACCTTTAAGGATTTTGATGGAATTATTATTTCATCTGTCGTTCCTCCTATTATGTTTTCATTGGAAGGTATGTGCCTAAAATATTTTGAAATCAAACCCCTTGTGGTAGGACCTGGCATCAAGACTGGTTTAAATATAAAATACGATAATCCAAAAGAGGTAGGGGCCGACCGGATCGTAAATGCAGTAGCTGGTATACATGAGTATGGGAGCCCTTTAATTATTGTCGATTTTGGGACGGCAACAACATATTGCTACATTAATGAGGACAAGCAGTACATGGGTGGGGCAATCGCACCTGGTATCGGTATTTCAACGGAAGCTTTATATTCCAAAGCGGCGAAATTACCGAGAATAGAGATAGCTCGTCCAGATGATATTATTGGAAAAAATACTGTAGCAGCTATGCAGGCTGGCATTTTATTCGGGTATGTTGGACAGGTTGAAGGAATTGTGAAACGCATGAAGGAGCATAGCCGGACTGTACCGAAAGTCATTGCCACGGGCGGCCTTGCTAAACTTATTTCAAAGGAATCTCCTGTTATAGACGTAGTAGATCCATTCCTAACGCTAAAAGGCTTACAGTTAATATATAAACGAAATGTATAAAGAAGACTTACATCAGGAAGGCGGTTATTTTATGACAGATTATTTAGTGAAGGCATTAGGATTTGATGACCAGGTGAGGGCATACGCTGTTTCATCAACAAATACAGTGGGAGAAGGACAAAGACGCCACGGAACATGGCCTACCGCTTCAGCTGCTTTAGGACGTACCATGACAGCCGGTGTTATGATGGGTGCCATGCTTAAAGGTGATGATACGCTTACCGTGAAAGTAGAGGGCGGCGGGCCCATTGGCGCAATATTGGTAGACAGCAATGCAAAAGGTGAAGTTAGGGGGTATGTTACACATCCGCAGGTACATTTCGATTTAAACGAACATGGAAAGCTGGATGTCAGACGTGCGGTAGGAACAGATGGAACCCTGACGGTTGTTAAGGATATAGGAATGCGGGAAAACTTTACCGGACAAGTTCCTATTGTATCGGGAGAACTGGGTGATGATTTCACTTATTACTTTGCATCGTCAGAACAAGTCCCGTCATCTGTTGGTGTAGGAGTACTTGTTAACCCCGACAACTCTATTCTGGCCGCTGGCGGCTTTATTTTGCAGCTGCTGCCTGGTGCGGGGGAAGAGACCATTTCGCAGCTCGAAGAAAGGCTTAAAACCATTGAGCCAATCTCTAAAATGATCCAGCAGGGTCTTTCCCCTGAAGAAATATTGGAACAGCTAATGGGAGAAGGAAATGTAAAAATTCTTGAAAAGATGCCGGTACAATTTAAGTGCCAATGTTCAAAAGACCGGATAGCCAATGCCTTGATCAGCTTAGGTGAAGCGGAAATTGAAGATATCATTCAAACGGATGGCGAAGCTGAAGCTCAGTGCCATTTCTGCAATGAAAAATATCACTTTTCAAAGGAAGAATTGGAAGAGTTAAAAGCAGAAGCAAAATAACTTTTTTGGGGGAAGAAAAAGTTGTCGAGTAAGCAGCTCTGGACGATTATTACCGGCCTGATTTTGTGCAACATAATAACTATTCTTTTCTTTGCGGCAAACCCATTTAATGCTCTGCATTCAAATGCCGAAACAGAAGAGGTTGCTTCTGTTGGAAAGAGAGAGATTACCCGTCAGGAATGGCAGGCAGAGATGGAGTCGCGTTACGGAAAAGAAGTTTTAGAGGATATGGTAAACCAGGAAGTGATCCATCAAGCAGCAAAAAAATATAAAGTTTCCGTGCCGAATCAGGATATTAACCGTGAAATATCTTCAATGAAGACCATGTATGGCTCTTATGACGCTAATAATACGGATGACAAACAATTAAAACAGCAGGTTCAGACTAATTTGCTGCTTACGGAGCTTTTAACAAAAGATGCGGTAATCCCTGATGGAGAAATTGAGCGGTATTACGAGCAGCATAAGGATACTTATGCTCTCCCTGACGCTTATCATGTTTCTCATATTCTGGTCAAAACAGAAGAGGAAGCAGAAAAGGTCATCAAGGAACTCAAAGACGGGGCGAATTTTTCAACGCTAGCCATGGAGAAATCAATAGATGAATTTAGTGCCAATCAGGGAGGCGACCTTGGGTTTATATCCGTTGAAAGTGATATAATTCCTGGTTCTTACCTAAAAAGCGCCAGGGGTCTTAAGACAAAGCATTGGAGCAGCCCTATAAAGGTCGATAAGGGGTATGCTGTTATTTATCTTCACGATCGTGTAGCAGGAAAGACATATACGCTAAAAGAGGTAAAAAACCAAATTAGGCGCCAGATTGCTTTAGAGCAGATGGACCGGGCAGTATCATCCCAAGTGTTTTGGAATGAGTTCAATGTCGATTGGCTATATGGCAATAACAAATAGGATAAAAAAAAGCACAACTCCGCGAAACAAATGCGGACTTTGTGCTTTTTTTCATGGTCTACATTTTCCTGCTATGAGTTACAAAAAAATTTAGAGAAGTGTAAGTAAAAATGTTTGACAATTCTATGAATTCGAGTTAAATTTTTTATAAAACCAATAAAAATACTTGGTATTAAGAGGTGGAGAAAAAATGTCACGTGTAGCAAATTCAGTCGCTGATTTAGTGGGGCAAACCCCAATCGTAAAATTAAACAGAATTGTCGATCAAGACATAGCAGACGTTTATCTAAAGTTAGAATATATGAATCCCGGAAGCAGTGTAAAAGACAGAATCGCTCTTGCAATGATTGAAGCAGCTGAAAAGAGCGGTCAAATAAAGCCTGGTGATACGCTGATCGAGCCTACAAGCGGTAATACAGGCATCGGTTTGGCAATGATAGCAGCGGCTAAAGGATACCGTGCTATTCTTGTTATGCCGGAAACTATGAGCCTTGAGCGCCGTAACCTTCTACGTGCATATGGAGCTGAATTAGTTTTGACTCCTGGACCGGAAGGAATGGGCGGAGCTATCAGAAAAGCTGAGGAGTTAGCTAAGGAACATGGCTATTTCGTACCTCAGCAGTTTAAAAATGAAGCAAATCCTGAAGTCCACCGCAATACAACAGGTAAGGAAATTGTTTCACAGATGGACCAATTAGATGCCTTCATTTCAGGTATCGGTACTGGCGGAACAATCACCGGTGCAGGAGAAGTTCTTAGAGAGAATTTCCCTGGAATTAGTATTGTTGCAGTCGAGCCGGCTGATTCACCAATTTTATCAGGAGGAAAGCCAGGTCCGCATAAGATTCAAGGAATTGGAGCTGGTTTTATTCCGGATATTCTAAATACGGACATATACGATGACATAATCCAGGTTAATACTGAGGATGCTTTTGAATATGCTCGCCGTGCTGCGAAAGAAGAAGGAATTCTTGGAGGAATTTCATCTGGTGCCGCCATTTATGCAGCTATTGAAACAGCTAAAAAGCTAGGGAAGGGTAAGAAAGTACTTGCCATTATCCCAAGTAACGGCGAAAGATACTTAAGTACTCCGCTATATCAATTCGAACAAGAATAAGATACAAAAAAAACTCGGTTTATGCCGGGTTTTTTTATTTGGCCAATAATTATAGTAATATTAAATGGAATGTTACATCTATATGTTGCAGCCAAACGATCGTGCAATTCGGGATGGAGGAAAACATGGAACAAGTTATCAAATGCGGCTCATACACTCTGAATTATGGGCAAAAGACCCTGGTAATGGGAATATTAAATGCCACTCCGGACTCTTTTTCGGATGGCGGAAATTATAATTCAGTTGATAAAGCCTTATATCATGCAGAACAAATGATCAAAGATGGTGCAGACATCATCGATATCGGTGGAGAATCAACTCGCCCGGGCTATGAAGCAGTATCGGAGCAGGAGGAGGCAGGGCGTGTGGTTCCTGTGATAGAGGCCATCTCCAGCCGAATGGAAATTCCGATTTCTATTGATACCTATAAAGCAGGAGTCGCGAAGGCTGCCATTGATGCTGGCGCCCATATTATTAATGATATCTGGAGAGGAAAAGCGGATAAAAAAATGGCCGATTTAGCTGCTGGAACAGGTGTTCCGATTGTCCTGATGCATAACAGGCCAGATAGGAACTACAATTTTTTCATCAGAGATGCGATCGGGGATCTTTTTGAAAGCATTCACTTGATGAAGTCCGCAGGAGTTAAGGATGAAAATATTATATTGGACCCGGGAATCGGTTTTGCGAAAGATTATGATCTGAATCTGGAAATGATGAGGAATCTCCATATAATCACTTCATTAGGTTATCCTGTATTACTTGGAACCTCCCGGAAAGGCTTTATAGGCCAGACTCTTGATCTGCCGCCGCAGCAAAGAATGGAAGGTACGGGAGCGACGGTATGCTACGGGATCCAGCAAGGGTGCCAGATCATCAGGGTACATGATGTTAAAGAAATGACAAGAATGGCGAAGATGATGGATGCTATGATGCAGAAGGGGAACAGAAATGGATAAGATTCATGTGAAGGGAATGGAATTCTACGGATATCATGGTGTGTTTGCAGAGGAAACACGATTAGGCCAAAGATTTAGAGTGGATTTAACAGTGAAAGCAGACTTGTCAAAAGCTGGCCAAAGTGATGACTTGAATGATTCAATAAGCTATGCTGACCTTTTTACCCTTACTAAAGAGGTTGTAGAAGGTGAGCCATTTAAGCTTATAGAGGCTGTAGCTGAAAAAATTGCAGAGAATATCCTCCTTGCTTATACAAGCATACAGAACTGTACGGTCAAGGTAATTAAGCCGGATGCTCCCATTCCAGGGCATTATGAATATGTTGGGGTTGAAATAACCAGAGGCAGGCAGGCTCGATGAACTATACTGCGTACTTATCATTAGGCACAAATATGGGGGATAGAGTAAAGTATTTGAGAGATGCGGTGCAGCTTCTCCATAACGACACTGAAATCGGCATCACATCGATATCGTCCATATATGAAACGGATCCAGTCGGTTATGTAGATCAAGAGCGGTTCTTGAATATCGTTTTAGAGGTAAAAACCTCCAAAAAACCAGATGAGTTACTACGGAAATGCCAGCAGATTGAGCTGGAACTTGGGAGAAAAAGGGAAATCAGATGGGGACCTCGGACAATAGACCTTGACATTTTGCTCTATAATCACGAAAATATTGAAACAGAAAGTCTTTCTATTCCTCATCCTCGGATGCATGAGAGAGCATTTGTCCTCGTCCCGCTTATCGAGATAAATCCAGGTCTCAGTCTTCCGATGATAGACAAACCATTGTCAGAAATTCTAGAAGCTATTCCTGATAAAGAGGGAGTTCGATTATGGAAGCGGAAAAATGGGGAAGACGTATTCGGGCTTTTCGTAAACTGAAAGGCTATACTCAGGAAGAATTCGCCAAAGAAATCGGTGTTTCGGTTTCATTGCTGGGAGAGGTTGAAAGAGGCAGCCGTATGCCCACTGATCCATTTCTCCAGAAAACATCCGAAAAGCTAAATGTCGCTTTAGATGAACTAAGCCCGCCAGAGTAACTGGCTAAATCGATATAAGTTTTACCAAATAAACAAAGGAGGTTCTCATGCTAAAGATTGGTAACATTGAAATGAAGAATCCAGTTGTTCTTGCGCCTATGGCCGGCATCTGCAACTCAGCATTCCGCTTAACGGTCAAGGAATTCGGTGCCGGACTTGTTTGTGCTGAAATGATCAGTGACAAAGGTATTGTCTTACAAAATAAAAAAACGATGAATATGCTGTATATAGATGACCGTGAATTGCCTTTAAGCCTTCAAATTTTCGGAGGGGAAAAGAAAACGCTGGTAGAAGCAGCGCAATTTGTAGACAAAAATACAAACGCCAGCATCATTGATATTAACATGGGATGTCCTGTACCAAAAATTACAAAATGTGATGCAGGAGCTAAATGGCTTCTGGATCCAGATAAAATTTATGAAATGGTTTCAGCAGTGGTAGATGCTGTCGACAAGCCCGTTACTGTTAAAATGCGTATGGGATGGGATGATGAGCATATTTATGCTGTAAGAAACGCCCAGGCTATAGAAAGAGCGGGCGGAAGTGCAGTGTCCCTGCATGGAAGAACTCGTGTACAAATGTATGAAGGTACTGCAAACTGGGATATCATCCGAGAAGTTAAACAATCCGTAAATATTCCTGTAATCGGAAACGGGGATGTAAATACGCCGCTTGATGCAGAACGCATGCTTAAAGAAACAGGCGCAGACGGCGTTATGATTGGCCGTGCAGCGCTAGGTAACCCATGGATGATCTATCAAACCGTTAAGTATCTTGAAACAGGAGAACTTATGGGAGAACCATCTGCACGTGAAAAAATCGATGTCTGCATTCTGCATCTGGACCGCCTGATTCATTTAAAGGATGAATATATCGCAGTTAGAGAAATGAGAAAACACGCTGCCTGGTACCTAAAAGGTGTCCGCGGGAATGCGAAAGTCCGCAGCTTTATTAATGAATGTGAAACAAGAGATGAACTTGTTAAACTGCTTTACGGATTAGTTGAAGATATTGAAGCGGAGGAAGCTGTGTCTCAGCTTGCTTAATTGACATTTACCTTTAATTTTCCTATAATACCCATTAATAACCACTGCCAGTATTACTGGCAGTTTTTGTATTTTATTTTTCTTACATAAATGTGCTGATTCAGCTTGTTACTTTGTGTAAAATAAATGTTATTGAGTCGATTTATACATTCTATATATAAACGATATAAAAGAGATGGAGTGAGTAGAGTGAGCCAGGAAGAATTAAACGACCAGCTGATTGTGCGGCGTGAAAAAATGCAAAATATCATCGAAAGCGGGAACGACCCGTTTGGAAAAAGATATGAGCGCACACACCTTTCAGAAGAAATCGTTGCTGCTTATGAGAATATGAGCAAAGAAGAAATAGATGAGCAGAACGTAGAAGTGACAGTTGCAGGCCGGATTATGACGAAGAGAGGGAAAGGTAAAGCTGGGTTTGCCCATATACAGGACTTAACCGGGCAGATCCAAATTTATATCCGCCAGGATTCAGTGGGGGAAGAACAATACGAAACCTTCAACTCTGTTGATTTAGGTGATATCGTCGGGATCACGGGTACAGTTTTCAAAACGAAAGTTGGAGAGCTTTCAATTAAAGCTAGAGACTTTGTCTTCTTGACTAAAGCCCTGCGACCGCTTCCTGACAAGTTCCATGGACTTAAAGATGTGGAGGAACGCTACCGCAAGCGCTATGTAGACTTGATGACCAACCCGGACAGCAAAAAGACCTTCATTCTCCGCAGCAAAATTATTCAGTCCATGCGTAGATACCTGGACAGTCATGGATATCTAGAAGTTGAAACTCCTATGATGCATTCCATTGCAGGTGGTGCTTCTGCCCGCCCATTCATTACCCATCACAACGCATTGGATATGACATTATATATGCGTATTGCCATTGAGCTGCATCTAAAACGTTTGATCGTCGGCGGATTAGAGAAGGTATATGAAATAGGGCGTGTATTCAGGAACGAAGGGATTTCCACCCGCCATAATCCAGAGTTCACGATGATCGAGCTGTATGAAGCGTATGCCGATTACCGTGACATTATGAGTCTTACAGAAAATCTTATAGCTCATATAGCACAGGAAGTACTAGGAACCACCACTGTTCAGTATGGAGATTATGAAGTGGATTTAAAGCCTGAATGGACCAGACTTCATATGGTGGATGCCATCAAGCAATATACAGGCGTAGACTTCTGGAAAGAAATGAGCGCTGAAGAAGCTAAAGCTCTAGCAAAAGAAAATGGAGTCGAAATAAAAGATACAATGGAATTCGGACACGTCGTTAACGAATTCTTTGAACAGAAAATAGAAGAAAAGCTTATTCAGCCTACCTTTATTTACGGACATCCTGTAGAAATCTCTCCACTTGCTAAGAAAAACGAAGAAGATCCTCGTTTTACGGATCGATTCGAGTTGTTCATCGTAGCCCGTGAGCATGCTAATGCATTCACAGAGCTTAATGATCCTATTGACCAGCGCCAGCGATTTGAGGCTCAATTAAAAGAGCGTGAACAAGGAAACGACGAAGCTCATGAGATGGATGATGACTTCATTGAAGCTCTTGAGTACGGTATGCCTCCAACAGGAGGATTAGGAATAGGGATTGACCGTTTGGTTATGCTGCTTACCAATTCGCCTTCAATCCGGGATGTATTGCTATTCCCATTAATGCGCCACCGCTAAATACCCTAAAGGAACACCTTTCTCTTTTGAGAAGGGTGTTTTTTATTGGCTGTTTTGAACAAGAGGTTAATTTCCACTCCAGGATGCCCGCTTTCCGCGGGGCGGGCGGTGAGCCTCCTCGGGCTTCGCCTGCGGTGTCTCACCTGATCGAAAAGCGGAGCATTCTCCTTCAACATTGTTAAGAGCTCTCTTGATAAGCGCTGCTCCCGCAGGAGTCTCGCACCTTACGCTCCAATCGACTTGACTGAACAATAGGGTGACGCAATAAATCTTATTAAAAAACATCAATCTTTAGCCTTTACTATCATTATATTAGTAAAACAACTTACTCGAAGGGTGAAGAAATAGTTGTACTGATATATCTAATATTTAGAATAAACATTCTTTTTATTACGTAAAAAAACTTTTGAAAAAGCTATTGCCGATAAAGTGAAATGGTGATATATTTATATCTGTCGTTAAGACGAATAAAACTTAAGTGAGAAGGTAACAATAAAACATTAAAAAAAGTGTTGACTACTTCTTGCTTAAATGATAATATTAATAAGCTGCTTAGACAGCTTAAGAAAATTGTTCTTTGAAAACTGAACGAAACAAGACGCCAGGTATTTTCTCTCTGAGAAAATACAAA